>CANGDR010000011.1 GCA_947452765.1 Actinomycetota bacterium | reverse complement strand
CGGGGTGCAAACATCCGGAACATTGTGGAATTTGAACGTGATTACAAAGATGCCACCACGGTTGTGCTTGAACAGAACTACCGTTCAACACAAAATATTTTGACATCTGCAAATTCAGTTATTGAAAAGAATTCAGGCCGACCAGCAAAAAATCTATGGACTGCTGAAGGGCCTGGCGATCAAATCGTCATCTATACAGCGGCAGATGAACACCAAGAAGCAGATTTCATAGTTCGTAACGTCGATGATCTAATCGATCACCACAGTTTTAATTTTAAAGATATGGCCGTTTTCTATCGCACTAACAATCAGTCTAGAAGTGTCGAAGAAGTCTTCATTAGACGAGGCATTCCTTACAAAGTTGTGGGTGGTACTCGTTTCTATGAACGCAAAGAAATTAAGGACGCACTTGCCTATCTAAGGGCAGTATCTAATCCGGAAGACGACGTTTCAGTTCGCCGTATTTTGAATACGCCCCGCCGTGGCATCGGAGACAAAGCCGAGGAGGCCGTAGAAACTTTTGCACGACGTGAACGCATCACCTTTAGTGCAGCCTTGAACCGGCTTTCGGAAATTCACACCCTGCCAACCCGTTCGGCCACTGCTTTGACCGAGTTCAACCGACTGCTTGGAAACCTGCGAACCCTAGATGAATCCGGTGAAGGCCCAAGCAAGATTTTGGCTGCTGCAATGGAAGCATCTGGTTATTTGAAAGAGCTTGAAGCAAGTAAGGATCCACAGGATGAAGTTCGAGTGGAAAACATCGCAGAACTTGAAAATGTTACCCGCGAATACGAAGAACAGTTTGCCCAAGATAGTGATGATGGGGAAGTCGCGACCCTTTCTAACTTCTTGGAACGCGTATCGTTAGTCGCCGATTCGGATCAAATTCCAACTGGCGAAGAGCATGGTGGAGTTGTCACACTTATGACACTGCACACTGCAAAGGGTCTGGAGTTTCCAGTCGTATTCCTAACGGGCATGGAGGATGGCGTATTTCCACACCAGCGCGCACTAGGTTCAGCGTCCGAACTTGAGGAAGAGCGACGCCTGGCTTATGTAGGAATGACTCGAGCAATGAAGCGTCTGTTTTTAACGCGCGCCGTTGCTCGTTCAACTTGGGGACAACCAAATTACAACCCAGAGTCAAGATTTCTCGCTGAAATCCCAGCTGAATTAGTGGACCGTCAAGGCGAGGAACTAGGTGCGTTGGGACTTAGTGGATCTGGATCACAGCGACCGCAACGTCGCGAGGAGCCAGTGATGGTTCTTGTGGTGGGCGATCGGGTACTTCACGATAAATTCGGTATGGGAACAGTTATCGCAACTACTGGCCAAAGCGAGAAGGCTGAAGCGACTATTGATTTTAAGAGTGCTGGCCAAAAGCGATTATTACTTCGATATGCACCAGTTGAAAAACTATAAACTGCGTTATCTGTTCGTGCCCCAGAGCCAAGTTGATGGATTCATCAAAGTTCCATCCTTAGTTACTTCAAAGTGCAAGTGTGGGCCAGTGGTGTTACCTGAGCTGCCAGATCGACCAATTTCTTGACCTGGATAAACCGTGCCGGAAGTCTTTTCGATTTTTGATAAGTGGTTATAGGCAGTGACGTATCCATTGCCATGATCGATTTCAATTCGGTAACCATATGAACCAGCCCAGCCGGCGCTGATGATTGTGCCTCCGGCAGCAGCCACAACTCTGGTTCCAGTTGGAACGCTAAAGTCCAATCCTGTGTGCCAGCCACCTGACCAAAGTCCGCCACGCTGTCCGAATCGTGCAGTCAGCATGTAAGGTCCATCGATCGGTGCGACGATAACTCCAATTAGCCGAGCTGCTTCTGCTTTAGCGAAAGCCTCAGCAGCCTTGGACTTTGCTTTAACTGCAGCTAACTTCAGGGATTCCTGTTCACTAACCAAAACCTGGACCTGTTGGTTCTTTTGTTCCTGCGCAAGGTTTACCAAAGTAGAAAGGTCTTCTGAAGCTGAGGTCAAAGCTTGCAGGGACTTACGTTCGGTACTCGAAACTGTAGGAGTGGTATCAATGATGGCGTTTGGATCACCAGCAGGATCGTTTACGACAGCAGCCTGGGCAGCCAGCAATGCATCATCTAAACTTTGGCGATCCTCGGAACGGCTTGCGCGCGCGGCGTAAGTTTGGCGAGCAACTACGCCAGTGTCGGTCCCTGATGCAGTAACGGTTCCTGGTTCATCCATGACCGTAAGGTCGCCGGCTTGGACAACCCCGCTGATTGTGCTTCCGGAAGTCATAACAACTGAGCTGACGCTAGCTACGCCGAATATCAACCCAGCTTTTTTAGAGTTTTGTGTTTTCTTTGGAGCAGCATGGCGAGCAGCACGATGTCGCCCGCGTTGTTCTATGCTCAAGATCTTTGACCCTATCCAAGAAAAAATACTTTAGGTATAAGTCTTTTCTACCCGAGTTTAGGTTAGCAGGGAAATGGAATTGCATCTTTCGGGCAGAAAATGTGAAAACCCTCCCCTTTTATTGCAAGGCAATTGCCATTTTTAGGTAAATCCCTGTATTAATTGAATGTGGATCCAATTCGAGTACTTGTCGCTAAGCCAGGCCTAGATGGCCATGATCGAGGCGCCAAAGTAGTAGCCCGAGCCTTGCGTGATGGTGGAATCGAAGTTACTTATACGGGCTTGCATCAGACCCCGGAGCAAATTGTGGATTCCGCAATTTCAGAAAATGTTGATGCAATTGGGATGTCTATCCTTTCTGGTGCACATTTAACTTTGTTTCCGGCAGTGATCGACTTGCTTAAAGAGCGGGAAGCGCAGCACATCATGGTCTTTGGGGGCGGGGTAATTCCGGCCGATGATCACGGGGTACTTTACGCATCAGGCGTGGCACAGATTTTTACGCCCGGAACTCCGATCCGTGATGTTGTCGAATGGGTTCGAAACAACGTGGCTGCAGTAACCGTTTAACCTCCCCCCGCAAGTTGCAACATTGGGTTAGGTAGCCTTGGTCTATCAGCTAGCGAAAGAGCAACCCACGTGGATTTATATGAATACCAAGCCAAGGAACTCTTCGCCAAACATGGCGTTGCAGTTGTTCCAGGAAAAGTTTGCTTCACCCCTGATGAAGCTAAGGCAGTAGCCGAAGAAATTGGAACAACCGTTGTAGTTAAAGCGCAGGTCAAGACCGGCGGTCGAGGCAAAGCAGGCGGCGTAAAGCTTGCTGACAATGCATCTGATGCACGTGATAGAGCGCAGGATATTCTCGGCTTAGACATAAAAGGACACACAGTCCGCAAGGTGCTAGTCGCAGAAGCAGCTGACATTGTCGCTGAGTACTACGTTTCATTTTTACTTGATCGCACAAACCGAACTTTTCTTGCTATGGCCAGTGTCGAAGGTGGCGTAGAAATCGAAGAGGTCGCAGTTAATAACCCAGATGCGCTTGCCATGATCCGAGTCGATGCAATAGAAGGCTGCACGCTTGCTAAAGCAGCAGAAATTGCAGATGCAGCAAAATTCCCATCAGACGTTCGAGATCAAGTCATAGAGATGCTCCAAAACCTTTGGAAAGTTTTGATCGAAGAAGATGCAACTCTGGTTGAAGTTAATCCACTAGCAAAAATTTCAGATGGCCGCGTACTCGCACTTGATGGCAAAGTATCGCTAGATGACAATGCTCAGTACCGACATGAATCCCACCTTGCATTAATTGACGATTCAGAAACAGATCCAATTGAATTGCGAGCAAAAGAATTCGATTTGAATTATGTGAAATTGCAAGGTGAAGTTGGAATCATCGGAAATGGTGCTGGACTAGTAATGTCCACCCTGGATGTGGTTGCTTATGCTGGCGAGGAGTTTGGTGGCGTTAAGCCTGCAAACTTCCTCGACATCGGAGGCGGCGCAAGCGCGCAAGTTATGGCAAATGGCTTGGACATCGTGCTTGGGGACCCTGAAGTTAAAGCAGTATTTGTGAATGTTTTTGGAGGCATCACAGCTTGTGATGCAGTTGCTAATGGAATTGTGCAAGCAGTGTCAATGCTTGCGGATCGTGGTGAGCCAATCACAAAGCCAATCGTTTGCCGTATCGACGGCAATAACGCAGCTGAGGGTCGTCGCATTCTTGATGAATCAGGAATAGCTCTAATTGAACGTGTAGAAACTATGGATGACGCCGCCCGGCGCGTTGCCCAGCTGGCTTCAGGTAAGTAGGACCCCATGGCAATTTTCTTAGATGCAAGTAGCAAGATCCTGGTTCAGGGGATGACGGGTTCTGAAGGAACCAAGCACACCCGACGCATGATCGCAAGTGGCACCAATGTTGTCGCAGGTGTTACGCCTGGCAAGGGTGGTCAAGAAGTTGATGGCATACCCGTTTTCAACAGTGTCGGAGAAGCTATGGCTGCAACCGGAGCCAATGTCTCGGTTGTATTTGTTCCGCCAAAGTTTGCAAAAGCTGCAGTTATTGAAGCGATAGATGCAAAGATTCCACTTTGTGTTGTCATCACCGAAGGAATTCCAGTTCACGATACAGCTGCTTTTTTCCAGTACTCCCAAAACTCGGGCGCCACTCGAATTGTTGGTCCAAACTGCCCGGGATTAATTAGCCCAGATTTATCTAACGCTGGAATTATTCCTGGAGATATAACGAAGAAGGGTCGCGTTGGCCTGGTGTCAAAGTCTGGAACCCTGACCTACCAAATGATGTTTGAACTTAGAGATCTTGGTTTTTCTACCTGCGTGGGAATCGGCGGCGATCCGATTATTGGAACTACTCACATTGATTGCCTCGAAGCGTTTGAAGCAGATCCAGAAACCGACGTCATCGTGATGATTGGTGAGATTGGTGGCGACGCTGAAGAGCGGGCTGCTGCATTCATCAAGGACAACGTTAAGAAACCAGTTGTTGGTTATGTTGCTGGCTTCACTGCACCAGAAGGAAAGACCATGGGCCACGCTGGAGCAATTGTTTCAGGATCATCCGGTACAGCGGCAGCTAAAAAAGATGCGCTTGAAGCGGTAGGGGTTCGGGTAGGTAAGACCCCTAGCGAAGCGGCTCGACTCGTGCGCGAAGTTCTTGCAAATCTATAGTCACGTAACTGTTTTGATGGCAGGGTAATCGTGTCGGTTCCTTCTTTAGCGGGGGAATAATGGAACGATTTCAGGTGTGAATGATGCAGCTGCCAGCAAGCGACCTGGTAGCGGGCCGCAGCGCCATTGGCGCCGTCCAATTCCGGAAGAACACATTAAGCACTATCCATTACCGATCGCGGCCGCAATAGCTGCATCAGCTGCAGCACTTCTTGGTTTCGTAATTTCTTTTTCAATTGTCATGGGAATTTGGCTATTCGCAGCTCATGGAAATGAGTCAACCTTGCAAGTTATGCGAGCTGCTGGAATTGCTTGGCTCGGGATGCACCTAGTGCCAGTCTCAATCGCTGGAACAACTATCGGACTTCTGCCATGGGGATTTATGGCGATTCCAATTACTTTGCTTTGGAGATCAACCCAATGGGCTTTTAAGAGTGCTCAGCCTGAGTCGGGCAAACAATTTTGGCGGATTGCAATTTTTATTAGTTTGCTCTATTCAGCACTAAGTGTATTAATTAATTTAGTTACTTCCACAAGAGATTTGAATACTTCATTAATTTCTTCGGCGATTCACACTTTAATCCTCTCAGTTTTAGTAACTGTTTCCTGTTTGGTTTCTTACGCTCCATCTCGGACAATTCTTATCGATGGAATGCCGGATGTGGTGGTACATGGACTTCGGCCAGGATTAATTACATTTGGCGTATTACTTGGTCTGGGGTCGTTGGCAACAACAGTATCTATGATCATTCATTGGAATGAAATCAAAGCGGTAACTACTTTGATGGCGCCAGGAATATTTGATGGCCTGTTTCTCACTTTGCTTTGTATCGGATATTTGCCAACAGCAACAGTCTGGTCGATGTCCTACTTATTAGGGCCCGGCATTCTAATTGGGGGAAATGGGCAAGTTTCGACCTCAGTTTCACAGCCTGGAGCATTACCGGCGTTCCCTTTGCTATCGATTTTGCCAAGCTCAGTTTCAAGTGCATCGACATTACTCATCGTGATTCCAGTCATGGTTGGCGTAATGATGTTCTTCTTAATTCCTCGGGAGCGATGGCATGCAACGGGCGAGACACTAACTGAAGTCTTGTCGAATATTGTGCGGGGCAGCGAATTTCTCACATTGCTGGTTGGTACCGGAATTTTGGCATCGCTTTGCTGGATCGCCGCCGCTGCCGCTAGCGGTTCGCTTGGAATTGGATATCTGAAATTTATTGGCCCCGCGCCAAACGCCGTTGCCTGGGCAATAGTGAGTGTTTGCGGAACTTCTGCGTTGCTAGCTTTAATCCTCCCTCGGCTCATACTCTCTTTGATGCATTTGTGGTCCCACCGCGAGAGTGCAACAAAATAGAATAGTGCTGTGTCGATACCGAGAGTTGTTGTTTTAGCCTCTGGCACAGGCTCGCTACTACAAGCGCTGATTGACGAAAGTTCAAACTTAAATATTGATATTGCAGCCTTAATCTCTGATGGTGAAGTCGCAGCATGTGATCGTGCGAGAGCCGCTGGAATTCGAGTCGTTGTGCATGAAATGCAATCAAATAGAAATACTTGGAATGCTGGTCTATTAAAGATATTGCACGATCTAAAGCCGGATCTGATTGTCTCTGCAGGATTCATGAAGATTTTGGATTCCGAGCTAGTAGCCGAATTCTCTGGACGAATCATTAACACGCATCCTGCATTACTTCCGGATTTCCCTGGCGCCCATGCGGTACGGGATGCACTGTCGGCGGGTGTGCGGGTTACTGGATCTACGATTCACTTTGTCGATGCTGGCGTTGACACTGGTCCGGTAATTGCACAGCATGAAATTGAAATTAGAGAGTCAGACAGTGAAGAATCCTTACACGAGCGGATTAAAGTTGAAGAACGCAAACTGCTCATTTCAGTCGTGCGAGACCTAACCCAGGGCAAAGTCCGCTTAGTAAACGGAGAGGTAGTCAAGGCATGACTGACACCAGAAAAATCAAGCGAGCACTGATTAGTGTTTATGACAAAACTGGATTAGATGAGTTGGCCCGAGGCTTGCATGAAGCTGGGGTAGCCATAGTTTCCACCGGAAGCACGGCTGCCAGAATTGCGTCGCTTGGGATTCCAGTTACCGAGGTGCAAGAAGTAACTGGATTTCCAGAGTCACTTGATGGTCGAGTTAAGACATTGCATCCAAATATTCACGGCGGCTTGTTGGCTGATGTGCGAAAGCCTGATCATGTAGCGCAACTCGCAAACTTGGGAATTGAGGCGTTCCAACTTGTAGTTGTAAATCTCTACCCATTTGCTCAAACCGTTGCTTCAGGGGCAACAGTAGAAGAGTGCATTGAACAGATCGATATTGGCGGACCCGCAATGGTGCGAGCCAGTGCAAAGAATCATGCAAACGTAGCAATCGTTGTTAGTCCATCTCTTTATGGATCAGTGCTTACAGCGGCTTCAGGTGATGGATTTACACATGCCCAGCGCGTATCACTTGCTACGGATGCATTTCGTCACGTAGCTCAATACGACGTAGCAGTTGCGGGGTGGCTGGGTTCGGTTGCATTACCTGCTGCTGATTCCAGCGTGACTGGTTTTCCAGCCTGGTTTAGTGGCGCTTGGGAACGAGCTGAAGTTCTTCGCTATGGCGAGAATCCACATCAAGAGGCGGCACTCTATATTTCAGTTTTTGGTGAGACTGGAATTGCCCAAGCCGAGCAACTTCACGGCAAGGAAATGTCTTATAACAATTATGTTGATGCGGAAGCTGCATATCGCGCGGCCTATGACCACATTGATCCAGCAGTTGCAATTATCAAACACGCAAATCCTTGTGGAGTTGCAGTTGGTGAGACGATTAATATTGCATACAAACGAGCGCACGCAACTGACCCAGTCTCAGCATTTGGTGGTGTGATCGCGACAAACCGACCGGTAAATCTTGAGATGGCCACATCCGTATCGGAAGTTTTCACTGAAGTCATTGTTGCGCCAGCATTCGATTCCGATGCCTTCGCGCTACTGCAACAAAAAGCCAACATTCGAATTTTGGTTGCAGCACCGATTAGCTCTCAAGTACGTACCGAAATGCGGCCAGTTTCAGGTGGGCTGCTGCTGCAAACTCAAGATCAATTCCAGGCTGCCGGCGATGATCCTGCGACTTGGGTATTAGTTAGCGGTTCACCCGCCGATGATTCAACGTTTGCAGATCTGCAATTTGCTTGGCGAGCTTCCCGCTGCGTTAAATCCAACGGAATATTGCTCGCTAAAGATTGTGCAGCGATAGGCATTGGGATGGGTCAAGTAAACCGAGTTGATTCGGCACGCTTAGCAGTAGCGCGCGCTGGCCAAGAGCGTTCCTTGGGGAGTGTTGCTGCATCAGATGCATTCTTTCCGTTCGCAGACGGGTTACAAGTTTTACTTGAAGCGGGCATAAAGGCAGTAGTTCAGCCGGGTGGTTCGATGCGAGATGACGAAGTAGTCCAGGCTGCGCAATCTGCAGGAGTAACCATGTATTTCACAGGAACTAGGCATTTCTTCCACTAGTACTTTGGGTGCTTAAGTTCTGGCAGGATGGGCTAGTTATGAAAAGTTTTGTCCGCAAGCAGTGGCCCATACTTAGTGTCTACGCAACAATGCTTGTCAGTTTGGCAGTCATTGTCTTTGTTGATTTTCGCTCAGGCGCAATTTTGTTATCACTAAGTGTTCTATTGGGATTTGGATTACGATTCAAGCTGCCGGATGCAAAAGCCGGGTTACTTAGAAACCGCCGGCGCCGAATTGATTTAACCGTCATGGCAAGCCTTGGGACGATACTTCTAATCCTGGCACTTGTAGTTCCACACGGGCGAAAGTGATTTTTTGATGCCATCAACTCATGCAAAGCCACGGTCAAATAAGTTTCTTCATATTGTGATTACATTTATCGCATCAATAGTAATTACTGGTCAATCGACTTTAAACAGTAAATTAAATACCTACATCGAAAACCCACTTTTAACTGCAGTTATTAATTTTGTAACCGGCATTATCGTCATCATCCTTGTAATGATCGTTAAACCGAAGTTGTGGCGTGCCTTTCGAACAATCCCAAGTTTGCTAAAGCAAAAGCAACTTCGCTGGTGGCATCTACTGGGAGGACTTTCTGGTGCCTTTTTTGTTGCGACCCAGAGTAGTTTGGTTGCCGTCCTGGGTGTAGCAATATTTACTGTTGCGGTTGTTGCTGGCCAGACTTCAGGCGCCTTAATCACAGACAAGTTTGGAATTGGTCCGGCCGGTAAACAACCCATCACCTTAATTCGAATTGCCGCAGCAATCCTTGGCATCGTCGGCGTCGTGGTTTCAGTTTCCGGAGATAAAGCTAATGGCACAATTGCGATTGGTTCGGTTCTGCTTTGTTTGGCAGCAGGATTCTTGGTATCGACCCAACCAGCTCTTAATGGCCAAATTGCCTTACGTACAGGTCATCCAATTCCTGCAACAATGGTGAACTTTATTGTTGGTTTAATTGCAATTTCGATTGCCTTCTTTGGAACTGAATATTTCAATCCGCAAGGATTCAATATTCCACCGATGCCCTGGGTTAATCCGTTGATTTGGTTAGGCGGACCAGCCGGCGTTTTCTTTGTTTTAACTGCAGCATTTATGGCACGCACTCTTGGAGTTTTCTTGTTCACGCTTACCTCAGTTGTCGGCCAGCTGTCAGGAGCAATTATTTTGGATTTATTGATGCCGACGGCAGAAACAAACATTACATTCCAATTAATATTGGGAATCGTAATTACCGGATTAGCAGTAGTACTAGCCGGAGTGCAACCTAAATCTAAGCGGATGCAACTGCCTGAGCAAAGCTAGCCATATCTGGAAAGACTTCGTCTGGAGTGGCAGCGGCGGCGGGCGCAGCACCATTGCCTCGGCGGCGAATATGTACCGTCGTCATACCGATGCTCTTGGCCGGACCATGGTCATGAAACAGACTTTGTGCGACGTGCAAAATTCGATCCTTTGGTATTCCTAGGGTCCGTTCGATTTTTTCGTGTGCGAAGTGAAAGTTTTCAATATTTGGTTTGTAGGATCCAACTTGCTGGGCTGTGATGACTTCATCAAAAGTAATTCCAAGACGTCTGGCTGAGGCTGCAAATAGGTCGTCGTCACAGTTAGTGATTACTACAAGTTTGTATTTCTTTTGTAATTCCACTAACGCATCGTGCGAATCTGGAAAAGCCGGCCAGTCCACAACACTGCCGCCAAAGGTTGCCTCTTGTTCTGGCGTGGTTGCAAAACCTAGCTCTTCAGCAAGTAGCCGACAGGTGAGCCCCAAAACTTCTCGGTATCCCTGGTATGGAACTTCCGCCTCATGTTCGTGGCGCGCGAATTTTTCTAGAAGTTCAGCGTCGGCGATATCGGAAACTTTGTCACCAAAGACCGAGCGAAGTCCTGCCAAAATGCCTGATTCCCAGTCAATGAGTGTGCCGTAGCAATCAAAAGTTAATGCATCGTAAGCGTTGTAGTCGACCATTTTTCCTCCAGAGATGTGTCTGGCTTCACACTCTATAACTGGACGCATAACACCTAGTTCGAGAGACTAAGATTAAAGTGTCTTGACGTCAAGATACTTTTTCTAAAGTTACTCTCGCAAAGGAAGTCACATGGCTGGCAAAGTCACCGTTGTAGGTGCTGGTTTTTATGGTTCAACAACTGCGCAGCGAATTGCTGAGTACGACATCGTGGACACAGTTGTCTTGACTGACATCCTCGAGGGCAAACCAGAAGGTATCGCGTTAGACATAAATCAATCACGATCGATCGAAGGCTTTGAAACCAAAATGATCGGTCAGACCACAACTGTTGATGGGGGTGGCTACGAAGCGATAGCTGGATCTGATGTTGTTGTCATCACTGCAGGTCTACCTCGCAAGCCAGGTATGAGCCGGATGGACTTAATCGAGACCAATGCCAAAATCGTTGGCGGCGTTGCCAAGAACATTGCAAAGCATGCTCCGAATGCTGTGATCATCGTGGTATCAAATCCATTAGATGAAATGACAGCACTTACTCAACTTGCAAGCGGGCTACCCAAGAATCAAGTTTTAGGTCAAGCCGGAATGCTCGATACTGCTCGATTCACTCACTTTGTTGCCGAAGAACTAAAAGTTCCGGTGGCATCAGTTAAGACTCTTACGCTTGGATCGCACGGCGACACCATGGTTCCAGTTCCATCTCGCTGCACAGTTGATGGCAAACCACTTTCCGATTTACTTTCGGCAGAAAAAATTGAAGAACTTGTAGTTCGCACTCGCAACGGTGGTGCAGAAGTTGTTGCCCTACTTAAGACTGGCTCTGCTTACTACGCCCCGTCTGCCGCGGCAGCTCGGATGGCTAAAGCGGTGCTGGAAGATTCTGGTGAAGTTATGCCAGTTTGCGCTTGGGTTGATGGCGAATACGGCATTGAAGGTGTTTACCTAGGTGTTGAAGCCCAGATCGGCAAGGGTGGGGTTCGCAAGGTAGTAGAAACCAAGCTAACCGATTCTGAACTTGCTGAACTCAAGGCAGCCGCAGAAGCAGTCCGGGAAAAGCAAGCCGACGTCCTAGGTCTCTAACGCAATTTCGCCACAAGATTTCCAAGTAAAGATAGGTAGACATCATGTCGAAAATTAAAGTCAAGGGAACGGTCGTTGAGTTAGACGGCGATGAAATGACTCGAATCATCTGGTCTTTTATCAAGGAGCAGCTAATCCTGCCTTACCTCGACATAAACCTTGATTACTACGACCTGGGTATCGAACACCGTGACGCAACTGACGATCAAGTGACAATTGATGCAGCTAACGCAATTAAGAAACATGGCGTGGGTGTTAAGTGCGCAACAATTACACCGGACGAAGCACGCGTTGAAGAATTTGGGCTTAAGAAAATGTGGAAGTCCCCGAACGGAACTGTCCGAAACATCCTTGGTGGCGTAATCTTCCGAGAGCCAATCATCATCAGCAACATTCCACGGTTGGTTCCAGGCTGGACCAAGCCAATCATCGTTGGCCGTCATGCATTTGGTGACCAATACAAGGCAACTGACGTCAAAATTCCAGGAGCTGGGTCGTTGACTATGACTTTCACGCCAGCCGATGGTGGCGAACCGATGGAACTCAACATCTTTGATTTCCCAAGTTCAGGTGTAGCTATGGGCATGTATAACTTGGATGACTCAATTCGCGAATTTGCCCGCGCTTCCATGCGATACGGCTTATCTCGCAACTACCCGGTTTATCTGTCGACCAAGAACACAATTCTCAAGGCTTACGACGGTCAGTTCAAAGATATCTTCCAAGAAGTATTCGATAAAGAATTCAAGGCCGATTTCGATAAAGCTGGAATCACTTACGAACATCGATTAATCGATGACATGGTTGCCTCCGCAATGAAGTGGGAAGGTGGCTATGTCTGGGCATGTAAGAACTATGACGGCGATGTTCAGTCCGACACTGTCGCGCAAGGCTTTGGTTCGCTTGGTTTGATGACTAGTGTTCTTATGACTCCTGATGGCAAAACGGTAGAAGCAGAAGCTGCACATGGAACCGTGACGCGCCACTACCGCCAACACCAACAAGGTAAGCCAACTTCCACTAACCCAATCGCTTCGATTTTTGCTTGGACCCAGGGTCTTGCGCATCGTGGACTATTGGATGAAACACCAGAGGTAACAAAGTTTGCTGAGACTTTGGAGCGAATCTGCATTGAAACCGTCGAAAGCGGAAAAATGACAAAGGACTTGGCACTTCTAATTAGCGATACTCAGCCATATTTGACCACTGAGGATTTCTTGGGTGCGATCAATGAAAACCTACAGAAGGCGATGTCGGCCTAATTTATGCTCGGAGTAATTACTGCTAATGCGAATGGTGTTCGAGCCGCCCAAAAGCGTGGTGGCTTCGATTGGATCAAAGCTCAACTAGATTCTGGCGTAGCTGAAGTAATTTGCTTGCAGGAAGTTCGCGCGACGACGGAACAACTTCATGAAGTATTGAACGCTGTTGGACTAAGCGATTTACATGTGGCACATGACTCCAGCGCTCGCCTCGGTCACGCCGGCGTAGCAATTCTTAGCACTCGTAAATTAAATAAGATCAAAACCGGAGTCGGACTAAAAGAATTTGCGGAAACCGGCAGGTGGGTTCAAGCCGAAATTGAAACTAAAAAAGGACCCCTTACTGTTGCTTCGGTATACGTGCACTCCGGTGATGTCGATAAGCCAGTTCAGCAAGAGAAGTACCGATTCCTGGAAGCCATGACCAAGCGACTGAAAGCCGCTCAAAAAGCAGGCGGACTATTCCTCGCGAGTGGCGACCTTAACGTAGGTCACACCGAGTTGGACATCAAGAATTGGAAAGGCAACTTAACTAACGCTGGGTTCCTCCCCGAAGAACGTGCGTATTTTGACGAATGGTTTAACAAAGTCGGCGTTGTGGATTTAGGGCGCAAGTTCGCAGGCGAAGTTGAAGGTCCGTACACGTGGTGGTCTTGGCGCGGTCAGGCATTCGACAATAATGCCGGCTGGCGCATTGATTACCATTTGGCATCCAGTGAATTAGCCAAACATTGCAAAGATATCGTTGTAGGGCGCGCAGATTCCTACGCTCAACGCTGGAGCGATCACGCCCCAGTAACTGCGCAATTTAACTTGTAGAATCATTTTGTGAGCGCCTTGTTGCCAATTATTGGCACTGTTTTCGTTTTTATGATTGTTGGCGCTGTCTTCGTTGCTGCAGAGACTGCACTCATCACTTTGCGCGAAAGCCAAGTTAGTCGTCTCGCTGAAACTAAAGGTAGACGCGGTCGTCGACTAGCAAAACTAGTTGAGGATCCAAATCGATTCTTGGCTGCTGGGCAAGTAGGTGTGACATTAGCTGGATTCATATCTGCCGCATATGGTGAAAAACGGCTGGCCCCGATAATCGTGCCAAAACTTGAATACTTGGGACTTTCAAGAGGAACTGCAGAAACTGTTTCATTTATAGGTTCAACCATCTTGGTTGCTTACTTGGCACTAGTTTTTGCTGAACTGACACCAAAACGTTTGGCGTTACAACACTCAGAACGGTACGCACTGTTCTTAGCAGGCCCAATCGATGTCATGGCAAAGATATTTAGCCCGTTCATTAAATTACTTTCAGCATCAACGGACTTAGTAGTCCGCATCCTCGGTGGTAATCCGGATGCGAAGAAAGAAAAGATTTCCGGCGAGGAACTTCGGGGCATGGTTGCCATGCATCAAGACTTAACTCACGCAGAACGTGAACTTATTGACGATGTGTTTGATGCAGGTGAACGCGAGATTCGAGAAATAATGATTCCTCGAACTGAAGTTGCATTCTTGGATGCAGACCTTCCAGTCTTTAAAGCTGTAAAAATTGTCGCCGACAAACCGCATTCTCGCTATCCAGTCACGGACGATTCCGAGGATGATGTAATTGGCTTTGTACACGTTCGCGACTTACTAGACCCAGAAATCCGCGAACGCTCAATTCGCGTTGGCGACCTAGTTCGCGACGTGGCCCGGTTACCTGGAACTAAGCAGGTCATCCCGGCACTAACTGATATGCGAGCTACTAGCGCTCACATGGCAATCGTGGTGGACGAATACGGCGGTACCGCGGGGATCATCACGATGGAAGATTTGGTTGAAGAACTTATCGGGGACATTCGCGACGAATATGACACAGATGCTTCAGAAGGTGTAATCCCACCAGGCAAAGATGTTGTTGTTGATGGTCTGTTGAATCTTGATGCCTTTTTCGACGAGACCCGCCTTGAATTGCCGGAAGGTCCGTATGACACTGCTGCAGGATTTATGGCAGCTGAGCTGGGGCGAATCCCAATGGTTGGTGACGAGATTACGACTGAACTCGGTTCCCTTACGGTAATTGAAATGGATGGCCGCAGGGTCTCCCGAATCCGAGTAGTGCGAAGTGAGACAATAAGCGAGTGACTCCGCGCGTACTTTCAGGCATCCAGCCAACCTCTGACAGTTTCCACATTGGCAACCACCTAGGTGCGCTACAAAACTGGGTTGCCATGCAAGAGACACATGATTGCGTCTACTTCATCGCAGATATGCACGCGATCACGGTCGAGCAGGATCCAGCGCAACTACGACAGCGCACCCTGTCTTCGTATGCCCAGCTTTTGGCTTTGGGAATTGATCCCAACAAATCAACTTTGATTGTGCAAAGTCACATCCCAGAGCACGCCCAACTTATGTGGGTTATGTCTTCAATCACTGGACTTGGGGAAGCAAATCGCATGACCCAATTTAAGGACAAGTCTGCGAAGGGTGGAACATCGAGTACCAGCGTTGGCTTATTGACTTACCCAATTTTGCAGGCGGCCGATATCTTGCTGTATCAAGCTAACGCAGTTCCAGTTGGCGAAGATCAGCGCCAGCATTTAGAACTTACCCGCGACCTAGCCATCAGATTTAACACTCGTTTTGGCGAAGCTTTTACGGTTCCGGAATCATTCATAGTTAAAGGCACCGCAAAGATTCAAGACCTACAAGACCCAAATGCGAAAATGAGTAAGTCTTCACCTTCGGGGTGCGTGAACTTACTTGACCCACTGAAAGTTACCGAAAAGAAGATTAAGTCTGCAGTAACTGATTCAGATTCGGTTGTGGCATTTGATCCAGTGAAGAAGGCTGGCGTTTCGAACCTTTTAACTATTCTTTCGGCTTACAGCGATACTGCTATCGAAGACTTAGTTTCGAGTTTTGCCGGGCGGATGTATGGCGATTTAAAGAAAGAAACTGCAGCAGCGGTTTTAACATTCGTTGAGCCATACCAAGCCAAAGTCGATTCTTACTTAACGGATCCTGCCGAGCTGGAGCGACTTATGCGCACTAGCGCAGTTCGCGCGCGCGAGATTGCGGGAAAGACTTTGGCTGATGTTTACGACAAGCTCGGATTTGTAAAAGCATGAGTTGGGACGTAGTCCTATTTGATTTAGATGGCACACTTACTGACAGTGGGCTAGGTGTTGGTAACGGCGTACTTTACGCACTAGAAAAAATGGGGTTCGCAAAACCAAATGATGCTGAATTAAGAAAGTACCTTGGCCCGCCACTTTGGACTTCGTTTAGCGACTTTGCCGGCATGGATGAGACTCAAACTATTGAAGCCGTGCGACTTTATCGCGAGTATTACAACGAGAAAGGGGCATACGAAAATTCCGTTTACCCTGGCATTCCAGAATTACTTACGAAATTAGTTGCTGACGGCAAGCGATTAGCTGTGGCCACATCGAAAGTTGATTACGCTGCTGTGAACATCTTGCAGCACTTTAATATGGATCACTTCTTTGACGTGATAGCCGGATCCGATGAAACTGGCGAACTTCGCGGCACAAAAGCGCTGGTGATTAGGCACGCCCTGACTGAACTTCGAATGGGCGATGGCACCTCGATAGTGATGATCGGGGATCGTGAGCACGATATTCTGGGCGCCAAAGAGCTTGGGATACCTGGCATCGGTGTGCTTTACGGATACGGGGATCGGGCCGAACTAGATAGTGTTGGAGCCATTGAGATCGTGAGTAACGTTTTGGGCTTGGAAGTAGCGCTCTACTCTTAGGTCAAGCCCGCTAGTTCTTCGAGCGCCAGATCGAATTGGTCATGTGCGACATGTCACACCTGATTTTCCAAAGCCCCCAATGCACTGATTTGCCTCAGACCCTAAACTCTTGGCTATGGCTGTGAGATCAATGGAAAATGGCGTTTCGGCGCCAGGACGCGCAAAAATCGGTTTTAGAACTCTCCGAACTGACAAGTGGTGGATTGAACCACTTATTTCGGTAGCAGTTTTAGTTTCGTTTATTGCTTATTCGACATGGCGTGCTTTCGAGAATTCTTATTACTACGTGGATCATTTAATCTCACCGTTTTATTCTCCATGCCTAGCAACTTCTTGCCCGCCTGAGACCGCACTTTTTGGAACACCATTTGGTGATTGGTGGACGCTGTCACCTGCATTATTGATTTTGGTTTTCCCGCTCGGCTTCCGACTAACTTGCTACTACTACCGCAAGACGTACTATCGCGCGTTCTGGATGTCGCCTTCAGCGTGTGCCGTAGCTGAGCCACATCGTAAGTACACCGGCGAAACTCGCCAGCCACTGTTACTTCAGAATTCACACCGTTACTTCTTTTTCGCAGGCTTGATTTTCAACATCATCTTGACTTACGACGCAATCATCGCCTTCAAGAATCCTGAAGGTCAATGGGGCCACATGAGCCTTGGCACGCTTGTGCTCCTTCTTAACGCAACGTTCCTGTGGTCGTACTCACTTTCATGCCACTCATGTCGCCACGCAGTTGGCGGACGCTTGAAGCACTTCAGCAAGCACCCATTCCGTTACAAGTTGTGGACCTTTGTTTCTAAGTTGAATCCGCATCATCCAAAGTTTGCCTGGGTTTCGCTGATTGGCGTAGCTCTTTGCGACCTGTTTGTCCGCAGTGTTGCAACTGGCCAAATCACGAACATCTACTTCTTCTAAGGGGACTTGAATACTCATGGCTGATTTCGAACGCCTCGAATACGACGTTGTAATTATTGGTGCTGGTGGCGCCGGATTGCGTGCTGCCATCGAAGCTCGCGCTAGTGGTTTGCGCACTGCGATCATCTGCAAGTCGTTATTTGGTAAAGCTCATACCGTTATGGCTGAAGGTGGCATTGCCGCCAGCATGGGTAACGTAAATAGCAAAGACAACTGGATGGTTCACTTCCGCGACACTATGCGCGGCGGTAAATTCCAAAACAACTGGCGCATGGCAGAACTACATGCCAAGGAATCTCCAGATCGAGTCTGGGAACTTGAAACTTACGGTGCACTTTTTGATCGCACTCCAGAAGGCAAAATTAGCCAACGTAACTTCGGTGGCCACGAATACCCACGCCTTGCTCACGTTGGTGACCGCACGGGCTTGGAATTGATTCGCACTATGCAGCAAAAAATTGTTTCGTTGCAACAGGAAGACTTTGCTGAAACTGGCGATTACGAATCAAAGATCAAGGTTTTTGCAGAACTAACTGTCACCGAAATTCTTAAAACAGACGGCAAGGTTTCTGGCGTACTTGGATACTGGCGTGAGTCCGGCGAGTTTGTGGCATTTGAAGCTCCAGCCGTTGTGCTAGCAACTGGTGGCATCGGCAAATCCTTCAAGGTAACTTCCAATTCGTGGGAAGGCACTGGAGATGGTCACGCCCTAGCTCTTAAGGCTGGCGGAAACTTAATGCACATGGAATTCATTCAGTTCCACCCAACCGGAATGGTTTGGCCACTTAGCGTTAAAGGCATCCTGGTAACTGAATCTGTACGTGGCGATGGTGGCGTACTTCGAAATTCAGATGGCCGCCGCTTTATGTTCGACTACATCCCACCAGTTTTTGTGAAGCAATACGCAGACACTGAAGAAGAGGCGGATCGCTGGTACACCGATCCAGATAACAATCGCCGCCCACCAGAACTTCTGCCGCGTGATGAAGTTGCACGTGCAATTAACTCGGAAGTTAAAGCTGGACGTGGCTCCCCGCATGGCGGAGTTTTCCTAGACGTTTCGACTCGCTTAGCACCCGAAGTAATCAAGGCCCGCCTCCCATCTATGTGGCATCAGTTCAAGGAACTTGCTGACGTAGATATCACTAAGCAAGCAATGGAAGTTGGTCCTACTTGCCACTACGTAATGGGTGGCGTGCAGGTGGATCCAGATACTGGCGCGGCAACTGGCGTACCTGGCTTATTTGCTGCCGGTGAAGTTGCTGGCGGTATGCATGGTTCAAACCGTCTTGGCGGCAATTCACTTTCTGACCTTTTGGTTTTCGGTCGTCGTGCTGGTGTTGGTGCAAGTGAGTACGTAAGTGCACTTACTTCCAGGCCAAAACTGGCACAGGCTGAAATTGATCGCGCCTTAGCTTCCGCGCTAGCTCCATTCAAGGGAGATAGCAAAGAAAATGCCTATGCGGTTCACTATGAACTACAGCAGATGATGAATGACCTAGTTGGCATCATCCGAGTGGGCACTGAAATGCAAGAGGCGATTGCAAAACTTGAGACCATGAAAGAGCGCGCAAAGCACGTAAATGTTTCGGGCGACACTAAGTTCAACCCAGGTTGGCACGTTGCGCTTGATTTGATGAACATGCTGCTAGTGAGTGAGGCAGTTGCGAAGTCTGCGATGGAGCGAGAAGAATCTCGTGGCGGACACACTCGCGATGACTTCCCAACTATGGATCCAAAATGGCGCGCAATTCACGTCATTACCTCATGGGATGGTTCAAAGGTAAATACCGAGCGCCAGTCACTGCCTCCTATGCCAAAAGAATTGGCTGAATTGTTTGACGTCGAAGAATTGAAGAAGTACCTGCTGCCCGAAGAACTCGCGCAGCTTGGAATGGGAGGCAACTAATGGGTTACTTAGCATCGATGCGAATCTGGCGCGGTAACAGCGATGCCGGCCAACTTGAAGAGCACAAGGTTGAAGTTGGCGAAGGCGAAGTTGTTCTTGACGTAATCCATCGTCTGCAGGCAACCGAAACCCCAGACTTAGCAGTTCGTTGGAACTGTAAAGCTGGTAAGTGCGGTTCCTGCAGTGCCGAAATCAACGGCAAGCCAAGTCTTATGTGCATGACTCGCATGAACACTTTTGCTGAAGACGAAGAGATCACGGTCACTCCACTACGAGCCTTCCCAGTTATCAAGGACTTAGTTACTGACGTTTCGTTTAACTACAAGAAGGCTCGTGAGATTCCAGCCTTCAAGGGACCGGAAAACTTAAAGCCAGGCGAATATCGGATGGAACAAGTCGACGTTCAGCGCAGCCAAGAATTCCGCAAGTGTATTGAGTGCTTCTTATGCCAAGATGTGTGTCACGTTGTCCGTGACCACGAAGAAAACAAGGAAAGTTTTGCCGGACCAAGATTCTTTATTCGGTTAGCCGAACTCGACATGCACCCGCTGGATCAACTAGATCGTAAGCACGAAGCTCAAGATGAGCACGGCCTTGGCATGTGCAACATCACAAAGTGTTGCACCGCAGTTTGTCCAGAACACATCAAGATCACGGATAACGCAATCATCCCAATGAAGGAACGTGTTGTGGACGAGAAGTACGATCCATTGGTATGGCTAGGACGCACTATTGGACGTCGAAAAACCGACTAACCTTTTAGTATGGGAATTTCCGAATCTGGGTTACCGATCGAGACAGTCTATGGACCAGAGTCCTTGGCTGGCTGGGATCCGACTACAGCACTAGGCGAACCTGGCGAGTATCCGTACACCCGTGGAATCTATAGCTCGATGTACGCCGGCCGTCCTTGGACCATGCGCCAGTACGCCGGCTTTGGCACCGCAGCCGAATCCAACCAGAGGTATCGCCAATTACTTGCAGCCGGCTCAACCGGACTTAGTGTGGCTTTCGATCTACCGACTCAAATGGGCTATGACTCGGATCATGAGTTGGCGCATGGCGAAGTAGGTAAAGTCGGAGTCGCAATTGACACCGTTGCCGACATGCAGATTTTGTTTGACAAAATCCCATTGGATCAAGTCTCAACGTCAATGACTATCAATTCCACCGCATCAACTCTGCTCTTGATGTACCAGTTAGTGGCGCAAGCAAATGGAATTCCAGCAGATGCGTTAACTGGAACGATTCAAAATGATGTGCTGAAGGAATATATTTCACGGGGCACTTACATCTATCCGCCTAAACAATCACTTCGTTTAACTGCCGACACATTTGCATACTGCAATAACGAGATTCCAAAGTGGAACACAATTTCAATTTCTGGATATCACATGGGTGAAGCGGGCGCGACGCCTGCCCAAGAAATTGCATTTACGCTGGCAAATGGCGTGGAGTATGTGCGCACTGCAATTGCAGCGGGCATGGATATTGATGATTTTGCACCTCGACTGTCATTCTTCTTCGTTTCGCGTACGACATTGCTGGAAGAAGTGGCTAAGTTCCGAGCTGCCCGTCGTGTTTGGTCCCGCATCATGAAGGACGATTTTGGTGCCAAGAATCCAAAGAGTCAGATGTTGCGGTTTCACACACAAACTGCGGGCGTACAACTTACGGCGCAGCAACCAGAAGTTAATTTAGTTCGTGTTGCAATCCAAGGCTTGGCGGCGGTACTTGGTGGCACGCAATCCCTTCACACCAATTCATTTGATGAAGCAATTGCGCTACCTACCGAAAAAGCCGCCCGATTAGCGATCCGAACCCAACAAGTACTTGCTTACGAAACTGACATTACAAAGACGGTCGACCCATTTGCTGGCTCGTACGTAGTTGAATCCATGACAGATGAACTTGAGACTGAGATTTTGAAATTGATGGGCAAAGTTGAAGATTTGGGTGGCGCAGCTGCAGCTATCGAACTAAGTTTCCAAAAAAATGAAATTGAAACTACTGCCTACGACTATGCGCTACAAATCGATAAGGGCGAGCGGACCATTGTTGGAGTAAACAAATTTGAAATCGATTCCGAAGAGCACTACGAGCCACTTCGCGTGAATCCAGCCATTGAAGCCGAGCAAGTGGAACGGCTAGAAAAAGTTAGGACAACGCGTGACAACGCGGCTGTAACTAAAGCGCTGGACGAGATCAAGCGAACTGCTGAAGGCACTGATAATTTGCTTTACCCAATGAAGACAGCGCTGGCTGCAAATGCTTCGGGTGGCGAAGTGGCTGATGCTTTGCGTTCGGTTTGGGGTACTTACCAGCCAAAGAATGACTTCTAATTAGCATCCACTACTGTGGGTAGTGGTCGTGAATACCCTGCTGGCTGTTGTGAGATCGGCGGTTCACTGACCTAGTCATTGGTGGTTTCAATGTCTGAAGGTAAGAAGTTAGACGCAACTCGGATGCATAAGTACGATGCCGAAGTTACAAACTTAATTTTCGAATATATGCGCGATCGGCTCTCAATGCCAGAAGTCCCACTGGACTTCCCGGGTGATAAAAAAGTTTTAGCTGATGCCTTGGCTGGATTAATGAAACCCGAAGGTAATCCCGCTAGCGAAGTTCTCAAACTCTACGACGAAGTTATTTCACGCGCCGTGGTATCTGGCGACAGTCCTCGCTTCATGGCCTTCATACCCACAGCACCTACCAAGGCTGCGTTACTTTTCGACATGATTGTGTCCTGCGCTTCAATCCAAGGAATATCTTGGTTAGAAGCCGCAGGTTCAATTTCAGCCGAGAATCAAGTGTTGCGCTGGATGGCGGATGTTGCCGGATTACCGCAAAGTGCTGGTGGCACATTTGTCTCGGGTGGCTCTGCGGCAAATTTGGCAGCACTGACAGTTGCACGAGAAACCGGTCGTAAAAACCGTGGCTTAAAGGACCGGGCGCCAGTTCGCATCGCATTGAGCAAACAAGCACATTCTTCAATCGGAAATTCGCTTGCAATTTTGGATGTCGAGCCACTAATTGTCGAGACGGCTGGATACTCCATGTCCGTGGCTGACTTAACTGCAGCACTGGCAAGGTGCACTCCGGATGAACCGCCAGTTGTGGGAGTTGTTGCAACTGCAGGCACTACCAATGCTGGAATTTTGGATGACCTGGCCGGTATCGGTAAATATGCTCAAGCAAATAACCTTTGGTTCCACGTTGATGCTGCATATGGTGGTGCTGGTTTGCTTGCCCCATCAACTAAATCTCTCTTCGCTGGCATTGAACTTGCAGATTCAATCACTATGGATCCACATAAGTGGTGGTTTGCACCATTCGATGTGGCCGCAATTTTATATCGTGAACCCCACTTAGCTGCGGCAGTGCATACCCAAGACGCCTCATACCTAGATGTTTTGCATGAGGATTCTGATTTAATCAATCCAACCGACTTGGCTTATCACTTAACAAGGCGAGCTCGCGGATTACCACTTTGGTTTTCCCTTGCCGTAAACGGAACTGCGGCGTATAGCGACGCGGTTGAAGCTTCTATTCAACTAACGCGCGAAGTTGCAGACTTAGTTCGCGCGCACCCTGATCTGGAATTAGTAATCGAACCGACCTTGTCAGTATTACTTTGGCGAAAAATCGGTTGGGAACCCAAGGATTACCGCGCTTTACAAGACCGATTGATCGAAAGTCAGGCTGCGTTTGTAACGCCAACTTCTTGGGAAGGGGAGACAGTTGGCAGGTTTGCATTCGTCCACCCAGGAACGACCTTGGATATGGTTCGGGAAGTTTTTGCCGCGATTTAAATGCGAGACAATAGTCCTGTGACAAAAGTTGTGATTATTGGTGGCGGACCCGGTGGGTATGAGGCAGCCCTGGTCGGCGCACACCTAGGCGCTGAAGTCACCCTGATTGAGCGGGACGGAATCGGTGGAGCTGCAGTCCTTACTGACGTAGTACCTAGTAAGGCTTTGATTGCAGTCGCTGAAGCAGTAACTGATACCAGAGGCAGCGCGGTACTTGGGGTAACTACATCTGAAGTCACGGTTGACTTACTGGCAGTTAACTCCAGATTAAAGAAGTGGGCCGCAACTCAGAGCTCGGACATCAGTGCTCGACTAGTCGAAGTCGGCGTGCGCGTCGTTGCAGGCACTGCGAAACTCACTTCATCAAATGAAGTAGAGATAACTACGGGTCTGGGTGAATCCGAAACTATTACGGCCGATGTAATTCTGCTGGCTACGGGCGCGCGACCAAGAGAACTAGCTACGGCGCCAATTGACGGCGAAAGAATTTTGAGTTGGAAGCAGCTTTATGACTTAGAGTCGCTGCCGGAAAGATTGGTTGTAGTCGGATCTGGAGTAACTGGGGCAGAATTTGCTGGCGCATACCAAGCTTTAGGTTCCCAAGTGATATTGATTTCATCGCGAGACCAAGTCCTGCCTGGTGAGGATTCTGATGCGGCGCAGGTGATCGCAGACGTCTTCGCAGATCGTGGTATGAAAGTTCTGGGAAAGTCACGTGCGGAGGCAGTTCGACGAACCGAATCTGGGGTTGAGGTTATTTTGGCGTCGGGCGAAGTAATTGTTGGCTCACATTGTTTGATCGCAGTTGGTTCGCTACCAAATACTGAAGATATTGGTTTAGTCGAAACTGGGATTGAAATGGATGAGTCGAGTTTCGTAAAAGTCGACAAAGTCTCTAGAACTAATATTCGTGGAGTTTATGCAGCGGGCGATTGCACTGGCGTAATGATGCTGGCATCTGTTGCTGCAATGCAAGGGCGTATTGCCATGGGACATGCCTTGGGAGATTCAGTTAACCAGCTAAATTTGGAAACGGTATCTGGAAACGTATTTACGGATCCGGAAATTTCAGCCGTCGGAGTAAGTCAGAGAGAAATTGATAATGGCTCGGAAATTGCAGAGGTAATTATGTTGCCTCTTTCAACTAATGCGCGCGCAAAGATGCAGGGGATATCCGAAGGATTTATTAAATTGTTTGCAAAACCAGATTCTGGAATTGTTGTTGGTGGGGTAGTAGTTTCCCCAAAGGCGAGCGAACTAATTTTCCCAATCGCACTCGCAGTTGAAAATCGATTAACTGTGGATCAAATCGCGCAGACAATTACGGTTTACCCATCAATCAGTGGCTCGATTGCAGAAGCTGCAAGGCAACTCCAAAAGTAATTACAGTTACTTAAGTTCCATTAACGAAGTACCAGAAGGAACTGTAGCTCCAACTTCTGCACTTAATCCAGTAACAACACCAGCTTTATGAGCAGTTAACGGCTGTTCCATTTTCATCGCTTCCAGCACCACGAGGAGTTCACCGGCTGCAACCTCTTGGCCTTCGGATACCGCGACCTTAACTATGGTTCCCTGCATAGGAGCAACTACTGAATCGCCAGATCCGGCTCCGGCAGCTTTCTTGCCTATTTTCCGGCCAGACTTTTTGCTTCCGCTTGACTTCCCAACGGACATGTCAGATGGCAAAAGCACTTCGATCCGGCGCCCATTTACTTCAACCGTAATTGGAGTCCGAGCCGGTATTTCATCAAGATCAGGATTATCGCCCGAGTAGGCAGGGATCGTGTTATTGAATTCGGTTTCAATCCAGCGAGTATGAACTGTGAAATTTTGCTTTGGGTCGGCAGGTGCGAACGCAGGGTCACTCACAACAGCCCGATGAAAGGTAAGTGCGGTAGCAATACCATCGACCTCAAACTCAGCTAAGGCGCGGCGAGAGCGTTCTAGCGCCTCCTGCCGGTCTCGGCCAGTGATGATCAATTTTGCTAACAGTGAATCAAAGTTTCCACCGATGACATCACCTTGGACAAACCCCGTATCTAGGCGGACACCTGGACCACTTGGCGGATTCCAAACAGTTAAGGAACCAGGTGCTGGCAGGAATCCGCGACCTGGATCTTCGCCGTTGATTCTAAATTCAATGGAGTGACCACGTAGTTCAGGATCGTCATAACCGAGAACCTCGCCCTGGGCAATTCGGAATTGTTCTCTTACTAAGTCAATGCCTGAAACTTCTTCGGAAACTGGGTGTTCAACTTGAAGTCTAGTATTTACTTCTAGGAACGAGATTGTGCCGTCTACGCCAATCAAGAATTCACACGTGCCGGCGCCAACATAGTTAGCTTCCTTCATGATTGCTTTACTCGAGGAATAAAGTTCATCAATTTGGGCTTGCGTTAGAAATGGAGCCGGTGCTTCTTCAACCAATTTCTGGTGACGACGCTGAAGCGAGCAATCACGCGTTGAAACAATTACCACGTTGCCATGCTCGTCGGCCAGACATTGGGTTTCTACGTGACGAGGATTGTCCAAGTAACGTTCAACGAAACATTCGCCGCGGCCAAATGCTGCGATAGCTTCGCGAACTGCAGAGTCAAATAGTTCAGGAATTTCCTCTATTGTGCGTGCTACCTTGAGCCCACGGCCGCCGCCACCGAAAGCCGCTTTGATAGCAACAGGTAGGCCATGTTCTTTTGCAAAGGAAACAACTTCGGAACTATCTTTCACTGGATCTGGAGTACCTTGTACCTGAGGTGCTCCGGCTCGAGATGCAATGTGCCGTGCTGAAACCTTGTCACCCAAGTCGCGAATTGCTTGCGGTGGTGGTCCAATCCAAATCAAGCCAGCATCAATTACTGCTTGCGCAAACTCGGCATTCTCTGAAAGGAAACCATAGCCAGGATGCACAGCGTTAGCACCGGACTTCTTTGCAGCATCGATTAATTTATCGATAACCAAGTAGCTCTCTGCAGCACTACTTC
Organism: Actinomycetota bacterium; assembly: GCA_947452765.1. Classification (GTDB taxonomy): domain Bacteria; phylum Actinomycetota; class Actinomycetes; order S36-B12; family UBA5976; genus UBA5976. The sequence goes on along the minus strand of CANGDR010000011.1, from coordinate 29,590 downwards.
CGCCTAATGCAAATGCAGTATCAGCAGCTTTTACATGCAAGGAGTCGCGATCTGGCTCGGCATAAACAGCAACACTTTTGATACCAGCATCAGCACAGGCCCGAGCAACGCGAATTGCAATTTCACCACGATTTGCGATCAGTACCGAGGTGATCTTTTTCTTGCTGGCCACTTAGAACTCCCTTTAGTTTTTGTACTCAGGCAATTCTATTAGTCCCAGAGTGAGGTCCACTCAATCCCTATTTCCTTACAAAATTGCCTCAGCAATGCTAAGGAGATGCCCCCGACAGCAGGACTATCTCCGTCCATTTTTGTAATGAAAGCAGCGCTCTTGCCTTCATGGGTGAAGCCACCTGCTACATGTAGTGGTTCGCCGCTTGCTACGTACTCTGCAATTTCGTGATCTGAAATATTCGCAAACTCGACGCGTGCGCCAGCTAATCCAGAGCGTTCCTCGCCAGTCACCAGGTCTTTCATCCAGTGACCCGTGTGCAGATACCCAGATTTACCTCGCATGGCTTTCCAGCGTGCCGTAGCAGCCTCGGGGGAGCCAGGCTTACCGAATGACTCATTTTCAAATTCCAGCATGGAGTCGGCTGCGATTACAAGTAGATTTCTCGACTCGGTAACCGTGATGTCTGCTTCTACGGCCCGCCCTTTTGCTGCTGCGAGGGCCACACAAAGTTCGCCAGTTTTAATTGGCGCCAACACATTTGCGATTGCATCTTCATCAACATGACTTACTTGCACTAATGGTGTGATTCCCACATTTTGAAGTAATGAAAAGCGGGAGGTAGAAGCCGAGGCAAGCAGTACTGTGCGTGTCATGAAAATCTAGTTAGTTTAATAAGGATGCGGTAAGGCAGAACGGCGCCAACTGCCAGCGCCATGTTCAAATGATTTACGGACACTTCGATGCGGCGCATTCCATTCCGGTGTCAATTTCGCTTTAGCATCCTTTGCCGACGCGGCTGCTGCTTGCGAAGTCAGGACCATGATTACCGCCGCCAACTCTTCATCAGTTGGCTCACCCTTGATTACCTGGAAATTTTCGATCACAGTGGGATATTTCCATGCTTCTTAGGTGGCAGGATTTGGCGTTTACCTTGCAACGAGCGAAGTGCGCGCACAATCATTGGTCGCGTTTCGTGCGGCAAAATTACGCGATCTACATAACCACGCTCAGCGGCAACGTATGGATTTGCAAACTTATCTTCGTACTCTTGAATGAGACGCGCCCGCTCGGCATCGGGGTCTGTTGCCTCTGCAATTTCTTTCCGATACAAAATGTTTGCAGCACCCTGGGCTCCCATAACGGCAATTTGGGCACTTGGCCAAGCCATGTTGATATCAGCACCCAAATGCTTTGAACCCATAACGTCATACGCGCCACCATATGCTTTGCGCGTAATGACAGTTACCAAAGGAACGGTTGCTTCCGCGTAGGCGTACAGAAGTTTGGCACCACGACGGATAATTCCTTGCCATTCCTGATCGGTGCCTGGCAAGAAACCCGGGACGTCTACAAATGTAAGCACTGGAACATTAAAGGCATCACAAGTTCGCACAAATCTAGCCGCCTTTTCGCTGGCATCAATGTCTAGCGTTCCAGCAAACTGCATAGGTTGGTTAGCAACGATTCCAACTGGCTTGCCTTCGATTCGACCGTAGCCACAGATGATGTTCGGTGCGAATAGAGCTTGGGTCTCGAGGAATTCCCCATCGTCCAGCACGGTTTCAATTACCTTATGCATGTCGTAAGGCTGATTAGGTGAATCCGGTATCAAAGTATCAAGGGCTAGATCCGCCTCTGAAAACTCAAGGTCGGCTTCAACATCGATCGTAGGTAATTCATCCATATTGTTACTTGGCAAAAAGGACAAAAGATTCTTTACATAATCCAGGGCATCGTCTTCGTCACTTGCCATGTAGTGTGCGACGCCAGATTTAGTGTTGTGGGTACGAGCGCCACCAAGCTCTTCAAATTCAACTTCTTCTCCGGTGACTGTCTTAATAACGTCTGGTCCAGTGATGAACATGTGAGAAGTCTGGTCAACCATGACGATGAAGTCGGTTAACGCAGGCGAATAAACCGCGCCACCAGCGCATGGTCCCAATACAAGTGAAATTTGTGGAATTACTCCGGAGGCATGGACGTTACGCTTAAAAATTTCGGCATACAAACCGAGCGAAACCACACCTTCTTGAATTCGCGCACCGCCTGAATCGTTTATTCCGATCATTGGCACGCCAGTCTTTAGCGCTAGGTCCATGACTTTGACGATCTTTTCACCGAACACTTCACCAAGTGAGCCACCAAATACGGTGAAGTCTTGTGCGAAAACACAAACTTGGCGACCATCGATAGTTCCGTAGCCGGTAATAACGCCATCGCCATAAGGTCGCGACTTTTGCATTCCAAAATTATGTGAACGATGGCGAGCTAAACCATCTAGCTGCTGGAAGGAGCCCTCGTCGAGCAAACGCTCTATCCGCTCCATGGCAGTGAGTTTGCCGCGGGCATGCTGCTTATCTACTGCATCTTTCCGGCGGCCATCCGCGTCGTGGCGCCTATTCTCTAAATCTGCAATCTTTCCAGCAGTTGTATGGATGTCGATGCCATCTTTGGCTTTATCGGCGCTCACTGGTTCCTCCGAACTGTTCCTTCGCCTACCCTACTGATGTGGACCTAAAAGATGCGAAAAGCGGTAGGCAAAAACTGGATAGTGCGCTAATTTCGGGCACGTTGGCGAGTCTGTCTGGGAAATGGCAAAACGTCGAAGTTTTGGAGACTGTGCTATCGACAAATGATTTAGCAATTGAGAAATTGGCTTCTAACGCAGGCGTGGTTGCGATTGTCACCGCGGATGAACAAACCAAGGGCCGCGGTCGGTTGCAACGAGACTGGTCGAGCCCACTTGGCGCAGGTATTGCACTAAGTATCGGCTGCGAGCTTTCGGAGTTTTCATTCGAACCATCAACTATTCCACTAGCTGTCGGTGTAACTGTCGTAAGAGCGCTCAGCACGTTAGGGGTAAAAGTTAATCTGAAATGGCCAAACGACATTTGTTTTGTTGCTGATGACGGAACGCTGCGAAAAGTTGGTGGAATTTTAGTGCAGCGCACCGGAGACAATATCGTAATTGGAATTGGCTTAAATGTTTCGCTGACGCAACCAGAACTTCCAACTGCTATCGCAACATCTTTTCTGCTAGAAGGCTTTGTGGTTCAGCGCGAGACTCTAATCGCGCAAATCATTTTCGAAATCGAGCAACTAGCGAACGGCACAAGATCAAGTTGGTTAACTGAGTATTTGAATTCCTGCAGCACAATTAACTCTTCAGTTCGGGTTTCTGCCGCGGATGGAACAAGCTTTGAGGGTTTGGCAAAGTCAATTAGTAAGGCAGGCGGGCTGGAAATCGAAGTTGCAGGCGACCTCGTGGAAGTCACAGTTGGGGATATCGAGCACCTTCGCCACATTTGAAAATTGGGCCAATTAATAGCACCCAACCGCGATAAAGTAGCAACATGTCACGCATTCTTGTCGTAGAAGACGATCTAGAAATTGCGGGTCCACTTATTCGCTCACTACAAGGCGCAGGCTATTCCGTCGCTCTCGTCGGTGACGGTAAAGTTGCTGTTGATAAAGTTAAGAACACCAAGCCAGATTTGATAATACTTGACCTTGGGTTGCCAACTATGGATGGTCTTGATGTCTGCCGATCCATTCGTGCTTACAGCATGGACACTCCAATCTTGATCCTCACGGCACGTTCCTCCGAATTGGATTTAGTTGTTGGATTAGATGCAGGAGCCGATGACTATCTAACTAAACCATTTAGAACTTCCGAATTGTTAGCGCGAATTCGAGCCCTACAACGGCGAACTAGTGGTGGTGAAGTTATCGAACTAATAGGAGATTCAATTCGCCTCGACACTGAAGCGCGGGTGTGCTGGGTAAGTGAAGTTGAAGTTCCGCTTACTTCAACTGAGTATGTTCTGCTTGAACTGTTAATGCGCAATGCTGGGAGAGTAGTTAGCCGGCAACAGATATTGCGGGATGTTTGGAACACTGACTGGTCTGGCTCAACCAAGAACTTGGACATGCACGTTTCCGCATTGCGGCGAAAACTTGGAGATGCGGGGCACCATGTTGCAACGGTTCGCGGACTTGGTTTCCGTTTCGACCGGAGCTAAAGATGAAGCAACGCATACTGCAGTTCTTTATCCTGGGGGTATTTCCATGGATTTTTATGCTCACACTCACAATAAATTACATAGTTCGAGACAAATTTTCGGGAGGTCGTAGCACCAATCTCCTAAGCTCAGTTGCTTACAGCTACGGGATTCAGGCCTTCACATGTCTCACCGTCCTGATTTTTTTAATTTTGGTAATTAGATTAAGCGAGCGGGCTATTAATCCAGTCGAATCGCTAATTTCCCAGATATCTGAAATTTCATATGGAAAATCCTTATCCAGGCCCACACAAACTGGTCTTGCGGACATGGATGAAATTATTAGCAACCTACATGCCTCGTCCATTGATACTCGCCGTCGGATTGACTCCGAACGGACCTTGGCAGCTGATGTATCGCATCAGTTGCGATCACCTTTGGCAGCGCTTTCCCTCCGAATTGAGCAAATCGCTGATGGTGCCGAAGGCACAAAAGTGCAGGACGACGCACAAGCTGCATTAGGCCAGATAGATCGTTTAGTAAAGCTTGTAGAGGGGCTATTAAGTACCTGGCGTGAAACTGCAAATCGTGAACTTTCTCCAATTGATATTGAAGAGTTTTTGGGCACTAATGCCGCTCGTTGGCAAACGCGCTTTAGTAACGAAGGTAGAGCGCTAAAAGTTGAAATAGAACCTGGGCTGATTGCGTTAGGCACGGTTGACGTGCAAAATTTAGTGATATCCATCTTGCTGGAAAATTCGCTGCAGCATGGTGCTGGAGATACAACTATTTCTGCTAAAGATTATCAATCCTGGGTACTCATTGAAGTAAGCGATCAGGGTGAGGGAATTTCCGATGAAATCCGAAGTCGCTTGATGTCTCAAGGTTCCACAACCAAAGGAAATGGCTTGGGCTTAGCGTGGGCACGAAGTCAGGTAGCTTCCGACGGGGGTCGATTGGAACTTCGTAAGTTCAAACCTGCCGTGTTTGGGATATTCTTAATTTCTGTTTCGAAGAATTTTACAGAGCACAGTCCGGTAATTAGCTAATAAGAATCTTCTAATGTTTCCTCAAAAACTTCCGTTTTAGAGGATTCTGGGAAGACCCAGTTGTGGTAACCCCAGAATCTAAATATTGTTCCGAGCACCAATCCAACGACGTTTGCACTGACGTTGTCGGCTAACGCGCTTTTGAAGCCCAACAAGTAGTGACTAACCCAAAGGCAAGTCAATGAAATCACCATTCCGATTCCATTAAAGACAAAAAACAATATGTATTCCCGGCGAAATGAAGTTCTCGTCCGGTGGCTGAAAGTCCAATTTCGATTTCCAAAATAAGCAAACGTCGTTGCAGCTAGCACGCTGATGACTTTTGCGGTCAGTGGTTTGTTGTAGAGCGGCCCTTCGCCACCGAGGTACCGCAGAGCATTAAAAATTCCAAGGTCAATAATGTAAGCGAGCAGACCAATTAACCCGAACTTTCCCAGCTCATTTCGGAATTTATCTATCAGATTGGTCAGCAGCACCCATCCAGATTATCCCTATAACTAAGGATTTATTACGCAACGGTATTAAGTCCCCGTTTACGTGCGGTAAATTCTTTCGCATAGTAGCGAAAGGGATGTGCCACCTTGGGACAACGCATACTGGTTGTTGATGACGACCAAGCAATTGCAGAAATACTTGGCATTGTTTTGCGCACCGAAGGCTTCGAGCCTTCCTTTTGCGCTGATGGCGCATTAGCCATGGATGCATTCCACAAAAGCCAACCGGACTTAGTTTTACTTGATCTGATGCTTCCAGGTCGAGACGGAGTCGATATTTGTCGTTCAATCCGGGACGAGAGTGGCGTGCCGATAATTATGTTGACGGCCCGTAGCGACTCACAAGATGTTGTTACTGGCCTTGAGTCCGGTGCTGATGATTACATCGTAAAGCCAATTAAAAATAAAGAGTTAATAGCTCGAATTCGAGCTCGACTACGCAAGCTAGAGATTCCAACAACCCAAGAAATAGAAATTGGCGATCTAGTAATTGACGTAACAGGACATTCTGTTTCTCGTGGTGCAGTACAGATACCGTTAACCGTTCTTGAATTTAAGTTGCTCTTAACTTTGGCTAAACGACCATGGCAAGTCTTCACCAGAGAAGTGCTTCTGCAAGAGGTATGGGAGTATCAACATTCAGCTGATACTCGTTTAGTAAATGTGCACGTACAACGGTTGCGTTCGAAAATTGAAATCGATCCAGAGCGACCTGAAATTGTTCTAACGGTGCGCGGCATTGGCTACAAAGCAGGATCTGTTTAGCACGTGAGGACCCAAGTTAAGCCTTGGAAATCAATAATTTCAGTCTGGCGAAAAAACCTCCAACTTCGGTTGATTGCAATTACGTTGCTTCTTTCAATAATTGTTCTGAGTATCGTGGGCGTTCTCTTGGTCAATCGTGTTACTTCTGGATTACTTGAAGCTAAGCAGCAAAGTGCGCTGACTGAATCCACTGCGGCACGACATGAAGTCCAACGACTACTGGATGCAACTGACACAGGTTCAGCATTACCGAATAGCACTCGGATTGTGGATTCAGTAATTACAGCTATGGCAGTTCGGGCCGGCTCGCCTGGTCTTTATGACGCGCTGTTCCTTAGTGATCGAAGTTTGGTCGGTGTGCCGGAACGCGGCACCAAATTAATTACTGAAGAATCGATCCCGACTAAATTGCGCGATGCAATTAAGGCTCGCGATCGACAGGCTTGGACTTATTCGACACTCAAGTATGAAGATGGGACTACCAATCCTGGGTTAGTCGTCGGCGCACCCGTGACAATCCCAAGGGTCGGGGCTTACGAACTTTATCTACTTTTTCCCCTTAACAACGAACAGGACACCATTAACTTAGTTAAAAAGGGCGTAGCTGCTACGGGTATAGCTTTGCTAGTTGGTTTAGGCATACTGGCTTGGTTCGTAACCTCGCGGGTAGCGCAACCGGTGCGGGAGGCTGCTGAAATTGCGGTGCAAATTGCCTCAGGTGATTTGGATCGACGTATGAAAGTAAGTGGCGAGGATGACTTAGCTCGCCTTGCAAGTTCCCTAAATGAAATGGCATCGAGTTTGCAGAGCCAGATTATTCGCCTCCAGTCATTATCCCAAATCCAGCAACAATTCGTTTCTGATGTATCTCATGAACTTAGAACTCCTCTTACCACAGTAAGAATGGCAAGCGAAATGATTTTTGATTCCCGTGCGGATTTCGATCCCGACACTGCGAGATCTGCCGAGTTACTGCGAAACCAAGTTGACAGATTTGACCTCTTGCTGGGTGATTTATTGGAGATGAGCAAGATTGACGCTGGCGCATCACCGTTGGAGCTCTCATCTGTTGATGTGCTGTCTCTCATTTCAAAAGTTTTGGATGAAAACACAGATATTGCAAACAATCACAACACATCGTTTAATCTAACTTTTGATGATTCTTTACTAGTGATTGAAGCCGACCAACGTCGAGTAAGTCGCATTGTCCGTAACTTGATAGTTAATGCAATCGAACATTGTGAGGGCACAGCAATCGATGTCGAAGTTCGCGGTAATGCGGATGCGATTTCATTGTCGGTGCGAGATTATGGTCAAGGTATCGACGCGGAAGACAAAGTTCGGGTATTTGATAGGTTCTGGCGAGCGGATCCTGCTCGCCAGCGCACCTTAGGTGGCACGGGCCTTGGACTATCAATTTCACTAGAAGACGCCAATTTACATGGCGGAAATATTTTAGTTTGGGGTGAACCAAACAACGGAGCGCAATTTGTCCTAACCTTGCCCCGTAAAATCCACGGTGAAGTTGTTGAGCCTGCGATTCGAGTGCGCGATGTTTAAATACGTCGGGACTTTTGCATTAGTTATCGCATTAAGTAGTTGCGCTGGAATTCCTACTTCTAGTTCAATTAAATATGGAGACGAAATTTCGTCTGATTCGTCTTCCCAATTTGTTCGAGTTATTGCACGGCCACCCACGGTAGGAATGGAACCTACGGCGTTGATTCAAGGATTCCTTGATGCTTGTGCGGATTCAACTGGAAATTTTGCCATTGCACGACAGTACCTATCAACCGGACTTATAAATTCCTGGAAACCAGATTTAGGGATTGAAGTTTTTGATAGTGGAAGTTTTGAGTTCACCACCAATGGCGATCAAGTTTTGGCGACGGCAGCTAAATTGGGAACCGTTTCGGCAGCTGGTCATTATGAAGTAGCCCCGGCTGGCTCAAAAATAAGCGCTAATTATAAAGTTTCCAAGAATTCCTCTGGTGAATGGCGAATTTCTGAGTTAAAAGATGGCATCTTACTTTCGAGTGGCGACGTTGACCGGAGTTATCGAAGTTTTCCGATCTATTTCCTTAATCCGGATCGAACTGAACTTGTCACAGATTCAGTTTTAGTACCTGTCGGAAATGCAGGAGCAGCAACGACATTAGTTAGAACGTTGCTGGCGGGACCTTCGAGTTATTTGAGTTCGGCAACTAAGAATGCATTTCCTGCCGGAACAAAATTGACTTATGGTTCGGTGCCAGTAAGCGGTGGCGACGCGCAAGTTGATTTATCTGTCGAAGTTCTAAGTGCCGATGAAGTTACTCGGCGCGCGCTATCTGCACAACTGGTGTGGACTTTAAGTGCTCTTCCAAATGTGTCTTCAGTGCGTATAACCGTATCCGGCCAACCTTTAGCATTGACGGATATTGGAAATATCCAGACGCTGCAGGACTGGCAAGCTTTCTCCCCACTAGCTAACTCCGCTTTAACAAAACTCAATTTAATTCGAGAGAACCAAATATTTTCGCTTAGCGACGCTGGTACTGAGATTCAAGTTGCTAGTAGCAAGCAAGCGCTGTCTGCCGCTGCACTAAACCAAGCCGGAAACCGCATAGCTGCGATTTCTAGTGATGGCAGGAAATTGCTTGCCACCACAGCAGGAAGTAGCACACTAAAAGTTGTCGCCACTGGGGATAACTTAACCCGGCCTTCTTGGGATGCATCGGACAACATAATTTTCGCTGACTTTGGGCGCGGAGTATTTGAAGTTAAACCAAGTGGGGCAATCGGTAGCGTTGCGCTCGACTTAACCTCCTTTGGTGCGTCTGAGCAGGTAAAGCAAATATCGCTGGCAAGAGATGGGGTGCGAATTGCAGTTGTCCTATCTAACGGAAAACATGATGAATTAGCACTTGGCTCAATTGTGAGAGGCGCAAAGGCTACGCAAATTGTGGGATTACATCGGGTCGAGCGATCGCTATCAACAATTCGAGATGTGACCTGGAAGGCGCAATCAACACTTGCGGTACTTGGCAGTGACGCCGGTGGATCTGTTCGCTTATTTAATGTTTCACTTTTAGACGGAAAAGAAATTATCGTGATAATTCCAACGGACTCGCAATCCTTGGTTGTTGATTCGCAAGGAAGAGTTGCACTATCCACATCTGATTCAATAAATTCATCCGTATTCCGCCAGGAGTATGGCGAATGGAAAATTGTCACCTCAGGACAAGTTGCATTCTTTTCAAATTAAGTAAGTTAACAGACACGTTTCTTCAACATATCTGAAACCAGTGTGAGAATGGCAAATATTTAGCCCAACCTTTAGGAATGCAAAGACTAATAGATCTGTTATTTACGCCAAGATGCATTGGCTGCTCTCAGATTGGTCAGCATCTGTGTCAAAACTGCGAGCGGCATCTCGTTCCTATTTCATCTAACAGATTTGCTGGATACGAATCGATATCAACTGCAGGTGACTATGGCGGATGGCTCAGAGATGCTCTCATTGGATACAAGAGTGGTAACAAACAAATATCAAATGGCCTTGCGCTCGTTATTGCGGGGACACTTTTAGCTACCCGATTACCTCAACCTCTGACGCTTGTGCACATTCCAACTTCACGGGAAAAGATAGCCGAACGAGGGTTCGACAGTTTGCAAGAAATTCTGAAATCAATAGAGCTTGATCCAGTTCGGTACCCAATTAAATTAGGCCAGCTACAAGTCCGAGCCGGTGTAAAAGATCAAGTCGGCTTGTCGGCGCAAGAGCGTAAGCGCAACCTTTTGGGTGCTTTTCAATCCGTATCGCAAATATCTGGAAATGTGTGCGTGATCGATGATGTCATCACAACGGGTGCAACCCTAAATGCCGCTAGGACCGCTCTCAAATTGGCAGGAGCGCAACGAATATTTGGAGTTGCAATATGTGGATCGAAACAATGGCGGTAACCTCTAAGCACGGCATCCACCCGGGTCCGTGATTGCGTGACAAACCAGTTTTCGAAGTTGGTTTGTCGCAAGCCGATGCCAGCCGCAGGCAAAGCGGTCCACGTAAGGCGACTCTTGGTCGTTCGAGCACGGTGCGGTTTAGAAGTAAGTCCTGCCTCGCCTTTGATCCAGATGGTCGAAGATTACGAGAGAGGGTTAGTAGTGGCGATTGACGCTGCGAATTCCCCTGCAGGCGAATGTGGGGTCGAAGATCAGGTCGGCTGGGTGGATGCTGCTTTCAGCACAGGTGCATGACGACGCAGATCTTGTAGCCGCTAAGTTTGGTTTAGTTGCCAAGGGAGATATTTGTGTCACACGCTGCAGTGCGCGACCAGCAAAAATTTATTTTGAAGGCAATGCCGCTTTTCTTTGTTGGCATGACGCTCCGGCCCCTCACAACTTCGGTTGGCCCTGTTCTTCCAGAGATTCGAGCAGAGTATGGATTGAGTGCCACTGCAGCTTCCTTGTTAAGCACGTTACCCATCTTGATGTTTGGCCTTGGCGCCATGCTGATTCCACGATTGCTCCACAGAGTTACACCCGATAAAGCCATTTCTGCAGCATTAATCACCCTTGCTATCGGCGGCAGCCTACGGCTAGTCCCTTCAGTCTTGGTCCTCTACTTAGGAACAATAGTTATCGGCCTGGGTGTTGCAGTTGGAAACGTGGTTCCTTCAGTAATTACTCGGCGAGATTTCCCAAAAAGTATTGGCGGCGTAATGGGGATGATTGCGGGCGCAATTTCAATTTCAGCTGCAGCGGCTGCCCTGATCACCTATCCATTAACTGAAAAAATCGGATCATGGCGGGGAGCGCTTGAAGTCTGGGCAGTGTTGCCATTAATCGCCTGGTTAGTTTGGCAGTTCTATCGCCATAAGGACACCCAAGACTTGCCATTGAATACGCCTCACAACATGAAGGGGCTACTGCGGAATAAATTAGCGTGGGCACTAGTTTTCTATTTTGGATTTCAGTCAATGAACTACCACTCAATGAATGCTTGGTTGCCCACCATTTTGCGAGATTCTGGTACGGATCCAACGATTGCCGGCAAGCAATTAGCGCTTTTGGTGTTACTGGGCTTTCCGACAGGACTATTTGTGCCGCCACTTGCTGCAAAATTTAAGTCTCAAGTTTTTCTTTGCATTACATTTGTAATCATATTTGCAGTTGGATTATTTGGTATTTATTTATTTGCAACTACCGGCTGGTGGCCCGCTGGAACCTGGCTTTGGGTAACTCTTTTGGGTATTGGTTTGGGATCATCATTTCCACTTGCCTTAACTTTGGTTTTATTGCGTTCGGACAACCACGAGACTGCTCGAGATTTGGGATCCTTTATGCAAGGTGGCGGGTACTTTATCTCTGCGCTTGGTCCATTAACCCTAGGTCTGCTGAAAGATATAACGCATTCTTGGAGCGCATCTTTCGTAGCATTGGGTTTGGCGCTAGTCGTTCAATTAATTTCCGGCATCGTAATTTCTCGCCCAGGAATTATTAGCGAGACGGTTTCGAGTTAGTTCTTGCCTAAGTTTTTCTTCATTAATTCAGCCACTAATTTATCTTGGCGCAGCTCAGAATTTGTTAAATCTGCAACTACACCAATCTGATCCGCAACAGATCGATTTTGATTCAATTTTGCTTTTGCTTCCACGCTCTCTACTTTCAATGTGATTGCGACAATGCCACGGAGCTGGCCTGCTAAATAATCCTCAGGCGCGTCGTTGGCTTGCCAAGGCTGGTTTCGAGCGGCTTCATGCTGGTTAGTTAGGCGACTTACGATCTCTAGTAAGTATTCACTGTCATGGCTTACCTCAACTGTGCCAGTGAAGTGGATTGCCTGGTAATTCCAAGTTGGCACGACTTTCCCATGCTCAGCCTTAGCAGCGTAGTTTGAGGGAGAGATGTATGCCTGCGGGCCGTGCACGATAGCCAACGCTCGAGCCCCGTTTGAAATTGACTCCCAATGCTTATTTGCGCGAGCCATATGCATGTAGACCGTACCTAGTTCATCAGCTTTGCTTACTTCCCATACCAGTGGCATCAACGTAGCTAGTGGCTGGCCACTTTGGTCGACTGTTACAAAATCTGCTGAGCCAACTTCGCGCACTAAGTCTACAATTTCTTGTTGATCTTCCATGGCGAAATGTTTTGGTAGGTACACATCCATAGTTTGGCACAGAGTGCCAGTAAAAAGTAGCGCGGCGCATAACTCCCGCGGCCACAGGCAAGTCACACTCCTGCGAGAATGAACTGTGCCTAATCGACTTGCTGACTCCGCTTCACCTTATTTGTTACAGCATGCGCAAAATCCAGTTGACTGGTTCCCGTGGGGAGACGAAGCATTCGCAGAAGCTAAGCGCCGAAACGTACCAATATTTCTAAGCGTTGGTTACAGCGCGTGCCACTGGTGTCACGTCATGGCACATGAAAGTTTTGAGAATCCAGCTGTAGCGGCGCTAATGAATGACTACTTCGTAAACATCAAGGTGGATCGCGAAGAATTACCAGCAGTTGATTCGCTTTACATGGAGGCCACGCAAATCATGACCGGCCAGGGTGGTTGGCCTATGTCGGTCTGGTTGGATCATGACCGTAGTCCCTGGTACGCCGGAACCTATTTCCCACCTCGGCCATCACATGGCATGCCGTCTTTTACCCAGGTATTGCTAGCACTTAATGACACCTGGAATCAAGAGCGCGAGCGAGTATCCGATTCTTCGCAACGGATTTTGGAAATGATGGTCACTCGAAATGAGTTGGTCTCACACGGTCGCGATGAATTCACTAAAGATGAGGTCTTCGAGGTAATCGAAAGTGGTCTACATAATTTAACCTCAAGTTTTGATCCGATGAACGGTGGCTTCGGTGCAGCACCAAAGTTTCCGCCAACTATGGTTCTAGAGTTTTTAATTCGCTACGAATCTTTGAATTATTTATCAGATCGCGATCGTGACCCTCGAATTCTAGAAATGGTTGAGAGTACATGCAACCGAATGGCAAGGGGTGGCATGTATGACCAAATCGGTGGGGGATTTGCTCGATACAGTGTTGATTCAACTTGGACTGTCCCACATTTTGAAAAAATGCTCTACGACAACGCACAGCTCTTGTCGGTTTATGCCCATCTCTATCGCTTGAATGGTGATACCCAGGCGCTACGAATCGTCACTGAGACCGCGGAGTTCCTGTTGAGAGAAATGCAAACGACTGAAGGTGGCTTTGCAGCAGCACTGGATGCTGACAGTGATGACGATTCTGGTCACTCGCACGAAGGCGAATTTTATTCGTGGACTCCCGAGCAACTCGTGTCAGCGCTTGGCCCAGAGGATGGGTTGTACGCTGCTGGCCTTGGCAATGTGACTGCTGCTGGAACTTTTGAACACGGGAAATCAGTATTTACTTTGCTGGCTGACCCAGATGATTGGGACAAGTGGTTTCAAGTTCGCACGAAATTGCTGGTAGTTCGGAATTTGCGACCGGCACCTGCCCGCGATGACAAAATTGTTGCTAGTTGGAATGGCTTGGTAATTCGAGCATTGGTGGATGCTGGTCGACTTTGTGGGCGTCCAGATTGGATCGAAGCGGCGACAAAAGCCGCTGACTTACTAGTTAGCACGCATCTTGGCGCAAACCCTAAATTTCCTGGGCGCTTAGTTCGAGTTTCGCGAGATGGTAAGCCGGGCCTATATGCAATTGGCGTCCTTGAAGATCAGGCTCATGTTGCATCTGGATTTTTGGCTTTGGCGCAAGTCACGGGGGAGCAATCGTGGCTAGATCTTGCGAAGGTTCTGCTTGACGACATTAAGTTGCATTTTGCGCAAGGGCAAGGTCTAGCCGATACCGCAGATGATGTAGAGCCGGTAACCGCAAAAACTACTTCCCGTCAAGTCGACCCAACCGATAACGTCACGCCTTCAGGCTGGTCGGCAACAGCGGATGCAGCGCTAACCTACGCTGCTTTGACTGGCGATTTAGCTATGAGATCTTGGGCTGAACAGTTAATGAAAGTGCTTTTACCGCTTGTTGAGTCTCATGCCAGATTTGCTGGGTGGAGTGGAGCCGTACTAACAGCCTGGCTAGATGGGCCACGAGAGGTAGTTGTTGCAGCAACCGAGGAATCGCAAATGATTGAAGCAATACATTACGCAAATGCACCTGGCTTGGTTTATTGCTGGAGTAATGAGCAGCCGCTCATGGCTAATCGTCCTCAAATTACTGGCTCGGATACTGCGTATGTTTGTCGAGGATTTGTTTGTGATGCGCCAATGACTGATGGCGAATTGCTTGCTAAGGCAATAGATCGACGGATTAGTTAAATTCCAAAGCGACGGTTTCGTGCGGCGTAAGAGCGCACGGCTCGAAGAAAGTCAATCTTTCGGAAGTTCGGCCAGTATGCCTCACAGAAATAAAATTCTGAGTGCGCACTTTGCCATAGTAAAAATCCACTTAGGCGCTGTTCACCTGAAGTTCGAATGACTAAATCAGGATCTGGCTGACCTTTGGTATATAGGTGATCGGTGATGTGTTCAATGTCTAGCGACGCGGCCAATTCGTCTAGTGAAGTTCCTGCCGCAGCATGTTCTGCAAGTAAAGACTTAACAGCATCGACTACCTCACGACGCCCACCGTAGCCAACAGCTACGTTTACAAGTAAACCTGAAATATCCTGCGTTTGAATTGCGGCTTGTGTTAGAACTTGAGCAGTTTCCGTAGATAGTAGTTCTAGCGCACCAACTGGATGAATTTTCCAGCGCCTAGTTTCTGCTAGCGAAGCAACAGTATCTTCGATTATTTTTAGCAAGGCTTTAAGTTCAACTTCATCTCGAGCCAAGTTATCGGTTGATAACAACCACAAGGTGACTACTTCAACACCGAGCTCTTCACACCACCCAAGAAATTCTGTGATCTTTTCGGCGCCGGCCCGATGCCCGTATGCAGTTGATGAGCCGATCTCAGCCGCCCAACGGCGATTACCGTCAAGAATCACACCAACATGTCGGGGAATTTGGTCATGTGGCAAAGCAGAAGTCAATCTATGACCATATAGGTCGTATGCGATTTCTCCTACAAGTTTTCGCACCCGACCCATGCGACTCAGATTAGTAGGTGACCCAGGTAGCTTCGCTGACACCCACAGTTCTCACTAATTTAATCAGCTTGAAACCTTTAATTACGGCGTGTCTGGCTAACGGGTTCGCTCACCAGGCGTACCGTCCGATGTATCGGAGTAACCGATCCTTCCCAAGGATAAAACTGGAAATTTGGGGTGGCTTCGTGACCAAGTCGAGTAATCAAAAGCGCACATACGTATTAGACACCAGCGTCTTACTGTCAGACCCAAATGCGCTATTTCGATTTGATGAACATGAAGTTGTTATACCCGTTGTAGTAATAACTGAACTTGAGTCCAAGCGAACCCATCCAGAACTTGGTTACTTTGCTCGCTCTGCGCTCCGCAGTCTAGATGACTTGCGAGTTAAATTTGGACGACTTGATGCGCCATTGCCAATCGGTGATTCCGGCGGTTTCCTGCGCGTCGAACTTAATCATACGAATCCAGAAACTTTGCCCGCCGGATTTCGCCTTGGTGACAACGACACCAGAATTTTGTCCGTTGCAAAAAATCTTTCTGATGAAGGATGCTCAGTCGTTTTAGTCAGTAAAGATTTGCCGTTACGCGTTAAAGCTTCTGCGGTCGGATTAGAAGCACAGGAATATCGAGCTGAAATCGTTCCCTCTAGTGGCTGGACTGGAATGGTGGAAGTTGATGTTGATGTGGCGGATATCGATGATCTATATGCCGAAGAAATAATTGATCATGAAAGCGCGCGGGAACACCCATGCCATACCGGCGTGGTCCTATCAAGCGATAGGGGAAGTGCTTTAGCGCGGGTGACTCCAGATAAACGATTGCGATTAGTTAGAGGCGATAGAGATGCCTTTGGGATCCACGGCAGAAGTGCCGAGCAACGAATCGCACTAGATGTATTACTTGATCCTGAAATTGGCATTGTTTCCCTTGGTGGCAGGGCTGGAACCGGAAAGAGTGCATTGGCACTTTGTGCTGGGTTAGAAGCTGTAATGGAACGGCAACAGCATCGTAAAGTTGTTATTTTCCGACCGCTTTATGCAGTTGGAGGCCAAGAGCTCGGTTACCTGCCCGGCAGTGAAAATGAAAAAATGTCGCCATGGGCGCAAGCAGTATTCGACACGCTTTCATCAGTTACCTCCGGGGACGTTATTGACGAAATCATCGATCGTGGCATGTTAGAAGTTTTACCGCTAACTCACATCCGCGGGCGCTCACTCCATGACTCATTTGTGATTGTAGATGAAGCCCAATCACTTGAGCGCAATGTTTTACTGACAGTTTTGTCACGCATTGGTAAGGACAGTCGCGTGGTTCTAACGCACGATGTAGCACAACGCGACAACCTGCGGGTTGGGCGTCACGATGGCGTAGTTGCCGTTGTTGAAAAGCTAAAGGGGCACCCACTCTTTGCGCATGTAACTCTGACTCGATCCGAACGATCACCGATCGCAGCACTTGTCACCGAAATGCTAGAAGACCTACCTGCCTAATAAATAAAGGCTATTCACAAAGGAACTATGAAAATCTAAGTTTTTTTGGCATGGTGGTTAAGTTATGAAGAAAATTTTAATTGCAATTTTGCTAGCCATAGGTTTGCTAACCGGTTCAGTTACTGGCGCACCCCTGGCTTTGGCCGGAACGATCTCTAAGGCTGACGATCCGACGCGTAACTTGACTAAGGCCGAACGCAAATCAATCACTTTTGATGTTTGGGTGAATTCACCAACTGCAAAACATGTGAAAAAAGCTGAGTCGCATAACAATTGCAAATCCACTGGGGGACATGGCAAGTATCAAGGTACATGGCAGGTTAGCGCTGGCTTTTGGAAATCATATGGCGGCAACAAATATGCCAGCAAAGCTAGTAAGGCGACGTGTCAACAGCAGGATTTGGTTGCCTACAAGGGATGGTTGGCACGAGGCTGGAGTCCTTGGCCACCAGCCAAAAATTTCAAGCCTTAACTAGGTGGACCAACTGGGATATTTAGCGCAACAGGGCGCAAGGTATCGGCAAAGAAGTCGTTGCCCTTGTCATCCACCACAACGAATGCGGGGAAATCTTTTACCTCTATTTTCCAAATCGCTTCCATGCCAAGTTCTGGAAAATCTAAAACCTCTACTTTAGTTATGTTGTCCTTTGCAAGGCGAGCAGCTGGACCACCAATGGAGCCTAAATAGAAACCACCGTTTGCCTTGCATGCTTGGGTAACTGCATTACTGCGATTACCCTTTGCCAACATCACGTATGACCCACCAGCTTTTTGGAATCGGTCAACGTAGGCATCCATTCGGCCAGCAGTTGTGGGGCCAAATGAACCGGATGCATAGCCTTCTGGAGTTTTAGCCGGCCCTGCATAGTAAACCGCATAGTCCTTAAAATACGAAGGCAGTTCTTCGCCTCGATCAATCATTTCCAGAATTTTGGCATGCGCTAAATCGCGGGCAACAATTAAAGATCCAGTTAAGGAAATCCGCGTCTTAACTGCGAGTTTGGAAAGCGTTGCGCGAATGTCATCCATCGGTTGATTGAGATTAATCTTTACAACGTTATCGTCTAGGTGCTCATCGGTTACTTCAGGTAAAAATCTAGCTGGATCTCGATCTAGTGCTTCTATGTACGCTCCAGTAGCATCAATTTTTACAATCGCTTGACGATCTGCGGAACACGAGACTGATATTGCGATTGGACAAGAAGCGCCGTGGCGCGGTAAACGAATGACTCGAACGTCATGGCAAAAATACTTTCCACCAAATTGGGCTCCAATTCCAAAACTTTGCGTGAGCTTTAGAACTTCAGCTTCCATTTCTAGATCTCGGTACCCATTTCCTTCAGTACCTCCTTGTGTCGGCAATGAATCTAGATAATGGGTACTCGCAAGCTTTGATGTCTTCAGTGCGTATTCAGCACTCGTTCCACCAACAACAATTGCTAAGTGGTAAGGCGGACATGCCGAAGTTCCTATTGAGCGCAATTTTTCATCTAAGAAATTTAAGAAACTAGTTTTGTTTAGTACTGCCTTGGTTTCTTGGTAGAGAAAACTCTTATTTGCGCTGCCCCCACCCTTGGCAATGAACAACATCTCATATGTATTTTCATGGCCAGGCTTGGTATCCGAGTAAATTTCAATTTGAGCGGGAAGGTTGTCCCCAGTATTTTTTTCTTCCCACATATTTAGCGGCGAAAGCTGTGAATAGCGGAGGTTCAATTTTTGGTAGGCCTCGTAGATACCTTTACTAACTGCAACTTCATCTGGGCCATCTGTCAATACCTGGGAACCCCGTTTTGCGGAAACAAGTGCAGTTCCAGTGTCCTGGCACATGGGCAAGATCCCACTCGCGGCAACGTTTGCATTTTTCATTAGGTCAGTAGCCACGAAGCGGTCATTTGGAGACGCTTCTGGGTCTTCAATTATTTTTGCCAGCTGGGTTAAATGTTCGGTGCGCAGGAAGAAGGAAATATCGTGAATTGCTTCGTAAGCAACTTTTTCTAAAACACTTGGCTCAATTTTAAGGAAGGTTCGGCCATCGACCGTTGTGGTGGAAATTCCATCCTTGGTTATTAAGCGAAATTCCGGATTGTTGCCTGCAATCGGCAAAATGTCTTGGTACCTGAACGAATTCATATTCGTAGCCTAATCCTTTACACAAAAGGATCTGATCGAGCGCCGCACTCAAGCACAAGGCAAGATAGGGGTATGGCTGGACGCAAACCTCGAGGTCGAGAAACCGCATACGACATGGTGCTCTCGATGGGCGCGGTGATCTTGACGGTTGCCTTAATCCTGATCATTTCGTGGCGCCCTCAAAAGGCAGTTACCCCAACTGTGGACTATAAAGCCGCCGTTGCCAATGCAAAAATGCAGCAAACTTGGCCAATCGTTATCCCAGCCAAAATGCCTAATGGCTATGTAGCGACCAGTGCGAGGTTTGAGCCAGAGAGCTATGGTGCCGCAGGACAAGTTCGCTGGTATTTGGGTTTTCAAACAGCAGATCACAATTTTATTTCGTTATGGCAGACGGATGGTCCAACTAAAAAGGTAGTCGCTGCCGCATCAAACAATGCTTCCTGTAGTGGAGTAACCGAAATTGCGGGTACCGCCTGGACTAAATGTGAAGTTGAAGATCCAATAACTAGGGCTATTTACAAAACGGATGGAAAAGTCACGACCATTGTTTCAGGCACCACTTCTTGGGAAGAGTTAATCGCCTTCGCATCCTCGCTAACGCAGGCGAAAGAATAGAATATCCACATGGCAACTGATGATTTCGCAAAACTCTCTTATGAAGCAGCCAAAGCAAAGTTGGATGAGGTCGTGCTTCGCCTCGAGGATAAAGACTTACCACTTGATGACATGGTCACCCTTTGGGAGCAAGGGGAGAAGTTAGCCGATGTTTGTGAAGAGCGGCTGGCAGGAGCCCGCGCTCGACTTGAAGCGCTTCGACCAACGGAACTTAAACCAATAATGGAACTCGATCCAGACGAAGATTAATCTTCCGTTATCGTTGCTTTGGTTTCACCGTCCGAAACGCGAATTCGAATTTTATCTCCGGCTTTGGTTTCAGCGATGTTACGGATAATTTCGCCTGACTCTGTTCTAACAATGGAAAACCCTCGCTCCAAAGTACCTTGTGGCGAAAGTGCCCGAAGGGTGGCTCGTGTGCCACGTAAATGCGAATTTTCTAATTTAATAGTTGCCACGACCTCACTATGTATCAGGTTTCGTAACTGTGAATTATCTTTTAAGCGCTGATCTATAAGAAGCGCTGGATTAGCAAGAGCCGGGCGGCTGCGCACCACTGTCAGTTGTTGCGTGAAACGTTCTATCTGGTTACGCAAAATTAAAGTTGCACGATTCCGTGCGCTACTTATATCACTCAGTTCTTGCAAAACATCAGGGACGATACGTCGCGCTGCATCAGTTGGTGTCGATGCCCGAAAATCTGCGACGTAATCAATCAACGGTCTATCTTCTTCGTGCCCAATTGCAGCAACAACTGGAGTTTCTATTTTGGCTACTAACCTAATTAAGGACTCATCACTAAAAGGCAATAAGTCCTCGAAAGCGCCACCACCGCGTGCAATAACAATCACATCAACATCATCTAAAGCATCTAGCTCAGTTAAAGCGGAACTTACTTGTTTGACTGCGTGAATACCTTGGACTGCCACCTCGCGCACTTCAAACTGGGCATCGGGCCACCGACGTCGAGCATTTTCAATCACGTCGTGCATTGCATCGCTGCCTTGTCCGCAAATTAAACCAATTCTTCGTGGCAAGAAAGGCAGTTCGCGTTTGCGACTTTCGTCGAATAATCCTTCGGCAGCCAACATAATTCGTAGTGCTTCAAGCCGAGCCATCAATTCGCCAAGACCGATCGCTCGGATTTGAAGCACTTTAAATTGCAGCGACCCGCGTTTAGTCCACCAGTCAGCCTTCACTTGTACTAAAACTCGAGCCCCTTGCTCAATTTGAGGCGACAAGGACTCGACCACCCCCGATGGCGCATATAGAGATAGTGAAACGTCGCGGTCAGTGTCTCTAAGGGTTAAATAAGTCAGCCCACGCCTTGGATTTACCTCAGCTAGTTGTCCTTCAACCCAGATAGTTCCAAGCCGAGCTATGTATTCGCTAATTAGCGTGCTGACCGAATAAACGGCGAGTGGAGCCTCAGGTTCCTGCCCTGGTTTAACGGTGTTGGGTGACTCCATAGTTCTATTGTGCCGAACTCGGACCGTCCGCTTACGATAGGTATGTGAGTAATTTGCAGCGCAAGGTATTACTGGCTAAACCACGTGGGTATTGTGCTGGCGTAGATCGAGCTGTAGTTTCTGTGGAAAAAGCGTTAGAGCTTTATGGCGCACCTGTATATGTGCGCAAACAAATCGTGCACAATAAGTTTGTTGTGACTGAACTTGAGGCGCGAGGAGCAATTTTTGTCGATGAAACTGATGAAATCCCAGCAGGCGCAACTGTAGTTTTTAGTGCACATGGGGTTTCTCCAGCAGTTCATGCCGAAGCCGCCGCTCTAAATCTCAAGACGATCGATGCCACCTGTCCGCTGGTTACTAAAGTTCATGCTGAAGCCCGCCGATTTGCTGCAGATGATTATCAGATTTTGCTAATTGGTCATGAAGGGCACGAAGAAGTTGAAGGAACTATGGGCGAAGCGCCTAACCACGTGACTTTAGTGGATGGCCCGGCTCATGTGGTTGATATTGAAATCGATCCGAATCGTCCGGTTGCTTGGTTGTCACAAACCACCTTGTCCGTTGATGAAACTCTTGAAACAGTTGGACTACTTCGTGAAAAATTTCCAAACTTGTTAGATCCACCGAGCGATGACATTTGTTATGCAACGCAAAATCGGCAAGGCGCAATCCGTGAGATTGCAAGTAAGTGTGACCTCATGCTGGTCGTAGGTTCTGCGAACTCTTCTAATACTGTTCGCTTAGTTGATGTTGCCTTGGAGTATGGCTCGAAATCTGCCCATCGAATCGACTTCGCAGCCGAACTGAAAGAGGAGTGGCTTGACGGTGTAGAAATTGTTGGCCTAACAAGTGGTGCTTCAGTACCAGAGATCTTGGTAGACAGTGTTTTGGTATGGCTAGCGGAACGCGGATTTGGTGACGTTGAAGAAGTAGAAACCATTGAAGAGCATTTAATGTTCGCGCTGCCACCCGAATTGCGCAGAGATCTTAAGGCTGCCGGCCGCGCCTAAAAATTGCGATACCTGCGGCTATTGCGGTTGCACCAAGTACCCATCCTGCATGCATCGCTAATCCATAGGCAAGACTCAGAATCTGTTCGCGCGCAACGGAACCACCAAGCTTTGGCGCCAACTGTCCTGAAGTTAACAATGCAATGATCCAAGCAATGGGAACAACCCAAATTGCAGCCAGGTAATCTGGAGTTCGAACCTTAAGAGCAGCAATCATTCCAATGATTGAAATTCCAATATTTGAAATTAATCCAATGTCGCCACTTGTTTTTACATCGATTGCCATCAACAGAATCATCGCAATCGAAGAAATAATTATCACTCCTGGATAAGTCCAGCCCTTGTGAACTTTTGGCGCCTGCTCGGCAGCCGATACCTCAGATGTCATGGATTAAAGGTATCAAGGTTCCCAATAACCCTTGGCATTACGCCAAGGCCTAGTTAACGGCTACGCTTGTGTGCCGTGGCCCTAACAATTGGAATCGTCGGTTTACCAAACGTCGGAAAGTCGACGTTATTTAATGCTTTAACTAAAAATAATGTTTTAGCTGCGAACTACCCATTCGCGACAATTGAACCAAATACTGGGGTTGTGGAAGTACCGGACGCTCGGCTGCCGATCCTCGCAGGAATTTTTGCCTCGGAACGCATTTTGCCGGCAACTGTGACATTCGTAGACATAGCCGGAATTGTTCGCGGCGCCAGTGAGGGTGAAGGTCTGGGTAACAAATTCCTAGCCAACATTCGTGAGTCTGAGGCAATTTGTCAGGTCATTCGAGCCTTCAAAGATCCAGATGTAGTTCACGTCGACGGTGAAATTTCACCCAAAGATGATATTGAAACGATAAATACAGAATTAATCCTTGCTGATATGCAGACTTTAGAAAAAGCTATGACGCGACTGGTAAAAGAAGCACGGATAGATAAATCTCGCGCATTAGTTTTGGAAACAGCCGAGAAGGCGGTTGAGATTTTGAACTCTGGCCAAACTATCTTTGCTTCAGGTCTTGACTACGAACCAATTCGCGAACTTTTCTTGCTAACTGCTAAGCCGTTCCTTTATGTGTTTAACCTCGATGAAGAAGAGTTAACTGACGACTCACTAAAATCTGAACTTAGTGCGTTAGTCGCACCTGTCGAAGCAGTATTTATGAATGCCAAACTAGAAGCAGAACTTGGCGAACTTCCAGATGATGAAGCTCTTGAGTTACTTCAGTCCGTCGGACAAAATGAAAGTGGAATAGCAATTCTTTCTCGAGTAGGTTTTAAAACCTTGGGACTACAAACATATTTAACAGCGGGACCGAAAGAATCCCGCGCGTGGACGATCCCAGTTGGCGCAACCGCACCGGAAGCAGCCGGAGTAATCCATACGGATTTTCAAAAAGGATTTATCAAGGCCGAAATTGTTGCTTTTCAAGATTTAGTTACAGCTGGATCTGTTGCAGAAGCTAAGGCAAAAGGCAAAGTGCGAATGGAAGGCAAAGAGTACGTAATGGCTGATGGCGATGTAGTTGAATTCAGGTTCAACGTTTAGCTAAATAGCAGTGCTCCTACGGGGGTCGAAAGCTCGTATTACCTTTACAAAGTTGGTGATCGCAAGGGAATTAATACTCGAATTAAAGTAATGTCTTTTCGAAAATGCTGGTCGGGTGGT
Organism: Actinomycetota bacterium; assembly: GCA_947452765.1. Classification (GTDB taxonomy): domain Bacteria; phylum Actinomycetota; class Actinomycetes; order S36-B12; family UBA5976; genus UBA5976. The sequence goes on along the minus strand of CANGDR010000011.1, from coordinate 5,650 downwards.
CTAAAAATCTGAACTAGAATAAGGACAGTGACCCAAACTGCTGTTCGCAACGACCTTCGAAATGTTGCAATTATTGCCCACGTTGACCACGGTAAAACCACTCTTGTTGATGCCATGCTCTGGCAATCTGGTGCTTTTCGCGCAAATCAGGATGTAAATGACCGCGTCATGGACTCGATGGATTTAGAGCGGGAAAAGGGAATTACCATCCTTGCCAAGAACACAGCAGTTCGTTATGTTGGGCCAGCTGCTCCAGAAGGTGGCGTAACACTAAATATCATCGATACACCCGGTCACGCTGATTTCGGTGGTGAAGTTGAACGCGGCTTAGAAATGGTCGACGGCGTCGTACTTTTGGTGGATGCAAGTGAGGGCCCACTGCCCCAGACCCGTTTCGTATTGCGTAAAGCGCTTCAAAAACGACTTCCAGTAATTTTGCTCATAAATAAAGTTGATCGTCCAGATGCCCGTATCGCTGAAGTGGTAGATGAAACTTACGAACTCTTCTTTGACCTAGATGCTGATGAAGAACAAATTCAATTTCCAATCGTTTATGCATCAGCTAAAGCTGGGCGGGCATCGCTTACTCGTCCGGTCGATGGCGGCATGCCTGATGAAGAAGACTTGGAACCACTTTTCGCTGCGTTAATAAATCACGTACCGGCACCTACTTACGATCCTGAGGCGCCATTGCAAGCACACGTCACTAACTTGGACGCTTCCCCTTATCTTGGACGCTTGGCATTATGTCGCGTGATAAACGGAAACATCAATAAGGGACAACAAGTTGCCTGGATGAAATCTGATGGCACAGTTGAACGCACCAAAGTTGTCGAGTTACTTATAACTCAAGCACTTGATCGGGTACCCGTGGATACCGCAGGTCCAGGTGACATCATCGCTATTGCCGGTTTCGAAAATATTACGATCGGTGAAACTTTGGCAGATCCGGAAAATCCAATTGCACTCCCACTGTTTGTTATTGACGAACCTTCTATCTCTATGACGATCGGAATCAACAGCTCACCACTCGCTGGAGAAACTGGCAGCAAGGTAACGGCTCGACTGTTAAAGACTCGATTAGAGGCTGAAATAGTCGGTAACGTTTCAATCCGCGTCCTTGAGACTGAACGACCGGACACTTGGGAAGTACAAGGTCGTGGCGAACTACAACTTGCCGTGTTAGTTGAACTCATGCGTCGCGAAAAGTATGAAATGACTGTTGGTAAACCTCAGGTTGTTACCAAAGAAATTGATGGAAAGATTCACGAGCCAATGGAACGCCTGACTATCGACGTACCTGAAGATTATGTAGGTGTAGTAACCCAGTTGCTCGGGCTGCGCAAAGGTCGATTGGAACAAATGGTCAACCACGGCACTGGTTGGGTCCGGATGGAGTACATCGTCCCGGCACGTGGCTTGATCGGTTTCCGAACCGAATTCTTAACTGAAACCCGTGGCACCGGATTGATGCACCACATCTTCGAGAAGTACGAACCATGGTTTGGCGCATTGCGAACTCGTCCATCCGGTTCGCTAGTTTCCGATAGACGTGGCGCCGTAACTTCATACGCCTGCTTTGGCATGCAAGAACGTGGGACGCTTTTCGTGTCACCAACAACCGAAGTTTACGAAGGCATGATCATTGGTGAAAATGCCCGTTCTGAAGACATGGACGTCAATATTGTGCGCGAAAAGAAGTTAACTAACGTTCGCCAAGCAACTGGTGACGAACTTGAGCGGCTAGTCCCGGCAAAAAACTTGAGCCTAGAACAAGCCCTCGAATTTTGCCGCGAGGACGAATGTGTAGAAGTCACACCTACCGCAGTGCGTATTCGAAAGGTGCAACTCGCCAAAGTTGACCGTGATCGGGTTCGATCAAAGTCTCGCTCGAACTAGAGTTTTCTCATGAAGTCGAACGCCGCGCGCTGGATAGTGCTGTTGTCAGTCGTGACAATATCTTCCGTAGCTTTATTTGGCGGTTCGAGCGTAGTAATCAATTCGCCCGGTGGTTTCAATGCAGGACTTAAGCGTGAAGTCGGAAGTGGCGATACTCCAGGTGGGTTACTCCGCCTAGGGTCTTCTGCGCCTTGCGATTCCCTCGATCCTGCACTTACTTTCGAGTCATGGTGCGAAGTCGTGCAGCGAACTTACTCTAGGACCTTGCTTGCTTTCGCAGGCCGGCCTGGAAGTGACGGACTAACGATAATTCCTGATCTCGCTTCAGGTGCTCCAGAGTCTGCGAATAATAATCAGGTTTGGACCTTTAAGTTACGTTCAGATGTCAGGTGGAGCGACGGCAGTCCGGTCACTTCTTCGGATATGAGACGCGCCATCGAACGGCTATTTGATGATTCATTACAAAGCCCAGTACCAATTGAAACACTTTGCCTATTCACGAGCTGTGAAAGTGGAAAACCAGATTACTTAGGTCCATACATTATTAATGCATCATCGCTTTCATCTATTTCCACACCAGATCCCGCAACTATTGTTTTTCACTTAACTCGTCCGTTTTCAGACTTTCCAAACTTGCTTGCTACGCCACAGTTTGCACCAATCGAGATTTCCAGAGATGACAGTCTGCGCGCAAGTGGTGCGACATACGCAAGTAATCCAGCTTCAAATGGTCCATTCGTAATAACAGTGGATACTCCTGGAAGTAATTACTCATTTACGAAAAATAAATTTTGGACCCAGACTTCTGACAGTGTCCGAATTCCTCGCGTTGATTCCATGTCCTGGAAAGTTTTTCCAGATAGTGACAGTACGGACAGCGCACTACTGGCTGGCGAGATCGATGTAAAACTAAATGGCGGACTAGCTCCTAAAGCTCGGGACGCAGCTCTTGCAGATAAAAAACAACGAGAATTAATCGATAATCCTAAAATGAGTTTTGTTAATTTCTTATTGGTCTCACCGATGTCCGCACCGCTAGATCGAGCCCCCTGTCGTGATGCCATCTTTTACGCTCTCGACAAGGCCGACTTGCAACGGATCCGAGGTGGCTCAGCCACTGCATCGATCGCACATTCTATGAGTTCGCCAACAGTTTTGGGATATGACGAAAAATATAATCCGTACTCAAGCGGTGCGGATGAAACTGGAAATCTAAAAAAAGCCAAGGCAAGCCTCGCTAACTGTGGCTATCCAGACGGCTTCCAAACCAAGATGGCTTATCTTTCGCTTGGTATCGGTCAACAAATTTTCGATTCTGTACAAAAAAGTTTGGCGCGTGTGGGAATCGTCGTTGATCCTGCTAAATATGATAATTCTTCGGACTATTTCACTAACGGAATCGGGTCACCCGATAACATCTCATCAAATAGCATCGGGCTGGCCGCAGCAGGCTGGGGACCGGACTATTCATCCGCACTCTCATACTGGTCACCCATTGCTGATGGAAGAAGAATCAAACCCACGGCGAATCAGAATTTTGCACAACTCGACAACCAACAGATCAATAGCTTGCTTGATCAATTGGAATTGAGTAAAGAGCCTGGCCTACAGGCCAAGCTCAACCGCGAAATAGAAGGGTTAGTGATGACGGAGTCGGTATATTTGCCCTACGCAGTAGACCAAATAGTCCTTTACCGGCCGGTGCAATTAACCAATATTTATGCTCAGCTAGCACTTGGAGGTCAATATGACCTGGTTAACATAGGAAAACGGGACAAAATGCCTTAATAACCCTGTATTTCATGGTTTTCGTATTTGTTTTTCAAATTCAATTGGGCGGGAGCGAGCGACCAGTCCTAAACTGAACGAACGCTTAACGAAAGGGAAACTCAAGTATGACTGTTGTTGATAATCTCAGTAACTCGCACTTGAGTAACAGCATTGACGAAGACAACTCCATGGTTGTGGGGCGCACACTTCGTCAGATTGCCTGGTCTCGACTTCGTCGCGACAAAGTTGCCGTAGTGAGCATGATTGTGCTGTTGCTCATTACCCTGATCGCTATTTTCGGACCGCTAATTTGCAAGTGGATTGGGGTCAATCCATATGATTTCAATTCAGACACCATAAGTGACAACGGGGGATTACCCATTGGTGCGTTTGGTGGGCTGTCTCATTCTCACCCACTTGGAGTTGAACCGTTAACTGGACGAGACATTATGGCTAGGTTGCTATACGGTTCACGAATTTCGTTATTGATTGCAACTTCGGCAACGATCATTACCGTTGTGATGGGTACAGTGATTGGCATTATTGCCGGTAACTCTCGCGGTAGAACTGACAAACTGTTGAGTCGGTTCATGGACATAACATTGGCATTCCCTCTACTACTTGTAATAATCGCCATGTCACCAGTTTTGGAACAGCGACTTGAATCGCTAGGTGTGCCAGCCGGGACGGCATCGCGCATCGTGACCCTAATATTGGTATTAAGTATTTTTGGATGGCCATATTTAGCGCGTTTGATTCGCGGCCAAGTCCTTTCCTTGCGAGAGCGCGAATTCGTAGAAGCTGCGATCTCAATTGGGTCAAGTAACCGACGCGTGCTTTTCAAAGAATTACTTCCAAACCTTTGGGCTCCAATTTTGGTTTACGCAACAATCGCCATGCCCGGCTTAATTGGCGCTGAAGCCGCATTAGCTTATTTGGGAATATCTGTTCAACCTCCAACACCAACTTGGGGATCGATGTTAGAAGAGTCAGTCGGATACTTCACAGTCGATCCGTTTTATTTCTTTGTGCCATTGACAATGTTGTTAGCGGCAGTCCTTTCATTCAATTTATTGGGTGATTCGCTTCGGGATGCGTTAGATCCAAAAGCTGGACGCAATTAGATTTTTCAGTTTCTCGAGAACTGAAAAAACACCGGCTCAATCGAGTCGGTGAGTACATAGTGGTTCATCCGAACCACGACCAATGAGTGCAAGGGAACTTGTATTCACCTTGGAGGAAATATGAAGAAGTCGACAGGCATCCGCTTCGGCGTAGGTGCAGCGTCGCTAGCTCTTCTGCTTACCGCATGCGGTGGCGGCAGTGGCTCGGCGTCAGGCGGCGGAACCAAGGGCGGAACTCTCACATTCCTAACGGAAAATGAACAGATTCTCCACCTTGATCCACAGCGTAACTACACCGGCGAAGACCTAGCTTTTGCTAGTGGTTACCTAAACCGAACCCTTACTCAGTACACATTGAGTAAGGACAACAATGCGGCCAGTCAGCTAGTTGCTGACGCTGCAACCGATACCGGAACTGCAACGAATGATGGCAAGACCTGGTCATTCACACTGCGAGATGGTATGAAGTGGCAAGACGGAAAAGCTGTAACTTGTGAAGACTTCAAGTACGGCGTATCCCGCACCTTCGCTACCGACGTCATTACCGATGGACCTTCGTATGCAATCAGCATGCTGGATATTCCAAAGGGTGCTGATGGCGCCTCCATTTACAAGGGACCTTACGCAACTGATGCAGCTGGACAGGCTGCATTTGACAAGGCAGTAACTTGTGAGGGAAGCAAGATCACATTCAACCTTGCTAAGGCAGCATCTGACTTCAACTACACAGTCACGTTGAGTTCATTCGCCGCTGTTCGCAAGGATGCAGACACTGGTGAAAAATACGATGACGCAGTACTGTCTGATGGACCTTACAAGATCGAATCATACGTAAAGAAGGACAAGCTTGTTCTTGT
>CANGDR010000010.1 GCA_947452765.1 Actinomycetota bacterium | reverse complement strand
TTTGCATTCATGGGTTGGCGAGCCCAGTGGTTTATCGCCCTACCCGTTAGTTGGTTGGTTGCTATATCAAGCGACATTGCCCTAAGTCAGTTTCCAAATACTTGGCTTATTGGAGCTACCGTAGTTTTGATTTCCGTAATTGCAGTTAAGTTTTGGCCTCAAGCGCTAACCGACGAGCATGCTGAGCGCAAACCAGCGGCCTGGGAAACCCCGATGCGAGCAGTCTTAGCCGGAACTTTAGTTGCAACGCTGACGGGTATAAAAGGTGTAATCGGCGTACATGCCGCAGGTATCGCCGCATCCATGCCGGTGATTTTGTCTGTACTAGGTCCAACAACTTTGCGAACCTATGGACCATCGGCAGCTTCCGACTTATTGCGCGGTACTACCAAATCTCTAGGTGGGTCGGTTATGTTCTCAACGGTTGTTGGTGCAGCGATCGTAGTTTTCCCAGCTGGTTTAACCTTCGGGCTTGGCCTCGCTGCATTAATACTTACTGATGCAGCTCTTTCATGGACCCGTCGTAATTCGAGTCCGCTGGAAACTATTGACTTCTAATTGGTCATAACAAAAGGACCCGAGAAAATCTCGAGTCCTTTTGCTTAAGGTGCTGGTCTTAAACCGGGCGTACGTGCTCTGCCTGAGGACCCTTTGGGCCTTCGCCGATTTCGAACTCAACTCGCTGATCCTGTTCCAGGGTCTTGAATCCATCAACCTCAATAGCTGAGTAATGAAGGAATACATCGCGATCAGTGCCATCAACTTCTACGAAGCCATAGCCCTTTTCCTGGTTGAACCACTTGACTGTGCCTAACATGGCATCTCTTTTCTTAATGGGTCGAAGCGACGTTTGCCGCTTCGGGTCTTGCTCCCTGCCCACCAAGGTGAGAGTTCGCATCGTGCTCGCGAATCTTTTGTCTTCGAGTCTTGCTCTAAACGAATTGCTTGCCTTCGACCGAAAACAACACTACGGCACAAAAGCACAAGCAAATTGCCAAATCGACCTAAATCGCTGGTACGTATGAGTATTTTCTCCCAGATAACGGGTGAAAACGCCTAATTATCCGCCTGCAACGGCTGGAACTATGGAGACTGTCACTCCAGACGGAGTGGCGCTCGCTAGCCCATCAAGGAAACGCACGTCGTCATCATTTACATAAACGTTAACGAATCGACGAAGTTCGCCTGTATCGCTAATTACGCGCTGCAAAATTCCAGGTGCCATTGCCTCCAGGGCATCAAGTACGCCTTGCAGAGTTTCTGGCGTTGGCTCTACTTCAACCGTGGATTGGTCGCTTACGTAGGCACGCAGGATGGTTGGGACTCGGACGGTTACGCTCATTTTGCACCTTCTATTACTGCAGCTACTGATTCAACATTTGGTGAAATCGTTGCAGAGAAACCATTTCCAGTTGCTACTGCATCTAAAGTCTTTAGCCCTTCACCGGTATTGACGATGACGGTTTCGGCAGCTGGATCTAGTAAGCCTTGGGCCAATAGTTTGCGGGTGACTGCCACCGTAACGCCACCAGAGGTCTCACCAAAAATACCTTCACATTCAGCTAGCAAGCGGATACCTTCGACGATTTCTGCATCAGTCACGTCACCAACGGCGCCATTGGTTCGGCGAACTGCGTCAAGTGCATACGGACCATCGGCAGGGTTTCCAATCGCGAGCGACTTTGCAATCGTGTCTGGCTTAACTGGGCGGACAACTTCTTGTCCTTCTGACCATGCAGTTGAGACTGGATTGCAGCCAGTTGCTTGTGCGCCAAATACTCGCCATGGTCGATCTTCCACCAAACCAAGTTCCACAAATTCGCGCCAACCTTTATCGATCTTGGTTAGCAGCGCGCCAGATGCAACTGGAATTACAACTTGATCTGGCAAGCGCCAGCCAAGCTGTTCGGCGATTTCATAGCCAACAGTCTTAGAGCCTTCGGCGTAGTACGGGCGAAGGTTTACATTTACAAATCCCCAGTTAGCCGAGACTTCTTCACCGATCAATTCGCCACAGAGGCGATTGACGTCGTCATAGTTGCCCTCGATACCAATTACGTGACCGTTGTATGCAGCAGTTGCCTGGATCTTGTGCTGTTCCAAGTTCGATGGAACTAGCACTACAGATTTCTGACCTGCTCGCGCTGCTGCTGCCGCTACTGCATGCGCCAAGTTTCCAGTCGAAGCACATGCCAAAGTATTAAAACCAAGTTGGATGCCAGCGCTTTGTGCAACAGCCACCACTCGATCTTTAAAGCTATGTGTTGGGTTGCCGCTATCGTCTTTAACCCAAAGTGTGCCAGTAATGCCAAGACCCTTAGCAAGGTTGTCAGCACGATGAAGTCGAGTCATTCCTGGAGCTAAGTTACGAGATTCGGCTATGTTGGCTGGGACCGGCAACATTGGTGCATAACGCCAAAGTGAAAGTGGCCCTGCTTGGATTTGTTCCCTGGTTACTTCGCCAAAGTCGTAAGCAACTTCAAGTGGGCCGAAACATTCCCAGCAGGAATAATCGGCGCCTAATTTTGCATGTGCACCACAGGCACGACAAACAAGGTGGGTGGCTGCCCCGAAGGATGCAGTTTCGGTTCTTTCGAGTGTTACAGACATTGAGCTGGAAGCCTTTCGTCATCTGTACTAAAAACAGCAAGCTGTCATTAGTCGGAATTGGCACCGTGTCGCAAGGCCGTTACGGTTCTGCGGTGGTTGCCGGGGCTTCAACGGGCCGTTCCCTCTGCCCCTCTGGATGAGGTGTTATTCAGTTATGCAGACATTTCTCACTAGGAAGAGTGTCTGTGGTGAAACTGTATCAGCGGTTCGGGAAAAACAAAACTGGGCTGTCGCTAAGGCAAAATTATTTGAAAACAACCAAGGAAAGTGCGTCTTGCAGCATGTCTGGGGTCGTCGGTAGAACGACTGCGCCCACTTGCTTCGCTAGTTCCTCAGCTGAAGATTTGCCGCCGTCTGGATAGAAAATTGTGTTTTTTGTGAGAGGTTGACCGCTCCAATTATCTAAGCCCTTGATAACCCAATTTTTGTTATTGAGTCCTTCGCTCACTTTCTTAGCTAGGCCCGGAGTGGTAGTGCCGTTGTATACAAATACTGGCAGTCGGCCTGCAGCGTCGGCTGTTGGCGCGGCAGATACTATTCCACTTGGCGCACTAGGTGACCATGAGGGTGCAGCACTCGAACCCGTTATAGGTGCATCGGTTGGATTGTATTTCCATAACTTGTAGCCAATTAAAAATAGGCCAACTACCGTGACAATTATTACGATGACTGGAATCGTTACACGTTGATTAAAAGTTTGTCCGCCGGACATTCGAAACCCCTAATTCTTGAGTTCGATACCCAAGCGACGTGCAGAACGAGCTCGTTGACGAGCTGCGCGCATACGCTGAAGGCGCTTGACCAACATTGGGTCAAATGCAAGTGCCTCGGGTTGATCAATTAGAGCATTGAGGACCTGGTAATAACGAGTAGCAGACATGTCGAACTGTTCGCGAATGGCCTGCTCTTTTGCGCCGGCAAATTTCCACCACTGACGTTCGAATTCCAGGATGAGCTGATCGCGCTCAGGTAGGACACCAGAGTTATCAGCAGGGGTTGCGCGCGCAGCTTCGTTCACATAAACAATGTTAAGGCGTGACGCTATATAAATAGGGTCACCCCCCTATACGGGGTGTCATGTCGGGTGATAGAGAACCTCGCGAGAGGATTGGGTAATGACCACTTCCCCTGCACCAGCTAAATCTTGGCTTGGCCTTTGGATTGCCTTGTCCACTATCTGGGGATTTTCCTTCTTTTTCATCAAGATCGCAGGCACTTTTCTAGATCCATTCCAGCAAACTTTTGCTCGGATGTTTTTTGGTGCACTCACCTTGGTCGTAATCGTGGGGCTAAGCGGAAGAAAATTCATAGTTCGAGGTCCGGCAATTAAGCACTTGGCTCTTTTGTCACTGGTCGCGCAATCTATTCCATTCACTGTATTTGCCCTTGCGGAGCATCACATCACTTCGATTGCCGCGGGCTTGTTGAATTCAACTATGACGCTTTGGACGGCACTGTTTGCCCTTGTTATGTTGCCTGAGGAAAAACTCTCAACCTTTCGAGCAACTGGTTTAGGAATCGGATTTTTCGGACTCATGATCCTGCTTGGTGTTTGGGATGCTGATTTCCATGCAGATTGGGTTGCCTACATTGCCTGCGCGCTTTGCACAATGGGATATGCATTCTCGGGACTATGGACCCGTAAACATATATCGCCAATGGGACTTGACCCAATCAGTGCTGTCGCAACGCAACTAACTTTCGGAGCAGTTTTCTGTGCTGGCGTTGCAGCATTCTCTAATCATCAAATTACATCTTGGCCAGCTAACGGTGTGCTATCCATAATGGCGCTTGGTGTGCTTGGAACCGGCGCTGCTTTAGTTCTGAACTTTTTACTCGTGCAACGAGCTGGCGCCGTCGCAACGTCAACAGTTACCTATGCAATTCCAGTAGTAGCGACCTTGGCTGGAGCATTAATCCTGCACGAAAAGTTACATTGGTATGAACCAATCGGTGCTGCCCTAGTTTTAACCGGCATTGCAATTGTGCAACAGCTGATCAAGCCGAGAAATAAAGTTTCCTAGTTTTTTTGGGGCAAAAAAATGGAGCCCCCTATCCGATTTGAACGGATGACATTCGCTTTACAAGAGCGACGCTCTACCACTGAGCTAAGGAGGCCGAACTTCGACCTAAGTCCAAGTTGCTAGAACAGTCTAGGAAAAAGTTGGCAAAACCCCAAAACGAGATTTCACGACTCAGTTACGGATGACGAATCTTCGCCAATTCGTAGAGCGCGATACCTGCCGCTACACCTGCATTAAGAGATTCTGTGTCATCAAACATTGGGATCGAAACCACCATGTCGCAAGTGTCCCGGACTAACCGGGACATACCTGTTGCTTCACCACCGACCACTAGAACGATTGGACCGGCCGCGATCTCAGCAGTCACATCTTGAACGTAGGTATCGCCATCGGAATCAAGTCCGATGATTGTGCAACCAGCTCGCTTGAATTCAACTAGCGAACGAGTCAGGTTAACGGCACGAGAGACTGGCACGCGAGTAGCTGCGCCAGCTGATGTCTTCCAAGCTGAAGCTGTCATACCAGCAGCGCGACGTTCTGGCACAAGGACACCATCGACGCCAAATGCTGCAGAAGAACGAATGACTGCACCTAAGTTGCGGGGATCAGTAACGCCATCGAGGGCAACTACAAACGCAGCTTCATCGTTTCCAAAAGCATCTTCGAGTAAGTCGATTGGATCTAGATAGGAATAAGGAGGTATCCGAAGTGCTACGCCTTGATGAACCGCGCCGTCGGTATTGCGATCAAGTTCACTGCGCGGTGATTCTAGAAATGGCAGTCCACGGTCGTTAGCGAGTTGAAGAATTTCCTTAACGCGATCATCGGCATCAAGGTATTGCTGCATATAAAGCGCGTTAGCTGGAATATCCGCGCGTAAGGCTTCAAGAACTGAGTTACGGCCTGCAACCCATTCGATGCCATCGCGGTCACGCGGACGACTTACCCGAGTTGAACCGCGCTTCTCGGCGGCTTTCGCGGCAGCGCGAGCTCGCTTGGCAGCCGGGTGCTTATCGCGTTCAGTTGCTTTCGGAGTTGGGCCACGACCCTCAAGTTTTTGTTTGCCACGACCACCTGAGCCAGCAGCAGCGCCCTTCTTTGAAGTGCGGATAGCGCCTTTGCGCTGAGAATTGCCAGCCATTACTTCTCCAAATTCCAGTGCACACCATCAGATGTGTCTTCTAAAGCAATGCCAGCTTCCCGGAGGGAATCACGAATGGCATCAGCGGCAGCAAAATTCTTATTTTCTTTGGCCGCATTACGAACTGCAATTGATTGTTGCACAAAATAGTCAAGTGCAGTTTCAAGCCGTTCGGAGTTCTTTGAATCTTCAGCCCAAGTTGGTGACATTGGATCAACGCCGAGTACATCAAGCATTTTGCGCACCGAGGCTAAACAACCCTTGATGGATTCGGGGGAGCCTTTTGCCGCAAGCAAAGTATTACCTTCGCCGACAACTTCATGTAATGCTGCAAGCGCTGCCGGCACATTCAAATCTTCATTCAGGGCAAGTTCGAAGTCTGAGCACATTGGAGTGCTGGAAAAATCTACATCGCCAACAATTGCCGATGCGCGCTCGACAAAGTTTTCAATCCGTTGGAATGCAACTGCTGATTCCTGAAGCGAAGCGTCAGAGAATTCAAGATTGCTGCGGTAGTGCGCACTTGCAAGGTACCAACGCAGTTCAATTGGGCGAACGCGCTTAGCAACTTCGGTAACTACAAGTGAGTTGCCTAACGACTTCGACATTTTTTCTCCGGCAGTAGTTACCCAGGCATTGTGTAACCAGAAGTTCGCAAAATCTTGTCCAGCTGCTTTTGACTGGGCAACTTCGTTTTCATGATGTGGGAAAACTAGATCTAATCCACCACCGTGAATATCAAATGCGTCACCTAGGTACGCGTGAGCCATTGCCGAACATTCGATGTGCCAACCTGGACGACCATTCCCCCACGGTGTTGGCCAGGAAGGCTCTCCTGGTTTTACAGATTTCCAAAGCGCGAAGTCGCGCGCATCTTTCTTTCGCGACTCACCTTCGGAATCACCAGCAGGAAGTAAGTCATCAATCTTTTGTCCGGACAACTTGCCGTAGTCGGCAAACGAACGAACATCGAAGTAAACATCGCCATCAGCAGCGTAAGCATGACCCCGCTCAATTAAAGTTTCCATCAACTCGATCATCTGAGTAATGTGACCAGTTGCTCGCGGCTCGATTGTTGGTGGCGTGCAGCCCAGAATTTCGTAAGCATTTTGAAACTCACGTTCGTAGTGCGCTGCAACTGCCCACCATGGCCGGTTCTCTACGGATTCTTTCGCGAGAATTTTGTCGTCGATATCAGTTACGTTACGAACTAAAGTGACTTCATATCCTGAAGCCCGCAGCCAGCGTCCTAAAACATCGAACGCAACACCAGAGCGAATGTGCCCAACGTGCGGTGCGGATTGAACTGTGGCACCGCATACGTACATAGACACCTTGCCGTCGACCAACGGGGTGAATTCACGTACCGCTCTGGTTGCGGTGTCATATAGGCGCACTGCTTAAGATTACCGATCAGCGAAGCGTTCTAGTAATGCTGACGCGATGGCTGCAATGCCTTCTCCGCGCCCCGTAAGGCCCAAACCGTCGGTAGTGGTTCCTGCGACTGACACAGGCGCCCCCGAAAGTGCCCCAGACATTGCGGCCTGTGCCTCTTCCCGGCGAGTGCCGATCTTTGGTGAATTAGCTATTACTTGAATACTGACGTTGGTAACGCGCCATCCCGATTTGGCCACAAGGCGCGCGACCTCTGTCAAAAGGGTTGCGCCGGATGCACCTGCCCACTTCGGATCATCGGTGCCAAATACTGCGCCTAGGTCACCCAGACCTGCAGCCGAAAGAATCGCGTCACATGCTGCGTGAGCTGCGACGTCACCGTCGGAATGACCCTCACACCCTTGCAATTCACTTGGCCATTCAAGGCAGGCAAGTTTCATCGGTCGACCAGGAACAAGTGGGTGCACGTCGACACCAGTTCCAATTCGAATATCAGTCATGCGTTTCCTCCAAGAAACTCAAAGCATGTTGTACATCATCCATAGTTGTGATTTTGAGGGCTCGTTCGTCACCAAGCACAGTGCTAACCGCAATACCTAGTGCATCCATCAACGCAGCGTCGTCGCTTGCTACTACTTCTGGATTTTCGTATGCGCGGTCAAGGATCTTGCGATTGAAACCTTGCGGAGTTTGAACTCGACGAAGTTGATTTCGGTCAACTGTTTCAATGGCTCTACCCGTGCCATCGATACGTTTAATCGTGTCTACTAACGGCAGCACCGGGATTACTGCGTTTGCACCAGAACGAATCAAAGTAACTACATCATGGGTGACACGATGCGGTACAAGCGGCCGAGCGGCATCGTGAACTAAAACAATTGATACATCTTCCGGAACCACGGCAAGGGCATTAGCAACCGACTCTTGGCGATGATCGCCACCTTCAACAACATGAACTTCGGCATCGACTTCAGTTAAGAGCGAAGAAGCTTGTGCGATTAACCCAGCTGGCGCCGAAACAATAATTACATCCGCTTCCAGACTCATCGCATGTGCCGACCGAGTCAACAGACTTAATCCCGCAAGTTCAAGAAATGCTTTTGGAACGTCCGCACCAAGGCGGGTACCTGAACCGGCGGCAGGAATAATTGCCGCCACTCGACCAGTAGCGGCGGATGACATTAGGAAGCCAATACCTCGTCGAGGATTTCCTCGGCGCGAACTTCAGTTGTCTTTTCAGCTAATGCGATTTCGCTAATTAACTGGGTACGAGCGCGTGCAAGCATGCTCTTTTCACCAGTTGAAAGTGGTTTTTTCTGGGCCCGACGCCACAGGTCGCGCACGACTTCAGCAACTTTGATGACATCGCCAGAGGAAAGTTTTTCAGTATTAGCCTTGAAGCGGCGAGACCAGTTAGCTGGATCTTCAACGTACGGCATCCGCAGCACGCCGAAAACTTTTTCTAGGCCTTCTTGACTAGTTACGTCACGGACGCCTACTAGATCTAAATTGTCGGAAGGCACGCGAACAGTTAAGTCGGACTGGTGCACGCGAAGTACAAGGTATTCCTTTACTTCGCCTTTGATTGTGCGCTTTTCCTTAGAAATGATGTCTGCTGCACCGTGGTGAGGGTAGACGACTGTTTCTCCGACTTTGTAGGCCATTTAGCTGATCCTTTGGTTGCCTTGAACCTCGATTCTACCAGACGACACACCAGCCCAGAGCCATAAAAACCCTTTAGGCAATGGGGTTTATCGACCTTGAAGGGAAGTGGGGAAAGTCACCCAAAGTTCATCGCGCACGCTTAAAGTCAATGATTTAGCGCAAGTAGGCTTATCTCCGTACCTGACCAAAGCCTGAGTTTTAATAGGGAGAAATTTCGATGACACGTAAGAACTTCGTAGGTGTAGCAATCTTTGGGCTCAGCACCCTCCTGGTCAGCGGATGTGCGATTGGTTTCAATACCGGAACTGAAACCCAACAGAATTCTGGTAACGGCCGAACAGCCAATGCTGGCGCTCTCGAAATTCGAAATGCGGTAGTTGTCGTAAATCCGAAAGATACCGCTCTAGCTTCAGTTGTAATGACTGTAGTAAATACCAGCGAGACTGATGACGAATTAAATGGAATCACTGCGGCCAAAAATGTTGGAGCTGGCGGGGGCACTCTTCCAGTTGCACTGCCACACAAACAAGCAGTCCGCATTGGATATGGTTCCGACGTAACTATTTTGCTCACCAGCACCACCGGTTCGCTACAGCCAGGAACTTTTGTAAACCTGACGCTCAAGTTCAAGAGCGGTGAATCAATTCCGATGTCACTTCTGGTCGTGACAAACGACGGGATTTATAGTGACGTAGTTATTCCAGACCTTGCTATTACGGGTACTGCTATTGAGGGTACTCTCGCTCCAACAGTAACTCCGTCGCCAAGCGCTAGCTAGCAACTATTACTGGGTCGGTTCGGGGGTAGCTCCATCGGTTGACATTGGCGCACCGGTATCAGATTGCATTGGTTGCGGAGTCGCAGATTGATTTATTGAATTACTACCACTTGATGTTGAAGGTGTAGCGGTAACTTCTGGTAGGCCAGCTTGAAGTGCGCCAATTGCGCCAAAGCGAATCTGATCCATAAGCGGTAAGTAATTTGAGTCCGTCAAAGTTGCCTGTTCTTGACTTCGCAATATAAAGCGAACAAATGCACGAGACGCTTGCTCACTAGGGCCACTGCATGTGGATGCCTGAATCGTATAAATTCCCTGCCAAGGTACTGCGATCTGATCTGAACCAGGTTGCGCCGCTGGTGAAGCAGTTGGGTTCAACTTTGCTTCCGAAATTTTTGAATCTGTTGCGGGAGCTTCTACTTGAGTCGCTCCAGCGTAAATCGAATCTGGACCGGGAATAATCGGATCCGAATTTGCGCTTGCAATAATTCCGATTGGGCTTAGTCCGATCGAAGTAGCGAGTGAATAGGGAATTACAGAGAAGTTGCCTTCATTGGACAAAGTTGGATCTGGCGCTTGAACATCAAAGTCGTTTTCAAAAGCTAGGTTCGAGTTAAGTTTCCAGTTTGCAGAATCTAATCGAGTCATCCAGGAATCTAAGGCATGAACTGCAGGCTGAAACAATGTCGGGCTAACCGTGATTGGTTCCTCGGGCAGGGTAACGCCATCATTTTCTGTGGCTATCGAAGCATCTGTCCACGACGTGATCTTGCCATTCAAAACATTTGCAAGTGTTTTCGGACTCAGATTTATTGTTGTACCATCGGAAAAATTTACGACAGGCACTGCTGCATCAAAGGCTACTGGGCTCTGGATCTCGGTCTTGCACGTTTGCGTGGCACCCGCGATGTCGATCACTGCAGTTGCCTGTGCATCGCCTGGTGGAACCACGGTAACAGTCGTGTTTGGACAGGCTGCTGTGAAATCAGCAACCCAAGTGTTTAGTTGATCGGAGAAGAATTTAGGTGCGCTAATTTGAACGGCACCGTCTACGCAGGTAATTACCTTTTCAGACAGAATAGCCTTAACTTCAGGAGGCATTGGAGATGCGCAACTTGTAAGAAGAAATGCAAACGCACAAATGGATGCAACTAACACACCAGAAAATGCTTTCCTTTTAGGCTTCACTTTTTTCTCCTTAGGTATCCGGAAGACAATGATGGACCCGTGGAAAGTTTATCCCACGGGTCCATCGCTTGACTAACTATTAACTTGCGCCGATCTTTGCTACCTGTAGCTGTGCGATGACAAGCGCAGCACCGGATAAGCGGGAGAATCCTGCTTTACCCTGGCAGCTTGAGATTGCGTACTGTACGTAATCGCGCACAGCAGCATTCTTGTCACTAGTTGTTGCACTTGCTTGTACGTATGTGATCGCAGTTATTGGGTATGCACCACTGATTCGCATTTGGAACATGCGGGTTGCATTGCTACCGCTAACGAAACCATTTGCGTAGAGTGCTGCGCCAACACCGTTTACAAACTTAGATCCGCTTGCTGCAGTTGCTCTGATGAACTGACCCTTGTTGTTCTTCACTGAAGCAATCTGGAACTTTGATGAACCTAGTGTGTCAGGTAGATCTGCGTAACCAATTGCACCATTTGTGGAGCCAACACCGGCAACCATAGCGTCTGAATTAGCCTGCTGTGTAATGTTTGCTAGCGCAGCTGCGTGTGTTGGATTTGCACTTGCTACGAAATCCTTTGTAGCTACCCATCCAACAGTTGGTACAAGTGCTGCAAGGTATCCGGTCAAGTTCTTGGTAGTACCTGATCCTGCTGCGCGAACCATTGGCACGATTGCGACGTGTGGAAGGCTCTTGGCAATTGAAGGGTTTGCCTTCTTGATGCTCTTGTCATCCCAGTACTTGACGCTACCTGTGTAAATGTTGCTAATTAGACCAGCGTTTAGGCGTAGACCCTTGATGACCTTGCCCTTGGCTGTCTTAACTTTATAAATCACAGCAATTGGTGCAGCTGAGATTGGGACAACGACTGCAGTTTGGCCGGAAGGTACCTTTGTTAAGTCAGGTCCGTCTGTTCCCGCAAAGTCGGTTGTAGCGTTCTTGAAGTTTGTCATACCAGTGCCAGAGCCAAGTGTGCCATCGTAGGAAACCGTGGTTCCGCTTGTTGCGTTGTAAGCCTGACGGCAAGCAGCTTCAAAGTTGGCCTGGAAACTGGATCCGCCACCACTGATTGAAGCCACAGCTGCCGCATTTGCTGATGTTATTGTAAATGTGGACAATACAACTGAAGTTGCTAGTCCAAATGCTACGAGCGATCGACGCATTCTAACTCCTTAAGAATTGGTTCGAAACTTTCGAACAAGTTCATTAAAACTTCTTCTGGTTACCGTGATCCTGCGTTGGCCTTAAGTTTTAATGATCATTAGGTGAACAACAGGTTCCCAGTTACCCGAATCGTCCGTTTACGTAATCTTCGGTTCGAGGATCATTTGGCGTTGAGAATAAGGCATCGGTTTGGCCAAATTCAACTACATAACCTGGCTCGTTGTCTTCCGCTAGGAAAAATGCAGTTTGATCTGAGATTCGCTGTGCCTGCTGCATGTTATGCGTAACAATAACCACGGTCATGGATTCCGAAAGTTCTCTAATTGTTTCTTCAATGCGGCGAGTTGAACCTGGATCCAGCGCCGAACATGGCTCATCCATAAGTAATACCTCTGGCGACAAGGCCAGGGCACGAGCTATACAGAGTCGCTGTTGCTGTCCACCAGATAGCGAACCAGCCGGTGCATCCAACCTGTCCTTTACTTCATTCCAGATACTGGCTCGCGTCAGACTCGTTTCCACAAGTTCATCTTCGTTTCGCGAGCGCGTATTAGAAAGTCGCAGGCCGGAAAGAACATTACCGCGGATCGTCATAGTTGGGAATGGATTTGGCTTTTGGAAAACCATTCCAATTCCGAGGCGGATTGTTACTGGGTCTGTGCCGGAAGCATAAATGTCCTGGCTGTTATACAAAACTTCCCCGGTTAGTCCAGCGTTCGGTATCAGTTCGTGCATGCGATTCAATGTGCGAATAAAACTTGACTTGCCACAACCTGAGGGTCCAATAAGTGCAGTAACGGAATTTTCTGGAAACGCCAGCGAAATACCATTTAGCACGTGGTGGTTGCCAAACCATACGTTGATGTCACGCGACTCTAGATGGATTCTTTTGTCACCGAAATACGTAGGTGACTGATTTCCAAAAGCTGTTTGGTCCAACGGGCCGGCATTCTCCATAATTGTCATTCCCTACTATTTCCTTCTCAATTTAATCGAACCCGTAAGGACACGAGTTGAAATAAAAATTATTCCCACCAAAAGGAACAAAACTAAGGCAGCGCCCCAAGCACGATGTTGACTCGTATCGTGTGGATCCAAAACGAAAGCATTTATGTAAGTGGGAAGTAGTGTCATATCTCCGCTGAATGGATTGAGGTTAGTTACATCAGTTCGGAAGGTGGTCATTAAAAGTGGTGCGGTCTCGCCCATAATTCTGGCGAGACCAAGTAAGAGTGCAGTTACCAATCCCGTGCGGGCAGCAGGAAAAGTAACCTGAAAAAAAGCTGCGCGGCGAGGTGCGCCTAGCGCTACTGCTGCATTTCGCAATTCGCTTGGTACTAACTTCAAAACTTCTTCCGACATGCGTGCCACGGTCGGCAACATCAACAGCGCCAATGCCAGCGCTGCCATGAAACCCGATCGATTTGAGATGCCCGACAAAATCAACATCGCGTAGATAAAAAGTCCCGAAACAATCGATGGAAGTCCGCTCATTGATTGGACTATGAATCGAACTGGGCCACGCAACCTGCCCCGAGTTTCAGTTAAGTAAATGGCAGTTGCCAAAGCAAACGGAATTGCCATTAGCGTCGCCAGTAGAACTACGATAAGCGTTCCGACAACTGCGTGCCCAACGCCACCATAATCAAGCGAAGTTGATGTGGTTACGTATCGACTGTCCCAAACTAGGAAGTGCCACGACATAGCTTGCGCACCATTTTTGAACAATGAGACCACAACTGAACCGAGTAGTGTCATCACCAAAATAATAGAGAAGTAAACAGTTACGGTTAAAATTGAGTCAGCGATGCCTCTAGCGCCTCGAGTTATTGCTGCTGCAATTGCTGCAGATAATAACTGAAGGGGTAGAAATACAGCGACCAAAAGTGCGGCGCCTCCCCAATCAGATTGCAAGCTAAATAAATACGTTGCAGCGGCCGGGAGTACCGACGCAAGGATTACGATCAATCGGGTTGAATTACTAACTCGCGCCCACGGCATTGCGTTTGCTGGGCGCTCCAGTTGCGTTGTCATTACGATGCCATCTTTCGCTCAGACCGCTGGACGATGGATGTTGCAATGACATTGACAAGCAGTGTCATAACGAAAAGGACTAAGCCAGCTGCCATGAGTGCATGAATTGTGGCGTCGTCAGCTTCACCGATAAAGGCTGCGATCATTGAGGCCACAGATCCACCACGATTTTCAAGTGGACGCAATACGTTTACATTGAATACCAAATTGAGTACGTAAAGGATCGCGATAGTTTCGCCAATTCCACGCCCTAGGGCCAACAGGATTCCACCAAGGATGCCGCCCCTGGAAGTTGGCAAAATTACTCGTCTCAATGTCGTGAAGGTGGTTCCACCTAACGCATGGCCGGCGTTGATTAATTCTTTATCAACCCGCGACATAACTTCTCGCGAAACTGACGTGATAATCGGCACCATCATGATCCCAAGAATCCAGCCACCAATAAATGGGGAGCGGGTAAACGTGCCGGTTGAATTTTGAAAAAGTGGGATGAAACCAAGTTTCCCGTTTAAGAGTTCCGCCCAACTTGCGCCGGCTGGAGTGAACACGGAGGCACCCCAGAAACCAATCAGGATCGATGGAAGCGCAGCAAGTAAGTCCACTACTAAAGTACTAATTTTTGCAAGGCGCGGTGGGGCAACGAAGGCAATAAAGAAGGCAGCAAAAATTGACAATGGCGTAGCGATTAAGATTCCGATTGCAGCTACGACAACCGATCCAACGAGCATTGGCATAATCTGGAAAGTTCCAACTGTGGAATCCCAGGTCGAGCCAGTTATGAAAGAGAGCCCTTCAGCCTGAAGCGTTGGCCAAGCTCGCAATCCTAAGAAAACAAGAATTAAACCAACGATTGAAAAGGCAAGCATTGCTGCGCCTGTTGCGGAGCCAAAGAAAATTCGATCACTAAGTCGCGTAACGGCAGAATCAAAATTTACGCGCTCTTGATCAGTTTTGCTCACAACGAAAATTTAGGTGGATTGGTAAACTTATGGGTGAGGTATAAGTGAACACGAGATTAACACTGGGCAAAGTTTTGATGCGTTAAGCCTCGAATCGGTAACCCAGGCCTCGGACTGTTGTTAAATAAACGGGATTAGCTGGGTCTGGCTCTATTTTGGAGCGAATCCGCTTTACGTGGACATCTAGGGTTTTTCCATCGCCGACGTAGTCCGAGCCCCAAACGCGATCCATTAACTGACCGCGAGTCAATACCCTTCCAGAATTTCGCATTAGAAACTCAAGAAGTTCAAACTCTTTTAGTGGCATTGATATTGCTTCCTTATTAACAGTGACAGCGTGACGTTCTACATCCATCCGAATTGGTCCGCCTTCGACCGCACCAACTGTTTCGGTATCAAATTCACCTCCGCGCCGTAGAACTGCCTTTATCCGAGCCAATAGCTCTCGAGTTGAAAACGGCTTTGTCACATAATCGTCAGCACCAAGTTCTAAACCAACAACTTTGTCGATTTCGGTGTCCTTGGCGGTGAGCATTATTACTGGAGTGTGTGACTTGGATCGGATGTACTTGCAAACTTCAGTGCCGGAAACTTCGGGCAACATTAAATCAAGAAGCACTAAGTCTGGGTGCTTGGAATCGAATTGCTTAATTCCTTCTGCACCATCTGGTGCCAAAATTACGTCAAAGCCTTCACGCGACAACATAAATTGCAGTGCATCGCGAAATGATTCTTCATCTTCGATGACTAGAACTCGTGTCATTTACCTGATACCTCCATTGGAGTAGCTGACCCATTTAGGTAAGCCGGGAAACGTAATGTAAAAGTTGAACCTTGACCAACTCGTGACCACACGATGCAGTCTCCGCCATGATTTGCACAAACGTGTTTAACAATTGCTAATCCGAGACCGGTGCCACCAGTATCGCGCGAACGAGCTGGGTCGACTCGATAAAAACGCTCAAAGATGCGATCGAGATCCGAGTCCGGGATACCAGGTCCTTGATCTGTTACCGAAATCTCAATAGTGTCATCGGTGCGACGAGCACCAATTCCTACACGGGTATTATTCGGCGAGTATTTAATTGCATTAGAAATTAAGTTACTCAATGCCGTGGTAAGTTGTTGTTCATCACCAAAAATTCGTCCAACGTCGGAGTCGCTGCCGAATGTAACCTCAATATTTTTTTGATCTGCCACGATCTTAGATGAGTCAACTGATTCGGAAATAATACTTTGAACCTCAACAGGGGCAGAATTTCTAAGCGGCGCATCACCCTGTACTTGTGACAATGCAACCAAATCAGAGATCATCGCTGTAAGGCGCTTTACTTCAATTTGCATCCGGCTTGTGAAGTGTCGAACTTGTTCTATGTCACTATCTGCTGCCTGAACTGCTTCCGCCAAAAGTGACAATGCGCCAACAGGTGTTTTCAATTCATGTGAAACGTTAGCCACAAAATCTCGTCGCACATCATTTAACCTTCGCTCTTCACTCAGGTCTTGTGCGATCAGCAAACTTAAGTCTTCGTCAATTGGCGATATCTGAATTCTTGCTTCCCAGTCACCGAGCTTTGAACCAGTTCGTTTAACAGTAACTTCACGACTTTGAGTCTTACTTAATCGGTGAGCTTCACGATTAATTGCCCTAATCTCAACAGGGCCAATTCGCTCTGCTACGACAATTCCCATTGCGGTGCAATTGGCACTGCTCGCTAAGACACGATCTGCTCCATCAACAATTGCGGCTGCGTCAGGCAGTACGTCAAGAATCTGGCTAAGAGCCGAAACGCGATCTGCTTGGCTTTGTTCGGCTGGAGTTAGTGAATCATTACTTCTTGACCCAGAACGACGGCTCAGCATTTACCTACTCCTGAAATCAGGTATCGGCGAGTTGGCTCAAGGTTGTTCACCCTCTAAGGATAGGTTCTCAGGCACCAGGTAACCTCACGTCCAGCCCCACTTCACTGACTGTTCACCTAAAGGCGGACAAGAATTTTCCGTTTCGTTGCCTAGTGTTTCGCAATTCAATACCAACCTCAATAAACACAACGCCATTAGACTCTTAGGTATGCGTGAGGACTACACCAACCAACTTTCCGAAGTTAACGACGGCTTAATCAAAATGTCTGCTCTAGTCGGGACAGCAATCGCCACTGCTACCACCGCGCTGCTGCATGATGACCTCGGTCTAGCAGAGCAAGTCATAACTGGTGATGAAGCAATTAATGAAATCAATCATGACGTCGAAGAATTGTGCTTCAGGATTGCCGCACTCCAGGCTCCAGTTGCAACTGATCTACGCACCGTCATGGGCGGCATCAGAATGTCTACTTCTCTTGAGCGCATGGGGGATCTTGCAGTTCATATTGCCAAGCAAGTTCGACTTCGTTATCCGAATCCATCAATACCATCTGAACTTCATGCGACCTTTGCAGAGATGGGCGAGGCTGCAAGTAAAATTGTGGAAGAGGCTGGAAAAGTTATCGATACGCGCGATACCGATTTAGTGGAAAAAATGCGTAAATACGATGACACGTTAGATCGCTTGCACCGTGAGCTTTTCACTGTCGTACTTTCTGATTCTTGGACACATGGCGTGGAAGCTGCGATAGATGTAACTTTACTCTCCCGCTTTTACGAGCGTTTTGGTGATCATGCCGTTTCGCTGGCACGTCGCGTTATTTACATTGTTACGGGCGAGCCATACGCCAACAACTAAGGCACTTTTGTTAAAAGTTTCGATGTTTCGCCCTTTTCGCTAAGTTAGAAGTGGGCAATCATGAATAACAATTCTTCAAATCTGCATCGCATCGCGATTTTGTCTGTCCACACGTCCCCATTGCATCAGCCAGGAACTGGCGATTCTGGTGGCATGAATGTTTACATTGCAGAAACTGCAAAGCGAATTGCGCAGCGTGGAATCGAAGTTGAAATTTTTACTCGCGCTACTTCACTTTCAGATGTTGAGATAACAGAACTAGCCCCTGGAGTTCAGGTAAGACACATACCAGCCGGACCATTCGATGGCTTGCGTAAAGAGGAACTTCCCGCTCAACTATGCGCAGTGACTGCAGGTGTATTGCGCGCTGAAGCTGCGAAGGCCGAAGGATTTTATGATTTAGTCCACAGCCACTATTGGCTATCCGGACAAGTCGGTTGGATCGCCCAAGAACGGTGGCACATTCCGTTAGTGCACACCATGCACACTATGGCGCGCGTTAAAAACCTGACTTTGGCAGTGGATGACAAACCCGAGCCAGCGATTCGCGAAATTGGCGAAGAGCAAGTTGTGCAAGCAGCAGATCGATTAGTTGCAAATACGGATACTGAAGCTAAAGAACTAATCGAGTTGTATGGCGCGGATCCTGAACGCGTAAAGATCGTGAATCCTGGCGTTGACTTAGATGTATTTACTCCTGCAGACAAATCCCAAGCGCGTACCGAACTCGGACTAGACCCACATGCAATATTGTTGCTCTTTGTTGGCCGAATCCAGCCGTTGAAGGCACCTGACGTGCTGATTAAAGCCGCTGCTGAAATGATAAAGGCTGACCCAAGTCTTCGTCGCAAACTCGTAGTTGCAATTTGTGGTGGGCCATCAGGATCGGGACTAGAACGACCGGATGCGCTTGTTTCGTTAGCTAATGACTTAGGGATCTCTGATTTAGTGAAATTTATTCCGCCAACAACAAGGCCGCAACTCGTTAAGTGGTTCCAGGCTGCAACCGTATGTGTAGTTCCTTCTTACAGCGAATCGTTTGGACTAGTCGCCATTGAGGCGCAAGCATGTGGCACACCGGTTATTGCTGCTCGGGTCGGTGGGTTGCCGACAGCAGTTACAGACGGTGTCAGTGGAGTGTTGGTAGATGGCCACAATGCTTACGTGTGGTCCCAAGAAATTACTAAAGTGATTAAGAATCCGGAGTTACTTAATAAGTTGAGTTCTGGTGCGGTGGCACATGCAAGCCACTTTGGCTGGGATGATACGACCGAAATGCTTGTTGCGGTTTACGAAGAAGCTGTTATTTCCGCGCAGGTTCGGGCAGGTGCGTAGTGCTTAGCCTGTCTGAGGTAGAAGACTTCTTGCGCGAACAGGGCCTAACATTCGAATCGGTTTCGGATAAGACGATTGTCGTATCTCTACCTGGCACCAACAAACAGTTTGTAAATGTCGCACTCACAGTCGGTGAGACGCAGTTTCGAATTGAAACTTTCGTGGCTCGAAATCCAGATGAAAACCACGAAGTTGTCTATCGGTGGCTCCTTGAGCAAAACCGAAAACTGCTGGCAGTCAGCTACTCGCTTGATCATCTTGGCGACATTTACTTAAGTGGCACGATGCCAATTTCTGTCATGGATATTCACCAGGTTGATCAACTGCTTGGCGTGGTCCTGCAAAATAGCGACAACTCATTTAATGTCCTCTTGGAACTGGGTTTTCGTTCTGCTATTGAAAAAGAGTGGTCCTGGCGCACCAGCAATGGGATGGACTTAACAAATCTGCAGGCCTTTACTCACTTGTTTGAGTAATCAGGCAGAATTAGCACATGAGCAGTCATACCCTGATCTTGGTCCGTCATGGCGAAAGTGTTTGGAACGAAAAGAACCTATTTACTGGCTGGGTTGATGTCGATCTAAGCGCAAGGGGACTAACCGAAGCTCAGCGTGCCGGCGAGTTGCTGAAAGCGCAAAACGTATTGCCCGATGTGTTACATACTTCGTTATTGCGACGAGCAATCAAGACTGCAAACATCGCGTTAGATGTTGCTGACCGTCATTGGATTCCAGTGACTAGAACTTGGCGCTTGAATGAACGTCACTATGGTGCATTGCAGGGTAAAGATAAAGCCCAAACTCTAGCTGAGTATGGCGAGGAACAATTCATGTTGTGGCGTCGTTCGTTCGATACTCCGCCTCCAGCTATCGATCCAGCAAACGAATATGCCCAGACCAATGATCCGCGCTATGCCGCCTTAGGGTCCGATTTGCCTGGTACCGAATGTCTAGCTGACGTTGTTGGTCGAATGCTGCCTTACTGGGAATCGAATATAGTTCCTGATCTAAAAGCTGGAAAGACTGTGATGGTTGCTGCGCACGGAAATTCTCTTCGCGCTTTGGTTAAGCACCTAGATGGAATCAGTGACGAAAACATTGCCGGTTTAAACATCCCAACTGGCATTCCATTGGTATACGAACTTGATGCAAACCTAAAGCCAACCATTGGTGGCGGAACATATTTAGACCCTGAAGCGGCGGCCATCGCATCGGCTGCCGTAGCGAACCAGGGCAAGAAATAGGAATCGATTCGGCTTTCCCAAATGAGTTCTAGCTACGACTTAGGACTCACAACTTCCCACGGCACAGTTAACTCTCCAAGTCGCCAACGTACTTTGTTATCCAATACTGGATAGCTCGTGGAGATTGATTCAGCCATTGCTACCCAGCGCTGTCTTGCGCCAAATGGGATTAGTGCGGAGTGCGATAACCACGCACGGTCTAAATCTTGTAGGAAGGAATGAATCTTTTCGCTAGCTACGTTGCGGTGTATCAGTGCTTTAGGTAATCTCGGCGCAACATCAGATGGAAGTTCAAGATCATCAAGGTGTAACGAAATCGAAAAAGTTTCTGGCTGTTGCTGACCGGCGCGGATGGCAACCCAAGTACTGCGACGGCCAATCTCATCACAAGTTCCTTCGACCAAAAAACCATTTGGAGCTAACCGATCTGTCATTTGCTGCCAAGCATCTTTGACTTCAGCCTCTTCATACTGTCGTAATACATTGAAGGCTCGAATTGCTATCGGTGACCGATAATCGGCAAGTGGAACTTCAAATCCCCCAAAGGCAAAACTAAGTCCAGACTGTGCGATGGCTTGTCCCTGTTTCACGCGCACTGGGTCAATTTCGATCCCGATAACTTCGATATCTGGTCTCACGTGTTTTTGAAATCGATCGAACATTTCACGAGTTGTGATTGGAGAGGCCCCATAACCAAGGTCAACAACTAATGGATCCTTTGCAGCGCGAACAACTGGACAGACTGCGTGCAACATCCAACGATCTACTCGACGAAGTCGATTTGGGTGAGTAGTGCCGCGAGTGATATCCCCAACCCGCTTGGTTGGACGGCTCACCCTCGGTTGTTAAGCATTTCTAAAATTTTTGGTCGAATATCTGCTAAATAAACCGCGCAGGCAATCACGCCAATAATTCCAGTAATTCCAAAGGCGCCCCAGAATACGTGAGCGACTGCACTTGCGCCGGTTATAGCTAGCCAAGCATTTTTAGTCTGGCGGTTTAAAAATGGGAAGGCTTCTGCCGGACGTACGAACACATCGAAAAGAGCCCATAACTTAATGATAAATGTTGCAAAACCTGCAATTTCCCAAATCAAATTTACTGAGTTAGTAACCATGTCCTAAGCCTATGCGAACTTACTGCAAACATGCTTCGCCATGGCAAACGCACTCGTCCACGCCGGTGAAACTGCATTAAGCATATGTGTCGAATGTTCATCACCCCGGACCACAAAATCCATTTCGAGTTTCTTGTTTTTAATATCAAGCAGTTGTGCTCGTATCCCAGGTTTTCCTCTCTCCTTGAAATCTGCGGGGCGAATACTTGGCACTAGGGCTTGAGCCTGATTAACCAGGTGTCGCTGCAAATACTTTGGCAATTCAGTTTTGATCAGTCCAAATACGTCATGATTTTTACTGGTCAAGAACTTTGGATACAGGCCAACGATCTCAAGAATTTCACGCGGAGTTAGTCCTGCGAATCCTTGGTAGCTTTCGCGCGAGAAAATTGGAATCGCAGTTGGACCAATTTTTGCTCGACCATCCACCGTCACAGTTAAGTGCACGCCAAGAAAAGGATTTCTTGGATCTGGAACTGGGTACACATGCCGCAGCAAAGTATTCGGTGCCCAATTTCCATACCAATACAAGCCCTTAAACGGCAACATCGCATAGTCGTCACAAAACCCAAATGGTTTAGCAATCCGATCCGCATAAAGCCCGGCCGCATTTATGACGTGGCCAACTGAAAACACCCCGTTTGAAGTGACAACTTTGCCAGGTCCAACGCTGGTAACTTCATGCCCGAGTTTAAGTACAGTTCCCTCGCGCTTTACTTTTTCAGCAAGGGCTACAGTAGCCTGCAACGGGTTTGCTACCGCAGTGTTGGGCGACCACAAAGCAAGATTTACCGTCTTAGCTAATGGCTCCAACTCCGTCAGCTTGGTTTCATCAATTAATTCAGTGGTGACGCCGTTGGCGATACCGCGCCGATGTAACTCCTGTAACTGAGTGACTTCCGCTTCCGTTTGGGCAACTACCACTTTCCCGCACTCTCGAATTGGAATATTTTCGGCAGCCAGAAAATCGCGGAGTAGATTGTTGCCATCCCGCGTTAACTGAGCTTTCAAGGAATCTGGGGAATAGTAAAAGCCAGCATGTAAGACGCCGCTATTGCGACCACTTGCATGCTGGCCTACTGAACTTTCTTTATCAAAAACGGCAATCGTTGCAGTTGGCTGAACCTGCCGAATTCGATCCGCTAAAGCTAACCCAACTATTCCAGCGCCCACGACCCCAAAGTCGAAAGCATTATCGGACATTGAATTAACTATTCAGTTGTCTCGGCAGTTCCGACAGCTTCAATGGCAATATCTGAAAGCTCGCCCTTGAATTCGCCGCGCAAGGTGAACTTCGCGTCATCGCCTTCGCCATCAACATCGACAATTACGATTTCACCTGGCTTGAGATCTCCGTAAAGCATCTTTTCGCTCATTGGATCTTCGATTTCGCGCTGGATTGTTCTACGCAAAGGTCGCGCACCAAGGACTGGGTCATAACCGCGCTTTGCTAACAGTGCCTTTGCGGCTGAAGTTAGCTCGATTGCCATGTCCTTATCCTTCAAGCGATCATCCAACTTGGCGATCATCAGGTCAACGATTTCAACAATCTCAGCTTCACTCAACTGGTGGAACACGATGATGTCGTCGATCCGGTTTAAGAACTCAGGACGGAAATGCGTCTTAAGTTCGTCATTAACCTTTGCCTTCATGCGCTCATAGCTTGTTGTTAGGTCACTGCCATCGGCAAAGCCAAGGCTGACACCCTTGGCGATATCACGGGTTCCAAGGTTTGTGGTCATGATGATCACGGTGTTCTTGAAGTCCACGACTCGACCTTGAGCATCGGTTAGACGGCCATCTTCGAGTATCTGTAGCAGTGAGTTGAAGATATCTGGGTGAGCTTTTTCAACTTCGTCAAACAGTACGACGCTAAATGGCTTGCGACGCACCTTTTCAGTTAGCTGGCCACCTTCTTCGTAACCAACGAATCCTGGCGGTGAACCGAATAGTCGAGATACGGTGTGACGCTCGGAGTACTCAGACATATCAAGTTGGATAAGTGAATCTTCGTCACCAAATAAGAACTCGGCGAGTGTTTTGGAAAGTTCCGTCTTACCAACACCCGATGGGCCAGCAAAAATAAACGATCCACCTGGACGCTTTGGATCCTTGAGACCAGCGCGAGTACGACGGATTGCCTGCGACAATGCCTTGATCGCTTGCTCTTGACCTATGACGCGCTTGTGAAGTTCGCCTTCCATCTTGAGAAGACGCTGTGATTCTTCTTCAGTCAACTTAAATACTGGGATGCCAGTTGTGGCAGCCAATACTTCAGCAATCAATTCCTCGTCAACGGTTGCAACGACATCCATATCTCCGTCTTTCCATTCCTTTTCGCGAGTTGCGCGAGCAGCAATGAGGTTCTTTTCATCGTCGCGAAGGGATGCGGCGCGCTCGAAATCTTGGCCGTCAATGGCCGATTCCTTTTCTAGGCGAACTGCGGCGATCTTGTCATCAAATTCGCGTAAGTCTGGTGGCGCAGTCATTCGACGGATTCGTAACCGTGCCCCAGCTTCGTCCACTAAATCGATTGCCTTATCCGGTAAGAAGCGATCGCTTATGTAGCGGTCAGCCAACGTTGCAGCGTTAACTAGGGCTGCATCAGTAATAGTTACGCGGTGGTGGTTTTCATAGCGATCGCGAAGGCCCTTAAGAATTTCAATGGTCTGCGCAATTGTTGGCTCATTAACCTGAATCGGCTGGAAACGACGCTCAAGAGCTGCATCCTTTTCGATGTACTTGCGGTACTCGTCCAAAGTAGTAGCGCCAATGGTCTGGAGTTCGCCACGAGCCAGCATTGGCTTGAGGATGCTGGCAGCGTCTATCGCGCCTTCAGCAGCACCGGCGCCGACCAACGTGTGAATCTCATCGATAAAGATGATGATGTCGCCACGAGTTTTGATTTCCTTTAGAACTTTCTTCAACCGCTCTTCAAAGTCGCCACGGTAACGAGAGCCTGCAACTAGTGCGCCAAGATCAAGTGAGTAGATCTGCTTATCCTTTAGAGTTTCTGGAACCAGACCTTTTACAACTGCTTGGGCAAGGCCCTCAACAACTGCACTCTTACCAACACCAGGCTCACCAATAAGTACTGGGTTGTTTTTGGTGCGACGCGAAAGCACCTGCATTACGCGTTCCATTTCGGATTCGCGGCCAATTACGGGATCAAGTTCGCCTTCGCGCGCAGCCTGTGTTAAGTTGCGTCCAAATTGATCAAGAACTAGTGAAGTCGAAGGCGTACCTTCAGCCGGGCCTGAACCTTGTTGCTGCGGTTCTTTGCCCTGGTAGCCAGAGAGTAGTTGGATAACTTGTTGGCGAACTCGGTTTAGGTCAGCACCAAGTTTGACCAAAACCTGTGCTGCGACGCCTTCACCCTCGCGAATCAGGCCAAGCAAGATATGTTCGGTGCCGATGTAGTTGTGACCAAGTTGAAGCGCTTCACGAAGTGAAAGTTCAAGAACTTTTTTAGCCCGTGGTGTAAATGGAATGTGACCGGATGGCGCCTGTTGTCCCTGGCCAATAATTTCTTCAACTTGTGCGCGCACAGCTTCTAGCGAGATGTCCATACTTTCGAGAGCCTTGGCGGCTACACCTTCACCTTCGTGAATTAACCCAAGCAATATGTGCTCGGTTCCGATGTAGTTGTGGTTAAGCATGCGGGCTTCTTCTTGTGCCAGCACAACCACGCGACGAGCTCGGTCAGTAAACCTCTCGAACATGTGCATCTCCTCTAACTTTTTTGGCCTTGTGTCAATGGTAGAGCCACTAAGTGACACCGCATCCGCAAATATATGAAACAGCAAACAATCGGGAGTTTGGAGTACGAAGTACCTATGGTTTTAAGGATTTTTTTGGATCTGCCGATAGCGAACAAAGACCCCCTGGTTGCTACCAGAGGGTCATCATTGCAAAGTTGGTTTTAATTTTGGCCTAGGTATTTCGCACCGAAGTTAGTTCTTCGAGCAATGCTAAAACTTCTTGCTCTTGGAATCGACGGTGGCCACCTAGGGTTCGGATCACAGTTAGCTTTCCGTTCTCTGCCCACCTGATTACCGTCTTAGGGTCAACCCGAAATAGTTTTGCAACTTCCGACGGACTCATTAGTACTTGATCGTGATAGTCCATAGTGTCTCCAAACATCTGATAAGCATTCATAAGCCCTCATAAGTACCTAATACCGATTAATCAAGTGAATCGATCAATGCCTACAAAAGCGAACGACAAAATAGACATTGCCGACTATTTTTCCTAAAGATTGAGTAAAGAAGTAAAGAAAAAGTAAAGATGCATGGAAAGAAAATTAACTATTGTTGCTGTCTTACAACATATAATTGTTTATTTGCAACACTTCTTGCTACTAATAATCACCCTAAAAGGTCTTTAACATGCGGGTATTGCCCAAAGTATTTGGCTTTACCCGCTCTAGGTCAAGGAATTCAGCAACACCTTCATCGCCAGATAGCAAAAGTTCAGAGTAAGTAGACGCATCAACTGGAGTATCTTCGATCGGAACAAACCCATGACCGGCGAAAAAACTAGTTTCAAATGTTAAACAAAATAATCGACTTAAGCCTAAGGCTTCTGCGCGCTGCGTCAATGCATCCAAAATCTTTGAACCAATGCCTTGACCTTTGCAAGCTGGGTCTACAGCAACAGTTCTAATCTCACCCAAGTCATGCCACATCACATGCAATGCTCCACAGCCAACGATTTGGCTGTGGAGTACGGCTACTACAAACTCTTGGACATCTTCATAAAGCGTGACGGTGTTCTTGCGAAGTAATCGAGGGCCATCGCCTGCGTAGTTCTCAATCAAATCGCGAACGGCTAATACATCGGTCGTCCGAGCAGGACGAATTTCAAGTGTCATTATTACTCCGGCTTAACCAAGGGGAACAAGATGGTTTCGCGGATATTCAATCCAGTCAATGTCATTAGCAATCGATCCACACCCATACCAACGCCACCACTCGGCGGCATGCCGTATTCCAGCGCACGGAGGAAATCCTCATCGAGCTGCATGGCCTCAGCATCGCCGCCATCCTTGAGTGCAGATTGGGCAACTAACCGCTCGCGTTGGATTACAGGATCAATGAGTTCGGAGTAGCCCGTACCTGCTTCATAACCATCAATATATAGATCCCACTTTTCGACCACACCTTTAATCGTGCGGTGATCACGGACAAGCGGCGAAGTATCTACTGGATAATCCATAACGAATGTTGGCCGCTTCAAATTTTCAACTACATAATGTTCGAGTAGTTCTTCAACAAGTTTTCCGTGGATTGCTTTTGGATCGTGTGTGATCTCAGCATCTGCACACAACTTGCGTAAAGTTTCAATTGGAGTGTCCGGCGATATTTCCTGACCAAGAGCTTCGCTCACTGCCGGGAATACCGAAATCTGATCCCAGTTACCTGAAAGATCGCGAGTGCCGCCTTCAATGAGTTCGTAATTCAATGTGCCATGCACTGCCAGGGCAGCTTCCTGAATCAATTCGCGAGTCAAGGTTGCCATGTCGTTGTAGTCGGCATAAGCCTGGTAAAACTCCAGCATGGCAAATTCCGGTGAATGTGATGAGTCTGCACCTTCGTTGCGGAAGTTCCGGTTGATTTCAAAGACTCGCTCGATACCACCAACAACACAGCGCTTCAAGAAAAGTTCTGGCGCGATGCGCAAGAACAATTCCATGTCGAATGCATTCGACGATGTTAGGAATGGGCGAGCTGCTGCGCCCCCGTGCATGGTCTGGAGCATTGGGGTTTCGACTTCGATGTAGTCACGTTTAGCGAAACTATTGCGCAAACTCGAAATTGCTGCGGGACGCAATCGTGCAACCATTCGGGCGGTGTCCCGCATGATTAGATCTGCGTACCGTTGGCGAACTCGAGTTTCTTCGCTCAGTGGTGAGTGTGGGTTTGGAAGTGGGCGCAGTGACTTGGCTGCCATGTGCCACTGGTCGGCAAGAACTGAAAGTTCGCCACGCTTGCTGCTTATGATTTCGCCTTCAATGGCTACTAAATCGCCGATATCAACTACGGCTTTCCACGATTCCAGCTCAACTTCGCCAACTTTGTCGAGCGACAACATGGCCTGCAAAGTTTCACCGGTGCCAGCCTGAAGCTGAGCAAAGCAAAGTTTTCCAGTATTTCTCATAAACATCACTCGACCGGCGACTCCGACTTTTTCACCGGATTCTTGCTCTGCGATCAGGTGTGCGTACTTAGCTCGAACTGCGGGAATCGTTGTTGTGATCGGAACCTGTACTGGATAAGGCTCGCTACCTTGGTTAAGAATTGCAGCCCGCTTATCGCGGCGAACCAGCATTTGCTCTGGCAGGTCGTCTACGTCAAGTGCTGGTGAATTCGGCTCATTGGTCACTCACCAAGATTATCGGTACTAGGCGTTGCGCTCGAACATAAGGCGCAAACCAATCAGCGTCAGATCTGGTTCATGGTGCGTAATCGTCTCCGACTCGGGCACGACTACGCCAGCCAATCCACCCGTAGCGATTACCGCCTTAACTTCGCCACCAAGTTCATCAACAATTCGATCAACCAACCCATCGACTTGACCAGCAAAGCCATAGATTGCTCCTGATTGCAATGCTTCCACGGTATTTTTACCAATCACATTTCTCGGTGTCACCAGTTCCACTTTTCGCAATTGAGCTGCCCGAGAGGCTAAGGCTTCAATTGAGATCTCAATTCCTGGCGCAAGTGCACCACCTAGGAACTCACCTTTACCCGAAATCACATCGAGGTTTGTTGATGTTCCAAAATCGACAACAATGGCAGGTCCACCATAAAGCGTAAATGCCGCTAGCGAGTTCACTATCCGATCAGCACCTACTTCTTTTGGATTATCGGTTAGTACCGGCACTCCGGTCTTAATACCAGGCTCAACGATTATGGTCGGCACTTTTTCGTAATACCGCGTTAACATCGTGCGCATTTCGCGAAGTACTGCTGGAACCGTCGAACATAATGCAATACCCGTAATTTCTGGTGACTCGTTCAACAGTGCTCGAAACTTGAGCGCCAACTCATCTGCAGTTTCCCGACTGTCTGTCTTAGTGCGCCAAGACTGCACCAGGTCATCGCCAACAAATAATCCCAGGACGGTATTTGTGTTACCTACATCAATTGCTAACAGCATGTTTCTCCTAGATTTCTACAGCGATGTTGTCGATTATGCGCACACCATCGATTATGGCGGCTATCAATATTCTCAATGTTCCAACCTTTGGTTCGTCGATCAAGTTCTCGGCATGAACTTCTAAGTAATCAAGCGCTATTCCATCTTGTTTAGCCAAGAAATCTCGTCCCTCTTTTTCCGCTTGTTCTATTTGCTTGCCATCGATTAATAAGTTACTTACCATCGTTAGTGCAGCTGGAATATTTTGGGCGAGAACTCGAGCAGATTCCGAAAGCTTCTGATTTCGACTTGATAATGCGAGTCCATCTGGATCTCGCACAGTTGGCACGCCTACTACTTCTACCGGCATAATTAAATCATGAACCATTTTTTTAACCAGAGTTAATTGCTGGAAATCTTTTTCCCCAAAATATGTGAAGTTAGGTTCCGTGATGCTAAGTAATTTGTGCACCACGGAGAGCATTCCTAGAAAATGTCCGGGTCTGCTCTTGCCTTCCAATATTTTGCCGATCACTCCGGGATCGATAGTTTCATCTACTACTAAGCCGTCTGGGTACATCACTTCAACACTCGGGATAAAAACTGCATCCACTCCAGCCTCAATGAGTAGCTGTAGATCCTCGTCCAAGGTGCGCGGATAAGTTTCGAGGTCAGCACCTTTTTCGAACTGGGTTGGATTAACGAATATCGATGCAATTACCCGAGTTCCCTTCGGAGAACGCTCTCGGGCATAGGTCATTAGGTATGCGTGGCCGCTATGGAGTGCGCCCATCGTAAATACGGCTGCAACAGGTAGCTCCGAAGAGTCATGCCAAGACTGAACGTCTGCAACTGTTTTTAATATTTTTAGCTGATTCACTTTTCATCTGCCAAAACATCAAGGAGATTCTGCGCATTTTCCGGCCGCAGTAAACCAGCTGCCAATGCGCGATCAGCAGTCAATCGTGCAAGTGCTCGGTAAGTCTCAATGACTGCAGGTCCAGCAGATTCCAAGGCACGCAAATGTTCTCGAACTGTGCCGGCATCACCGCGCGCGATTGGGCCAGTTAGCGCGGAATCGCCATTTCGAAGTGCGTTATCAAGCGAAGCGCCGAGTAATGGTGCAATCAGTAAGTCAGGATTTTCAATTCCTGCAGCGACCAATAGTTCAAGGGTTTGATTGACTAGAGTCATTAAATTATTCGCGCCGAACGATAATGCGGCGTGATACAAACCGCGGTTAGACTCCGGAACCCAAACTGGTTCACCGCCCATCTCAACGACCAAAGTTTCGGCCACTGCACGCAGTGTCTCGTGCGTAGTTACTCCAAATGGGCATCCAGACAATCTTGTTAGGTCTATGGAGGTTCCGGTAAATGTCATCACTGGGTGTAATGCCAGCGGTAAACAACCTTGTGCGGTCAAAGATTGCAGTACTTCGATTCCAACTCTCCCCGAAACATGCATAACAAAAGTGCCTGGGCTAACGGCATGAGTTGCAGCCAGCCCTGTAACTACTTCAGCTAACACGTCATCAGGTACCGCTAACAAAATTAAATCGCGATCTGCCACAACTTCACTGATCGGCAAGACTGGCACGCCAGGTAATAATGATTCAGCCCGCAGTCGACTCAAGTCACTTACCGCAGTGCAGGCTTTTACGTTGTGGCCTGCCCGATTTAGGGCAGCACCAAGCACGGCACCGGCTCTGCCGGTTCCAACTACGCCAACGTCAAGGCGTGGAGGTTTTTCGGTCCAAGGCTCATCGCTCTCGGCCATCGTGTTGACCACAAGATAAGCCTAGTAGAGATAAGAAAGGTCGTATGGCACGATGAATTCCGTGACCGAGCGCAAATTAGTGGGAATTTCTCCGATAGACGCTGTCCGAAGTGACGCTACTTCCGAATTGTCAGCGGAAGCGCCGGCCACACATGGCATGCTGCGAATTGAACTAGGCATTAATCGCGATCAAATCATTTCGGCGAATCCAATATTAGGTTCAATGCATCGTGGTGCGGAAAAACTATTCGAGTCACGGGATTACCGTCAAGTCATTGGCTTAGCAAACCGCCATGAGTGGTTGAGTGCTTTTTCGGGCGAAGTTGGTGTTGCGCAATTAATTGAACAGGCGCTTGGAATAGAGGTGCCAGATGCAGCGCAATGGCTTCGTACTTTGTTACTTGAATTCAATCGAGTTACGTCACATCTAGCATTTCTTGCTGGCTTTCCTTGGGTAACTGAAGATCTAATTAGTGACTTGCGCTTAATTCGCGAACGCTGGGTAATTCACTTCCGTGACTACACCGGCAGCCGGATGCATCCAATGGTCACTCGGATAGGCGGATTAACACATGCGCCGGATTCCGAGTGGTTGGCACATTTAGCGATCATTACCGCAGATACCGAGCGATTCATTTCCAAAACTGATTGGACCGGGCACACTTCAGCTTTGAATGGCATTGGAATTCTCGAGAAGCAAACTGCAATTGATATCGCGTTGAGTGGTCCAGTAGCCCGAGCTACCGGATACGCAATCGACTCACGTGAGACAGCAACCGGAGTCAAGTACCAACAACTGGATAGCTTTGCCGTAGTGATTCAATCCGCTGGTGATGTATCCAGTCGAATGCTGCAGTTAGCTGACGAGGTAACCGTTTCGCTGGCAATGATAAAAGAATTAATTGGGCAGTGCATCGTGCTTCTTGATGATGAAGTTAATGTGCTGCTGCCAAAAGTTGTTCGAGTCCCAGAAGGAACTTACGAACATGAGATCGAAACTCCACTCGGTATCGCATCTTGGTTTTTGGTTTCCCGCAACGACAAGATGCCATACCGATTAAAGCTGCGACCAGCTAGTTTGCACACTGTTCTCGCGATGCCCGAAGTGCTAGTTGGTGAAGATGCTAAGAACTTCGATGCAATCGTGGCAAGTATGCCGTTCGTTGCGGGAGATGTAGATCGTTAACGATCGCGCTTAAGCGCTAACTCTGCTAGATCTGCAAGACGCACCATCAATTGTTCAATAAGTTTTTGAGAAGAATCTAGACGATCACGTAGATCCTTGATTTCATCGCGCATAATTACTAACTCAAGTGAATGCGTCTGTTCCGCAGCCTCATCAATAATTATGGTTGGCGATGTCTGCTGCGTTGACTGTGTATATACGCGAGGTTCTTCGCGAACTTCTTCACGAGTACGCGTCTCTGTTACAACGGGCGCTGCTTGTGGTGCTTCTTCAGTTTCAAAGATTTCATCAAATGCATCGGCTCGAGAAACTGGCTGAGCTTCAACTGGCTCAGATTTTGCAGGTGCCACTGGTTCTGGCAAAACAGGTTCTGCAGCTGGAACAAATGGTGGCGCATGTTGAACTGAAACTTCAGGGGTAAAAATTGGATGTTCGAAACTTTCGGACACGCGATTCAAGTTTGTCT
The DNA here is from genome assembly GCA_947452765.1 of Actinomycetota bacterium. Lineage (GTDB taxonomy): Bacteria > Actinomycetota > Actinomycetes > S36-B12 > UBA5976 > UBA5976. The sequence goes on along the minus strand of CANGDR010000010.1, from coordinate 28,076 downwards.
GTAAGCTCGCGCGCATCTGTGCAATTCGACGCCGTGCTTCTTCAAGTGCCTCGGCGGGTGAAACTACGTAGTCAGGATCGGCCACGATGTCGTTGGGAAACATAAATCCACGAACTTCAACAGTTGGGCTACGAACCTCAGTAACAGGATCTGAAGCGATGTCATCTGGAATCACAAACTCTGCAACTTGAGTTTCAACTGAGGCGATGACTTCGATTGGTTCCCAGTCTTCTTCTGAATCAATTGCGGCCAGTCGCTCTTCCTCGCGACGCTTTGCGTCTGCTAGCGACTCGCCTGACTTAATAAGCGGAACCCAGCCCGTGTATTCCCCGTTTATGATTTCGTCGACATCCGGTGGCTGCGGTGCTCGACGACGAATCATGGTGTCTTCATCGATTGGCATAAAGGCTGGAAGTTCCGGAGCTAGAACTGCATCGACTTCATCTTCAGGCACCCAAACTGGAGCTGTCAGGGGATCGAATTCATCACCATGTGGGCGCGAGGTATCGTCAAACGACATTTTGCGCCCCCTAGGGAAGTTGTGGAGAACTTAAGACTATGGGGAATTTGTGTGCTTGTGAAACTCAAAATGTCGGGAATACTGGGAGTTATGGGCTTTCTAGCAACAACCGTGCTGTCGATTGGTACCGCTGGGGCTGGAACTCTGGGGTACAGCATGCTCGAAGCCCAAGCTTTTACTACCCGCAATCTCACCCTAAATGTGCTCCCCCCAGGCAGTACCCCGATTAAAGTCCTTCACCTCTCAGACCTCCACCTGACTCCGGCGCAAACCCGAAAAATAAATTGGGTTGCTTCCCTAGCCAAATTAGAACCTGACCTAGTTGTTGTTACTGGTGATTTCTTGGCCCACAAACTTGCGGTGCCGGCTGTAATCGAATCGCTTAGTGGTTTGTTAAATCGACCTGGGCTGTTCGTACTTGGGAGCAACGACTACTTTGCACCTGTAATAAAGAATCCGTTGATGTACTTCAACAAAGATCGCAAAGTTGTTGGCGAAGGCTCGGCACTTCCCACTGATGAATTGGTGTTACAGCTAACTAACGCAGGTTGGCTTGACCTGGACAATAAACAAAGTTCAATCACAGTCAATGGCCTGCGAATTCACGCGCGGGGCACCGATGATCCGCACATCAAATTGGATAGGTATGAAGATGTTGCCGGTCCGTTTGATGCTGATGCATTCGCACTTGGCGTAACTCACGCGCCTTATCGAAGGGTGCTAAATAGTTTTGCGGTAGATGGCGCCGACTTAGTTCTTGCCGGTCACACACACGGTGGCCAAATTTGCCTGCCGTTTTATGGTGCCCTGGTTACCAACTGCGATTTGCCACAAAACCAAGCAAAGGGCTTATCAAGTTTTGGTGATCGCGATATGCCACTTCATGTTTCTGCTGGCGTCGGTACATCGCCTTACACTCCGATTCGACTAGCTTGTCGCCCCGAAGCTACTTTGCTCACGCTAACAAGCAGGACTAATTAATTAAGTTCCTAGTTAAATTCTTGCGCGACTAATTCCGCGATTTGTGCAGTATTTAATGCGGCACCCTTGCGCAGATTGTCGCCACAAACAAAGAAATCAATTTCATTAGGGTATTCCTTTGAAACTCGAATTCTTCCTACGACAGTTGGATCAGTTCCAACTACATCTATTGGTGTTGGGAAGATTCGGTTCTCGGGATCATCAGTTACCAAAACACCGTCAGCATTGAAAAGTAGTTCGCGAACTTCGTCTGCTGTTACTACTCTATTTAGAACAGCATGGACGGCGAGTGAGTGAGTAGTAACAACTGGAACTCGCACACACGTTGCATGTACTTTTAATTCTGGCATACCCAAAATTTTGCGAGATTCGTTCCGCACTTTAATTTCTTCACTTGTGTAATCATTTTCAGAAAGTGAACCTGCCCATGGCACAACGTTCAATGCAAGAGGTGCTGGAAATACATCATTATTAGTTATTACATTGCGAACATCTTTTGTGTCGCTGCCTAAATTCTTGCCGGCGACTGCATCAATTTGTTCGTACAACGCATCAATTCCACCTTGGCCAGCTCCAGAGGCAGCTTGGTAGGAGGCAACTACAAGTTCTTTGACACCAAACGCCCGCTCCAACGCACCCACTACAACAATCATCGAAAGCGTTGTGCAGTTTGGATTTGAAATAATGCCGCGTGGACGATTTTTTGCTTGATCTGCATTAACTTCAGGCACCACTAACGGCACATCAGGATCCATTCGGAAGGCACCGCTGTTATCAACGGCAATAACGCCTTTAGCTGCAGCGATTGGTGCCCACTTTGCTGAGATTTCGTCAGGTACGTCAAACATCGCAACATCGACGCCATCAAAAGCGGCTTCAGTTAACTCTTCTACTACAACGTCTTCGCCCCGAACCTGAAGTACTTTTCCAGCCGAGCGAGCAGAAGCTAAAAGCCTAATTTCGCCCCAGACGTCTGGGCGAGTTGAAAGTAGATCGAGCATTACTGTGCCCACAGCTCCAGTAGCACCTACGACAGCAAGGGTTGGTTTTTTAGTCATCGCTATCTTCCAGTTCCGCCGTAAACAACGGCTTCGCCATCAGTATCAAGTCCGAATGCTGTGTGGATTGCGGTTACCGCTTTCTTAGCGTCATCAGCCCTGGTAACTACCGAGATGCGAATTTCAGAGGTTGAAATCATCTCGACGTTAACGCCAGCGCCAGCAACTGCTTTGAAAAAAGTTGCTGAAACTCCGGGGTGGGAGCGCATGCCGGCACCGACTAGTGAAATCTTCGCAATGTCATCATCTGTTTCGATGTCTTGGAAATTAACTTCCTTCTCAATTCGGCGAAGTGCAAGTTCAGCTTTTGTAGCATCGCCACGAGGACAAGTAAAAGTAAGGTCAGTGGCACCGGAAGTTTTAACACTTGCGTTCTGCACAATCATGTCCATGTTGATGCCAGCATCTGCCACTGCTTGGAAAATTGCAGCTGCCATACCTGGTCGGTCAGGAACCCCAACGACGGTAACTTTTGCGTCGCCCAGATCATGTGCGACGCCAGCGATGATTGGTTGTTCCATAATTGCTCCTACTTTGGACAATTTCTCTAACTTGGACTGGTCAGCCAAATCAGCGATGACAAAGGTGCCTTCTTTGCCTGAAAATGATGAACGAACATGAATTGGTAAATCAAAACGTTTTGCATATTCTACGCAACGCAGGTGAAGTACTTTTGCGCCAGCTGCAGCAAGTTCCATCATCTCGTCGTATGTAATTCGCGGTACTTGCCTAGCGCTCGGAACGATTCTTGGATCTGCCGAGAAGATGCCATCTACGTCAGTGTAAATCTCACAAACATCTGCATAAAGCGCAGCGGCCAGCGCGACTGCAGTTAGATCGGATCCACCGCGACCAAGTGTTGTGATGTCTTTAGTGTCTTTAGATACGCCTTGGAAGCCGGCAACAATTGGGATCGCATTTTCGCGCAACGCCTCTTGGATACGCCCTGGCGTAACGTCAACAATTCGAGCTTTTCCGTGCTCGGAATCGGTGATGAGTCCAGCTTGTGAGCCGGTATATGAGCGAGCCTCGAAACCTAGATCGTTAATTGCCATTGCGAGAACTGCCATAGAAATGCGTTCACCAGAAGTCAGCAACATATCTAGTTCGCGACTCGGTGGGTTTGGTGAAACTTGTTTGGCTAAGTCAATTAGTTCATCAGTTGTATCGCCCATTGCCGAAACAACTGCAACAACTTCATTGCCTGCGCGCTTAATGTCAACGATTCGCTTTGCAACACGCAAAACACCGGCAGCATCAGCAACTGAGGAACCACCAAATTTAGCGACAATCAAGCCCATAATGCTTAAGTCTAAAAGGAATTTCACACTTAGAGAACCGCGTCTAGATAATGGAACAGCGGCTCGAACTACGGACTGACTTGGCGCCGACCTTCAAACGCTCTACCCAAGGTAATTTCATCTGCATATTCAAGATCGCCACCAACTGGAAGTCCTGAAGCCAAGCGGGTTACTCGGATGCCAAGCGGCGAAATCAGTCGAGTTAAGTACGTTGCCGTCGCTTCACCTTCGAGATTTGGATCGGTTGCCAGGATGACTTCGGTGATTGCGTCATCAGCCAGGCGGACCATAAGTTCAGTTACTCGAAGGTCATCTGGACCAATGCCGTCGATTGGGCTAATGGCTCCCCCGAGTACGTGGTACTTGCCACGGAATTCTCGCGTTCGTTCCACGGCCAGGACATCTTTTGGTTCTTCGACAACGCAGATTGAAGCTACGTCACGTCTAGTATCGGCACAGATTCGACACAGATCATCTTGTGCGACGTTATAGCAAGACTTGCAAAACTTAATTTTGTCTTTAACTTCAGCGAGAACGGTTGCCAATCTAGTTACATCAGCGTTGTCCGTTGCTAGCAAGTGAAACGCGATTCGAGTTGCACCCTTAGGTCCAACGCCGGGAAGTTTGGCAAGTTCATCGATTAGATCCTGCACGATTCCTTCGTACATGTTGCTCATGCGTCGCGAGAACTTTCGCTAATGACAGAGCCGCCAAGTGCGTTAGTAACCATATCCAAAGCAGAACGAGTCGGCATAACTTCGTCATCGGGAGAAGCATCTCCGGCATCAACTGCATCCGCTTTCTTAGCCTTAGGAACAATCGCACGATTTGGATCCACCATAGGTTCGATCGTTACCTTGGTGTGTAGAAGTCGCATAATTATTAGTTGTAAGCGATCATCATGACCGCTCTTGATTGCATTGTTCAAAGTGTTTGCATTTGGGAATGCTACGGCTAGCGTGCCATCTGCGCTAAGAGATAGCGGAGCAGTCTCGGCAAGCACAATGCTCGCAACTTTACTTTCGCCGCGAACTGCTTCCAAGATTGTAGGCCAAGCACTTCGGATTTGTTCAAAATCAACTGGACCATTGGTTGCTGCTACTTCTGTGCCTGCGTCAGCCGTTGCAGCAATAGTTGCAGCGGCTGCGACTTGTGATGGCTTCATCGGAGCTGGTGCAGAATTTGTAGCGGGTCGAGGCGGCTTTGCGCTTGGCTGCTTTTCAGCTGGTGCAGCATCCGCAGCAAGAGAAGGTTGGGATTCGGTAGGCAAATTTTCTGCGATTATTTCGGCAGCACGAGACCGGACTATGGCCGGAGCGGTATTCCCACGTGGCCCACCCTGTTCCAATTTTTCTACCCGTTCCATAAGGTCTTGCGTTACCTGCGGTGTGACTAACCGTGCAGCCAGAAGTTCCAGCTGAAGTCGCGGTGATGCAGCTCCACGCAATTCGGAAAGGCCAGAGCTAACTAAGTCAGCTACTCGGACAAGTTGTGCAGGTGTGTACAACTTCGCTTGCTTAACGAGATCGTCGATCTGCTCGGTCGGAATATCGAATAATCCGGAGTTAACTGAGTCGGGAACTTGAGTGACTACCACCAAATCACGAAGTCGATCCAATAGGTCATTTGCAAATCGTCGTGGTTCGTTACCTGATGTAACAATCTGTTCAATCAAAGTAAAGAGCGCAGCACCATTACCTTCAGAAATTGCAACTACGACTTGGCTCAACAAGTTCTCATCAGTGAATCCAAGTTGGGCAACAGTATCGGCATAAGTAACACCATCAGGGCCAGAGCCCGCAATTACTTGACCGAGGACTGACTGGGCGTCACGTACTGATCCAGCACCAGCACGAGCAACAAGCGCAAGTGCGGCTGGTTCGGCTTTGATTCCTTCGGCCTCACACAGTTTGGCCAAGTGTTCAGCGAGTGCCTTTGCGGAAACCAATCGGAATGGATAGTGATGAGTACGCGAGCGCAAGGTTGCAATTATTTTATCGGGCTCGGTTGTGGCAAAAATAAATCGCAAGTGTGGTGGAGGTTCTTCAACAAGTTTCAGAAGTACATTTAATGCTTCACGAGTTAACTGATGTGCTTCGTCAATAATATAAACCTTGTATTGCGCGTTAACTGGGGCATAAACAGCTCGCTCACGAAGTTCTTTTGCATCATCGATACCTCGATAAGTTGCTCCATCAATTTCAATGACATCCATCGAACCCGGGCCGTTGGGTGCCAAGTCGATACAGGACTGGCAAACACCACAAGGAGTTGAGGTCGGACCCTTTTCGCAGTTCATCGAGCGAGCCATGATCCGAGCTGAGGATGTCTTGCCGCAACCACGTGGACCCGTGAATAGATAAGCGTGGTGGATTCGGTCACTGTCTAATGCGCGAGAAAGCGGGACCGTCACATGCTCTTGGCCGATCACATCAGCAAACTGACCTGGTCGGTACTTGCGGTAGAGAGCTAGAGACATATGTAGAGAGTACTGGCTCGGTATGACCAACTCATCAGAGACGTAAAGACCTCTCGCGTACCCGTTAGAGCCCGCTTATCCTTGCTGCCTTCCGGCCCTGGGGAGGTTCACAGGTTAACGCCACGCGAGAGGCTGAACCTAAGTCTAGTTTGGGATTTCTTCCATCAATTCTGAGGAGGATAGGGGAACTGCTGGTTGCCACTCCGATTGCAAGTGATCCCTTCGGATCACGCAATCGGCTCCCAAATCGCGTGATCCAGGCAAAGAAAAAACCCCCGACAAGCGAGGGTCTTTCTTTGCGCGGAGGATAGGGGATTTGAACCCCTGAGGGCTTTCACCCAACTCGCTTTCCAAGCGAGCGCCATAGGCCACTAGGCGAATCCTCCGTGGACGAGATTACCTGCAATTAGGTGGTCAACGCGAATTTGGTCGCTGCAACCCATTGCTCGAAGAAAAGTTCTAAAGCGAAGGCTATAGAGCAAGTCAGTCGGTCCCCTTGTTGCTTGACCGGTAGGTCAATTGCAACAAGTACGGCGGTAGCCGTTGATTAACAGAGGGGACAGCAGCGCAATGCCCTTCGCGTAGAAGCTTTTGTTCGGGCAATCAAGTGGCAACCAGCGGAAAACTATCCGCCGTATATGTGCGGGGCAAGTATCGCTACTTCGCGTAAGTTTCGATACTTCTCGGCGTAATCAAGGCCGAAGCCAACGACGAATTCATTTGGGATGTCGAAGCCTATGTATTTTGCGGGAACTTCAACTTTGATCGCATCAGGCTTGCGCATCATCGTCATTACTTCAACCGACTTTGGTCCACGTGACTTTAAGTTTTTGATCAACCAGGACAAGGTTAGACCAGAGTCCAAGATGTCCTCAACGATAATTACGTCGCGACCACTTAGGTCAATGTCTAAGTCTTTGATGATCCGAACCACACCGCTTGATTTTGTGCCAGAACCGTAGGACGAAACAGCCATGAAATCGAATTCAACTGGAATTGAAATTGCGCGAGCCAAGTCAGCCATAACCATGACTGCACCTTTTAATACTGCAACCAATAAAACAGATTTATCTGACTTTGCATAGTCGCGATCAATTTCAGCTGCGATTTCCTTGATCCGGGTATCAAGTTGTTCGGTTGTCAGAACAATGCTGGTTAGCTCGCCCTCGATTGCTGATGCGTCCACGCAATTCTCCAAAAGTTAGGTCTGGTAGAAGGTAAGTCTGTCAGATCGTCTTTCGACATTTACAGCGCCTGGCAGGTTCAGCGGTCCTTGCCCATGCCAGTTTGTAATCAACCCATCAATTGCCAGGACATGTTCGCGAGTTAAGGCGTTGATGTCGCAACCGTTCGTAATAGCCAGTTGGCGGAGCACTCTCGTACGAATTGCTCGCGGCAGCGAAGCAATTAGGTTGACATCATCGCTCACCCGAGTGATTTCAAAGCGCGCTAATGCATCGAGGGCGTCAGCATCATCACGAAGTAAATCGGCAGTTCTAGCAAGTGCATTCGTAATACCTGGGCCTAGTTCAGATTCCATGATCGGCAACACTGTGTTACGTGCACGAACTCGAGAAAATTTTGAATCGCTGTTATGTGGATCCTCAAATGCCTTAAGGTCAGCAACTTCGTTTCGCACAATCTCGCGACTAATTCCTAAAAACGGACGACGGTATAAACCATCGGTCGCACGCATACCTGAAAGTGATCGGGCTCCGGAGCCGCGAGCAAGTCCAAGCAGAACTGTCTCAGCTTGGTCTTCGAGGGTGTGGCCAAGCAAAATTGCTTTTGCGTCGTAGTCTGCTGCCACTCGGGTAAACGCTTCGCGCCTTGCATCGCGAGCTGCAGCTTCTATTCCCCCGCTACCCGGACCAGTTGCAACTGTTACGTTGAAGATTAGAACTGGATCTGCACCTAAATCTGTGGCTAGCTGTGCTGCAGTTTGGGAAGTTACTTTCGATTCATCTTGCAGTTGGTGATCAATGATGATCGCGCCGACGTTGAAAGATTGAGCTTTGCCAACTATTACTGCACACTTTAAAAGTGCGAGGCTATCAGCACCACCGCTAAGGCCCACCAATACTGTGTCGCCGGCTTCAAGATCAGCCAGGGTTGTGACGAGTCCCTGTCGCAACTCAAGATTGATCATGTTCTGACTCTACGCAATGACTTATTGGTGAATTACATATAGTGATTCGAAGTTTTTGGCCCAGTTCTCTAGGATTAGAGAAAATTGTTTATTCAAGCGTGGATTAGTTATTAGAAATGGTGGGTCATCATGGCACTGGAATTTGATGTTCTAGTAGAAATTCCGGGTGGAAGCCGTAATAAGTATGAAGTGGATCATGAAACTGGACGACTACGTCTTGATCGCATGCTGTTTACCGCTACCCGTTACCCACGTGACTACGGCTACATCGAAGGCACCTTGGGTCAAGATGGCGATCCATTAGATGCTTTAGTTCTCATTGAAGAACCAACTTTCCCTGGTGTACTAATCAAGTGCCGTGCAATCGCGATGTTTCGAATGAGCGATGAGGCTGGCGAAGATGACAAGATCATGTGTGTCCCAGCTCATGACCCACGGAAAATCCATTTGCAGGACATCACCGATATGGCGGAATTTGAACGTTTGGAAATCCAACACTTCTTTGAAACTTACAAAGACTTAGAGCCTGGTAAATCTGTTGAAGGTGCAACTTGGGATGATCGCGCGGCAGCCGAATCCGAAATTCTGGCCTCGATTGAACGAGCCAAGCACGCAGGTCATTAAGCCTTAAATTTTCGAAGCTCCGGTTTGGTTTAAAAAGAACTAGACCGGAGCTTTTGCATTATTTATGCCAGACAGTAGACGGTTAACGACATCAACCGCACTCCAACCATTCGGAAATTCTTTTAGCATTCCTTCGACATCGCTTGTTGTCGAACCAAGAGTCAGTAGCGGCGCTTCTTTGTAACCATCTGGGCGTTCTTGGCCCAGACCAACTGCTGCGACTAGTCCGTTGCAAAGGCAGATACGACCAGCTAGTTCCGGTTCTTCGCCACCCTTTTTCAAGTACGGCTTATCTGGTTCTGCCGCGCAGCGGTAAGAAACCTTGCCGGCTTCATCAATGTGACTTGAACGCAAGTAGCCAAGATCGCATAGTCGAGGTCGAGCTTCGTAAGTTGATTGCTCGCCTACCGTTCCAGGAAGTTCAACTACCTTGAACGGGAAACCTGTTGGTGATGCAAGGTGATCAGTACGAACTCTTAAGTTGCCATTGCGCGCAGCATCCAACATTTGTTCGCGATATTCCGGCAACAGGCCTGACTCGTTACTCAGTGCAAATAGTGAACCAACTTGAACGCCTTCTGCACCTAATTCAATTGCTTGCTCTGCGGACTTAGGAGTCGCACGTCCACCAGCCATCCAGAACGGAAGTCCGACATCGCGGATCTTTGCAATGTTCGGTTCATCAAGTGGACCGTAACCTGTTTCGGTGTCCTGCATGCGACGCGGCGGCGCGTTGTGTCCACCAGCCATGTAGTGCTCAACTATGAAACCATCCGGACGAGTAATTTCATTTCGTGCCAAGTAAGAAGCAAGTACTTCCGCAGTCACGATTGCTAAGAATGCTGGGCGAGGAAGTTCTGGCGCTTTGCCAAAAGATTCAAGTGGATCGAATTCTAGAATTGGCGCATCGACACCTGATGGACGTTCGGAGTCGATGCTCAGGTGACCTGACTTACCTTGCGAGAAATCTGTCATGAGCTGTGGAATTTCACGTGGAATTCCAGCGCCCATCAAAATTGCGTCGACACCTGCGAGCATCGCACCATAAAGTGCGGCTGGCGTTGCGGTCTGAAGCTTTTCCAAAAAGTTAATTCCGACTTTGCCATTACCAGATTGTTTCGCTAACCAAACTTCGACGAAGTTTGCCGCAACTGCTAATTGGTCATGTTCTCTATGTGCCTGAATACTTAGGCGGCGCATTGGGCGAAATGGTTCACCGTTGCGACCTCCTGCCCGATAGAACTTTGCCAAAATTTCTTCAGCAACTTCTGGATATGGGAAGTGAGATAAAGCTTCCTGCATGTGTCCGCCTTCGTCGCCATTTTGCAGGCGACGAGCAACAACTGTTTCTAGTGCAGTTCCGGACACCACTCCAAGTTGACCCTCATTGGCAACGGTTCGAGCGAGGAACCAAGAGGATACGGCCGCGCCCATGCCACCTTGGATAATCGGTGGCAGACCTAGGTTGTTCATTACGGCTCCAAATTTGGGCTAGTGGTTACGCTTCCGTAACCTACGCTACCGTAACCTACGCCACCGTAGGTTACGAATTACCCATAATTTTCGAGGTTTATTCCGGCATTTCCCCCAGATTTGCGGGTTTTAACCCAAAAGCAAGGTATCTAAGCCCCGGATTAGGCCAACCCGATTCACAACTTCCTTGGCAGCCAGGAGGGTGCCACTCACATATGGTTCGGGCGAACTACCCGCATCAAAGCGGATTGTCATGCGCTCTTCCGGTAGCCCAAAGACAACTTCAGTGGAAACTACGAAGCTTGGTAGCCGAACTGAGTGCACGCGCGTGCCATCAATATCGGCACCACGAGCTTCCTTTGGGCCGGCAATATCTTCAATCGGGTAACCCAAGTTAGGTCGCTGCACGGCACTTAATCGTTCTGCTAATTCGCGTGCGGTACCACTTGGTACATCAGGCTTAGTTGCCTTTGCGTAATCAATTACTTCCCAATTAGGAATGTATTTGGCAACAAGTAATGCAGCAGCTTGTGCCATAGCCGCCGTGATTGCAAAGTTTCCAGCTGCAACAACACCCACACCGTTTGCTTTGGCTGCGGCATCAATGTCAGCAAAGTCAGCTGCGGTCAGTCCCGAAGTTCCAACAATGCCATGTACGCCATGTTCGATTCCTTGCAAAATATGTTGCTTGACTGCGGAGTGCGAGGTGTAATCGATCAATACGTTTACGCCCTCGAGCGCACTGACAACATCCGCGTAAACCGGAACACCCCAGTTCGAATTCTCGAGCACTTCGCCTAAATCTTTCCCAGCACTGGAACGCGAAACTGCAGTTGTCAGTTTTAGATCAGAATCTTTGCGGAGTCCAAAGGAAAGTGCCTTGCCGGTCCAGCCGGTCGCCCCAGCCATACATACATTAATCATGTGCCAATACTTGCACAAAGATTTCTAGACAGTTTGCACTTCTTGATTTTGGCCGCGCAAATTGCGCACACTTGGCACGCAGAGCATCGCAATAAGTACAACCGCAAAAATGACAGCCATCGAAACCAGCATCTGCGGTGATCCGATCCTTTCAGTGATTGGACCTGCGATCACCAGGCCGAGTGGTGCAAATGCGAGTGAACCAAATGCGTCGTAGGAAGTAACGCGAGATAAAGACTCCCGAGGAATGTTCGTTTGCATTGCGGTTTGCCATAACACCATGAAAAAGTCCATCGAAATACCTGCGAAAAAGGCCGTAACCAATATCAAAGGTATCCAGTTGGTAAGTCCCATCGTCAAAATCCAAAGCACCATCCCGAACTGCGAAAGTAGTCCGATAACTAACGGGCGCTGTGGTCGAAGCTTCATCGAAAGTAAAACTCCCGTAGCCATTCCTACGGAAAGTGCTGCCATGATCCAAGACCAAGGTTTAGGACCACCAAGAATTTCTTGTGCGTGCACCGGACCAACCACGGCGAAAGTGCTCTCGAAAATCATTGCGCCGATCGAATAGCCAGCAACGATTGTGACAACCCAGCTATGGCTAATGAACTCTTTCCAGCCGTGAGCCAAGTCATCTAAAACAGTTGGGGAATGTTCGGTTCGCTCTCTGGTATTTCCATATGAACGAAGAGTAAATACTAGAATCCCAGCAATCAAGAATGTGATGCCATCTGTAACCATTGCCCAGCCTGCGCCAATTCCAGCGACGATAATTCCACCAGTAACTGTTCCAACGATGTTAGCCATGTTGGAACCTAACCCGATAACAGAATTGGCAGACTGGAGGTCTTCCTCCGGAACCAATTCGGGAACTATTCCTGACATTGCGGGCCACCAAAGGGCATTCAAAATTCCGCTTATTAATGCGATTACACCCAGGCTCAAAACTGTTGCCGAACCATTTATCAACATGATTCCATTGGTCACAACGAAGGCACTTAGCATTACATCGGATGTGCCAACCACCATTGCACGCGGGTAGCGATCTGCGATAACTCCACCGAACAACATAAATAAAACCATCGGACCAAGCTGACAGGCCATGACAATACTTAGTGTCGTTGCTGTTGCATTGTCCAAGCTAAGGACACCGAACGCTAATGCGATTGGACCAAGTCCATTACCAAAATTTGAAATGATACGGGCTACCAATAATTTTCGAAATGCGAAATTTTGCCAAAGTTTCTTTAGGTCATTAAGCATGTTTAGTTACCGAACAGCTAAGTCGGTATTTGGATCGTTAACCCAATTAATGACACCAGCCCATGGCGTCCAACCTTCTTCGACTGCAAAGTGTCCGGCGCCCATAACTAACGTAAAAGGTAGGCCCAGCGGTTTTGCAAAAGTTTCTTCTAAGCCACGAGGAAGCCAAGGATCTGAATCACTCCCAACCAATAACGTTTCAGCTGCAGCATCGTGCGCAGCTTCTTTGACTGCCGCGGAATTTAAATTCATTTGGAATGATGGAACTTCGCCGCATAGATCTGGATCAGCTGGTGCAACTAACATGACTCGGCTTACTTTTTCTTGCAACATTTCACTTTGTGCGATGTGCAACCAAGTTAAACAACCTAGTGAGTGACCAAACACTAAAAGTTCACCATTGCCAACTTCCTTCAACATATCTAATTCCACTTTGAGTACTGCCAGCCACTTATCAAGAGTGGGAAGTTCGGTATCAGGTAACTGCGGATAGGCAACAACATGTCCGTCTCGTCGAAGTGAGTTGGCGAGGTTGCGGTGCCAGTGACCTACCGGTCGTTCGTTTCCCCAACCGTGAATTATTAAAACGCGTTTCATTTGAACTCCGAGCAATTTAACGAAGAATGTTTACTGCGCGCGCTACAACTAACGCAACAACAATTAGTGATGTGACTGACTGTACCAGCATCAATGCTTTTGCCCACCGAGTTAGCGGGAGTACATCCGTTGGACTGAAAGCGCTTGAATTTGTGAACGAGATATATAGGTAATCAAAAAAAGAAGTAGCCCAGTGTGGTGCCGCCAAATTTGGATCGGACATTTGTGGAAACATGAAGTCTGGAATTTGCTTCGAAGCAGCAGCTCGCGCACCTGGGCCACCGCGATCAAATTCCCAGTACCAGAGTGCAAAGACCACAACATTTGTCAGCCAGATTGAGCCTCCGGTAATCAGCAAACTTTTGGCATCTTTAACTTGCCCATTAAGTAACTGATCAATTAGGCGAATTATTGAGTACATGTTTGCCATAGACATAGCAATGGTTAAACCAAGACTGAGTTTCCGTGGCAGCCCAGAGTTCGCCATGATTCGACGTGGCTCCAAGATGTTAATCAATAAGAGCAGGCCCGCTTCGATGCCGCATATGAACCAGGGAAATGAGATGTTCAATGCGCGCGGCAGGGTCAATTGCAGCACAATCACCAAACTCACCACCAAATTTATTGGCAGCCTGGGCTCGCCTTTGTGTTCATGATGCCAAAACGGGGCACCATGGTTTGGATTGCTTTGCTCGCTCACATCCCCAATCTACTGATTCGGTTACAACATAAGCACTCCATCGACCCGCTATTTCCGTTACAAACATAGAATGTAGGCATGGCGGAATACCAAATCACTTACTGGCGCGACTTTCCATCGATGGTAGTTGTGCGTGAAGGTGATGAAACCGTCAAAGTCTCGTTAGCAAACCGCTTTCAAGAGGCAATCGACGAGGCAGCGATGCGCGTCGGTGCAGCTGATGCTGATGCATATCTAGATGGTTGGATTCGAAGTGATTGGATGCCGGCTACCGGTGACGCAACAGAAGTTGCCGAGCGGATAAGTTCTGAACTCGAAAATAAACTTGACGCTGCGGCATTACAAGAAATGCTTGACAAGCTTTCCTAATTAAGGAGTAACTATGGCCAATGTTTATGAATGGCTTGATGCAGGTAATACCCTCGTTGGCGATGGCGCCATGGGAACCGCGTTGCAAGACCTGGGCTTAACTGATGGCGGCGCTCCAGAATTGTGGAATGTCGAACAGCCAGACCGAGTTGCCTCCGTTCTCGAAGGCTATGCCGCAGCTGGCGCGAACGTTGTAACAACAAATACTTTTGGTGGCACGCGTGGCCGATTAGAGATGCATGGTCTTGGGGATCGAGTTCATGAATTAAATAAGGCTGGATCGCAAGTAGCGCGCACAGTTGCCGATAAACACAAAAACGTCTTTGTCTTTGGTGACGTCGGCCCATCTGGTGAACTTATGGACCCAATGGGCACATTGACTCCTGAAACTGGCAAGGCATTATTTGCAGAACAAATCAAAGGCCTAGTTGATGGTGGCTGCGACGCAATTTTGATCGAAACTATGAGCGATTTGGGCGAAGTAAGTGCAGCGGTTGAAGCAGCCAAGGAAGTTGCTCCTGGCATGCCAATCGTTGCAACGCTGAGTTTCGATACGAACTTACGAACCATGATGGGCGTTAAGCCGGCAACTGCAGTCACCGAAATTGCCGCTATGGGTGTGCGACTAATCGGCGCAAACTGCGGCCGCGGTACCGATGAAATGCGAATCATCGCGGGTGAAATGGCAGACGCTAAGCCAGATGGCGTACACATCTTTATTCAGTCCAACGCCGGGTTGCCGCAACTAGTCGGTGGCGACTTTATTTACACCGGAACACCTGAGGAAATGGGCGAATTCGCAACCGAGATGAAGTCATTAGGCATTAAGGCGATTGGTTCTTGCTGTGGCTCAACCAAGGTTCACACCGCAGCCATCGCTACTGCACTTAAGGGCTAAATGTCAGAGGGTCCAGATCGCGGTGATTTAGGTCCGGGTGAGTTTCATCCCGTCGTTGGTGTTGGACCGCACCCAAAACCTTGGCCAACCGATGCGCACTTCGATCCTGAGTTACTTGAGTTGGGCGATCGCCGAAATGTAGTTGATAAATATCGCTACTGGTCGGTGGAAGCAATTGTTGCCGACTTAGATACAACCAGAGCCAAGTTACATATTGCAATTGAAAATTGGCAGCACGACTTAAACATTGGTTCAGTGGTGCGAACTGCAAATGCCTTCAACGTCGCAGGGGTTCACATCGTTGGCAAAAAGGGTTGGAATCGTCGTGGTGCGATGGTCACCGATCGCTATTTGCACCTCTTTCATCACCCGACAGTTGCCGACTTTAAGGCTTGGTCGTTGGAAAATGGTGTGGCAATTATCGGAATAGATAATGTGCCAGGCTGTGGAAACATCGAGGACTCGAAACTTCCCGAATCCTGTGCCTTGTTCTTTGGCCAAGAAGGACCAGGGATGTCGGCTGAAGGATTAGCAGCCTGTACCGAAATTCTAGGCATCACCCAAAGTGGTTCAACTCGTTCGATGAATGCCTCGGCGGCTGGTGCCATTGCCATGTATGCCTGGGCCATGCAGCACGTCCATAACAAAGCTAATTAATTCTCACAGATTCAGTTTTACTGATTCCAGTTATCAATCCTGAATCGGAATTCGAAATTATTCGATAGTTAAGTGCCTTATTTCTGGTATTCCAGGCAACCTTAAAAATGACTTTTCCAGAACTATTTGAATTCACGGATTTTCCAGTTTTAATCGTCACCCATTTACCTTTTTTTGCTTGCTGCAAGTAAACAGTTTGGTTAGCAACTGCCGAACCTGTTAGAGATTTCAAGTAAGCAGTAACAGTTACTGACTTCCCATGCTTTATCGTCTTTAGCTTCGTCATATTCGTAATCACTAAGGAAGTAATGCCTTGAGCCTGCAAAGCTGTAGCGACATTTTTGCAGGTCGCTAAAGAAAATCCTGTCGTTCCATTTTTTACAAAATCTTGGCACGTTTGGATCATCGCTCTGCCAAAGTCGAAGAAGCTAGCAGTTGGACCGATCCTGCTTACTGTTGAAAGAGTTAGAGCAGAAACAGCGGTTATCCCGGTGCACTCGGATGCAGTAATACAAAGTCCTGGTGTGGCAGCGGTTGTGCCGATTGCATTGATTTGTAAATTGCCAACCTTGCCACCATTTGCCAAAAGCCAAGCCAAGCGATTAATCGGGCCACTATTTTCATGACTATCAGCTGGCTTCCAGTTTTTATCAATTTTTAATACATGAGGAGTCTGCATATTTCTGAATCCACCCGCTTGGATATTTTCGCCCATCATCCAGCTAGGGTCGGCGGCTTCGCCCGGATCTACATTAATTTGATCAACAGCTTCTCCGATGATGTCTGAAATGGCTTCACTAAGAGCTGCCGTTTCAGAGGTGTTCGCAAGCCCCGCATTAAATGCCAGTGCGAAAGTAACCCCATGTGAAAGTTCATGTGCAATTACGTCATCGGCATGATCAAAAGTTGCGCCTAAAAATATTCCATTACAGACTTTTGAATTACAATCTGAAGACGCCCATGGCACCCAGAATGCATTTATATAGGGGCACTGTTCGCCTTGAATAGCTCCAGTTGCACAAACATCCACGAATGCGCTAATCCGAGGTATGGCGTCGCCATTGATGCTGGGCGAAATATTTCCAAGAAACTTTTCATCATTAAGGTCTAGTCCAAGATAGGCCTGGTAGTAATCCCAGCTACGCGTAATATTTGTGATTCCAATCTGGCTCTCTGGTGCATTTAAACCTGGTGTATTGATCCCGCAAAGTGGAAGTGAAGCACCACCGCTACCTAAGTTCACACCAAACTTGCCATTTGATAAAGCAACTACCCCAGGTACCGGCGCAGAACCTGGGGCAACCTGCATTTCACAAACATTTGGAGCTGCAGTGATGCCACGCACGAGAGGGAGCGACGAAATTATTGCGCCAGATGAATCATCCATATAGGTCGTCGACATAGAACCCAAATTGCCACTAATGGACGTAGTGCTTCGCCAAACTAATTTTTGGCTACTAGTGATGATTGGCGTCAAAGCGCTATCAGCAATTACTAATTCAATTTTTTCAATTGTGACTTGAGATGTGTCAACTCCGGCAGCTAGAGCGAGAGCCCGTTTAAGTTTTATCTCAGCTTGTGCTTGCGTGACGACAGACGATGTTGGACCTGAGTAAGTGCTCGTTGCAACATTGTAGGAAAGTAGATTTCCCGCCGCTGAAATATTCAAAGCAGCAAATGACCCAACGACCTCGAGGCCCGATATTTTCTGGACGAATCGATCGGTCGTCATTCCGCCTAAGCCTGAGACTGATCTGACGAATTCAAATTGTCCAGGATCAATTCCCCATTGCGCTGCATGGCTATTCAACTGGGAACGAGCTGTACGGCTAGCATCCGAGGCGACTGAATCCACAATCACGGGTGAATTTGGATTAGCCGCTGCATTTAATGGCACGGTGAATCCAGGCGCCAAGTTCATGACAATAATGGCTAGCGAGAATCCGAACTTGGCGAAGATACTCATCGCTCTAATCTACGACAGATTAACGAATTGCCTAGGCTTAAGAAATGAAACGAGCAAGCAGATAATTCACCTTGCGATAGTCTGCAATTGCAGGAAATTATGGTCACGGATAAGCGGTGACAAATAGAGAGGCACGAGGGTTACCTGAATGAGCGACTCGATGGCACTTCGCCTAATCGTTGGACTTGCAATAACTGTTGTGCTTTTGGGACTTGCTCTAAAGCGCCTTTGGTTTTTATATCGCCTAGTTCGAAGTGGTGAACCCGCAGTTGATAGAACTGCTCAAAAGAAAGTCCGCGCAAAAGCTGAAGTTACTGAAGTCTTTGGTCAGAAGAAATTACTTGCTTGGACTGTCCCAGGAATCGCTCATGTTTTGGCTTTCTGGGGATTCATAGTTTTATCTCTAACTATCATCGAAGCGTTTGGCGCTCTGTTCAATTCTGAATTCGCAATTCCAATAATTGGTCGCTCCCCAATCACAGGATTTTTTGAAGACTTATTCGCGCTGTTCGTGTTAATCGGCATCGCAATGTTTGCTGTGATTCGAGTAGTTAAGAACCCCGCGAAGTTAGGTCGCGATTCCCGTTTCTACGGCTCACATACTGGTGCTGCCTGGTTTGTGCTTTTCATGATCTTCAATGTGGTCTGGACACTTTTGCTTTACCGTGGTGCGCAATTCAATGTTGGTAAAGAAACCGGAACTTATAATTTTCCATTTATGAATGGCGGGGCATTCGCATCAGAAACGGTAGCGAAACTAATTGCGCCACTTGGAGTTACTGCTAACCAATGGCTTGAGATGATCGGACTTTGGCTAAATATCGGAGTTATTCTAGGATTCCTAGTTTTGGCATTGCATAGTAAGCATTTACACATTGGCGCAGCGCCATTAAATGTTTTGTTCAGTCGTCGCCCAGATGCACTTGGGCCGCTGTTACCTATTTATACCGGAAGCGAAGTATTGAACTTTGAAGATCCCGCCGATGATGCAATCTTTGGTCGCGGCAAGATCGAAGACTTAACTTGGAAAGGCAACCTTGACCTACTTAGCTGTACTGAGTGTGGACGTTGCCAAAGTCAGTGTCCAGCTTGGAATACTGGCAAACCGCTAAGTCCAAAACTTATGATCATGGACCTGCGCGATCACTTATTCGCAAAAGCTCCATACATCCTTGCTGGTAGTGATGAATCAACACTTGAATCATTCAGTGATGAAGTCAAGAACGAAGTAGCTCGACCGATGGTCGGTTCACGATCTGATGATCCACACGCCACCACGGACGGCTACGACGCAACGGGCCATCGTTCCAATGAAGGCGCAGTCATTGACTATGATGCGCTCTGGGGATGTACATCATGTGGCGCTTGCGTCCAGCAATGTCCAGTGGATATTGAGCACGTAGATCACTTCATGGACCTTCGCCGCCACCAAGTATTGGTCGAGTCAGAATTCCCAGCTGAATTGAACGGCTTGTTTAAGAACCTAGAAACTAAGGGAAATCCTTGGGGTATGAACACAAGTGGCCGCCTTACCTGGATTGAAGAAGTCGAATTCCCAGTTCGGGTATTTGGAATGGATGGTGAAGACACAATTCCAGCTGATGTGGAGTACCTGTTCTGGGTTGGCTGCGCCGGCGCTTATGACGACCGAGCCAAGCGCACAACTAAAGCAGTTGCCGAATTACTGCACACGGCAGGCATCGAATTCATGGTGCTTGGCGAGGGCGAAACCTGTACGGGTGATCCTGCGCGACGAGCTGGAAATGAATTCCTCTACCAAATGCAAGCCCAGCAAAATATTGAAGTCCTCAACGAAATTGGCGCGAAGCGAATCGTTGTAACGTGCCCACATTGCTTGAACACCATAGCTCGCGAATACCCACAGCTTGGCGGAAATTACGAAGTAGTTCATCACACTGTTCTGTTAAATCAATTAGTGACTGAGAATAGATTAACCATGCTCACCGCTGAAGGTGAGAACGTTACTTATCACGATCCGTGCTACTTGGGTCGCCATAACAAGATCTACATGCCACCACGTGAACTAATCACCAACATGCCGGGCATCAATCTTGTTGAAATGGACCGTAATAAAGAGAAGTCATTCTGCTGCGGTGCGGGTGGTGGCCGGATGTGGATGGAAGAAACCATCGGTACCCGCATTAATCAGAACCGTGGTGATGAAGCACTCGCAACCGGGGCAACCAAAATTGCTGTGGCATGTCCATTCTGTTCAGTCATGTTAAATGACGCCGTTACAGTTCGCGGGCAAGAAGCTGGTCGAGATGCGGCAGCCGAAGTTGTAGACATTGCGACCTTGCTATTGGATCGCGTAAAGCAGAAATAGTTTTAAGAAATAACAGTTCTGTGAAAGTTTGCGTGAGACCGACTTGGCGTTGGTCCTCGTTGACCCTGGTAACGCGACCCGTAAACACTGGATCCGTATGGGTGCTCAGCCTCGGAAGTCATGCGGAAGAAGCACACTTGACCAATTTTCATACCTGGATATAGCAAAATCGGAAGTGTTGCCACGTTGGCAAGTTCAAGCGTTACGTGTCCCGAGAAACCAGGATCAATAAAACCTGCAGTTGAGTGCGTCAGAAGTCCTAGGCGACCTAAGCTCGACTTTCCTTCAAGCCGAGCAGCTACGTCATTGGGCAACGTAACTACTTCATAAGTGCTACCTAAAACAAACTCACCCGGATGCAAAACAAATGGTTCATCACCAATTGCTTCAACTTCGCGAGTTAATTCCGGTTGTTCAGTTGATGGATCAATGTGTGGGTAGCGGTGATTTTCAAAAACCCGAAAGAATCGATCGAGTCGAACATCAATGCTGGATGGTTGGACCATCGCCGGTTCGTAGGGATCGATGCCAACGCGACCAGATTCGATCTCAGCTTTGATGTCTTTGTCAGATAGCAGCACAAGAATAGGTTAGTAGGGGTTGTAGTACGCTCATGAATATGGGTATTAAACAGCGCGTTCAGCGCGCTTTCGGAGTCTTATTCATCGCTCTATTTGCTGTATTTTCAACACAATCTACGGTAAGTGCTCATACAGAACTGGTGAGTTCTGCTCCGGCGGCAAACGAATCGGTTAACTCAGCTCCCACGACCATTTCGTTAACTTTTAGCGAAGCCCCTTTGCTTGAAGGAAGTGCCATTTTGGTCACTGACTCAACTGGAGCTGCTGTAGCGACTGGTCCCGTCGCACTCAATGGTGTTGTTTTGTCCGTGGCCTGGCCCCCTGGCTTGCAACCTGGAACAGTGAAAGTCGCATGGCGCACAGTTGCTGACGATGGTCACCCAGCGTCGGGAGACTTCACATTCGAATACACCGCAGCCGCGGAAAGTGGCGCGGTAGCAAGCGCTTCGCCTGACATTTCTGCATCCAGTAATTTAGTCGTTGCTACACCGCTGGCTGCAACAGTTGGCGGCCTCGCGCAGGATGAACCTAGCGAGTCTGGCAACGGAACTCGCTTAATTCTCATTGGAATGATTGTTGTAATTGGCGTTGGGATTGGTATCTACCTAACGCGACGGAATAAGTAAATTGCAGTGATTGCATTCATCACCCGGCTAGGAATCCTGCTTTCTGCGTTTACGGCGCTCGCGATATCACTTATCTATGGTGGCGCTGCTTGGGCATCGCTTCCCGAAGGTATTCCAGATGCTGGCCAAGGAACTTCGTGGTTACTACAGATCGCTACTTTTGCTCATGTCATTCTTTCGCTGCGCATACTAGGACTACTAACAACCTGGGCATTTTTAGCACCGACCACTGCCAAAACAATTAGCAAAGATGGTCGAAGATCAATAGTCCATGCTGCAAAACTTTCTGCAATCTGGGCCGCGATATCTGTTACTAATGCAGTTGCGACCCTTGCAGTCATCTTGGGAATTCCAATTTCAAAGATTTTTGGATCTGGGGTTATCGGAACCTACATTTGGGCGTTACCGGCATCGCGCAACTACCTATTCACTGGAGTGCTCGCCCTTGCTGTTGCAGTTGGTGGGATTCTTCTCGTTTCACTTAATTCGATAGCGCTGCTTCTTGCCTTCACGGCGGCTGGAATTGTTTCGCCACTATTAAACAGTCACTCAGTTTCGTTGGGTGATCATTCCTTGGCTTTAACATCATCCGTAACCCATGGGCTGGCCATGAGTTTCTGGCTCGGAGCTTTATGGGCCGTATCGAGATTTGTTAAGGCGCGAGACCTTGCAGTTGTTTCCCGCTTCTCCCGCCTGGCAATAGTAAGTGTTGTAGCGCTGGCAATCTCAGGTGTTGCTGCCGCATATACGAGAATGAATTCATTTTCGGACCTTTGGCTTAGTCGTTACGGACAATTGGTTTCAATCAAAGTAATTATCTTTGTAGGTTTGCTAGGAATTGCGCATCGAATTCGAATGGCTTTGGCTTCGCAGCGAGCAGTTAAGAAATTCTTGGCCGCTGAAATGTTGTTGATGGCAATTGCTGCTGGGGTTGGCGTTGCGTTGCATTCAACACCATTTAGCAGAACAACCGTTCAGTTGCCAAGCGCAGCTGAAGAAGTTCTTGGGTACGCATTCCCGCCAGCGCCATCATTTAGTTCAGTAGTTTTCGGTTGGCACCCAGAATGGTTCATGATTACTGGCAGTTTGATTGCTGCATCGCTTTACACAATTGGAATAATCCGGCTTAAGCACACTTCGATTGGATGGAGTTCACTTCGCACGCTTTCGTTCATGACTGGAATCGGAATTGTCATTTGGACAACTAGTGCTGGAATTAGCAAATACGCCGCAATCTCATTCCAGTTCCACATGGTTCAGCACATGATGCTTTCCATGATTGCGCCAATTTTTATTGTGTTAAGTACTCCAATTACCTTGGCACTACGAGCTTTGCCGGCCGCACCAATTCCAGACCATCGCAACGCTCGGGAATGGCTGCTGGAACTCCTGCACAGTCGCTACTCTCAAATAATCACTCAACCGCTGGTTGTATTGGCGATATTCACTTTCGGTTTGTACGGCATGTATTTCACGCCACTATTTGCAACCCTCATGGGTAGTCACGTCGGCCACGTATTCATGGAAATACATTTTTTCCTATCGGGCGTGCTGTTTTCTTATGTAATTATTGGCGCGGATCCGAGTCCACGAGAATTGCCTTACTGGTCAAGGTTGATCATTGTTTTGGTAGGGATTTCGCTACATACCTTTTTTGCACTGGCAATTATGCAGGCAAGTCAACCGATTGGTTCTGCTTGGTACGGTCAAGTTCAACCACCTTGGATCACCGATCTTTTGCATGACACATATGCAGGTGGTGGCGTGGCGTGGGCACTCGGTGAAGTTCCGTCCTTGATTCTGATGGTTGCAGTTGGTGTGATGTGGGCGCGCAGCGATACCAAACTTGCGAAACGTCAGGATCGAGCTGCTGATCGCGATGGTGATGCAGAATTGAATGCTTATAACGAACAACTACGTGCTATTAACACCCGTGACAATAGTTAGCGAATAAAGCGATCTCGCTGGAACGGATGCTCTAACCTAAACTCTGAAACCTGGGCTAAATCGATATCTGCATAAAGTACTTCTTCCGAAGTTCCAGCCTCAGCCACAATTTCACCTCGTGGGCTAACCACCATGGAATGTCCCCCAAGCATTACATTGCCATTCGGACCAACTTCATTACAGGCAATGACCCAACACTGATTTTCAATGGCGCGAGCCTGTAACAAAATTCGCCAATGATTAATTCTTGGCGTTGGCCAACCAGAAGTGATTAGTATCGTTTCGATTCCAGAATCACTAAGTTTTCTAAATAATTCTGGGAATCTTAAGTCGTAACAAATTCCAAGACCAGTACTGCCTACTGGAGTATCGGCAACATTAACTACCTCGGTACCACGTGTCATGGTCACCGCTTCACCTTTATCAAAACCATAAAGGTGAATTTTTCGATAGAACTCAACTAGGTTCCCGCGTGGATCAATTAGCACAGCAGTGTTTGCCATCCCACCATCTGGTAACCGTTCCACAAACGAACCACCGTGTAACCAAATATTTGCGGCCTGGGCTGCAGACTTAAGTGCAGCGACTAATTCACCGTCGATTGGCTGGGCGCTAGATTCTAGATCTCGATAATTAAATGCCCCGATGTTCCAAAGCTCAGGAAGCACTGCTAGTTCGCATTTACCAGTTTGGTCCTCTATGAGTTTTAAAACTCGCGCTTCACGATCTGATTGGGATTCAGAATCGCTCACATCAATTTGGAGAAGTGCTACTCGAGTCATACCTAAATCTTAGCCAGCGAACCTGAGTCGATCTAGATGTCCAGGACTAGTTCTTTACCTGCTGCGCGAGAAACGCACGGATACATAACGCCAATTGCATCCTTATCTTCATCACTCATGACGGAATCTAGGTGGATAGGTGTGCCTTTGAGAACTCGCACTTCACAGGTACCGCAAACTCCTTCACCACATGAAGAGATTAAAGCTCCACCATTTGCATTAATTGCGTCAAGCAAAGTTTCATCCTTAGCAACCGTGACCGTTTTGTTAGAACGACTCAACTTAAGCTCAAATGATTCAGATTCACCGCTATCGCGATCTACTGCACTGAATCTTTCAAAGTGCAGGCGTTGTGCAGGGACCCGTTGAATCATTGCATTAAGTAGTGGTTCTGGGCCACACACGTAGACGTGGCCTTCGAAGCCGGCCAGCAACGCATCTAGATCTGGGATGCCACCTTGTTCGTCATCTGCGTGCACAATAACTTTTGAGCCATGCTCGGCAACCAATTCATCCACGAATGCCATGGAACTACGGCTGCGTCCGGCGTAAAGCAGGCGCCAATGGCGCCGGTGTGGCATTGAATCAATCATGGCTTTCATAGGAGTAATTCCAATTCCACCAGCGACAAATAAATACTCTGATGCGTGTTCCAATTCGAAGTGATTATGAGGTCCGGAAACTTCGAGGGTCATTCCGGCTTTCAAGTTTTCATGAATCCAACTACTTCCACCGCGTGAGTTTGGGGAATTAAGTACGGCAACTGAATAATGCGTTCTATCTGTGGGGTCACTACACAACGAATACTGTCGCTTGAGACCATTCGGCAGGTGAAGCGTGATATGGGAACCTGGTACCCAGGATGGCATAACTTCTTGCATAGGGATTATGAAATCAATTCCCAAGATACCTGTGGCGGCTGAATAAGTTTTTGTGATCGCAAGATTGCGCTTATTTTCAATATTCTGATTTGGTCGTCGCCCCTCGACTGTGGCAGCCAAAGTTTTCGCTGGTTTTGGAAACAAGATTCTTACTATCAGCGCAACTGTTGTAAAGAAGATTAGTGCTAAAGCCGTGATTCGATACATCCAAGCACGAGTATCCGTTCCGGACCAACCTGCATGGAATGAAACAACTAAAACTAGTACATAACTTGAGTAGTGGATTACTTTCCAAAATCTACGGGGTAACTTCTTCATCATTAAGGACGTGACTTGAACTGCAATCAAAATGTAGAAACATAAAACACCTAATGCGATAGGCCAGGGTCCGAGTGAGGCTGCTCCCGTGTACTTACTTCTAAATGGTATGAATAGATCAGGGATTTGGAAATCCGCATAAGGGTCATAAAGAAGTGATCCAATGTGCAAAATTGTAAAAATTACTGCAAGCCCCGAAAGCCAGCGATGTAAATCCAGCAGCCACCCCGGACTATCTTTGGGTTTTAGAATACGCGTCGAAAGTAGGATTCCCCACATAACCGAAATTACTAGAAGAGACCAAGCGATAAGTGCACTTGACCTTGTAACGTAATTCCAAATCACCGGATTCATGTGGTGTAATTCTCCCAGCTTGCTGTTGCGTACCGTTTCAACTTATCGTCAATCAGGAGCGCATCAGCACCAATGCGTTCCACTTCGCTAATAGCCTCCGAGATGGGGAGCGCCATACAAAGCTTTGTAAGGATTTCTGCATGCGCAGAACAGGAGGCTACGACTGTAACTTGTAAAATCTCGCTTAAAACTGGTTCATGCGTTCGCGAATCTATGATGTGACTTTCGCCCGCTGCGTTGATCCACCCTCTTGGCCCTGATGTTGCGACCCCACCATCATGAATCGCCAGTACATCTATGAACTCATTTCTGGAAAGAGGGTGAGAGACGCCGATAGTCCAGCCATCATTACCTGGCGCTAGTCCTCGGACACACACCTCTCCACCAATAAAAACAACTACGCCTTGGGCTCCCAATTGAATTGCTAAATCAGCCGTCATGTCGGCAGCTAAACCTTTGCCGATTCCACCTGCATCTATGGCAACCCCTAGAGGAATTTGGATCGTATTTTCCAATGCATCGATCACAATATCTAGTACGCCAAGATCAGCACTTACATGTTCGCTCAAATGTGTTTCTTGGTCAGCATCAAACTTGCTTTTGGAGAATCCATGTTCAAGGCTCACATGTAGTTGAGCTGGGTTAAAAATTCCACTAGTGAGTTGAAATCCAAATTGCATTTCCTGGATTAACCGAATTGTTTCGGGGCTAACAGATTGAATATTTCCAGAAGCATTATTTGCCAACATGAGCTCACTGGTGTTTATAAACCGTGACCAGAGACTTTCAAGCTTGTCAACATATTTGCGTAAAGGTTCAAGCAATATCGAAGTAGCATCCGCTACGACAATGAAGCAATTTGAACCCATGGCGAAGAATTCAATTTTGAAAAGATTTGTATCTTGAACTACTAATCCAATCGCTTCATCAGCAATCTTTGATACAAGATCTTTTTCTGGCAAATTGCCCTACACCTTAACCCAGTGGTAACCGTACTGGGCAACGAGGCTGCACTGTTGTTGAGTCTTTGCTGCCTTATAGACATCAAAGTTAGAAGTCTTTCTAGGCGGGTGGCTTCCATCAGAAATACATGTGTAAGCAACGGTGGGCGTTACAACTGGAGTGGTTGGTGTAGCAACTGGTGTAGTGGTGGGTACTGTCGCTGGTGCGGCAGGGGTCGTTGCCGTAGCAGCTTTGACCTTTTTCTTCGCTGGTGTGGCAGCGGCAACCGTTGCTGCTGGAGCAGTTCCAACTGCGGCAGCGGGATCTGCTGGAACTGCTGCATTGCCAGGACTTGTTGCGGTAGCAGCTGGAGCCACTGGCGCTTCGGGAGTCACTGGAGTTGAACTCGCAGCTAGTTCAGCAATATGGGTATTCCAAGCGAAACTGGAAATAATTGTAAGAAAAGCAGTTGATGAGATCGTTGCTGCAGCAATGCGAGCACGACGCGCAGGATGCGGCTTGCGGGTAATCAATTTAGTCATCACTGCCACTTTCATTTGCATCGTCGCCGTAACTTGGTTGGACTGGTGTTGTAGTCGGTGTTGTAGTTGCGGTAGCGGATGCTGTTGAGGAACTCGGGCTGGCAGAAGCTTTCTTTGCGGCTTTCTTAACCGGTGCCGACGCGATTGGTGCTTGAGTTACGTTTGCATCTAATTGGCTAGGAGTGATTGACGGGTCAACCACTACAGG
This sequence comes from Actinomycetota bacterium, assembly GCA_947452765.1. Classification (GTDB taxonomy): domain Bacteria; phylum Actinomycetota; class Actinomycetes; order S36-B12; family UBA5976; genus UBA5976. The sequence continues at coordinate 586 of CANGDR010000010.1, read as the reverse complement.
AGCCACAACTGCGAGCGGTACCAAAGCCGTAGTGCCCGAACCAATTTTTGATTGAGCATGCGAATTAAGAGCTTGCGTGTTCACTGCAGCAGCAGCGGTCCCAACAGCAAGCACACCAACAAGTGCAAAGGTCGTCGTCAGTTTCGATTTCATACTTTGAAAGTACCCAATCCAAATCCACAAATAGGCCCTGATAAGTACAAGAATCGTCCAAGAAACCACTGAATGCGGTAAACCCTACAAAAACAAGGGAATATGGAGTCATGGACATTCTCTTGGTTGAAGATGATCCATCTGTGGCGGCCAGCGTCATAGATGGGCTTGAGAATGCGAGCATGGTTGTGACCCATGTTTCCAGCGGTAAAGATGCGATTTCGCTGGCTACTGCCTCCAATCCTGACTTGATTCTGTTGGATTTAGGGTTGCCGGATATGGATGGGCAAGATGTCTGTCGAGCAATTCGCCAGACCTCACTGACTCCAATAATCGTTTTGAGCGCGCGAAGCGAAGAAATCGATCGTGTGCTCGCGCTTGAATTTGGTGCTGACGACTATATGGTGAAGCCATTTGGAATGCGGGAACTGGT
>CANGDR010000009.1 GCA_947452765.1 Actinomycetota bacterium | reverse complement strand
GGTTTTGCCTCCCGACAAATCAAACCACCCTTGGGGTACTGCGGTCGATATAAATTTTGGGCCTGGCGGAGCCAAAGCTAAAAAAGCTGCGGCCTGGCTCGAGAAGAACGGCTACAAATATGGCATCTGCCGAAGATACAAAAATGAACGTTGGCATTTCGAGCCATTAGTTGCACCTGGCGATCCATGCCCAGCTCTGGAACCTTACGCACATTAATTTAACAACGATTACTGCGCAGCAATTTAACAACGATTACTGTGCAGCATGATCGGAATGGCCCGCCAACTTGATGCTCGTGCCCGCGGAAGGAATCGGACCTTCGACCTTCTGCTCCGGAGGCAGACGCTCTATCCACTGAGCTACGCGGGCAGGTAATAAAAAGTTTTGCCTAAGTGACTTTATCAGTGCACGGACCACTCTAAAGTGCCGTAGTGTTTGATTCGCAAGACACGGGAGTCCACAACCAGGTGGGCTGAGAGGGTGTCGGATCTTTAACCAGATCATCACACCGACCGTTTAACCAGTCCGGTAATGCGGACTTCGGGAGGCAATGAATGTCCATTTTTACTTCAATTAACGATTCTGCATTAACTGTTTTATTCACGGCATGGGGCTACGACATGACTGCCCTGGAACTAGTAGCCGTTATAACTTCGCTAATTGGGGTTTGGCTAGGTACCACCGGGAAACAAATAATGTGGCCTTGGTGGGGATTAAGCAGCGCACTATATGGCTGGCTATTTTTCGATTTCCAACTTTATGCCAGTGCCCTGCTGCAAATTGTTTTCATTGCGGCCTCGATCTGGGGTTGGTTCGGCTGGGGTCCCAGTGGCGCCAAGTCTCAAGTTCTAAGTTGGCGCAATCGTGCATTGGTGCTACTGATCGGAATATTGGTTTGGCTTGCGATTACACCAGTACTTATTTCTTGGGGTGCAGCTGCGGCTAAACCTGATGCATTTGGTCTTGTCTTTTCAGTAATAGCCCAAATCATAATGGTTCTAGAGTTCCGCGAAAACTGGATTTTGTGGTTCGTGGTGGACGGTGCATATACTGTTCTATATTGGCAGCAAGACTTGAAATTCACTTCCGTTCTTTACATAGTATTTACCGCGATAGCCTTGCGCGGTTGGGTAGCCTGGCAACGCCTACAAATCACAATTAGCAGTTAGGCAGGTTATTAAGTTGACTGATTGGTACTACGCACCAAACATTGCTAGCGCACTCCGAGCAAGCGAACCAAAATGTGGATCTACAACATTGATCACGATTGACGGTCCTTCTGGATCAGGTAAAACCGAGCTTGCTCGAAAATTAAGTTTTGAACTAGACAATGCACCAGTTGTACATATGGATGACCTTTACGAAGGTTGGACCCATGCGTTTGAACCCGTGATGACAGAACGAATTATGGCTTGGATAATTACTCCGCTACTTTCCGGATTGCCCATCCATCACCTTTGTTACGACTGGGCGGAAAAGAAGTTTAACGACTGGAGGACGCTCCCCAGTTCCCCATTTGTAATTATTGAAGGGGTCGGTGCAGGTACTACTGCGCTGCGTAAATATGTTTCCCAATCAATTTGGATCGAAGCTGACGAAGAACTTCTACTTGATCGAGTACTACAACGTGATGGCGAGGTAATTCGAGACGAAATGCTAATTTGGAAGTCTCGCGAAGCTTCGTATTTTGAACTCCATAACGTTAAGCAGTCAGCCATGATCCACTTATCGGGTCAAACACACAAGTAACTCACTACCAAGGGATGATATTTCGGTCTTCCCATAAAAATCCCGTTTCAATTCCAGTTTCGTACTCGCGAGTTGCCAACCACGTAATTGTGTCGGCTGCTTCCTCGGGACTTCGTGGTGCATCCGGGCCACCCATATCCGTGCGAGTGTGGTTAGGACACATGGCATCAACTAAAATCCCGCGCGTGCCATTCCCCAGCTCTGCTGCGAGGTTTCGAGTTAGCGCGTTAACGGCAGCCTTGGATACTCGATATGGTGCAAGTCCGCCGCTTAAGCCAGGACCACTGAAGCGACCCAAACAAGCCGATACATTAATAATTCGTCCAGATCGTCGAATTGCCATATTTGGCCCGATAGCGGAGATCATATTGAATGTGCCATCGAGGTTTACCGACATCACCCGCTGCCATTCCTCCGCGGTGGTGCGCAAAGTCTTGGACATTTTCTCGCTCATCACACCGGCAGAGTTAATCAATATGTCAGCTTGTGCTGCAATCGAATTACCACCAACAAAGGCTTGTACCTCATTGGATTGGGCGACATCCGCGCAAATTCCAGTTACGTCTATGCCCTCGCCAAGGAGTTGGTTTATTGCCGCTTCCATAGTTATTGGATTTTGCCCAACAAGCACAACGGTGGCACCGAGCTGACCCAATTGGCGGGCTGCGGCAAAACCTATCCCCCGAGTACCGCCAGAGATTACGGCTACCTGGTCGGCAAGGACTTCCGAAATGGAATTGATCACAATCCCTAGCCTGTCGGACCTTTTGCCCTTACGCACGTTGAGAGAGTTCGGCATTGGGCGATACGCTTAATCCAAAGCCCAACAAGGAAGGCGCTATCAGTGCCCGGACAATCTAACAGTCCATTCGGAGCCAATGATTGGCTAGTCGATGAGTTATACCAACAGTACCTAGAAGATAAAGAATCAGTAGATCCTGCTTGGTGGGAATTCTTTGCTGACTACACCCCGAGTGAAGGTTCTCCGATTAAAACTGTTGTTGGATCCAATGCCACTACTGCGCCGCCAGTAAGCGCAGCACCAGTTGCAATTCCTACTGTGGCCGCAACTGCACCCATGGCACCTAGCGCAACGCCAGCGGCAGTAGTTGAAGCACCAGCTGGTGCGGAAAAATTAAAAGGTACTGCTGCTCGAGTCGTAACCAACATGGAATCAAGTTTAGAAATTCCAACGGCAACCTCAGTGCGCGCAGTTCCTGCCAAATTAATGGTCGACAATCGAATCGTAATTAATAATCATCTAGCTCGCGGTCGTGGTGGAAAAGTTAGCTTCACTCATATCATCGGCTTTGCGTTAGTGCGCGCACTTCGCGAAATGGCTGACATGAATGTTTTCTATACAACACTTGAAGGCAAGCCAGCAATAGTGCGCAATAAGCACGTTGGGCTTGGCCTTGCAATCGACTTGGCCAAAGAGGACGGAACTCGCCAACTTCTCGTTCCTTGTATCAAAGATGCAGACACTATGGATTTTGCTGGTTTCTGGTCGACGTACGAAGAATTGATCCGCAAAGCTCGCGCTGGAAAATTGACAGTTGAGGACTTCCAAGGAACTACCGCCAGCCTCACCAACCCAGGCACAATCGGAACGGTTCATTCCGTTCCGCGATTGATGCCAGGACAAGGTGTAATTATCGGCGTTGGCGCTATGGACTACCCCGCCGAATGGCAAGGAGCATCCGAAGATGCAATTGCCCGTAACGCAGTCAGTAAAATCCTTACTCTTACCAGCACTTATGATCACCGCGTAATTCAAGGCGCTCAATCCGGCGACTTCTTGCGCAGAGTTCATAGTTTCTTACTAGGTGGTGAAGGTTTCTATGATGAAATCTTCCAGTCTTTGCGAATTCCTTACGAACCAATTCGCTGGGCGCAAGATGTGGCAACTTCGCACGATGCAGATCTGGATAAAACAGCACGAGTCCAAGAGATGATTCACGCTTTCCGAGTTCGTGGCCATTTGCTGGCTGACATTGACCCGCTTGAATATATACAGCGTTCGCACCCTGATCTAGATATTGCAAATCATGGTCTAACTCTTTGGGATTTGGATCGCGAGTTTGCTACTGGTGGATTTGGTGGCAAACCATTTGCAAAATTACGGGACATTCTTGGCACGCTTCGCGATGCTTACTGTCGCACGGTTGGTGTTGAATACATGCACTTGCAGGATCCAGAGCAGCGACGCTGGATCCAGGATCGACTTGAGCATCCCCAGGCGAAACCGGATCGAAACGAACAAATCCGGATCTTACGTAAGTTGAACGAAGCGGAGGCTTTCGAAAACTTCCTCCAAACAAAATACGTTGGACAGAAGCGCTTCAGCCTCGAAGGCGGCGAAAGCGCAATTCCGTTCGTTGACCAATTACTCATCGAAGCAGCCAAGGGCGCCCTAGATGAAGTTTGTATCGGAATGATGCACCGTGGCCGCCTGAACGTTTTAGCGAACATTGCTGGAAAAAGCTATGGGCGTATTTTCAGTGAATTTGAAGGAAACTATGGTGAAGAATCTGTTCAGGGGTCTGGCGACGTCAAGTACCACTTGGGCACCCAAGGCGTTTATGAATCTGCTGACGGCTCGTCCGTAAAGGTGTACTTGGCCGCCAATCCATCACACCTAGAAGCTGTGAACCCAGTTCTTGAAGGAATCGTGCGCGCTAAGCAAGACATGATTGGCGAGAAAGAAAAGTACTCGGTATTTCCGATCCTGATGCATGGCGACGCAGCGTTTGCTGGTCAAGGTGTAGTTGTCGAGACTCTGCAAATGAGCCAACTCCAGGGCTACCGGGTTGGTGGAACTGTGCACTTGGTAATTAATAACCAAGTTGGTTTCACCACATCACCTAAATACAGTCGCACCAGTGTTTACCCCACCGATGTTGCACGCACAATCCAAGCTCCGGTATTCCACGTAAATGGTGATGATCCAGAAGCTGTTGTACGTGTTGCGCAACTGGCTTTCGATTTCCGCCAAGCGTTCCATAAAGATGTAGTGATCGACTTAGTTTGCTACCGGCGTCGTGGCCATAACGAAGCTGATGATCCTTCATTAACTCAGCCATTGATGTACGAAATTATTGACCAGAAGCGTTCAGTTCGTAAGTTATACACCGAAGCACTTGTTGGTCGCGGCGACATCACGCTTGAAGAAGCTGAAGATGCACTTAAGCATTATCAAGATGAATTAGAAAAGGTTTTCCAGGCAACTAAGGCGGAATCAGCTGAAAACTTCAGCTCGACTACGAACGAAGTGATTTCACATGGTCAGCAAACTCTGGAACCGCAAACTCCAAGTTGGGAAGTTGCCACTGCTATCACGCGCAGTGTTATCGACCGGGTTGTTGCAAGCCAAACTGAAATGCCAGAAGGCTTTACCGTCCATCCTCGCCTTGCACCTCAACTTGCTCGTCGTGCTGAAATGGTGCAAACCGATGCAATTGATTGGGCTATGGGAGAAGCTCTTGCCATTGGTTCGCTACTTACCGAAGGAACAGCAGTACGCCTTTCTGGCCAAGACAGTCGTCGCGGCACGTTCGGCCATCGCCATGCAGTTATTGTGGACAAGTTAACTGGTTGGCAATACAAGCCACTCAAGAAGTTGTATGAAGGCACAGGCAAACTGGATGTCTACGATTCATTGCTGAGTGAATACGCAGTGATGGGCTTTGAATACGGCTACTCGGTAATTCGTCCGGATGCACTAACAATGTGGGAAGCCCAATTCGGGGACTTTGCAAATGGCGCCCAAACCATAATCGACGAATATGTAACAACCGGCGAACAAAAGTGGGCCCAAAAGAGTGGCTTAGTTTTACTTCTCCCCCACGGACAAGAAGGCCAAGGTCCAGATCACTCTTCAGCTAGAGTCGAGCGATTCCTACAGCAATGCGCGCAGGACAACATCACTGTCGCAATGCCAACTACGCCTGCTTCCTATTTCCACCTATTACGCTGGCAGGTCAAGTCAGAGTTGACACGCCCACTCGTTATATTTACTCCGAAGTCGCTATTACGAGCTAAGTTTGCAACTTCAAAAGTTTCCGATTTCACTGAAGGAACTTTCAAAGCAATTATTGGTGACTCTACGGTTGCTGAAACTGAAGTTAAAACGGTCCTACTGTGCAGTGGCAAGGTTTATTACGATTTAGTAGCCGAGCGCGAAAAGTTGGGTCGAAAAGATGTGGCAATTGTCCGCCTAGAGCGCCTTTACCCACTTCCGATGATTACCTTGCCACCTGAGCTAGCTCGCTTCCAGAACCTAGAAACTGTGAAATGGGTTCAAGAAGAACCTGCCAACCAGGGGGCCTGGAGCTTCATGGCGATGAACCTGCCAGCCCTGATCAACCGCCACATCATCGGGGTTTCTCGGCCAGCATCAAGTTCACCAGCAGTTGGCTCACATCACCGCAGCGAACTTGAGCAGGAAGCGTTAGTAAAGCAAGCCTTTGCCTAACTAGGCTGGAAGCATGTATTTCACGGATCGCGGAATCGAAGAATTAGAAAAACGGCGCGGCGAAGAAGAATTCACTTTTGAATGGCTTGCCGAGCGGATGCGTGAATTTGTAGATACATTTCCAGACTTTGAAATTCCAGTGGAACGTCTAGCTACCTGGCTAGCTCGGTTAGATGATGAGGACGATGAGTGATGCGTGCAGTGACTGCGATAAGTGGCGATTTAGATAACCCATTAGCAGGGCTACAAATTGGCGAGCATCCAGACCCAACGGTGCCTGAAGGTTGGGTGCGCGTAGCAATAAAAGCTGCTTCATTAAACCACCACGACGTTTGGACGCTACGCGGAGTAGCTACTGCTGCGGAAAATCTTCCGATAGTTCTAGGCAGCGACGCTGCTGGGGTTATGGATGACGGTCGAGAAGTAATAGTCCATGCCGTGATCGGTGACCCATCCAAAGGCGACGAAACCCTTGATCCGAAACGTTCCTTACTTAGTGAAGTTTACGATGGAACCCAAGCAGAGTTCGTAACCGTTCCGGCTTACAACGTGATCGATAAACCTGATTTCTTAAGTTTCGAAGAAGCTTCCTGCCTACCTACTTCTTGGTTAACTGCCTACCGAATGCTTTTCACTAAGTCTGGTTTGCAAAAAGGTGACACTGTCATGATTCAAGGTGCTGGCGGCGGAGTTGCTACCGCTCTTACACAACTTGCCAGTGCTGCGGGAATCACTGTTTGGGTAACTTCGCGAGATGAGGCCAAGCGAGAATATGCAAAGTCGCTCGGTGCTAACGAAGTTTTTGAAACTGGAGCACGACTTCCAGGCAAAGTGGACGCAGTTATGGAAAGCGTTGGCGAAGCAACGTGGTCACATTCCATGCGAAGTTTACGTCCCGGCGGACGAATTGTTATTTGTGGTGCGACTAGTGGAGCTAATCCCCCAGCCGACCTAAATAGATTATTCTTCTTGCAGCTAGAAGTTGTTGGCTCGACCATGGGAACAAAAGCAGAATTTGAGTCCTTACTTAAGTTCATGCAAGAAACTGATGTTCGGCCACAAATTCAACAAACGTTTGAAATGGCTGATGCTCGCGACGCTTATGAACTAATGATTAATGGCGACGTTCGCGGAAAATTGGTAATAAAACCTTAATTCGCAACACCGTGCAAGAACTCAACATTCTAGATTGCAAGACTTAGAGTTTAATTATGAGTAACTTAACGATTCCTGGTCTTCGTAAATTTAATCTGATTGCAGGTGTGCTACACCTACTTCAGTTAGCAGCGGTTCTTGCACTTTCGACCGACTTCTCGTTGCCGGTTACCGCTACATATATGGCTGGCCCACCAGGGACCCCGCTTGGTAATTCAATTGTGTTATTTAGAACTCCGCTTGCACTTGCTGTTGCACTATTTTTGGCCCTATCTGCAATTGCACACTTTGTTGTCGCTAGTCCACAATTCTTTAATCGTTACAGCGCTGGACTGGAAGCCAAGCGTAATTACTTCCGTTGGGTTGAATACTCGATTAGCTCATCCGTCATGATTGTCTTGATTGCACAAATAACTGGTATCGCTGATGTCACAGCATTACTCGCAATTTTCGGCGTTAATGCTTCGATGATTTTGTTCGGTTGGCTACAGGAAAAATATGAAGATCCTGGTAACGGTGGTTGGTTGCCATACATATTTGGATGTATTGCTGGATTGGTTCCTTGGCTAGCCGTAACAATCTATGTACTTTCACCTGGTGGCCCTGCCGGTGCGAACCCACCGAGTTTTGTGTACGGAATTATTATCACAATATTTTTACTTTTCAATTCCTTCGCTTGGGTTCAGTACAAGCAATACAAAGCGCAAGGTAAATGGAGCAACTACCTATATGGTGAGAGAATTTATATTGTTCTGAGTTTGGTTGCAAAATCACTCTTGGCTTGGCAAATATTTGCCAATACTCTTATCCCTTAATTCGACCTGGTTTGGGCCAGATCCGAATAGCGGCTGTACCAAGTACTGAGTCATGTGGAATAAGTCCGTAGTTGCGCGAATCCGTGCTTACTAATTCGTTATCGCCTACTACAAAGATTCCCGCAAGCTCGATGCGTTCGATTCGCTTAACCTCGATCTGATTGCCCCGCTCAAATACAACAATGTCGCCAAGAACTATCGGGCCGTCATAGCGAACCAATAGCCGCTCACCTGGTGCAAGCGTAGGCACCATACTCAAGCCCGAAACAATGGCCATTCCGTATCCCATATCCCTATTGTTCCAGCCCAAAACTGCAGCCCAGTACGTGCGGCGGTAATCTTGTTCCAGCGGGTATCCGCAATAACTCCGGAGGAATTATGAAGCTTTTCGCATCAACAATCACTGTTAATGCCCACTGCGATCTGCCATGTGGCATCTACGATCCAGCCCAGGCACGTATCGAAGCACTTTCTGTAAAGGCATGCATGGAGAAGTACGCTGCATCTAGCGACCCAGACTTCAAGGCACGCGCAGTTGCTATCAAGGAAGAACGCTCACACCAAGTAAAAGAACATTTATGGGTGCTTTGGACTGACTACTTCAAGGCTCCACATTTCGAGAAGTACCCTAACTTGAACGAACTTTTCAACGAAGCAACCAAACTTGCTGGCGCCGGTGGCACTAAGGGAACTAATGATGTTGCAGTTGCAGACCAGTTGATCGCAAAGATCGATGAAATCGCAGCAATCTTCGCTGACTCAAAGAAGTAAATTCACCAAATGACCACAAGTGTGCGCGAAGCGACACCGGAAGACGTCGCAGAGATGCACGCAATGATTAACGAGCTTGCAGAGTACGAAAAAGCTCCTGACGAAGTTATCGCTACCGAAGAGCAGCTAATGATGGCGCTCTTCGGTAGCTCTTCTATGTTCGAGGAATATGATCAGCACGACAGTATTTCTCCGAGTGGGACCGCGAACACCCCAACAGGTCATCCCGCGTTGTATGCGTTTGTAATTGATGATTCAACCCAAGAAGGCAAACTTGCCGGAATGGCAATTTGGTTTTTGAACTACAGCACTTGGCACGGAAAACACGGCGTGTACCTTGAGGATCTATTTATCCGACCTCAGTTCCGTAGTCAAGGAATGGGCAAAGCCTTATTGGTTCGCCTAGCCCAAGTTTGTACCGAAAATGATTACTCCCGATTCCAATGGTGGGTTTTAGATTGGAATGATTCAGCAATTGAGGTCTATCGGGCAATGGGTGCAATTCCTATGGACGAGTGGACTATTTACCGCGTCGAAGGCGACGCTTTAAATCGCCTTGCAAATAACTAGCAAGGGTATCTCTAGCGCCCTTAATGCGTTAGCGTTTCTATGTGGCAACAATACATTTAAGAGTCCCCGCCCATCCAGATTACGTTGGGCTAATACGTAGTACCGCTGGCCATGTGGCCGCTCGAGCTGATCTCACTGTTGAGCAAATAGATGATCTGCGCCTTGCAGTAGATGAAGCATTTGCACTTTTGATAGCTCACAATCCAAATCTGGGTGATGTCTCAGTAACTTTTGAAGTTGCGGCCGACACGCTTTCTATCAATTTGTTAGGGCCGGATGGAAGTCCAGAGCTTGATCGCTCTACTTTCGCGTGGACAGTTCTGCAGGCACTGGTGGCTGATTTGCAGGTCACAGCAACGCCTTCTGGAGCAAGTGCACTCCACCTAGTCACCAAGGTCGTAGCGAGTGCCTAAAGACGACTTGCGGTCGCAAGATCGCGAGAAGTTTGAGCAACTTGCAGCTCTAGAAGCAGGTACCCCTGAGCATGAAGCGATTCGTGCTGCCTTGATTGAACGTCACCTTCCGCTAGTGACTTTTATGGCTCGCAAATTTGCCGATCGCGGCGAACCGCTAGACGACTTGATTCAAGTCGGAACTATCGGACTAATAAAAGCAATTGATCGCTATGACCTCTCACGTGGATTTGAATTTTCAACCTTTGCTACGCCAACCATCGTCGGGGAAATCAAACGGCATTTTCGCGATAAGACCTGGGCAATTCGAGTTCCGCGCCGACTGCAAGAACTTGGCGCTGCGGTGAACAAAGCCACAACCGAACTAACCCAAAAGTTAGATCGATCCCCTACGCCAAAAGAAATAGCTAAACATCTGGGGGTGACTTTAGATGAAGTTGTAGAGGCTTTGGAATCTAATGCAGCTTATTCCACAGTCAGTATGGATAGCGGACATGATGATCATCCAGCACTGAGTGAAAGCTACGGCAGCCTAGATGATGCCCTAGAGGGAGTGGAATACCGGGAGTCGCTAAAACCCTTGCTTGCAGGTCTAAGTGACCGTGAAAAACGAATTTTACAAATGAGATTTTTTGAAAATTTAAGTCAGGGTGTAATTGCAGCCGAGTTAGGTATATCGCAAATGCAGGTATCGCGGATTTTGAATAAAACGCTTACGCAACTTCGCGAGGGATTAGTTAATAACTAGTCCAAATCTGGTGACCGAAGTAGTGACAAGAATCCGACTACACCCAAGATGCCAACAAAAATTCCAAGTACTTTGACGTTGACCCCATCACCACTTATTAAGGTGTAGCCAGCAATTACGACAAAAATTTGGATCATATAAAAAGGCGTTCTAGCCCAGTTATGGTGCCCGCTCAAACCCTTGACTAACCCACTGATGCCAAGAGCAAAAATTGTATAAATAATAAATTGAGCCAGCGGCGATCCAACAGTGCTATGCACACGAGTCCCGTTAATCTCGATCGATAGCCCATAACTGAAAATACTTAAAGCCTCGATCACACCACAGACAAGTACAACTTTTCGCATGTATCTACCGTAGTGGATTGCTATAACTTGCCACACTCAAATCGCGACTAGGCTGATCCCATGCGCGCGCTTCTGGTAGTTAACACGTTCGCAACTACAACCTCGGAATCGGTTAGAGATGTAATCGCTGCAGCACTTTCGAACTCACTTGAATTAGATGTTGTTCACACTTCCGGACGCGGCGATGCCATTGCATTCGGCGCTTCGGCCAAAGCCAATGGATACGAGTTAGTAATTGGTCTTGGTGGTGACGGCACGCTAAATGAGTTAGCAAATGGAATACTTAGGGATGGCCCCGATCCAACAAGCCCAATTTTGGCTGCAGTGCCAGGCGGAAATGCAAATGTATTTGCCCGCAATCTAGGGCTACCAAACGATGCAGTTGAAGCCACTGCACAATTACTTAGTTCGATCGAACAAAAGAACATCCACACCATTGGAGTCGGTCAGATTGCAACTGATGAGGTTACGCGGTGGTTCCTATTTAACGCAGGGTTTGGGTTAGATGCAGCAGTGCTTGCTCAAATGGAAGAACGCCGCGCTAGCGGAAAAGCAGCAAGCGACTTGGCATATGCTGCATTTGCATTACGCGAATTATTTACACGTACTGATCGCCGAAATCCAACTTTGAAGGTTGTTGAATCTTCTGGCACAATTCACCCAGATGCTCATTTTGCGTTAATTGTTAATCTAGCTCCTTGGAGTTATTTAGGGCCTCGACCTTTAAATCCAATGCCTGCTGCCTCACTTGAAACCTCACTTGATGTGTATGCACCAACATCATTAACCCTGCGCTCAATTGCCAAACTGACTCGCAATATTGTTGCGGGACGCCAACTTCCAGAATCAAGTGAAGTAATAGCGCTACATGATTTGCAAGCCGTGACGCTAAATTCGGAAAGCGAATTGTGGGTGCAAGTTGATGGTGATGTAGTTGCACAATCCCGAAATCTGCGTGCCCGCCATATTCCAAATGCGCTTCGAGTCCTATCTTGAGTCCAAAAACCCCTATTTGATGGATCTGCACTGCCCCGAAATAGGTGCATTTTCAACTAATGTGACTCGTCCAACAGTAATTTCTTAGCGGAAGTCCTTGTGAAAACAGTCACGAGATGAGAAAGTAGAGACTCCAGATTGGATCCAAGGGAAACCAAGGAATCAAATGATCTGGATTTGACCGTTTATCCATTACTAATCCTTGGAGGCTCGCGTGGACTGGCGCCATGAGGCAGCCTGCCGTGACGAAGATCCAGAACTCTTCTTCCCCATTGGCAACACAGGCCCGGCAATATTACAGATCGAGGAAGCGAAGGCAGTCTGCCGTCGCTGCAAGGTCATTGAGCCATGCCTGAAATGGGCATTGGAATCCGGTCAGGATTCTGGCGTATGGGGCGGAACGAGCGAAGATGAGCGTCGAGCTATCAAGCGTCGCGCGCAACGTGCTCGGGCTCGCGGTCTAGAACCAACACCACACGTTTTCGAAACTGATCTCCCCCGCGTTTAATTCGTTAACTGAGAAAAACAATCTAAATTTTCAGCCGGTACTAGCATGCCTAAATGGTTGATGGACTACCGTTGAGATATGGCTGAAATTCGCGCTGACATGGTCGCAAATGTGATGGAAATCTATGTGGCCGAAGGCGATGCAATAAATGTTGGCGACACGATTGTGTTACTCGAGTCCATGAAAATGGAAATTCCCGTTATATCTGAAGACGCCGGTACCGTTACCCGGCTTGCAGTTAGCGTTGGTGACGTCGTGCAAGAAGGCGACTTAATCATTTCAATCGACTAATTGATTGGCCGCGAGCTCGGCCTGATTTTGGGCAATAAAAAAGCCTGGCGAACCAGACCTTTTTAGACAAAATGGCTTAAGCGTTTGGACGACGGCCGTGGTTTGCCTTGTTCTTCTTACGATCACGCTTTTTGCGGCCGCGCTTGCTCATGAGGTGCTCCTTGATTTTTGGAAAGCTTAGGTTCTAAGGATACGGCTTAAGGCGTTTGCTTGGAAATCTCGACCTGAATTTGGGTAATTTGGGTCATTATCCGCTGCCGAATCTGGCTAGGAGCTTGCTCCCCACAACAGGACTTGGCTACCAACTCCTTGAGTAGCGCCTCAATATCGAATTCGTCACAGCACGGTGGACACGCCTGGAGGTGCAAGCGAATCAGGTCCCGCTCAACACTTACTGGCTCATTATCCAAATATGCATAAACCGCTCCAAGTATCTCGGTGCAAGGAGTCCCACCTGATTGATCAATACTCATTAGTTCACTTCCTTGATGTAGCCATTTTCAATTGCATAATCATGAAGAAGTTCGCGTAATGCTTTGCGACCGCGGTGTAACCGAGACATGACGGTTCCAGTTGGTACATCCTCGATTTCAGCAATTTCCTTATACGAGAATCCTTCAACATCGGCGAGATAAACCGCATGGCTATATTCAATTGGTATTGACGCAAGGGCCTCGGCGATAACAGTGTTCGGAAGGTTTTCTAACGCTTCAGTTTCAGCCGATCGCAAACCTCCGGAAGTGTGGCGCTCGGCCCGAGCCATTTGCCAGTCTTCAATTTGCTCAGTTGGATCAACTTTGGGATCCCGTTGATTCTTGCGGTAAATATTTATGTAGGTATTAGTCAGAATTCTGAATAACCAAGCTTTGAGGTTGGTGCCCTCTTGGAACTGGCGAAAACTTCGATAAGCCTTGGCATAGGTTTCCTGCACTAAGTCTTCGGCATCAGCAGGATTGCGAGTCATGCGCATTGCACCTGCGTATAGCTGGTCGAGGTATTGCATAGCATCTCGTTCGAATCGAGTGGTTAGCTCGGCATTCGATTCCGCGTGCTGCACAACGTTCGTCATATTAAACGACCCTACTCCCTGCAGAAATGAATCTGGATTCGCTGGTCGCGACTTAAGTAACGCTGTGGCCATAGATATTGCAACTCAAGTTAGGGGTGGTTTATTCCCATAAAAACCTGAAGTTAGTCAAAGAGCGTGGCTCCTGGCTCAATTAGAGAAGCCGTATTATTTCTAACATTTCCAACAGCAGTGGCGACTTCCCACACTTGTAACTGGGTTGCGGAACTGGCGGCATCCAAAACCTCTGCAAGTGGTGCCTGTCCTGGCTGCAACCAAGCTGACCTTAGATCACGATGCACAAAAACGGGCATCCGATCATGTATGTACGAAATTTCTGGAATCGCTTCCTTAGTGAGAATTGTGCAGCTCCAAAGCATTTCACCATCAGGTCGTTTCCAAGATTCATAAAGTCCGGCGAATCCAAGCAAAGTTTCATCAACTGCTGAGAAATAATGTGGAATCTTTTTCCCAGTTGCCGACTTCTGCCATTCGAACCAGCCATCAGCTGGAATTATGCAGCGGCGTTTTCCAATTGCGCTGCGAAACGACGGCTTTTCTAAAACTGTTTCACTTCGAGCATTGATCATTCGAGAGCCGATACTCGGATCTTTAGCCCAGGAAGGTACCAAGCCCCAACTAAAAGCTGCCATCGTAATCTTGGAATCCACTTCCAAAATAATTGGGATTTGATGTGTGGGTGCAACGTTGAAATTCTCATGGATTGATTCGGATGTGATTTGGGTAATCGGGACAGGTTGGTGACTTAAGTCCGCAAGCACTTTGCCTGCGAGAGCGGCTTGCGCGACATTAAAGTCGGCTGCTATCACTCTTGGATCAGTCTTTAACGCATATCTTCCGCACATATTGAATAAGTCTGCCAGCCGTTAGGCTTGTGGTCATGCCAGATTTATGGAACGCGCCGCACCGCAATTCGCCGGTGTCAGCCCGCGTGCCCATTCCTGGCTCAAAGTCGCTAACGAACCGATGGCTGATAATGTCTGCCATCGCAAGCGGACCAAGCCGAATAAATTTGCCCCTTCAGGCGCGAGACACAATTTTGATGGCGCAGGCCTTAAGCAGTCTCGGGGTTGCCATCGAGACTGATGGTGATGCCTATGTGGTAACTCCAGGTCCATTATCCGGACCAACCGAAGTTGACTGTGGCCTTGCTGGAACTGTGATGCGCTTTGTTCCACCCATCGCTGCGATTACTGATGGTGATGTCAGGTTTGATGGCGATCCGCATGCAAGGATGCGCCCGATGCAGCAAATTATTGATTCTTTGCGCGCGCTAGACGTGGTCGTAGATGACGATAATCGCGGCAGCTTGCCATTCACTGTCAGGGGCAAAGGTTTCGTCCGTGGCGGTGAAGTGACATTAGATGCATCTGCGAGTTCGCAATTCGTGAGCGCCCTACTGTTGGCTGGCTGTCGATATGATTCTGGCATCACCGTAATACACAGCGGTGGGCCACTTCCGTCGATGCCACACATCGACATGTCAGTCGAAGTGTTGCGCGGAGTTGGTATCAAAGTTGATGTGGATGTAAATGATGCTCAGTATGCAACTTGGCAAGTACATCCAGGAATACCGCAACCATTTAATGTCACGGTTGAACCTGACCTTTCGAACGCGGCACCATTCCTTGCCGCTGCACTCGTGTGTGGTGGATCAGTAACAATCCCAAACTGGCCGGAACGGACAAACCAAGCGGGAGATTCGCTACGCACGATTTTGCCTTTGCTGGGGGCAGAGGTAACTAGAAGTGGATCTGACCTAACCGTTTTTGGATCAGGAAAGATCCATGGCATCGACATAGACCTGCATCAGGTTGGCGAGCTAACACCAGTTATCGCAGTTCTCTGCGCTCTGGCAGATTCACCGTCGCAGCTTCGCGGGATTGCGCATTTGCGCGGTCATGAAACAGATCGCTTGGCCGCGTTAGTAACCGAGTTAACAAAACTCGGCGGCGATGTATCCGAAACAGAAGATGGCTTGATCATAAAACCCGCACCACTGCATGGCGGTACCTTTGCAACTTACTCAGACCACCGAATGGCGATGGCTGCTGCAGTTCTTGGCCTTTCGATTCCCGATTTACTAGTTGAAGACATCACAACAACGAGTAAGACGCTTCCGGAGTTTTCGGAAATGTGGCTGGATTTGGTAAGCGCGTGAGCCAGTACGACGAAGATTCCATTTCGCAACGTCCGTCCCGCTATAACTCACATAGGCGCACCAAAGATCGGCCGAATTTTTCGGATGCAGCCATCGGCCAAGTTGTCGGTGTTGATCGTGGTCGAATCACTGTTGTTGTTCCTGCTGGCGCATCGCATGACGAACAAGTCGAAGTCACGTCCGTAAAGGCCCGTGAACTTGGTCGCAAAGGAGTCGTGATTGGAGATCGAGTCCGAATGGTTGGTGACTTGTCTGGCAAACCAGATACTTTGGCCCGACTAGTGGAAATCTTGGATCGAGTGACCGTGCTCACCCGGACTGCAGATGATAGCGACCCCATTGAACGAGTCATCGTGGCAAATGCCGACCAGATGGCAATCGTCACCGCAATTGCCAATCCCGAGCCACGAATCGGTTTAATTGATCGTGCTTTAGTCGCGGCGTTTGAGGCTGGGCTTGATCCAATTTTGATAATTACCAAAGTTGATCTTGGGTCACCCAAAGCACTGCTTGACAACTATTCCGGAATGGACCTGAGGCACTTTCTGGTTAACCAAAAAACTGGTGACGGAATTGAATCTGTGCGGGAAGCTTTGGCCGGACATTCGACCGTGTTCTTGGGTCACTCAGGTGTAGGAAAATCAACGCTCGTTAATTCACTGGCTCCGGATGCTTTGCGTGTAACTGGAACTGTGAATGATGTAACTGGGCGCGGTAAACATACTTCGACTTCTGCCCGCTCAATTCCGCTGCCTAGCGACACTGGATGGGTCATCGATACTCCGGGCTTGCGCTCATTTGGATTGGCTCACGTTGAACCAGGCGACATCATCGAATCTTTTCCTGAGTTAATGGACGGCAGCGAAGAATGCCCGCGAGCTTGTACGCATGTAAATGCAGCTGGCGATTCGCCACCGGATTGTGCCTTAGATAAGTGGGTCGCAGATGGGCACGGCGGCGCTGCTGGGACCAGCCGGCTTAATTCCCTACGAAGGCTTTTAGTCGCATTGCAAACGCCTTCGAGTTAGAGCGTTTAACTAGCAAAATGCAGTTCCCAAAGAGTCGATCAATCAGACTCCGGTCTCAGCCAGTAACGTGAATACATGAACTCCGATCTTGAACTGGCTTTGAATTTGGCAGATGAGGCAGACAAAATTTCGATGGCCCGCTATCGAGCCCTAGATCTTGTCGTTGAAACCAAGCCTGACTTCACTCCAGTAACTGAAACCGACCGCGCAATTGAACGCAACCTACGTGACCGACTCGCCGCCTCACATCCCAGCGATGGTGTCATAGGTGAAGAGTTTCCTAATACTGCTGGAAGTGGAAATAGGACTTGGATTATTGATCCAATCGATGCCACTAAAAATTATGTTCGTGGCGTTCCAGTTTGGGGAACTTTAATCGCGTTGGCTGTCGATGGCGGACCAGTAATTGGCGTAGTGTCAGCTCCTGCGATGGGGCGGCGCTGGTGGGCTAGTCCCGAAGATGGCGCCTTCACACAAGATGTTGATGGAACCGTGCGACCGATTTCCGTTTCAGGTATCAGCAAGATTTCTGATGCATCCTTTTCATTTTCAGATCAAGTTGGTTGGGAAATACTTGGCCCAGACTCTTTGAACAAAATGACGACAGCTGTCTGGCGAAGCCGGGGTTATGGTGATTTTTGGTCCCACCTACTAGTGGCGGAAGGAGCCGTAGATATTGCAATCGAACCAGAACTACAGGTTTATGACATGGCTGCATACATTGCGATTGTTCACGCAGCTGGTGGCACTGTGACTTCAGTGACTGGATCGGATGCAATGGATGCCGGGCATTCGATTACTACAAATGGCCCACTTCATCAGCAGGTACTAAACCTTCTTAACGGCTAATTAGCTACACGGGAAATTCGAAGTGGTAAACCACCAACCGGGCGTAACGTAACCGAAGCCTCAATCGGAGTTCTTTCATTGTGAATCGCGGATAGAGTCCAGTTAGTTGCAATGTGGCGAAGAATCATCGCACCTTCGAGGCGAGCCATTTCTCGACCAATACAAAGTCGAGGCCCAGCGCCAAATGGTAGATATCCAAGTTGTGGCACGCCATTTTTGAACCGCTCGGGACGAAATGCGAGAGGCTCATCCCAAACTTCAGCATTACGGTGAATTACCCACGGACTCACAATTACTAATGACTTGGCTGGTATTTCGATTCCTTCAACTTCCAAGTCAGCGGAAATTCTTCGCGTTATTACCCAAGCTGGTGGATATAGACGCAACGATTCATCGAATATAAGTTGAGCCCTATCTGGTTCTTCCCGAAGCCGTTCTAATTCAGACGGATTACGGACTAATAAATCCCAAGCCCAAGTCAGCGCACTTGCAACTGTCTCGTGCCCAGCGACAATAAATGTTGCGATCTCATCTCGGATTTGTTTCGATGTGAGTGGAATTTCTAAATCTGGGTCTAGCAGGACGTCCAACATGTCCCGGATCGGAGAATCACTAGGCAGGCGGTCTTGTTCACGAGCCTGAATAATCTCCGAAACTGCCTCATCAAGTCGATGGATTGCGCGGGACATGCGCCAATTATTTGGGGTTGGAATCGCAATCGGTAAAGCTAGTGGATTTTGGGCACGCGCAACCACACCGTGAAGTGCCGTGAGGGTGGCCGATGTTAATTCGGTCGCCTCGCCTGAAACATCAAGTCCAAATAACGCGTTACAAGTTATCTCGAGCGCGAGTGTCATCATGGCTTCATCCATATCAACAATGGCGGTACCAGCTTCCGTTGCAATTTGCCACTGCTTATCCAATTGAGCTAGACCTGCAATCACATGTCCCTCAGTCAAAGCGACCATCTCGCGATGGAATGCCGGCTGCAACATTCGTCGACGCGGGCGCCAAGCCTGAGTTTCAGCAGTAAGCAATCCCTCCCCTGTAACGAGCGCAAGATTACGATATTGCAAAGTTTGTTTCGAAGTTTCCTGCTGTTGCGCTACCAGTACTTCACGAGCGCCGACCGCAGAACCAATCGAATAAGTTGCTGGTTTTGGAATTGGGAACTGGATGATCGAGCCGTGATCCGCATGGGATTGCGTCAAGTATGTGAGTGGATCTTTGATTATTGCTTTAATGCTTCGCAGCATTAATCCCCCGTCGGGACCTGGGGCTGTGACTGGAGTGTTCCAGCCGTACCGCTTAGGCATATCTTTCGAATCGGGAGCCATGACTAATGCGAAGCTAGCTCAACCTGAGTATTGCGCTTAATTGGTAGTAGTCCAAGTACCAATGAACTACCCAGCAAAATGCAGGCAGCACCAATCAAGTCAGTTATGGTGATCGACTCACCAAGAAAAACTACGCCAACAATTACGGCTACTACTGGCACTAAAAATTCAGTTGTTAAAGCTTTAGTGGCGCCAATTTCAGTAACCAACCGGAAATAAAGAATGTATGCGAGAGCGCTTGCCGTGCCTGCCAACAAGAACAGCCAGCCAAACGATGCTGGAGTAGGGGTTTTAACAATTGGGACCGCAATCATAAAGGGGAGTAAATACAAACCGCCAAATGTGAATGTTCCGATGGTTTGTTCCCAGGCACCGATATGTTGCGCCTTCTGTTTAGAGTAGTTGCCGCCAAGTGCAAAACCAAAGGATGCAATCGTGGAACCAACGAAACCAAGTAAGAAATTTGAATTGATCTGTTGCGACGACAAGCCGATCAGAATTACAACTCCGCCAAAGCCAATCCAAAGTCCAAGAATCATTAGTTTGGTGTGCTTGATACCACCCCAAACTCTCTCGATGAGCGCGCTGTAAAGCGGAATCGTAGTTACCAAAATTGCGGTTAGTGCAGTGCCAAGGCGAGAAAGCGCAAACGTCATGCCACCGAGATTCATAGCAACACTGGTTGCGCCAAGGATTGCGAAGTGTTTCGTATCTTCTGGGTGGTATTGCAGTTGGACTTTCATAACTTTTGCAAGAACCAAAAGGATTAATACAGCAGCGGCAGCACGGAAACTTACCCCGCCAACCCAGCCAAAAGTTGCAATCACCTTGGTGAGCCATACGAAGGACAAGCCCCACATGAGGAAAGTCCAAAAATACATATTGAGCTGGCGTGGGGTCACTATACGACTCTATCGGGACGCATCTCGTTGCTTTGTTATTCCTTGCCCAGAACCTTAAGCGCGTCAATCATCATGTTCCAAAATTTCTCAACATCAAGTTCCATTGCCACATCAACATTTGCCGCTTGGCCGGTTGTGCCGTAGAGATCAACAGCTGTTGCACCTCGAGTTAACTCACCATGTAGTTCGATAGCAACTGGTGCACTAACTAATCTGGCAACTGAGGCATCAATAACGATTGCAAGTGCAACTGGATCGTGTACCGGTGGATCTGGCATCCCAAATACTTCACGGTATGTTGTCGCAAAAAACTGGAGTAAGTCGACAACTGTACGTGCCAGTTTGGTATCTAATGCAGAAATTCGATCCAAAATTTCGGGAGTTGCTAGAGCTTGATGCGTGATGTTTAAACCAGACATGATTAGCGGTAAGCCACTTCGCATGACGATGTCAGCAGCTTCTGGATCGGCCCAGATGTTGAACTCAGCGTACGGTGTCCAGTTTCCGCGCTCTGTACTTCCGCCCATGAACGAGATGTGTTCAATGCGATCGTGAAGTTCAGGATGCGCCTGCAAGAACATTGCGATGTTAGTAAGTGGCCCAGTCGGGATAAGCGTGACTTTGCGATCGCATTCAGAAACAAGTTTGGCAATCAATTCCACGGCACTAAGTTGTGATATCTCGAATGTAGGTTCCGGTAGTTCAGCACCGTCTAGCGCGGTAGCTCCATGAATAGTTGGAGCTGCACTCGCCTTTCCGGCAAGTGGGTCATTTGCACCTTTGGCAATCGGTACAACGATGTTTGCTACAGCGCACATGCGTAGCGCATTGTACGTAACTTTCTCAAGCGAGCCATTTCCTGAAACCGTTGTGATGCCCAGAAGTTCTACTGCAGGATTAGCTGCTGCCAGCAGGATTGCCATGGCATCGTCGTGTCCTGGATCACAATCCAAAATAATAGGTGTGGGTAAAGTCATAACGCCATTCTGTCAGTCCAACTGAACTCTTTATCGATACGCATGCATTGTTTGGCATTAGGCGTAGTCTGAAAATGGAAACAAGGAGTTCACCATGAGTGAAGATTTGACTAACAGACTGGTAGTTGCAGTTGTTGAAAGATACGAAACTAAAGTTTGGCCAACGAATGCGGAAAAGGGTGCAAAGCCAGAATTAATTCACCCGCTTACCCCGCGCAACATTCACGTACGAGAGGCACAGCATCACACTGGGCACGACAGCGATAAGGCTGATAAGTCCTACTTTGAGGAAATTTCTAAGACCTTGGAGCCAGCCGGTGAAATCCTGCTTGTTGGTCATGGGACTGGCAAAAGTAATGCCGTCCTTAAGTTGATTCAGTACCTAGAGCGCTATCACGCAAATGTTGCCCACAAGATCGTTGGTTCGCTTGATGTTAATGTCCCGGCTATGACCGATGGTGAATTGTTGGCAGCTGCGCGTCATTGGTTTGATGAGCCAATTCATCGCCGCTAGTTTTAAAAATCTACTAGTGCCTAGCGCTCTTACTTGTAGAGTTCTAGGTACTAGTTATTTCTGGAGTTAATTAAATGTCAAAAACGGCGAGTTCATTAACCTTGACCGAAGAAGAGCAAGCGATGTTGGCCGGTGACCATGGACCAGCGGTCGCGATGTGTATGCGCATTATTGTTGGTGTAGCAAAAGCAAATGGTGCCGAAAAGTTGATTGAAATAAAATCTGCACATGCGGATGGAACTTTGTACCATGGCGAAGCAGGATTAGATTTCACTGAGAAATTAGTTGAACTTGGCGGAAAAGTTAAAGTCAAGACCACAACTAATGTTGGCTCACTTGATTTACTCCACCCCGGACTAGTGCACGGCGATGCGACTCTCATGAATCACGGTCGCCGTCTAATGGACGCTCACATTGCTTTGGGCTGCGAACCAACTTGGTCTTGTGCTCCTTACCAAGCGGGCCATCGTCCCGAATTTGGAACTGATGTTGCTTGGGCAGAATCAAATGCAATTGCATTCGTGAATTCGGTTCTTGGCGCGCGCTCGGATAGATATGGAGATTTTCTAGATTTGTCGGCTGCAGTAACTGGTCGAGTGCCATTCGGTGGCCTTCATCACGTTGAAGCTCGCAAAGCAGTTCTAGTTTTAGATTTTTCCGATGTGAATCCAGAGATCTTTTCCGAAGATGCTGCTTGGGCGGCGCTTGGGGTGCTACTTGGCAACCGTGCAGGAACCCGGGTGGCTGCCATGGTTGGGCTACCTGGTGACCTTAATGATGGCGGCGTAACTGAGGATCGGCTGAAGGGTATGGGTGCAACTGCGGCTTCAGCTGGTGGAGTTGGCCTTTTCCACATTGTTGGTGTTACGCCTGAAGCACCAACTCTTGCGGCAATAGTCGCGCCCAACGCCGAAACGATAATTATGACGGCTGCAGACATTCGGGCCGCACGAGATGAGTTAAGTACAACATCGAGCGATAAATTGGACGCCGTTTGTTTGGGTACACCGCATTTTTCTGTCGATGAATTCAGGGCCCTTTCGGAACAGCTTGGCGATGGACCAAAGTTTGCTGATCACATTGACTTTTATATTTCAACTGGCCGTGATGTTATGCGTCAGGCCGACGACCTTGGGTACCTAGCTCTATTCATTTCTGCTGGCGGCCGAGTAGTTACTGATACTTGCACTTATGTAACACCTGTACTTAATAAAGATGTGAAAAACGTAATGACTAATTCTGGGAAATGGGCTTGGTATGCGCCAGGCAACTTGGGCATAGATACGGTGTTGGGAAGTTTGCGCGAATGCGTGGAATCCGCCCGAGCCGGAAAAGTCGTTCGTGATGAAAGCCGATGGTCCTAACATGGCGATTTTGCATGGTAAAAGTTCACATCCGGGGTCGGCAACGGGTGAAGTATTGCTTCTAACTGAGCCAGTTTCCTTCTGGGGTGGTGTTGATCATTTAGGAAACATAATCGATGTCCATCATGCCCAACATAAAGCGCGGATGACGGACAAAATTTTGGTGATGCCTTCGGGCCGAGGTTCAAGTAGTGCAACTGCCGTCCTAGCTGAATTAATCCGAACCGGTGATGGGCCAAAGGCGATCATCATGCGGCAATGTGACACCATTTTGGTGATAGGCGCGTTGGTTTCTGCCGAAATTTATGGCATCAGTATGCCAATTGTGGAATTAGATCAAGCGGAATATGACCAGTTGCGAGATGGCAGCCAGGTTGAGGTTGTTGCTGATTGCGATTCCCCCGCTGCAACGGTAACCCTGCTTTAGTAAGGCAAGTGCATTCCTTGGCCAATGTGTTATTGGAATAACTGGACCCTTTTCTTAGTTACTATTTAAGTAGCCGCTAAGAAAGTTTGAAATGTCCGCACTGAAACAGTTCTTTATCCCAAGGGCAATAGCTGGTGAGCGAGTTCGCCTATTAGACATTATTCGGGCGCCATATTTTAGATTAGCCGTCCTTACAACACTCGCCGGAACTTTCGCCTATTTCATCGGATTAAAAACGCCGCATGTTTCTGGCACTACTGCAGCAATTACTGCAATCGTCTCGGTGCGACACACATTCCATGACTCTCTGAAGGAAAGTTTTCTACAGATCCTTGGTGTGTTAATTGGCGGAACTGTTGCCTTCGCATCTATGAAGCTAGTCGGATTTAATTCAATCGTGGTAATGCTCGCTATCTTTACTTGCTTCATTGTTGCGCGACTATTAAAGCTAGGTGAAGAAGGTGCAATTGCTATCGGAGTCACTGTGATTCTGGTGGTTGGACCAAATGCTTCGACCAGCACAATCGAACAGCGCTTCCTTGGAGTTCTACTGGGTACTTCACTGGCCGTGTTTGTTTCCTATTTCGTCCGGAAGGGAACACCGCAATCTCGAGCACTCACAGCCGGAATTGAGCAATCTTTTGCGATGTCGGCATTACTCAATGCGGTAGCGAAGTCGCTAACTGAAAACGATGGCGTAGTCGATCCTAAACTTGCCAAGCGCTGGCTCGCTCGCGCCGAATTTATCGCTTCGGAAATTGATGAGATAAAACTTGCGGCTGAATCTGCCCTTGCTGGCGCTGCTTGGTCTCCAGCAATCGATCATAAAGAAGCATTAGCAGTGGTTGGCCAAATTGAATTGACAGAGGCAACTGCAACCACTGTTGTAAACATTTGTCGGGAATTAGTCCTTACTTCTGGCACTTCACATCAACTTCCAGCGCTCTTGGCTACTGCTCTAGCTGGAGTTCTTAGCGCGACCGCAGAAGTGATAAATGACCAAGCTGAAATCGCAGAAGATTCACCATCCGAGCCACAGCAAGAGGAATTGGATGACTGGCAAGATCAGCGGGCAAAAGCGATCAAGGAACTTCGTAATCTAGATGAAACGCAGCCACTATTAATTGGTGGATCGATTTTGCGTGACGCGGAAAAGATTACTGAGATATTGAGTTAGCCGCTAACCATTGCAAGCTCAGTGGATTACTGATCAGCTAGCAACTAAATGGCCGCGGTACAAAATCCTGTAAGGGATTCTCCGCGGCCATCATTAGTTATTTAGCTACATTGCAATTGGGTTCCAGCCACCAGCAGTCCTCACAAAGAACTCGTTAGTGGATAGAACTCGAAGAATCCCGCCGACAGGCACCCAAGAGGCTTGAGTCTCTGAATTGCTTACATTAAGCAGGGCTACCATAGACGTCACTTCAACGGCACCTGTGTTGCCAGATACAGTTACAGTTCCCGTGATACCCGATGGGCCTTCGGTGCCAATCATCTGTGTGTAGCCAGAGACGAGTCCGCTTCCGACCTCAATCATGTGCAATGTGTTATTCGTCATTGTGACATTATGAGAACCACTTTGTGCATAAACCGTGTAAGAGCCTGAGCCTCCGCGCTTATAAGTAGTGATGTCAGAATTTTGAACTATTAGCGATGCGTTCGGCTGGACAGTGAAACCAACATTGTTGCCATCAGCAGCGCCCACTCCAGCATCCACCGTTAGCGTTAAATTATCTGCAGTTAGGGAACCACTCATAACCATTACGCCATAATTACTCAGGCCAGCAAGATCATAGGTATTCGTCGAGACCGGTAGAGTCAAATTCTTTAGCTCAACAAGACCCGAATTCACCATCACTGTATTGCCAGTCAACGAAGTACCGTTAACTCCGTCAATCGTGCGTGGGCCATCAATGTTCAGAGGACCACTCAAGGCAATGCTGGTCGACCCGTCACGCAGCCCTGGCTGCAAGTAGATGGTCTGGGCATTAACGGACGAATCAGCTAAGGCACTGTCAAATTCAGCGGTATTAGTAGCTACCGCGCCCCAACAGCCACTCATCTGCTTGAAGAATTGACCGGTAGATAGAACACGAAGTATTCCACCATTCGGTAGCCACGATGCATACCCCTGCGAAACAGCTGCAGTTTGATCGGCAACTAACATCGTGACTTCGACGTAACCAGTGTTACCTGACACGCTTACAGTTCCCTGAATGCCCAAGGCACCTTCTGTGCCAAGTAAGTATGTGAAGCCATCAGTGGCTCCACTACCGATCTCAGCCATGTTCAATGCGTTGTTAGTCAAGGTGATATTTTGAGCTCCATTTTGA
Source organism: Actinomycetota bacterium (assembly GCA_947452765.1). Taxonomy (GTDB): domain Bacteria; phylum Actinomycetota; class Actinomycetes; order S36-B12; family UBA5976; genus UBA5976. The sequence continues at coordinate 36,425 of CANGDR010000009.1, read as the reverse complement.
GCATAAACGGCGTAGGAACCCGAAGTTGCCCACTTATCAATGTTTAGCTCTGAATTCATAACCTTCAAGGATGCGCCCGACTGCACGCTGAAGCCAACATTGTTTACATCACCACTTTTGCTGACCGTTAGATGCACATTATCTGCAACAAGTGAACCGCCGGAGACCATTACCCCGTAATTACTACCTCCGACGGAATCAAAATAATTCGTAGTTGTAGGTAATGTCAGATCCTTCAGTACAACAGGTCCGGAACTAACAGTCACTGTATTATTCCGGAACGCGAATGCAGAACTAGCTCCAGCAATAGATGCTGGCCCTGAAATGATAAGTGGGCTACTTAGAGTGATACTCGACGTCAAGCGAATATTTGGACGAGTAGTAGCAAGAGCTGCAAGCAATTCCGATTCAGTTGCAACTGATGTAGCAACTGGATTGAAGGTATAGCCCGTTGACTTAGTTTCGTATCGGCTACTCGAAGTCGTAGTCGCCAAAGTTGTCGAATATGCGAAATCAAGGCCTGAAACAGTTACTAAACCGGTGAGGCTGACTACTGCTGAGCCTTTAGAAGTAGCTACCGTGGGCGTAATGCCACGGCTCTTTAAGGACGCGAAATTTGCAATCTGTAGCGTAAAGCCATCGTTCGTCATAACTTCATTCTGAAATGTGGGTACTAAGGCAGGAGCCTTAGTGATTGAAGTTACCTTGCCTGAATAAACAATTTTCCCATTTAGTTTTAGTTTGAGATATTTGCCAACGTTTACATCCTTGCGCGTTCCGATCGTAGTGTTTCCGTTTTTATCTAATTTATGGGAACCCACTAAGACATATGTACCGTTTCGGCTGTTAGCCACATATGCTTTTACGGTTTTGCCAGCCTGAGTTTTCTTCAACTTTATTTCGACATTAGAAGAAGTTTGATCTAGCGCTCTAACCTTCACGGACGTGACTAATGGCACGGCGACAGACTTCACGACCGACTTAACTGCAGTGTGAGTGTTAGTTGAAGCGGTGATAGGTGCGGCGTTGGCTAGCTGCGGAATACTTGCGAATAAGGCAGTCGCCAAGATTAGACCTGTGGTCTTGTTGCGACGGTTAGATAAATGAGAACGGTTCATACTTTTCAACTTAACTTGGTTTCTCATTTGCAACGAAGATGCTAAATACAATTCTTGGTCAACGAGAATTAACCCTTTGGAAATTGAAATTTAAATTTCCAAAACTATCTAAAGTGGACATACTAGAGTGTGTCGAATTAACGCAATATGTCGAAATCGACTGGCGGAAATAAACAGATTCACAAAAAGTTGCTTTTTGGAGATTCTGAGTTTTCCAACTCCAGTCGATTTTGACTTTAGGCTTAGACCTTCTTTAGATGAGCCTTAAGGGTTTTACCGGATTTAGTAGTGAACTTTACGTAGGCCGTTGACGTTGAACCAGTTACATCGGTTGGTGCTTCTGGATCTGCAAGTTTCACGCAGGTTGGCATTGATGATCCAATGGCGGAAGCCTTGAAATTCATGGTCTTTTGGGAATGAGCCCAAAGCTGAATGGACTTGAGGTTCTTTACGGTGCTGGATTTAATGGTGTAACAAATTTGCTGCTTGGAGACATCAACAGTGATGTTTCCTTTTACAGTTCCAACTGAACTATGTGCAGTGAAATTGTAACTCGGTGTTGCTGCAATAGCTGAGGTAGCACCAATCGCTACGGTTACAAGTGCAGCAGCAGCTGATATCCCAATTTTCCTAAATTTCATAATTTTCCTAAGAGTTATTACATACAGTCTGATTGGCCGTATGTAATAACTCTGGCGAAACGATGGGCGAGAACCGTCCAATAAAGTGTTTGCGTTACGTAAGAAGTTAAATCAGCGGCAAATTTAGTGCCATTTATATGCGTTTGAAAAAGCGCCAGTAGAACGCCCAGTAGATCAGAACTACCCCTATGTTGACTGCTAGTCGCTCGAAAGTGTGGTTCCTGAAGAATGCTAGGTCCAGACCCACAATCGTAATTACCGTCAAGATGGCAAATAATGATCCTGCTGCAACCTTGCTCATGTGTCCATTAGAACACCATTCCTAAAATGTAATACGTCAAAATTTGAATTGCGAACAAGTTAGACAAATACGACAAAATGACTAATTTCTTTCACAGGCACTTGCTCAAATTTGCAGATTCCTGAAGGAGTCACGAAGCAGCTTGAGCGTCACGTTGCAAATATGCAAATCCATCGGTTTAGAGTGAGCGTATGCGTAATAAAAAGTATTTTCTTGGGGCCGGAGCGGTTTCCTCAATAGGTGTTTTGGCTTTCGTGGTACTAGGCATCCAACCGGCTAACTCGGCAGGAACTGCGACGAACTTTTCGCCTAAGGTCAGGTACACGGCAACGATTACAGTTACAAGTCGCACAAGCGGGTCATTTGAGGACCCAGCTGCGGCCTGTGCCCAGCTAAAACCAGGGGCACCAGATTTCGTTACTTGGTATTCGTCACAGGATCCAGCTTCGTTTGCAAACCTGAACGAGGCAATGGTCAGTTACAACGGGCTGTGGTGCGACGTGCTTGGCACCAGCGACGATGCATTTATTGCTTACCCCGCCAGATTTGGGAGCATCGGCGTGACAGCAACTTTCACTTCATTGCCGGCAGGATGGCGGGCTTGCAATGCCAATGATTCCAATGAAAGTTTTGCTCAGGCGCATTTGTCTGCTGAATACTGGGCAAAGGCTGACCCGAATATAAACAGCCGACCTGTGGACCAACGCGATGCTGACTACTTGTCGTGGAATGTAATTGGCAGCGGTGGTGGTGGTGGTGGATCTGGCTCTGTCCTTGGATTTGGAAATACAGATATATACCTCGGTAGTGTTGCGTATTCACCAAATGCTCCCTCTCCCAAATCAAGTGCAATCTTGAAGTACCGGCAAGTCTTCTGCGGCCCTGATCCATCTACTACATCAGGTGTGGGATGGCGCTTCTACGAAGGAACCTATACTTCGGTGCCGTTTAGTCAATGGAAGTAAATCTTTAAGCACATTCAAGAGCTGAAACCCTTAATATTTTCAATCAACTTGTGGCACGTGTGTGGCACGAATAATTTTGGGCAAGAAAAAACCCCTATAAATAGGGGCTTTCTTTAGTAGCGGGGACAGGAACCGTCCTAATTTGCGGTTACACCCGCAAATTACTCCTCCCAAATCCTGGCTCACTTACTTAGATAAAAAGAAAAGACACCCGAAGGTGTCTTTTCTTTTTAGTAGCGGGGACAGGATTTGAACCTGTGACCTCTGGGTTATGAGCCCAGCGAGCTACCGAGCTGCTCCACCCCGCGTCGGTTCCTAAAGGATACGCGAGGATTCCAGCCCAACCAAATCGTTAACTTGCTGAAGGTGATGGCTTTGGACTTGGAGTCGGATTAGTACCGAGGTTCTTTCCTGCGATAACCCCACCAGCATCAGTAGCGCGTTGCAAGGCTGCGGCCAGACGCTTCTGCGCTGCACCGTAGGCTGCGAAGTCCCCTGCTGCCAAGGCTGCTTCGCCATCTGCATAAGCCTTGTTTGCATCCAGAATCGCTGTCGCCAAATCTTGTGTTGGCGTAGTTGCTGGAGCGGCTGGATCGGTTGGATTCGAAGGAACCGTCGCTTGACCAGAGAACACCTTGCTCAACGCAGTAGCTAAATCATCTTCGAAGGCAACTTTTGATCCAAATGAAACCAAAACCTTGCGAAGTAATGGATACCCGCCAGTTTGACTGGCACGAATATAGACCGGTTCAAAGTAGAGCAATCCACCGCCGACAGGAAGGGAAAGTAAGTTACCTAACTGGACATCTGATCCACCACTGCGAAGTAGTGAAAGTTGTTTAGAAACTTCTGGGTCTGATTCGAAATTGTTTTGCACTTGAGTTGGTCCAGGAATCGTGGTGTTTCGCGGCAACTGGAGTAAGCGCATAGTTCCGTAGTCTGGACCGTTATCTGAATTTACTGACATGAATGCAGCCAGAGTTTGTCGGTTTGCCGGCGCGAATGCAGTGGTTAACGAGAAAGTCGGAGCAGTTTGATCCGGCATCTTCAATGTTAAGTAATAAGGCGGCTGAGCTTGCTTCACTAATGGCTTAGTTGGATCGTTTGGCACAATCCAAAAATCCTGACCAGAGTAAAAAGCTTGTGGATCAGTTACGTGATACTTGGCCAACACATCGCGCTGGACCTTAAACATGTCTTCTGGGTATCGAATGTGGTCAAGAATTCCTGCAGGAATAGCTGACTTTGCCTCAACAACTCCTGGAAATGCTTTGCTCCAAGTTTTAAGTACTGGATCTGATTCATCCCAGGCATAGATGTGTACCGTTCCGTCGTAGGCATCAACCGTTGCTTTGACAGAGTTGCGGATGTAAGTAATGTTTCCAGCGTTCATTGGAAACCCTGATGCTTGGGCACTAACCGAGTCAGTCGTTGCATCGCGCAATGAGACTCGAGCTGCATATGGATACTCATTCGAAGTTGTGAATCCATCTACAATCCATTGCACTTTGCCATCAACAACTGCAGGATACGGATCTCCATCAAGCGTCAACCAAGGTGCGACTTTCTCCACGCGAGTCTTTGGGTCACGATCGTAAAGGATTTTTGACGCACTTGAAATTTGATTCGATAGCAAAATATTTGGTTCTTGGTAATGCATCGCAAACAAAGCACGCTGCAGAATATTTCCTACAGGAACACCGCCAGACCCTTTATAAGTGTTGTTCGTCTGGCCATTTGCGCTCTTATCATCTGGGTAGTCAAGTTCTACGGACTTGGCTCCAGCATTTGCTCCGACAATCGAATACGCAGGTGACTGTTCGCCAAAGTAAACCCGTGGCTCAGAAATATTCAATAAACCTGAAGGCGGAACATCACTTTCTAGGAATTTTGGAGAGCCGTCAGTGCTGGCTGTATTTTCGTAAGCTGCAACTACGCCATAACCGTGTGTGAAAACCATATGATCGTTAAACCAGTTTCGCTGATCTGCAGCTACGCCTGTTAAATCCACTTCGCGTACTGCGATAACCGCACCACGATTGATTCCGTTTAGTTTGTAGCGATCAACATCGAGTGCTTCTGGAAACGCGTAAAAGCCACGAATCTGTTGCAATTGACTAAAGGTAGGTGAAACTAATGCTGGATCCAGCAGGCGGATATTTGAAAGCGTGCCGGAATCCTTGGTGAGCGTGGCAAGGGATGGATTATCTATTGCCTGATATTCAGAAATCTTTACATTCTTAATACCGTATGCAGTTCTTGTCGAATCGATATTGCGCTGAATGTAGGGGGTTTCACGTTGTAGTTCTGATGGCTTTACCTGAACTTGTTGGACGAAAGTTGGGTAGAGGCCACCGATCACAAAGGAAGCACCTAGCATCACGCCAAACGCGATGAATGGCATTGACCAGCCGGAACGAAACAGCGAGACGAAAAAGAGAATTGCGGTAGCTAAAGCAATGTAACTAAGAATTGTTTTAGCCGGCACGATGGCATGTACATCTGTGTACTTCAATCCCGTGATTAATGCATCGGACTTGGTCGCAAGTGAATACTTATCTATCGAGTAAGCGATGGCTTTAAGCAGCGCCAACATTCCTAAGAAGAACATCAAGTGTCGTCGGGCGGAATCTGTTGAGTTCGATAAACCAGAGCGAAGACCGCCATAAATGTAGTGCACAACTATATTTACGATCATGGAAATGATCAGGATTGTAAATGCAAATCCGATGAAGAAGCGATAGAACGGAAGTTGGAAAGTATAAAACGAAATGTCTTTACCAAATTGTGGGTCAACGGTATTAAATGGTGTTGAGTTTTTCCAAAGTAAGTAGGTTCGCCATTGACTTGCAGCCGATGATCCTGTCAGCAAACCAAAAATAACCGGGCCAGCTATAAAGAGTACTTTTCGGAAAGCATCTAAACTTTCACGGTATTTCTGTAATGCAAATTCTTCCGGTGTTACTGGCATGTTCAGCGGACGTGCGCGGTGCGCCAAAGTTGCTGCACCCCAAACGCTCACAGCCGTAATTAGAGTGAAGCTCAAAAACAGTGCAGCACGAATGACAATCTGGGTTGAGAACACATCACTTCGGCCTACGGATCGATACCACTGCCAATCTGCATAGAAGCCAGCGAAGGCGGAGAATGCAATAAACAGCACCACCAAGACAGCCAAAGTAATAGCCAGCGGGCTGCGGTTAGGGCGTTTGAAACTTGGGATACTCACCCTTTTAGCCTACGTTGAAAATTTTGGCTTTGGATACGACAGAATTGGGCTATGGACTACGCCGTAAACCTAGAATCCTTAGTCCGCGAGGTCGAAGACCACGTCGCATCGGGTGGTTGGGACCAACCAACTCGCCTATTTGCCTTAGTCCCTACTGCTGCCCTGATAGCCGCTAGCCCAGAGTTGGTTGCAGAGCTTGGGCTATCCAGTGAACTTCCCCTTACCTCGGTGGAGCAGGAGCTTGAGGACAGTTTGGAGCTTGAGGAGCTTCTTGGGACCATAGCCTGGCCAGATGATGTGCAAGGCGCAGTCGTGGTGCTAGAACGCATCGTGCTGCCGCCTTCAGCCGAATCAGGCTTACCAGCCGAAAATGATTCCGAATTGATACAGGCTGCTTCCGATCATCCAGATCGCCGCGATGTTCGAATTGTTAGTGCCGTGCTTCGAAGTGGAGAAAATCTCAATGCGCTTCGCTATCGAACCCACGACTCCGCGGAACAAGTTGCAGTTGCAGCAAACCTAGTCGGACGACTTAACGAATCTTTAGCCGCCACATTCGCGGACTAAGGAACTAACTACTTATTCACCGAAGGCTAATTCGTAACCAGCATTTCGCCAAGCACCGGTTCCACCAACAACATTTGTGGTGTTAAACCCTTGTTGCTCTAAAAACATACCGGCTTGCGCGGAACGACCGCCAGCTTCGCAAATCATGTATAAGTTTTCGTCTCTTGCAAGTTCTTCGTATCGTAATGGGATTGTAGATAGCGGGATGTGAATCGCGTTTGGCACGTGACCTGCAACGTACTCATCTAACTCTCTAACATCAACCACTGTTACGTTAGGCAAAACTGTGTTTAGTTCTGATACTGATATTTCATCCATGTTTATTCCAATCCGATTCCAACTCGAGAAGTCTATTTAATATCAACACTATTTAGTAGCGGTGCAGGTTGCTAACTTTTTCCCTGCTTTATAGTCCGATATGGCTTGCATTGCTTCGGTTAACGTACTAACCGGAACGACTGTTAGGCCCGATGGGATGTGGCCAACTACATCTTTGCAATTACTCTGTGGTGCTAAGAATAATTCTGCGCCCTCAGTGCGAGCCCCAATTAACTTTTGCGCGATTCCACCAATTTCACCAACCTGACCATCAGGATCAATCGTCCCGGTGCCTGCGATTGTTTTGCCACCAGTTAATGCGCCAGGTGTTAGCTTGTCGATGATGCCAATTGCAAACATCGTGCCAGCACTTGGTCCTCCGACTCCTTGCACACCGAAAGCGATATCAAAACTTGCTTGGTAATACGTATCTACTCCGATACCTACGTAAGGAATTTTAGATTCATCTTCAGTTGTCGCAGGGTTATCGGTTCGCGAGCCAGAAACTACGGCAACCACAATTGGCGCACCACCGCGAATGACACTAAACATTAAGGTTGTTCCAATTGGCTTGCTTCGCACTGCTTTGACTACATCGTCAGGCTTTGGCGTAGCAACTCCGTCAACCGCTGTGATGTGATCTGCCGCTCGTAACTTGTCTTGAGCAGGGGTGCCAACTCCGATGCTGGTAATTACAACCTGCTCAATGACTGGCAACTTTAAGTAGTGCATCGCAGCCGCTATTGCATAGCTCTGAGAAGAACTGAAGGCCTCGGCATTTTGGGCTGCATTTTCGGCGGCTGTCTGGCCTGGTGGATAAAACGCCGCTCGGGGCACAACGCGGCGATCCGGGCTCAGCCAGCCCCATACCGCTTGAAATACTGACAAACCCTCTTGTGGGCCGCCGTACTCCCGCACAGTTGTCATGTCTAGCTCACCGGTGGTTGGGTAGGTTTGCGCGCCTGAAATCGAGATTAAATCGGTTCCTTGAAGTTGGCCAATGGTATTAAAAACTGGCCCTGGACTGGTCATCACGTATGGCACGGGAATAGCTAAGGCAATCAGCCCAAGAACTACTAATGCACCCGTTAAGCCGGGGTTGAAACGAAAGCGCATTGGAGCCCATTCCTCGATTGATTGCCAACCCAAGATTACGTGACTTCCAGGTTGGCCGCGTTCGCGCACGGCTAAAACCGAAAAGATTAACCTAACTCTGATGTGGGCATAACCTAGAAATTGAGTTGCACCGCAATATTGGAATCAGGCAAACAGAGTAGGCATCATGAGCATCCCTTTCGGATTCGCACCAGGCGGAGACAGTAATGACGACAACAATCAACTTGCTGACATGCTCGAAAACATGGGCCGTATGTTACGTAACGGTGGCCAAGGACAAACTGGCTCGGTGAATTGGGACTCAGCCCGCACTGCTGCCCGCCAAGCAATTTCAACCGCAGGCGACTCCCCTGCCAGCCAATCTGATCTTGAAGTAATAAGTGCTGCCGCAAATTTGGCCGACCTTTGGTTAAATGATGCAACTGCGCTACCTAGTACGGGCCACACGATCGCTGCAGTAACTCGCAATGAATGGCTCGAGAGCACATTTGAATCTTGGAAAGTAATCGTTGAACCGGTTGCCGAAGGAATGTCCAGTGCTATGACTGGCTTAATGCCATCTGAAGGGATGCCTGGCACTTTAGAAATCCCGGAAGAGTTTCTGGCGGGGCTGCCGGATGAGGTCGCAGCAAACTTGCGCGAGACTTTAGCTTCGACAGACTTTGCTTCAATAGCTGGACCGCTGATGTCAATGGCAAAGTCCATGGGAGCCACTATGTTTGGCACCCAATTCGGACAAGCCCTGGGCGCAACCTCGCAAGAAGTGTTGAGCAATTCCGATGTTGGCATTCCATTAGCCAGCACTGGTACTTCAGGTCTGGTTACCTCCAATGTTTCGGCATTTATCAAGGGGCTCTCTGTTGACGAGAAAGATGCCTGGATTTATATCGCACTACGCGAACTAGCCCACCAGCGACTCTTTGCTGCTGCACCTTGGATTCAATCTCAACTACTTGCAGCAATTGGTGACTACGCCCGAGGTGTTCGAATCGATACCGCTCAAATCGAACAAGCCATGACCCAGATTGATCCCAACAATCCAGAAAGTATCGGCGAATTAATGAGCGCCGACTTATTCGAACCAACCCAGACTCCAGAACAAGAGTTAGCCCTGGCTCGAATTGAGCTACTTCTTGCTTTAATCGAGGGTTGGGTAACGCATGTAGTGACCTTGGCTGCTGCCTCTCGGCTACCAGCTAGCGCTGCACTCGAAGAAGTCTTTCGCCGTCGTCGCGCATCGGGTGGACCAGCTGAAAAATTATTCGCTGGACTCATTGGATTAGAAATTCGCCCCCGTCGATTGCGCGAAGCTTCAAATCTCTGGGGACGCTTAAGTGAAACTCAGGGTGTTGAAGTCCGTGATGGGCTTTGGGCGCATCCAGATTTACTCCCGCGCGGAGAAGATATCGATGACATCGACGCATTCATCGCGCAAGGCGATCTCGATTTAATGGCTGAACTAAATAAGGCAATTGAATCTGGATCCACTGAAGACCCTGAAGATTCGGCTTAAGGGTTAATCGTTCTTAAGGTGTTGCTCGGCGAATGAATAGCCGTCTAAATATGCCTTAGCTTTTTCGTGTTCTGGAAATTTGTTCATTAATTCATAAAATTTGGGCCCATGATCTGCAACAAGTAAGTGGATCAATTCGTGCACAATTACAGAATCAATTACAAACTGTGGCATGTTTGATAGTCGATGCGACAACCTAATTGCACCGTCGCTTGGACTGCATGAACCCCATCTTGAGTTTTGATTCGTAACCCACCGAATAGAAACCGGAACTCGATGAGTTTTGAACAGGTCAACATCTAGATATTTCTCAGAAAGGGTGCGGGCCCGCTTTTCTAATTCAGATTGGGAACCAGCCCGTTCGTCTCTGGCATCGAGTCGATCCACAAGTTCTGCGACATAAACATCGATGTCCCGCTTAGCCATTCGAGCTGGCACCATCACGACTGTCTTGTCGCTTTCCCGATACGCAGTGATATTTCGTTTACGTCGCTTGCTGCGGATTACTTCTACCTGAGATAAATCGGTCTTAGTTACTACTAATTCGATTCCATCAATGCCTTTAGAGTCGTCAGTATCTTCGTCAAATAAAGATGGCTGATTCTCTCGCGTCATGGAATTTAGGCTAACTGAATTAGTCAGGACAGCCCTGCTGCCCACACTTTAACGCAGTAAAAAGTTGAAGCTCTCGAGCCGCGTGCTCGCACGTCCGCCTTCCCCTTGCGAACGTCGGCTCGTTATCTCGAGAGCTTCAACACAGGAAACCTACGGGGCTTTCCCCCGCCTTGCCATGTGATTAAACAACTTGCCTTAGATCCTGTGTACAACCCTGTGGATTGGTTGGGGAAAGGTAGTTGGTTTACTGGGGATAGCCAGTGCACAACTTGGGGAAACCTGGTTCTTAACTACGCGAATTGGCCCATTTATCAGGGAATACTTCAGCCACGACGTGTGGACAAAAAATAGTTTTATCCCCAAGTGGCAGATATCTAATTCGAATCTTTTCACAAACTCACTATGTGGTTTCGGGGCCACAAATCTCAGGCACTAACACATCTTTGTTGTGGATTTTTCGCAAAATTCACAGGGCTAAACTTCAAGACTCAAACCATGACAATTTCATTTCCAAAACTTACGCCCGGTGTCCACGTTTATGTTCGCGATGACGAGACATCGCAAATCGGACTCGACCCAAGTAGCGCGCTAATGGTCGATGCGAAGTTACTTCGCCTACTTTTACCCTTACTTGATGGTCAACATTCATTTGAGGAATTGGTTCAAAGTGCTCAGGCTAACCAGATTGAGACCACCTCAATGTTTAACTTTCTGGAACTTTTGGAATCAGCGACTCTCATAACTTGCGAATGCGTGAATCAAGCATCAGCCAGCAATTTACAAACTAACGATATTCAGCGGATCAGCCTGCAGCGCGAAACCCGGGAAAACTCCAACAAAATGCTCCGCCGAGCTAGTACGGAAGTTTCTATTTATGGAGCAGGTCGCCTTGGCACCACAATCTCACTATTGCTTGCAAGCTCTGGCTATCCAATGCTGCGCGTGATTGATTCAGTTGCAGTTGGTGCAGCAGACGTCACTCCTTGGGGTGCATCTCGAATCGACATCGGAGTTCGCAGAGATACGGTCGCTATGCAAATAATTGAGCGGGTCGCGCGTGGGAGTTCAGGACGCAATAGTTACCTGAGATTCTCGCCGAAACTTCGATTGGCCATTTTGGTACCAGATCAAGTGGCAGACTCACCTTGGATGGATCCATTGGCGTCGGAACAATTTTTGGCCAACGACATCCCACATCTAGTCGCAGCTTTGGCGACAAAAGAATGCCAAGTAAGTTCGATAATTTTGCCTGGCCAAACGCCATGCATTCGATGCGAATACCAACGGCACTGTGACATAGACCCAGCTTGGCCAAGAATTACCCAACAGTTGCTAAGTAAGGTTCCCCAAGACTTAGCCAGCAGTTCACTTGTCATGAGAAGTGCATTGTTTGTCGTGCAACAAATTGATCAATGGGTTGAAACCGAAGCGGTTACTTCGAATCAAATTAACGTACTTCGACAAAACGAGAGCGATGTCATAGCAATGCCAATCGACATTCACCCGTCCTGCGGATGCGCTTGGGACCGAGTCGCATAACAATTGAGGTATGACCGATCTCCCACAAGGTGCAATGACGCGCAGCGTTCGAATGGCAGCGCTACCCGTTAGACACTTAGGGCGCCGGGCCGCAGGTTTAGGTAAGCGAATCGGCGGCATGTCTGCCGCTGATATAAGTGACGGAAATCAAGCTAAGACTGCGGAGCAGATCTTTAGTGTTCTTGGCGAGCTAAAGGGCGGTGCCATGAAATTTGGTCAAGCCCTAAGTGTTTTTGAATCAGTTTTGCCGGATGACATCGCTGGGCCATATCGCGAATCGTTAACAAAGCTTCAGGATTCAGCACCGCCGATGGCTGTGGAATCAATCCATGAAGTTCTCGCCGAAAGCCTTGGCGAAAATTGGCGAGATAGATTTCAAAGTTTCAATGACACCCCGGCAGCTGCAGCGTCGATCGGACAGGTGCACAAAGCAATATGGCACGACGGTCGAGAAGTAGCCGTCAAGGTTCAGTACCCAGGCGCCTCAGGCGCACTGTTGGCTGATCTGCAACAGCTCTCCAGACTTGGACGACTCTTTGCTGGATTCTTTCCAGGCATCGATATTCGGGCGATCTTGCGTGAGTTAACGGACAGCGTTGCCCAAGAACTCGACTACTTGCACGAGTCAAAAATTCAGCGAAAGTTTGCAGTCGGATTTGACGGCGATCCGGAGTACTACGTCCCACACGTTCTCGCAGCGGCGGAAAATGTGATTGTCACCGAGTGGGTTGACGGCAAATCGCTAGCGCGAATTATCGAGAGTGGAACCCAGCAAGAACGTAATCGATTCGGCGAAATGTACTTTAGATTTTTGCTTTCAGGTCCAAGCCGTGTGGGCTATCTGCATGCTGACCCGCATCCTGGCAATTACAAAGTTATGCCCGATGGTCGACTTGCAATTCTTGACTTTGGTGCAACGGCTGAACTACCCGATGGCTTACCAATGGCTATGGGTACATTATTGAAAATTGCGATTGATGGCGATAGCGAAACTGTCGTTGCTGGATTACGTCGCGAAGGATTTATTCGTCCAGGCATTGAACTTGATGCGCAATCTCTGTTGGATTACCTGGGGCCGTTTACTGAACCGGCACAAGTGCCAATTTTTAAACACAACCGGGAATGGATCCGCGAACAATTTGAACGCACTGCCGATCCAAGAAACTCGGATTGGTCTATCGGAATGAAAATAAACCTTCCGCCAAACTACGTTTTAATTCATCGAGTTTGGTTGGGGAGTATTGGTGTCTTGTGCCAACTCGAGTCCGAGTTTTCCGTTCGCGATGAATTCGCAAAATGGGTTCCAGGCTTTAAAAACTAAAGCGTCAATCCTCGCAACAAGGTGGATTCGTCTCGATACCCTTTGCCATCAGTATGGCGAGACTTTGCCCAAGATAGGTGCAAATAAGTTTTGGCCCGAGTGAGGGCTACATAAAGCAGCCGCCGCTCTTCATTAAATTCAACTGCAGTTGTCGCATGGGAAATTGGCAGCAGGCCTTCGCTTAACCCAACTACAAATACTGCTTCCCACTCCAAACCTTTCGCTGCGTGTATCGAAGCTAAGGTAACCGCATTTGCACTTGGAGCAAACTCCATTTCATTTCGCAGGTCAAGTAATTTAACAAAGTCCGGCAACAACGCAGCTGGATTTTTAACCAGTAATTCATCGGCTAGGTCGATGATTGTGTTTAAAGATTCCCAAGTTTCTCTTGCCGCCCGACCGCTATCTGGGGCAGTTGCTTTCCAGCCAGTTGATGTAAGAATGTCTCGAACCATCTCGCCCATAGGGCGATTGCCAGTGACATGCAAACCTGCGCGAAGATGCAAAATCGCATTTTTGACTTCAGGTCGCTCAAAAAATCGTTCTGCACCGCGAAGCGATACTGGAATTCCGATTGCACCAAGTTCCGCTTCAAAAATTTCAGATTGGCTATTAATGCGATACAGAATTGCAATCTCTTTTGCATTCGTGCCCGATTCCAGCAACGTTGCGATTTGACTACCGACTGTTTTTGCTTCCAATTCGTCACTGGAATAACTAGTAAGCGTAATGTTTGGACCGGGTCCACGTTTCGAACTTAACCGCACCGGACTAGTTGCGTCCTTTGCCAAAATTTGATTAGCAACCTTAATGATTGGCTCGGTACTGCGATAAGAATGTGTAAGTTGGAATTCCTGGGTCCGCCCAAAATGTGACTTGAAGTCAGTCAAATAACTTGAAGTCGCCCCTGAGAAAGAATAGATAGTTTGTGCCGGGTCACCAACAACGCATACATCGTCGCGATCACCTAGCCACTGCCGCACTAATTCAAATTGCACTGGACTCACATCCTGGAATTCGTCCACCGTAAAGTGTCGATACTGCTTTCTTACTGTGGCCGCCATTTCTGGGTAGTTCTCTAGCATCGCAGTCGTTAACAGAAGTACATCCTCAAAATCCATGGCATGCGCTTCGTCCATGCGCGTTAAATAGGCTTCAAAAACTTTCGAAACCTTTTCAATCGTTAAATCGCCACTGAGATCGCGGCGCAGTGCGACAGCCTTTTCGCGATAAGAATCTGGCGAGAGAATGTTTACTTTGGCCCATTCGATCTCAGAAGCGAGGTCTCGTACTGTGTCTTTGTCGTTAGGTACCCGACATAATGTAGCTGCGTCCGCAACAAATCTGAATTTACTTGGCACCAAATCAGGCAGCCCAGAATTGAAAAATTGCGGATAGAAGAATCGAAGTTGGCGAAGTGCTGCACTGTGAAAAGTTCGGACTTGGACTCCCCTAACACCGAGCTCTCCAAGTCTGCTTCGCAGTTCTCCAGCTGCTCTAGTTGTAAAAGTTACCGCAAGGGTTTGATTTGGATCGTGCACCCCAGACGCGACGCCATGTGCAATTCGATGTGTAATAGTTCGCGTCTTTCCAGTCCCGGCACCCGCATAAATTACAACTGGCCCAGCTATACACTCGGCGGCAGCGCGCTGCTGTTCATCAAGGGCATCAAGAATGTTGGGCACCGACCCATTGTGCCAAGAGGCTCTGACATCACGTACAGCAGGACTTACCCCGGTATTCAACGAGCCTGTGGAATCTGGGGCCTAGAGGCCAAGTACTTCTTTAACTTCGCCAATGCTCGGATTAGTGCGGGTGCTTCCGTCTGGAAATACCAAGGTCGGCACAACCGCGTTACCGCCGTTTACACTCATCACAAAATCAGCAGCGACGGTGTCTTGCTCAATATCCACTTCCGAGTATTCGATTCCTTCGCGACCCATTTGAGCCTTTAGGCGCTGGCAGTAGCCACACCAAGGTGTGCTGTACATAATCAATTGACCGCTCATGGCATTTCCTTCTTTCGTTGCAACTAATAAGACTCTAACTAAGGCTTCTTCTAAATCTAATTTCGGCACCAAGTCATTGGAATTTCTTCGCCATACCAATGCTGAATCAATCTAAATGCAATCGAAACTGGACTTGGTAAACTTAGGGTTTTTGCCAAACAGGCAGTCTTTAGTTCATCGCGAGTGAACCAGCGCACTTCAGTCATTTCATCATCAAGCAAACTAACTTCAGTACTGGTTGCGACGGCGCGATAAGCGAGCATCAAAGATGCTGGGAATGGCCAAGGCTGGCTGCCCATATATTGCAAAGATTTTAAATCAACATGGATGCCAGACTCTTCATAAACTTCGCGGATGACCGCAGCTTCGCAGGACTCACCGGCTTCGACAAAGCCAGCCAGCGTTGAGAGCCAACCTTCAGGCCACTCTTTCCGCCGTCCTAACAAGATGCGCCCATTCAAATCTTCAACTGCCACAATCATTGCTGGTTCTGTTCGTGGGTAATGTTCGGTTTCATGAATTGCGCAGTAGCGCGACCAGCCCGCCATGGTAACCGTTGTCGCATTGCCGCAACCTGGACAGAACTGATGACCTGCATGCCAAGTTGCAAGTGCGGTTGCCGCTGTTGCAAGGCCGACATCCGTTGCTGAAAGTTGCGCGCCGACACCTCGCAGGCTCGTAAACGTAACATCATCAAGTGCAACTGTTTCGTGCATGAGCGCTAGATAGGTATGGTCACTGTCAGCCCCCAGCAAAAGGGCACAGCTTTTTGCTTCATCAAGTGACAACGAGATGGCACCAGGCTTAACCCAAATAATCGAAAGTTCGTTCGAGACCGGAATCTTTAGCTCATGCAAAATCAAAACTCGAGTTGAATCGGAATTCCAAGCTTTTTCAAACCAGTCGGGGTTGGAGCGAAGTTCCGCAACCCGCTCAACCGTGAACCGGGCAAGGGGCAGATTGCTCATTAAAGGTTCCACAGAAAGCGATCTTACGCTGATACGCGTATTGTGCAGATATGCGAGTTGCTACCTGGAATGTGCTCCACGGGATGTCGATAAGCGGAGATGAACCTTCGGGGAGCCTAGCTTCACAAGCTGCGCTGCTCGCCGCCGACATAATCGGGCTCCAAGAGATCGATCGAGATCAAACCCGCAGCAACCAAGCGCATCAAACCCGAGATGTTGCCAACGCAATGGGCTTACCATTTTGGGTCTTTGCGCCCGCTTTAGTTGGAACGCCTGGTGAATCTTGGGAAACTGCAAACGATGCCCATACGCATTTGCACAGCGATCCAAATGACGGCGTCGAAGCTCACTACGGAGTCGGACTCGCTTCCCGTTATCCACTCAGCAACATCGAGGTGCTGCGCCTGAAGGGTGCGCCGATCTCATTTCCACTGTTAGTGCCAGCTGACCCAAAACCTGCGTTTATAAAGGTAGCCGATGAGCCTCGAGTTGCGATTATTGCTGATGTGGAGACTCCGGAAGGTATTGTCACGATTGCGACAACTCATTTGAGTTTTGTGCCTGGATACAACGTGAAACAACTTCGCATAATTACCAAACATTTATCAAACCGGAAAAATCCAGTACTCATTATTGGTGACTTCAACTTGCCAGGAAAAATTGGCTCATTCGTAACGCGGTGGGATTGGCTAGCAAGAATTGCTACCTACCCAACTCCAAAGCCACGTATTCAGTTCGATCATATTATTGCCAAAGGAATTTCGGAGGCGAAAATTTCGTTGGCTAGAAAATCTGCCCAAGCTATTCCGCTCAGGGTTAGCGATCACTGCGCGCTAGTTATCGAAATTTCGATCTAGATAAGTTCTTCCAATTCAGCAAGTGATAATAATTTTTCTGGCACATGAACATGCTTTTCTTGGACATGATAGAAAACTGCTTCTACCAAATCTGGGTCAACATTCAAAGCCAGAGCTGCGGCTTGTCGATAGATACTTAATTGAAGTTCGTTAGCTGAACCTGGTTTTCCAGTTTTCCAATCCACCACCAGCCAACGATCAGGTTCAAATGAATCTGTTAGCGATCCGGTGAATAAGGCATCGAGTCGCCCACGCCAAGTGCGACCAGCTAGCACCAATGCGAAAGGCATTTCCAGTGCGTACGGCGTGCGCTCAAAGAAAGGCCCTGACTTGAACGCCTCTTTAAGTTGCTCAAGATATTTATCTGAATAGATGTCATCATCCATTGCACCAGGGAGATTTTCGGAATCAAATAAAGCCCGTTGTCCATAGAAAGTTTCCACCCAAGCGTGGAAGGATGTGCCTCGATCAGCGGAAGCAGATGGCTTGCGCGGCATTGGACGTACTAGAGATTTTAAAAAATTATTTTCATCCGATTGCAGCGCAATGATCTGGCTAGCCGAAAGTGAATTTGGTAGCTTCACGGTTCGGGAATCAGCCGAATTAATTTCTGCCTGCGATATCAGTGCCGCAATATCTTCATCCCAGCCAGTTGCTAGTTCTACTTCTGTAGGTGACAGCTTTCCATCGATATTAGATTTCGTCACGGCGTCACTTTGCATGGCGCGGCGAACTGCATCAGCAGCAGCCAAGCGCACTTCCCGCATACTTTGATTAACTTGTGGTGGCCAAGTAGGAAAAACTTGGACAGTTAGTGCAGGGTTGACCGCTTCAGCTTCTGGTTCGAGTTCCCACGGTCCTGCGATAGTTGCTTGGGCGTAGATTGCCGTTAGAAATTCGCTTGGTCCGCGAGGTCTAGTCTGGGTCGGCCCCCACCAGGAGCCACTGGCTATTACATGTTGCTGTGCTCGCGTAACGGCTACGTAAGCTAGTCGCTTTTCATCGATTGTGGCTAAGTTACCTGCCGCAGTTGTGTAAGCCTTGAAGTCAACTCCCCTTGGCCCCGCTGTTCCCGGGAACACTGGCAATCGATCCTGAATCGAAGTCTTGAACACGTCAGGCGGCAACTTAAACGCATTCTTTGGCCAGTGACGATCCTTAGGTGCAGAAGGAAACACACCACTAGTTAAGTCTGGGATTACTACGATCGGGAACTCTAAGCCTTTTGATTTATGGACCGACATGATTACAACTGCATCGTCGCGGATTGCAACATCGGCATTCACTAATTGATCGAAACGTTCACCATCTCGTAAATAATTCAAGAAAGATCCAACACTGGAGTCACCATCAAGGCTTCGGAAATTACCCGCTACATCAATTAGCGCAGCCAGTCGATCGAAGTGGGTGATTCCTGCGGCTGAATCCTGAATCATCGACTCAATTCCGATGCCACTAACCCGAATAATTCGACTTATCAAATCAATGGCAGATTCATTTGAATACTTACGAAGATTTCGTAGTTCTAGTGCAAGTGATTTCATTCGAGTTCGGGCATCTTGCGAATAAGAATATTTATCCGACGCAGCGGCTAATTCCAGCGCGTCCAGCAGACTTACCCGCTCGGAACGATCTACCGATCCAACAATGTGATCGAGTTCCACATCAATGCTTAAGTCTGCTTCGTCGGTAATTCGCACTAAATCATCGGCATGGCGACCCAAGATCGCTAAGTCACGGGAGCCAATCAGCCACCGAGGACTCATCAAAATGCGAGTCAACGCAGTATTGGCCGTTGGATCGTTAATGACTTCTAGGTAGCTAATGACCTCTCGAACTTCCGGCAGATTTACGAGTGCTTCGGGGTCAACAACTTGCACCGGAATCCCGCGTGACTCGAGTGCAGTTACATAGTCCCCTGCGTACTTCTTTTCCCGTAGAAGTAATGCAACATCGCCCCAACCCTGTTTCGGTTTAAGTGCGGCTATTTGATCTGCTACCCAATTAACTTCGTCAGCAAAAGTCGCAAGTAATGCAGCTTGAATTTCTCCAGCAGGCAGGTCATCGCGGCCAGAAACTAACTCAACAATTTCTGGATGTAAATTTCGCAACTCATCACTTAAAAGATTTGCAGCACCGAGGATTGCTACCCCCGAACGTCGGTTAGCCGTTAACTTAAAAACTTCAGCTGGGATAGGTCCGCTTGGACTGTTGCGCATAAAATCAGTTTTGAAATTTTCCATGTTTGTAATTTCTGCACCGCGCCAACCATAGATAGCCTGACATGGATCACCGACGGCCATAACCGGGTGGCCATCTCCGAATAACTCTCGTAATAAAACTTTTTGAGAGAGTGAGGTGTCTTGATATTCATCAAGTAAAACGACTTGATATTGGTCCTTTAACATGTTTCGCATTTGTTCGGATGACTGCGCAGCTTTAGCTGCCAACCGAATTTGGTCGGAGTAGTCGATAACGTCATATCTCAATTTCGCAGCTCGAAATTCCTCAAGTAAGTGAGCGAGCGCAATTCGCTTTTTACTTGCGGTAATCATTTCTGTGACTAGTGCTTGAGGTTTCGAAATAGCTTGTAATTCTGAGATTCGTTTTCGATCGCTAGTAATTACTTCAGCCGGTTCTACTAAGTAATTAGAACATTGTTCATCTAGTTTCAATAGTTCTGAAACTGCAGTTGTTGTTGAATACTCCAAACCTGCGAGGTCATAATCCGTTTCACAAACAACTCGCATTGCTAGTTGGTATCGAGTGGCATCAACGACTACGCGGGCATCAGGCTCCAAACCCAGTCGAAGGGCATGCTCCTTCAATAGTTTTGAGCCAAATGCATTGTAGGTAGAAATAACCGGTTCGCCGACGTCGGATTGATCTTTTGATTCAGCCAAGTATGAAATAGCTTTCGGCAAAAAGGATCGAACCCGCGTTAGTAATTCATGTGCAGCCTTTGTGGTGAATGTTAGGCCCAGGATGCGATCCGGCAGTACTTGCTCAGTCATAATCAGCCAGGCAATTCGTCCAGCCATAACTGTAGTTTTTCCGGTTCCTGCACCAGCCACGATCATGCCTGGCTCTAATGGCGCCGTGATCGCGTCCAGTTGTTCCTCAGTCGGAGCAAAGCCGATGACGTTTTCTAAATCTTGCTTTGTCGGGTTAGCCATCAGAGCACCTGATTGCCTTCCGGAACTGCCGGGCACAAAGTTCGTACTGGGCAGCGTTTGCAGGTTTGCTCGTTATATCGAGCTTCATAGGTTTCGTCGAGCACAACTAAGGCTGCAGCACCCAACCGCTCTTCCAGTGGGACTTCGGATGAAGCATCATGTTGATCAGCCGGCACTTGTTGTACTAGAGCCACAAGCGGGTTATCGCGCTCTCCGCTTCGAAGTTGAACTAGGGCAGAACCAGCAACCTGCTGGGTCGAAGTAAGTGATTTTGAAACATCCCCATCAAGGTATGAACCATTGGCAATTAGATACGAATACAAAGCGAGTTGGACATCAGTAACTAATTCGGATGTCTTTTTTGGATTACGACTGGTTTTAAAGTCATAAACCAAAACCCCATCCTCAGTGAATTCAATTCGGTCAGCTCGACCTTTTATGTGAAGTTCAACTTCACGGGTGCTGCCGTCGGTTTGTGGCACTGAAACTGTAGTGTCTAAAACTAAATCAGACTCAGTAACATTTGATACTTCCGCATGAGCTAGGAGCCAGGAAAGCAATCGGACAGAGGCATCGTGAGCTGCGCTGCGCTCCCGCTTTGATTCCCACTGTGCCTCGTAACCCATGCCGGGCCACAGTCGATCTAATTGCTCATCAATGTCCGCGATGTTTGGAGCCAATTGACCAGTTGCTATGCCATTAGCAATAGCGTGCAGGGCATTTCCAAAAACCATATTGGTCTGCGAAGTCGAAGTTGCTTGCACTTTCTTTTCCAAGAACCAGCGGGCCGGACACTGCTCGATAGCAGTAACTGTTGTCGCCGACATTGAGACGATCGACGAAGCTGGCTTGGCATTCTTTGTCTGGTCAAGCACTCCCCACCATAAATCTGGATGAGAGTGTTGAAACATCGTGGATTCCTGCTTTGCTAAGGTTGCTAACCGAGCTGCTGCCGCATCGCGCAATGCTGGTGAGTTGGCCGAATCTTGCAAAGTTCTACGCAAGCTCGCAATGACGCCGTCCACACTAAGTGGTCGAGCCGGCCGCCCTGTCATGTGTTGCTTGGTAACGGAAGGAACGCCAGTTATTACATCATCGACAAATCTTGATGGCGAAATTCCGTCTTCGCGAATAGACGTATCGACCGCAGTAATGACTACGGTGTTCATGGCGCGGGTTAGGGCAACGTAGAAGAGCCGTCGCTCTTCAGCCAATAGTTCTCGTAAGGTACTCGGCATCAATTCAACATTTGGACCAATTCGCTCAGCCTGCAACAAAGTTTGATGTTGCCTCAGGTCGGGCCATAACTCTTCTTGGGCATCAGCAATAACTACGAACTTCCATTGCAACCCTTTAGCACGATGTGCCGTTAGCAACCGAACTGAATCATTTCTTACGTCATTTTCAGCTAGCGCTTCGGCTGGAATTTCTTGTGCTTCAATTTCGGCTAAGAAATTAGTTAAGTCTTTTCCACGACCGCGAGCTACGAACCGATTCGCAAGATCAAATAATGAGCAAATTGCATCAAGGTCTCGGTGAGCACGAATGCTAGCAGCGCCAAAACCAAGAGCTCTGCGCTCTAAAGTATCCGGCCAGTTAGTTCCTTGCCAGATATTCCAGAGGATTTCGTGTGGACTTGAACCTGAATTTATTTGGGTGCGAGCCTGCGAAATTAAGTCTGCAACCTGCGAAATAGTCTCGGCTACCCCGCTTGGTTCATTTGGCCGAATTTCGTTCAAGGCTTGTGGGTTATTTAAACATTCGGCAATCAACACCATCGACGACCGTGGCGCGCGTTCTGGGGTTCGATCGGCTGCGCGCAAGTAACGACCAAATCTTCGTAGGTCTACTGGATCTAACCCACCAAGGGGCCCCGTTAAAAGTTGTACGGCAACATCCGCGGTTAGGAAGTGAGGTTGATCAACAACGCGTAGTGCAAGCACGAGCGGCGAAACCGCGGGATCTTGATGTATCGGAATTTCATCAGCTGCCACTTCAACCGGAATTCCTGCAGCAACAAACGCTCGATACAAACTTGGAATTGAGACAACTGCGGAACGAACTATGACAGCAAAATCGGACCAAGCTAAATCTTGGTTGGTATGTGCTCGCGCAATTAAATCAGCGATATGAGCAGCTTGTGCGCCTTCGGAATCAAAGGTCAATACTTTTACAGTTCCGGTATCACTTGAAGTACATTCCGGGTCCCGATGCTTACGGATCTGTTGTTCTGAGAAGCCCGCAGGAAAATTAAAACCAACCACAGCGCTGGCTGCACTTCGGATTTCGGAACCGAACCTACGACAGGTACGCAACACAACATCTTCGACAGGCTTGCCAAACACATCAGCAAATTCATTAGCAAAGTTTCTAATTCCCGATTCATCAGCACCGCGGAAGCCATAAATAGCCTGATCTACATCTCCAACGACAACCAATGCGCTATCCGAGCTCACCATAGATTTCAGTAATGCAACTTGACCAGGATCAGTGTCTTGGTATTCATCCACATAAATCGCTTTAAAAGTTTTGTGTAGGTAGTCGCGAACATCTTGCCGATGGCTGAGTAAAACTGCGCGGTGAATTAGTTCTGAATAATCCAACACACCCTCTGCATCGAGGGCATCAAGATACTCGTTCATGAATTCGCCAATTGCGGACCAAGTTTGGCGACCAGATTTTTGTCCCAGTAAAATTAGATCTTCGGGATCCATGATGTGGGATCGAGTGCGCGACATAACAGCCCGGATCTCTTCGGCTAGACCTCGCGTGCCAACCGCCGGCATTAATTCTGTCGGCCAGTTCAAGCGGCCATCGGAAATTGCATCAGCGAAGAGCTGACGTGAACGAACTTGCTGTTCCGGTCCCGAAAGTAATCGAGTGGCCGATAGATAAATATCGTCTGCTTGGAATTTGCGAACCAAGGCATAACAAAATGAATGGAATGTACTAACTAGCGGTACGACTCCCCCGCCAACTGCAGCAGTTACTTGGTCGCGCCAATCCAAAGCAGCCCTACGACCAAAAGTTAGGCCAAGTACTTGGTCGGCGTGCAATGCGGATTCGCCAGTTAGTCGAGCAGCCATGGCGGCCACCAAGGTTGTGGTTTTTCCAGTTCCAGGGCCTGCTAAAACTCGCATTGCACCTTGGGTGTGATTTACCACCCGGCTTTGGTCGACATCAAGTTCCGGAGCGGATTGCTGGGGCACCGGAGATCGATCCAAGATTAAGCGAGTCATTGCCCCTATTCCACCATGTGCGGCTGACATTTCACTGTTGGCCTACGGCTAACGGCGCTTTAGATTTAAGGCTTTCGTATTCTCTGCTAATTCAGGCAAGATTAGATAAAGCGCCAGCCCTGACTGACGCTGAATGAATGGGGATGGTCGGTGACTCAAGCAGCTTTCGGCTCAACCTTGGTCATCGAAGATGCCGTGCTTGACCGACGACTCCGGCGGCCTGGCGATCTGGCTCGTTTTGCTTCTGCGTTGTTGATTATTGCAGCGACCACTCTATTGGCTTACATTGCGCAAAGTACCACGAGCGGAATTGAACAAGACATCACACAAGGTGCTAACAAGTTGCCTTCAATATTGATTCTTGTCACAAACTTAGTTAGTGGTTTTGGTGTTCTAGTATTCCCCGTAATCGCAACCATTGATTTGTTGGTGCGCAAGCGCACTCGACAACTTGTTGAATCACTGGGTGGTTTGTTCGCCACAATGCTATTCCTCAGCATCACTTCTTCGGCCCTAATTGCATTTGGTACCGATCGACTTCTTCTTTCATATGCAGGAACTACGGACCCAGCAACTGCAGTGCCATTTAATTTACTTCTTGGTGGTTTTGCATCCTTTATAACGGTTGCTCGTTTTATGTCGCGGGTGCGCTGGAATATAGTTAGCGCAGTTGTACTAGCTTCGATTGCACTTGCTGACATTTTGAGTGGTGGTGTTACTGCTGCTGGGCTCGCTGTCTCATTACTTGCAGGCTGGGCAATTGGTCTGCTGATTCGCTACCTATTGGGTACTGATACCACTCGTCCACCGGGCAAGGACATTGCAAAAACTATGGGGACCCTTGGCTTCCCACTTACACTTTTACGCGCGGCCGAGGTCTTGGAGTCAGGCCGACGATATGACGCAAGCACAACCGAGGGCCAGCGCATTGACGTGATTGTGCTGGACCGCGACTTGGAAGGCGCGGGACTCGCGCAAGCTGTATATCGATCAGTCCGACTGCGGGATGACACAGCTGGCTCAGGCACTTCCATGCGACGCCGACTCGAGCGCATATCCCTGAATAGCTGGGCAATTTCCACAGCTGGGATTGCTACGCCGCATTTACTTGCAGTAGCTGAAGTCGGACCAGACTCGGCCTTGCTTGCATTTGATCATGTTCCGGGACGTAAATTTGATTCAATGTCACATGCCCTTGGTGATGCCGAGTTAGCTGGAGCATGGGAAATTGTCCGCGACCTGCAGGCAGCCCGGATTGCACATCGTGGTTTGATCGCAGAAAACTTCATCCAAGGACAAGATGGCAGAGTTTATATCTCTGGACTGGAAGATGGCGCAGTTGCCGCTTCCGACGTTTTACTTCGAATTGACGTTGCCGAAGCCTTAATAACTTTGTCTCTGCTAGCTGATCCAGAACGAGCGATCCGCGCAGGACGTGTGGTCTTGGGAAATGGCGGGTTAGCAAGAGCACTTCCAGCTTTGCAACCTGTCGCGCTTTCTACTCAAACGCGTGCCTTGCTAAAGGGCAATAAAGAACTGTTAAGCGGGTTACGTGCCAATATTTTGGAGACTTTGCCTGAAGGCGATGTTGAACAGATTGAAATCGAGCGTGTCAAGCCGCGTACCTTATTAACAATTGTTGCGGGTACCGTTGCGGCCTACTTACTACTAACTCAACTTGGTCAAGTTAACTTCTCTCAGGTTTTTCATGAGACTGACACAAGATGGCTACTTATCGGACTGGGCTTTTCAGTTCTTACTTATGCGGCAGCAACGCTTAACTTAATGGGCGTAGTTCCAGAAAAACTTTCGTATTGGAAAACTTTCCAAGCACAATGGGCTGCTTCATTTGCAACTCTGGTGGCTCCGCCAACTCTGGGATCCGTTGCTATTAACGTTCGGTATCTAACTCGCCAAGGGTTGAATTCGGCGTTGGCCGGAGCAAGCGTGGCGGTTGCCCAAGTTATGGCATTCTTCAGCCACATCACTCTGCTATTTCTAGCGGTTATCGTGGCAGGAACATCGAGTGAATTGGCATTCCGCCCACCAAAGACAGCAATAATTGTCGCGGTAGCGATCGCACTCATAGCATCAGTTTTATTTACTATTCCTAAAGTGCGGCACTGGGCAAGCGAACGTGTGCAACCAATTTTTTCGCAGGTTGTTCCGCGAATGTCGTCGCTTGCAAATCAGCCTGCAAAACTGGGCGCTGGAATAGTCGGTGTTCTTCTAATGAATATCGGTTACTGCGGAGCTTTAGTTGCATCAGTTAGAGCATTCACACCTACCGCTTCAATTGCAGCAATCTCGCTGGTGTACTTGGCTGGTTCCGTAGTAGCTCAGGCAGCGCCGACACCGGGTGGATTGGGCGCGGTTGAAGCTGCCATCGCTGCCGGTTTAACTGCCGCTGGAATTGATGCGGGCGTAGCAGTTTCGGCAACTTTAGTATTCCGATTACTTACGTTCTGGTTCCCGACTATTCCAGGTTGGCTTGCTTTCCAAAACTTGCAACGAACTGCAAACCTTTAGTTTCCGGAACTTAGTAACTAGGTTTATCCGGTTCAATCTGGCTAACCCAGGCAAGAACTCCGCCACCAACGTGAATCGCATCAGCAAAGCCGGCGCCTTTAACTGCAGCTAACACCTCGGCTGAGCGCCCGCCAACTTTGCAGTGAAGCACAATTTGCTTGTCGTGTGGCAACTTAGAGAGTGCATCCCCCATCAAGAATTCATTCTTAGGAATCAGCACTGAACCAGGAATGCTTACGATGTCGTATTCATTCGGTTCGCGGACATCGATCAAAACAAAATCTTTTTCGCCTCGTTCGCGAGCGTTCAACATATCTTCAAGCTGGCGAACGCTGATGGTCGAGTCAACAATTGCTTCAGCGGCTTCCGTCGAAACCGCACCACAGAATGCTTCGTAATCGATTAACTCTGTCACAGTTGGATTTTCCCCACACACCGCGCAATTTGGATCCTTACGAACCTTAATCTTTCGGTAAGTCATTTCAAGTGCGTCATAAACAATTAGTGAACCAACAAGTGGATCACCAATTCCGGTAAGAACCTTGACCGCTTCAGTGACTTGAATCGAACCAATCGATGCACAAAGTACTCCGAGCACGCCACCTTCAGAACACGAAGGAACCATGCCAGGCGGCGGTGGCTCTGGGTACAAGCAGCGATAGCACGGACCATGTTCTGACCAGAACACACTTGCTTGCCCGTCGAAACGATAAATCGATCCCCAGACGTAAGGCATGTTTAGCAAAACACAGGCATCGTTAACGAGGTAACGGGTGGCAAAGTTGTCTGTGCCATCAACCACTAAGTCGTACTGCGAAAAAAGTTCCATGACATTTGTAGAGTCCAAGCGAGTTTCATGCAAATTGACTTGTACGTAAGGATTGATCCCGCGCACGGTATCCGCAGCACTCTCTGCCTTAGACCTTCCGATGTCGCTTTGACTGTGAATGATCTGGCGCTGCAAATTAGACTCATCAACCGTGTCGAATTCGACAATACCTAGCGTTCCAACACCAGCTGCAGCCAAGTACATGAGAGCAGGACTTCCTAGGCCGCCGGCACCAACACAAAGCACCTTGGCATTCTTCAAGCGTTTCTGACCAGCCATACCTACGTCAGGGATGATCAGGTGCCGACTGTAACGACGGACCTCATCCACGGTTAGTTCGGCTGCGGGCTCCACCAATGGGGGCAACGACATGAATACTCCTTAAATACCTACTGTCCTATCCAACCCTGTTTTGCGTTACTTTGTTCCCACCGATTTGCCCTTGGACAGTTATCGCAAGCAATTTGCAAAATCTGGGGGCATTGCCACACTTCCTTGCCCCGCGTTCTAATGTGGTTGCCATGGAAGAAGTCCCCTTTTTTAGCGACAATCTGCAGAAACGCCCAGAGCTCTCCAAGTCTGATTTGCGTCGATCGCAGTTAATGATGTCTGCGTTAGAAGTATTTACCGAAAAGGGTTTTCATCAAGCCTCAATGGATGACATTGCAGAGCGAGCTGGAGTAAGTAAGCCCATTTTGTACCAGCACTTCGCATCCAAGCAAGTACTTTATCTAGGCATCCTGGAAGAGCGCGTCGACGTAATTGTTGAGCAAATATCCAATTCAATTGATTCCACGGAAGGTAATAGAAACCGACTTGAGGCTGCAATTTCTTGTTACTTCAGACTTATTGATGATGCCGACCTTGGTTATCGATTAATTTTCGAATCCGACTTCACAATGAACAGCGACGTGCGAGCCCTTGTCGAAGACGTGGTTGCACAAGTATCACGCACTGTTGGAGCCGAAGTTGCGAAGCAAACCGGAATGTCTGTTGGGGAAGCGAACATCTTGGCTGGCGGACTCTGTGGCATGGCACAAGCAGCCGCTTGGCGCTGGCTGCGCCTTGGCCGTCCATTAGCTATCGAAAAAGCAGTAGCACAAACTTTGGACCTAGCCTGGAACGGCTTAAGTTCAGTAGCAACGACGTCCAGTTCGCTTACGGCTGATGTACTACATCTCGAAGATCGACTTGGTTAACGTAGACTGCAAATAACAGCAACCGACTTTTGGAGTTACGCCGTGGAAATTCGAATTGGTATTCAACACGTTAATCGTGAAGTTGTCCTAGAGAGCAACGAAACTGCCAATGCAGTTAAGAAATCAATCGACGCCGCTATTGCTGGTGGATCAGTACTTACTTTGATCGATGAAAAGGGCCGCACCGTAATCGTGCCAGGCGACAAGATTGCCTTTGCCGAAATTGGTGTCCCCGCAACAGGTCGCGTTGGATTTACCACAACTAACTAGAGCTACGACGCTAGTCCTAGGGCGTCCATGCGTTTCGCGTGACCAACTGTTAGTCGGTTAACCATTCCGGATAATTCATTTACTGTCATTTCAGGTGCACCTACGGGTGGATTTAAAAACAAGTCTTGTAGAGCTGGACGGGAACCAGCTACAAGGGAAGCTTGGCTAATCATCTCGCCCATTAAACGACGTCCCCACAAAGCTAGGCGACCAGCAACTTTTGGATCGACTTCTATGGCCTCGCGAATTCGATCAATTGCAAATTCAGCATGACCAATGTCAGCCAAAACATCTTTTACTAAATCGGCGGTTTGCGGGTCCATGTGTGCTGATATTTCGCGGTAGAAATCTGCGGCAATCCCGTCGCCAACATATGCCTTAAGTAATCCCTCTAACCAGTCCCGAGGGATTAGCGTGTTGTGAAATTGATCAAGTGCATCAACAAATGGCAGCATCGATTGCTCGGGGTCGACTCCAAGTTCCCGCAGGCGTGCGACGATCTGCTCGTGATGGCGGTATTCGGCTGCAGCCATTGCCGAGAGCTTTGTTTTATCCGACAAAGTTGGGGCCAGCGCGGAATCGCTGGCAAGGCGCTCAAAGGCTGCCAACTCGCCATAGGCAAGGATGCCAAGAAGATCAATAACTGCAGGACTACTCACAACGCCTAAGGCTAGGCGATATGCGGGTACGATTGAAGTCGGCCACGAAATTGTGCGTGTTTGCCGTATATCTACCAGGAGTTTTCTCATCGCTAGTTTTGCCGATCTCGGCGTCCCCCAAGACATTTGTTCGGCCCTTGCCGAAAACGGCATCATAGATGCCTTCCCAATTCAAGAGCTGACTTTGCCGTTGGCCATGACTGGCCAGGACTTAATCGGCCAAGCTAAAACTGGAACTGGTAAGACTCTCGGCTTTGGCGTGCCACTCCTGACACAGGTCATAACGCCAACCAGCGAACAGTGGAGTGAATTTAAACATGCCGGTAAGCCGCAGGGTCTGATTATTGTTCCTACTCGAGAACTTGCGATTCAAGTTGCTGATGACCTAGAAAAAGCTGGCAAGAATATGGGCGCTCGAGTTTTGAGTCTGTACGGTGGCAAAGCTTATGAACCACAAGTTGAGGCATTGAAACGCGGCGTCGAAGTTATTGCTGGTACCCCGGGTCGGTTAATCGACATGATTAAGCAGGGTCACCTGGACTTGAGTGCGATCAAAGTATTAGTACTGGATGAAGCTGACGAAATGTTAGACATGGGATTCTTGCCCGACGTCGAAACCTTGGTAAGCAAAACCCCTGCAAGTAGACAGACCATGTTGTTCTCGGCAACTATGCCAGGCGCAATTGTGGCACTTGCTCGGCGCTACATGACGCAACCAACACACATTCGCGCAGACGACGGTAACAGCGAAGGTTCAACCGTAGATGCGATTGAACAGCATGTTTGGCGTTGCCATCAAATGGATAAACCTGAACTCGTCGCCCGCGTTTTGCAGGCTAAGGGTCGAGGGTTAACCATGATTTTCTGCCGCACTAAGCGTGTGGCAGGAAACTTAGCCGAAGACTTAGCCGCACGTGGCTTTGCCTCAGCCGCAGTTCATGGCGATCTTGGCCAAGGTGCGCGTGAGCAAGCGTTGCGAGCATTTCGAAGCGGCAAGATCGATGTACTTGTTGCAACCGATGTAGCCGCACGCGGTATCGATGTCGCTGACGTAACGCATGTAATTAACTACGAATGCCCAGATGACGAAAAAACTTACCTACACCGCGTCGGACGAACTGGCCGAGCTGGTAACTCTGGTGTAGCAATCACGTTGGTTGACTGGCAGGATATAAATCGTTGGCAAATGATTAACCGCGCACTTGGTATGGCGTTTAACGATCCAATCGAAACCTACTCATCAAGTGACCATGTCTACATAGGACTTGGTATCGAAAAGGGTGTCACTGGAAAACTGCCAGGCGCAAAGCAAACGCGTGAAGGTTTAGCCAGTGAGAAACTCGAAGACCTTGGTGAGACCGGAGCTAACAAAGGCCGGCGTCCACAAACTAAGAATTCTTCGAGTTCAAGCAAGTCCAATTCGGGGTCAAGTCGTAATCGACCTACTAAATCAGCTCCTGTGAAATCACAGTCTGAAAAGCCGGCTGAAGCCAAAGCTCCGCGGGAACCGCGCCAGCGCAATCGCACGCGAAGTGCTCCCAAAGACGCTTAATTTAAGGCTTTTGCTTGCTGCCAAGTTTCGATCAAGCGTTGCTGCAGAAACTCAGTAACTTCGGAACCGCTTAAATTATCTAGTTCGATTGGCATTACTGGTTTTCCGATAACTAACTGAATCCGAGGCTTGCGCACAATTCCAGTCAGCGCTTTTAAAATACTTTTCAAAACTGATCCCCCGCCTAAGTTTCGGGTGTCGTGATGTGCGACAAACACAATTGGTAGTGGCGTGGATTTGGCTAATGCAGTTGCCCCTGCGCGCCATTCACGTGGCGAAGCATCAGCGTTGACCTGCACATCACCCTCAGGGTAGATCAAAACACATTCGCCATTGCGTAACGCTTCGCGAGCTGCTCGATATGCACTTCGACCATCATGTTGATCTGTCGGAATAATGCCACTGCCTTCGACGATTTGCTTTGCTAGTGGAAAGTTCCACATGTCTGAAGTACCCACTGGTCGCAGATGTCTGTGGTGAGTGCAGGTGTCCAGGCATGGGCCGTCAACTGTGTAGCCAAGTTTATGAAGCGTGCCAACCACAACTACGACGTCAACAACTGATGTGTGATTAACGATTATCATTGCCGGGCCAGGTTTTTCAAGTATTGCGAGATTTTCTATCCCGGTTACGTCAATGCGACAAAGTTTTCGCGAGAGGCCATAGAGGAATGTTCCTGGTTGTCCGCGCACGCTTTTACTTTACTTCAACCGCAACTAAGCAACCGGTTGTGCGCCAGTAATTTCAATTAGCGACCCACACATAAACGCAGCTTCCTCAGATGCCAAGAATGCAACTAGGGCAGCCACTTCGTCAGGACGACCCACGCGACCAAATGGAACAAGTTTGTCGAGGTCGGCAATTGTGCGACCGGAACGCTTTGCGCCTGCCTCGAGCATTGGAGTGTGAATTTCACCTGGGCAAACCGCATTAACGCGAACGTTATGGGGTGCGTAGTCGCGTGCCAAGTTTTGCGAGAACGAAGCAACCGCAGCTTTTGTTACGTTGTAACCAATGCAGTTTGGTGCAGGATACAAACCCCATTGCGAGGCTGTATTCACAATTGCTCCGCCGCCGCCAGAGATCATGTGCGGCAATGCTGCCCGACATAGGTGAAACATTGCATTGATGTTTACGGCAAACAAATCATTCCAATCTTCAACCGAAATATCTAAGATATTTCCACGTCGCATGATTCCCGCATTGTTTACCAGTACATCGATTTGCCCGCGATCTGCAAAAACTTTTGATATTAAATCGGTGCAAGCACTTGCATCTGCAAGATTGACGGTCATCGCAATTGCTTGCCCACCCGTACTAGTGATTGAATCAGCAACCTGTTGTGCATTTTCTGCAACCGCATCCGCAACTATTACAAATGCACCTTCAGTTGCGAGTCGCTGTGAAATTGCAGTTCCGATACCGCCGCCGCCGCCAGTAACAATTGCGGTCTTGCCAGCGAAGCGCGGATTAGCTGATGGGTTGTACATTCGGATCTCCTAGGTGTTTTGCTGAATTTTGGGGCAATTTGGGTGAACAAGTAATTGCGTAAGTTGAACTTAGCGGAAGATCCCCTTTATTCACGCGGAAATCACTAGATCTCGTATTATGTGAAATTCCGTTTCACCTTATTTAGCGGGTAATCTCGACAGGTGAGCACAACACAGACCCGCATTTACCTGGCCCGATTGGCCGGTACTGCCGTATTTGATTCCATTGGGGATCAGGTAGGCAAGATTCGTGATGTCGTCGTGTCCGCTCGTTCCAGCGGCCGTGCACCTTTGGTGCTCGGCTTTGTTGTTGAAGTGGCACCACGTCGCCGAATTTTTGTTCCGATGGCGCGGGTTACCTCGATTGACACTGGCGCAGTTGTAACCAGCGGGGTTGTTAACTTGCGTCGATTCGAGAGTCGTCCGGAAGAAACTCTGATTATCGCCGAGCTCCTCGATCGTAGAATCACAATTTTAGACAGTGCTGAACAAGCCACTTTGCAAGATGTTGGTATGAGTCAGGAACGAACTCGAGATTGGGTTGTTAGCCGACTATTTGTTCGTAAGGCTGGCCATGGTTTTGGACGTCGTGGCGCTACCGTAACTCTTGAATGGGGTGACGTCACAGGACTCTTCACAGAATCCTCCGAACAAGGCGTTGATTCCTTACTCGCATCAATTGAAGAGATGCGCCCAGCTGACCTAGCAAACTTGCTACAGACTTTGCCGCAAAAGCGTCGACTCGAGCTTGTTGGCGCGTTGGATGTCGAAAAGTTAGCAGATGTTTTTGAAGAATTACCTGAGGACGATCGCGTTGAAATTATGTCGGCTCTCGGGTTAAAGCGGGCACGAGATGTTTTGGAAGAAATGGATCCAGACGACGCTGCAGATTTACTTTCGGAATTGCCACCAGAGCAGGCCGAAGAATACCTAGGTGCCATGGAGCCAGAAGAAGCAGAAGATCTACGGCGACTTTTGGCATACGACGACTTCAGTGCCGGCGGCATGATGACCACCGAACCAGTGATTTTGTCTGCAGATGCAACTGTTGCCGAAGCATTGGCTCGCGTACGCCAAGCTGAGCTCTCCCCGGCTTTGGCATCCCAGGTTTATGTAACGCGTTCGCCGCTTGAAACACCAACTGGTAAATATATTGGCGTGGCACACGTGCAGCGACTGCTTCGAGAACCGCCGTCCGCATTAGTGTCTGGTGTGCTGGATACCTCACTTACGCCAATTGGTCCAGGTGCACCGCTGGGCCAGGTTGCAAGGTATTTCGCAACATACAACTTGGTGGCATTGCCAGTTGTAGACGAGAATGATCATTTGTTAGGTGCCGTCACGATTGATGACGTTATTGACCACATGTTGCCGGAAGACTGGCGAGAAAACGAGATAGATGAGGAGGGCTGATCATGGCACGCAACGAACGACGAGGACCACGTTTGGATCAGCCGTTAGAGCGCGGTCGCTCTCTTCGCCCAACCGTTGATTCTGAAACTGCAGGTCGCGTAAGCGAAAGAGTTGCTCGATTCCTAGGGTCGTGGCGCTTCCTGGGCTACATGACATTTGTCATTGCGGCTTGGTTGCTGTGGAACACAGTGGCACCACAACATCTACGGGTTGATGGTTTTCCATTCCTATTTCTAACCCTGGCGCTATCGCTTCAGGCTTCGTATGCTGCACCGCTTATCTTGTTGGCGCAAAATCGTCAGGCTGACCGAGATCGAGTTCAGTTTCAGGAAGATCGGGAACGCACCGAGCGCTTACTAGCGGACTCAGACTACTTGACTCGCGAGATTGCTTCCCTGCGCCTTGCGTTAGGTGAAGTAGCGACCCGTGATTACCTGCGCGGCGAACTGCGCGACCTATTGGAAGAATTCAAAGAGTTACTCGAAACCGAAACTAAGGATGATCAAGAAACTTCATGACAGTTAACCAAGAGGCAGTGCAAGCCGCGCTAGCCACAGTGATCGATCCTGAAATCCGTCGCCCGATTACCGAAATCGGAATGGTTAAAGACATTTCAATTTCCGGTGGTCAGGTGACGGTCGGCGTTTACTTAACAATCTCTGCTTGCCCAATGCAGGACAAAATTGTTTCCAGCGTTAAAGAGGCAGTATCAAAAGTCCGCGATGTAACAGCTGTCGAAGTTGAACTCGATGTAATGAGCCCAGAGCAACGAACTGAACTCCGCGAAAAACTGCAAGGTCCAGTCAAAGAGATTCGATTCAATCAACCTGGTTCACTAACTCGGATCTACGCAATTGCCTCAGGTAAAGGTGGCGTTGGTAAATCTTCAGTTACAACCAATCTCGCTGCTGCCATGGCAGTTCAAGGTTTAGCAGTTGGCATTGTTGATGCTGATATTTATGGGCACTCAATCCCAGACATGATGGGCATCACCCAAGCGCCACTAAAAGTTGAAAACATGATCATGCCGCCGCAAGGACATGATGTCCGCGTTATGTCGATGCTTCCGCTAAAGCCAAAGGGCAGACATGAGCCAGTTGCTATGCGTGGCCCAATGTTGCATCGGTACTTAGAGTCTTTCTTAAGCGAAGTTTGGTGGGGCGATCTAGATGTATTGCTACTTGACTTGCCACCTGGCACAGGTGACATTGCAATCAGTACCGCACATTTACTCCCCCAGAGTGAATTAATTATTGTCACAACGCCCCAGCCAGCTGCCGCAGACGTCGCCATTCGTGCTGGCATGCTTGCGCCACAAGTCAATCAACGTGTTAGTGGCGTTATCGAAAATATGTCAGCATTCGCTTGTCCGCACTGCGGTGAACCAATTGACATGTTTGGCTCCGGTGGCGGAAAGATGGTTGCCGAAACACTTAGTGCAAACGTTGGTCAAGAAGTGCCGCTGTTGGGTCGCATTCCGTTTGATACTGGGTTACGCGAAGGTAGTGATTCAGGTATGCCATTCGTACTTTCCCACCCAGATGCCCCAGCTTCGAAAGCCCTGATCGAAATGGCAACCAAACTTGGTACCCGCCCACGTGGATTAACTGGCATGAACTTAGGCATTACCCCAAATCGGAAGTAGCTAAGTGGCATCCGGATCGTAAACCGGATTGACTATGCCAGTTGGCGCATTAGGTCGCGCTGGTGGCTGAGAAAATGAATTTGCGGCAAAACCCCGAGGCGTGAGTCCACGGATGTCTTTTGCTAACTCCGAAACGGCGCTGGTATCCATAGAGTCAGTTAACTCTGCGGTTGCCGCACGAGCTTTAGTGCGTAGCGATTTAATTAACTTTGCAGCCTGGGCGGCCATTTCTGGTAAGCGTTCCGGGCCAAACACAATCAGAGCAATCATCGCAATGACCAAGAACTCGGGCAAACCAATATCGAACATGATATGACTTTACTTGGTGGCTTCTGAACCCAAAGTAACTTGAACCTTGCTGCCGTTTTCTAGCGTCAAGGTGACTACATCTCCAGGCGTTTTTGCTCGAATTCTTACTACTAGTTCGGTGCCATTAGCAACTTTTACGCCGTCAATTGCAGTAATTACGTCCCCGTCCTTGAGAACCTTTGCGGATGGTCCCCCGGCAACAACGGTCGTGACTTTTGCGCCATTTCCAGAGTAGGAAAGGTCTAACTGAACCCCAATTACAGGATGGGTGGATTTACCACTTGTCATGAGTTGATTTGCAACGCGACGGGCTTGATTAATTGGAATTGCAAATCCCAGGCCAATGCTGCCGCTTTGCCCACCCATCGAACTGCCCGTGGTTGCAATGGCTGAATTTATTCCAATAACTTTGCCACTGGAATTTACGAGTGGCCCACCGGAGTTTCCAGGGTTAATCGCAGCATCAGTTTGTATCGCGTTAATGAAGGATGAATCGCCTTGGCCGCCTGCAGTCACCGGTCGATTAAGCGCTGAAACAATTCCACTTGTCACAGTTCCCGACAAACCTAATGGTGAACCGATTGCGATAGTCACGTCACCAACTACGACATCATCAGAGTTGCCAAGCTGAGCGACTGGGAGATTTCCGCGCGATACTTTCAAAACTGCTAAGTCGTATGAGGAGTCGGTACCAACGACAGTGGCGACCTCGGATGATTGATCTTGAAAGTACACCGTAATCTTGGAGCCTGCACCTGCACCACTTGCAACGTGGTTGTTCGTCAAAATGTATGACGCTTGTGCATTGCTGCTGATGACGAAACCGGAACCCGTGCCTTCAGCATTGCTTGATGAAACATCAATGGAAACCACAACTGGAAGTACGGCTTTTGCGATTCCGGCTATCGAGTCGTCAGCGCGTGGTGAAATATTTGTTGATGAATTAGGTAGCGCGATTGTTGGTGATGGAGCATGAATGACGTAAGAAGCACCCGCAAAACCAACGACACCAGCGAGTAGGCCGCTGATGACGCCAGC
>CANGDR010000008.1 GCA_947452765.1 Actinomycetota bacterium | reverse complement strand
TTGGTCCTGATGGTCCAGTTGCGCCGGTATCGCCAGTAGCTCCAGTTGCGCCGTCAGCTCCAGTTGAGCCGGTTAAACCAATTGGTCCTGATGGTCCAGTTGCGCCGGTAATACCATTTGCGCCAGTTGCGCCAGTTGATCCGGTGTTGCCAGTTAAGCCAGTTGGTCCTGATGGTCCAGTTGCGCCGGTAACACCATTTGCGCCGGTTGGTCCCGATACGCCCCTTAAGCCACTAGGTCCCGATGGTCCCGTTACGCCTGCAACTCCAGCTGCTCCAGTTGCTCCAGTTAAACCAATTGGTCCTGATGGTCCAGTTGTGCCTGCAACTCCAGTTGATCCAGTCGCTCCGGTTGCTCCAGTTGCGCCAGTTGCGCCGCTACCAGTTAAGCCGATTGGTCCTGATGGTCCAGTTACACCGGTTGCTCCAGTTGTGCCTGCAACTCCAGTTGATCCAGTCGCTCCGGTTGCTCCAGTTGCGCCAGTTGCGCCGCTACCAGTTAAGCCGATTGGTCCTGATGGTCCAGTTGCACCGGTTGCACCGGTTGCGCCAGTTGCGCCGCTACCAGTTAAGCCGATTGGTCCTGATGGTCCAGTTGCACCAGTTGCACCGGTTGCGCCAGTTGCGCCGCTACCAGTTAAGCCGATTGGTCCTGATGGTCCAGTTGCGCCGGTAGCTCCAGTTGCGCCGGTAGCTCCAGTTGCGCCGGTAGCTCCAGTGATACCTGTTGGTCCAGTTGGTCCGACAGCACCGTCAGATCCACGAGCGCCCGTTAGACCAATAGGGCCTTGTGCACCTGTTCCTGCAACTGCGACTGCGACTGCAGAGAATAAAATTTTTGTTTCGCCTCGAAGGCATATTGCTCGAACCATTGCATGCTGAATTCCTGGCTTAGCAGGTAAGCAGAAAAATGTAACGGTCTTAGATTTTATTTGTGAGGATGAGTTTGTACCTGCGTTTGCAGCTCCACTAAATCCCGAAAGGGTTAGCGAGCAACTGAGTAATAGTGTCGATGTAATTCGGAGTCGACTCTGCATGGTTGATAAACCTTTTCTTGTGTGGAAGCAAATACTTACAAATCCCTACACATACTCTGAGACACGAGCATCAATTTAGCAACGCCCCTTAAACCCCCAATTTGGACAAATTTCTGCTTTTTTGTTCGTTATGGATATCTGAACCTGACCTTGCATGAGGGGCCAATGCCGCCTTAGCGGATCTCATTGAACTTATGTATTTCCCCAGTTTTGAAAGGTTTCTGCTGCTAAACCCTCGGGAATGAAATCATTGGAAATATCGTTGACAATATACATAGTGGTATTCGGTTTTTGCAATACGAACTAATAGGAGAAAACATGTATCCAGCTCGCGACCTCTACACAGTTGTTGTGCCGCCGGCTGACCAACTCGACGGTGGCGTTGACTCTGGCGTTGTTTTAATCCACGGATTAACTGGCTTCATGGACGCTGGTGGCGGTGGCCGTCTTGCTGTGGCTCACATCCTGGAAACTATGAAGAACCGACCAGTTGCTTACTTCCACATTGATTCGCTTTATGACTACCGTGGCCGTCGACCAAAAACAGTTTTTGATTCCGACCATTACGAATCCATGGAACTGCCACACATCACGCTTTCTGAAGTAACTGATGGCGAAGGTCAGACTTTCTTATTGCTCCATGGCGTTGAACCTGATCTAGGTTGGCAAAGTGTTGTTCGCAGTGTCATTGAATTGATTCGTGAATACGGAGTTCGATTAACTGTTGGAATCCATTCGATTCCATGGCCTGCACCACACACGCGACCAGTTGAAATTACCGCGCACTCATCTGATCCAGATTTGATTGGGATTCACCAACCATGGGTTGGCCAAGTTGAAATTCCAGGTAGCTTGCCTGCGCTTATTGAGCTAGAGGCAACGAAAGCAAAACTTCCAGCTATGGGTTATGCCGCGCATGTCCCGCACTACCTAGCCGGTGGCGAATACCCGAAAGCAGCTCTTGCATTACTTGATCAAATTGCATTGAGCACTGGTTTGGTATTGCCACGAAACGAACTTCGCACTGCGGCTGTTGCGATGGATGAAGATATAGACCGCCAGATTTTGTCCGTGTCCGAAAACCGTGAAGTCGTTACTTCTCTAGAAGAGCAACATGACTCCATGATGAAGACTCGGCGCGAATTAACTTCTGGTCACGACGGCAGCATGGTTAGTGGCGATGAGTTAGCTGCGAGTTTTGAAAAATACTTAGCTGAAATCGATGAAAAAGGCGACGAAGCTAACTAGGACTTATCGGATGAAAATCTGATTGCGCAACCTTCAATTCGACTATCTGGAAATATCCGAGCGC
Organism: Actinomycetota bacterium; assembly: GCA_947452765.1. Taxonomy (GTDB): domain Bacteria; phylum Actinomycetota; class Actinomycetes; order S36-B12; family UBA5976; genus UBA5976. The sequence goes on along the minus strand of CANGDR010000008.1, from coordinate 64,825 downwards.
CAGCTTGCAGTTCATTATTAGCGCCGACAAATACTCGCTCGGCGACCACAGTGTCAGTAATTAGAGAATTGTCACCAATGTGTGCCGCGGTGCTAACGATTGAGTTAGTGACTTTCGCACCAGCAGCAATCTGGACTTCGTTAAAAATAACGCTTCCATCCACTACTGCGTTAGCTCCGATTACTACATTGTGGCCCACGTAAGTTCCACCAGTTAGCTTTGCGCTTGGGTCAACCTTCGCTGATGGCTCCACAATTGCTTGACCTGTTCGCCCAGTTAGCAACGGTGAAGGCGCTTTACCCGTTACTAAATCTGCAGAACCCTTGGCAAATGCCAATGGATTTCCAAGGTCCAGCCAGTAGCCATCATCAACCACACCGATTACCATTCGGCCGGCAGCAAGTAGTTCAGGGAAAGTCTCACGCTCGACTGATACTGTTCGGCCCGTTGGAATTGAATCAATCACAGAACGCTTAAAGATATAGCAGCCAGCGTTAATCTGATCGGTAACGATTTCTTCAGGTGTAGTTGGCTTCTCGAGGAATGCTTGCACGCGCCCAATGGAATCTGTCGGGACCAATCCGTAGGGACGGGGGTCTTCAACCCGAGTTAAGTAGAGCGCTACGTCAGCATCAGCATCGCGCCATTTCTGAACTAAACCTGCAATATCAAGACCGGTCAACACGTCACCATTGAAAACAACAACGGGATCATTCGGGCCACAAGTTAAATAAGCTGCCGCATTTCGAATCGCACCGCCGGTACCCAGGGGTTCTTCCTCCACGGCATAAATCATTTCCACTCCGACATTTTCACCATGTCCAAAGTGGTCTTCAAATACTTCCGCACGATACGACGTACCAAGGACTATCCGACTTACGCCTGCGGCTCGAGCCAACGCAACTTGATGTTCAGTGCAGGCATATCCAGCAACGGGCAGCATTGGCTTTGGCGTTGAAATCGTCAATGGTCGCAACCGAGTTCCTTGCCCACCAACTAACAGGATTGCTTCCAACACGGTACTAAGCCTAACTAAGTTGCTAATTTGAAATGATTCGGTTGACCTTTTCCTGTTTCGTAATTGCAGTTAGGTCCGGATTAGGTTGATCAATGAGAACAACTGAAACACCAGCAATCGCGGGGAGCAAAACGGTCAACGACACGCGGGTAAGCAAATCACCAGGTACCAGGAGCCCGACGCAATCACCGTCTGAAATTTCATAATTGATTTGTAATGCCCGAGTATGGCCAACTAACTCGTCCCAATTGAAGCTCTCAGTGCCTTCGATAAGTACATCAAGTTCGTTGCTCCACCTAGGCGCAAAATAATCTCCATAAGTTCGTACCTCAGCAGAACCATTCACAAATCCGTCTGGCACATCTTTACTCGGCATGCCAAAGGGATCTCGACTTATTACCACTAAAGACTCTCTTGGTCCTTGCCATGACGTCGCGCATTCCAAATCAGAAAATAAAATGTCTCCTTGGGTATTGAGTTGCACGCCAGCTGCAAGTGCGGCACCAAGCCAAACCGGAGTCTGCCAGTGATTTCCGAGTTCTACTTCAATCGAAGACTCTTCATCAAGTTCTAAGCCATCAACTAGAAAATTGGCTGCTTTGCTTACCGAATTAAGGAAAGTTGTGTTTGATAACTCAATTCGCCCTGAATCTGAAATCCAAGTAATTACTGGATCCCCACCACGCATAATCGCGGCGCGCTTGAGTAACTCGAAATACTTCGACATTTAACTAACTAGGTAGCGGGCAAGAACCGGAGTTGATTTACCTGTGCCATTACGCTCCACAACTTGAATCTTAATATTGTCGCCGGGTTTGACCGCAAGTTTGGTGTAAGCATTCGTCTTGGCGGTTCTTTGCCAAGCGCTCCACGTCCCGCCATTTATAGAAACTCTCGTCAAATAACCTTCAAGGACGTAAACACTTGCTCCTCGAGTCCAACTGATTTGTAATTTATTAGGCGTGGACTGCGTAAATGTAATTTGACTAACAGCACCTGGAATTGGTGGCCGGTATTGCTTGACTACATATTTTTTCCGAACGACATTTGACCCGCCGATAATATTCGAGCCTTTAACCTCAACTAAATAACTCTGTCCGGTAAACCACTTTTTGGTTGAAAATGCCGGAACAATTACCGAGATCCAAGGTGTCCAAGTTCGGCCATTATTTTGTGAAATCCGATATTGATTCGAAGTTGTTGGAGCATATTTCGAAGTATTAACTTGCCAAGTAACTAAAGTGCGCGTTGGGCTAATCCTCCTAACTAATACACCGCCCGAAATCGTCGGGAGTTTTGCTAGCGTGATTATTTTAGGAGCTGAACTTAGCGGGATCTGTCCCAAAGTGGCATTCACAGTTACTACGTATCGACCCGCCGAAACAGTTTGACCAGTTGTATCTGTTCGATTCCAGTCGTAAGAAACCACGCCGGTTTGTGCTTGTGTGCCTGATGTTGAATTTACCAATGCACCTGTTTCTTCGTTGTTGACCGCGATCGTCCACGTCGCTGTTGCTGGGATTGTTGCTTGGATTATTGCATCCTTCGCTACAGATTCGTCCAGACTCTTAGGGGCCACAGAAACTTTGCTGATTACGGGCAAAAGTATGTCTTCTGCCTTTGCACGAATAGCAGGCAGGTATGCATATAGATACTTACCCGGACAAGCAGTGCGGCCAACATCACGGTGCCCTGATATAACTGGCACTACTGCGACTTGTCCACTGCTGTACTGCGATAAACCAGAGGTATCGGTAGATGTAATTCTTGCGTTCGCATTTGGCGAAAGTCCGTAGGGCGCGATCTTCCATGCCATTAGAGCTGCAATCGAATTAACCAATTCCTGAGGGTGCTCAACCGGTGCAACATCAAAGTTTCCTATTGCCGAAATTGCGAAGGTATCCAGATTCATCCCTGCGGTATGGGCACCTTGAACGGGCAAACTAGGTCCGTCGCATGGAGTCGGGTCTAGGTAAACACAACCCGCTCGCCCTTCATAAATTGTTCCGTATTTATCCACCAAAAAGTTGTAGGCCATGTCTGCGTACCCCAGACTATGCGTGAAGTATGCGTATAAATTTCGCATTTCTGCTGGCGCTTGGGCTGGTGTGTAGTTGTTGGTGGTAGCTGTGTGATGGACAAATCCTGCAATAATCCGAGTTCCCATTTTTGGAATCGGATCGCGCCAAGTCTCATCGGCACCCCATTGTGCTCGAGTGACAATATTCGGCCGTGATACAACTGCGCCTTGCGGTGATACAACTGTTTGCGGAAAGGCAGTGGCTGTCGTGTTGATTGATGGTGTTGCCATCGTGCTAACCGTTGAGCTATTAAAGCTGCGAGCAGAGTTAATTGCGGATGTCTCGACAATTATCTTGTCTTGTGTTGTTTCCTGTGAATTAAATAAATTTACTTGGAGATTCTGTGGAACTATTTCCGTATCGGAAACCATTAGGATTTCAATTCCATCGGCCAAGCCAGTTAGCAACGGATCAGTTCCTGATTTAATACCTTTTGCCTCTTGGCTACTTGGATCTACTCCGTGAGTTTCACAGAATGTCATCGCGTACCAAGATGACCAGACTCCAGATTCACGAACTCGTGTGACAAAATATGTGTGTGCCGAGATTTTGCTTGTCCAAGTTAATCCAGCCAGTGTGAATGTCGGAACAGTTTTAGGGGCAACTACTTCAAAAGCATATTTAACTTTCGAATCAGTTGATTCTGGAGGTAAATTCAAGGGCACCGAATTCAGTTTTACTGAATGTGGTGAAATGTTTTGCGACGTGACGGGTGGCACATACCTGCTGGATTTTTGAAGTTTAGGAGCGTCGCCCTGCGAAATTGCCACTTGCGCATTTGAAAATGGGGAAATACCAATGATCAATGTACAAACCGATACCGAAATTCCGGCAACGCGAAGTGCGCCTATTTTTCTGCGGGGAAGCATAGCTCCAGTCTGCCTGATCTATGCTCCATTCCCTTGGCAATGCCACACCCAAATTTGCTTCTATTATTGAAATTTTGAAAGTTTGTCGGATTTTTCCCTAACCCAAAAAATGACATACGATCAGAGGAGACATTTAGCGCGCGGTTAGCTTGCTATTTCGAAAACCGCAATTTTTGAATGGAGTGAATGTGGGGAAACATCGCGCGCCCAGCACTCCATCTGCTGCACACCCAGGGCTTAGGAAAGTTACAGCTTTTTTCGCAATCTTAATTTTGATCGCAACTGCGGTCGGCGGCGGTGCGGTGTATGCAATCAACGGATTAGGTAAGAACATCACCTCAGTTGACACCACTGATTTGAATAAGGCGCCTCGACCTTCGACAGTCGTGCAAACAGATACGAGTGCTACGAACCTCTTAATCATGGGCTCAGACTCAAGGGCCGGTACTAATGGGGCATACGGAAAAGCCGGTGGCGCTAGATCGGATACCACCCTTTTAGTTCACATTTACCAAGGCAGAAAATCTGCAGTCATCGTCTCGATTCCACGCGATAGCTTTGTGCAACTTGCGGGCTGTACCAAAACTGGCGGCGGCACAACTATTCCCTACATGTCAAAATTTAACGCTGCCTTTTCAATCGGTGGTCCGATCTGCACCATTAAGACCATTGAGAAATTAACGAACATTCGGATCAACAACTTCGTCGTGGTTGACTTTGCTGCATTTAAGACTGTGGTCGATGCGCTAGGAGGCGTTAAAGTCTGCTTAACATCTCCAGCTTATGATCCAGTTATACCGGGCCGCGGTGGAAGCGGACTCAACTTACCTGCTGGGTACAGCACAATCGATGGCGAGCAAGCACTAGCCTTCGTGCGTGCCCGAGAATCCTTAGGTGATGGAAGCGACTTGAGTCGAATCAAGCGCCAGCAAGAATTTGTTGCATCGATGATCAGCGGAATGACTGATAAGGGCTTGATCACAAATCCCTCAATGATGTACCGCGTGCTAAACGCGATCACTTCTTCGTTGACAACTAATTCCGAGTTCGCATCAATTCAAGCACTGCAGAACTTTGCCCTATCCCTGGCAAATCTAAAGCCTGCAAACATAACTTTTGTCACCACGCCGTACAGCATGGTTGGACACGGAAATGTTGGCTGGACTTCTGAGGCTGATAAAATGTGGAAAGCACTTCAAAAAGACCAGCCATGGCCACCAGGTAGTGCTGGGCCTTCTGTTAGTCCAACAGCCCCGGCTAGCGCCTCTGTTTCTGCAACGCCGGTTGCTAGTGCTTCAGCCTCGGCTACTCCATCGCTATCGCCTGGGACAACAACAGCTGCAGTTTTTGCCTGCACTAAAGGAAATGGCAAAACAAAATCTAAGTAAGTTTCCGCTTGCTGACCAAGAACCCGATACCCCAGGACATTTGCATAGTTACTAACACGACTGGCAACCAGAATGCGCCAGTTTTTGCACGCTTGGCCAAACTAAGTGAAGAAGCTATAGTCAGCGCCAGATATCCAACTGGTGCCAAGAATCCCCAAAATGCTAGTGGGAATATTTGTAGTGCACTGCCGAGGTAACCAGCAATTGTGCCGCCGATGACACCAAGTACTGCTATCGGCGGTGCGTAGTAACGCAATGCCGACTTAGTTCTGCGAGTTTCTGGATGGCGACGCATAACTTCATGACGCCAAGATCCATATTGAAAATACTGTTTTGCAAGTTTGCGAATCGATGGTCTTGGGCGGTAAGTGACGAATAGTTCTGGATTAAACCAAACTACGCCCCCAGTTGCACGGATTCGATAATTCATTTCCCAGTCTTGTGCTCTGGTAAATGCAGGGTCGTATCCCCCTATACGTTCCAGCGCAGCTCTTTGGAATACTCCGAGATAAACCGTTTCTGCAGGACCCTCGACTCCACCGGTGTGAAATGAAGCGGAACCAACGCCAAGCGGCGAAGTCATCGCAGCAGCAACAGCATTTTCAAATTTAGTTACGCCGCGGGCGCCCATAATGCCACCGACGTTATCCGCACCGGTGCGTTGCAATGTCTCAACTGCTTTACGAATATAACCTTCAGAGAGTTCGCTATGAGCATCCACTCGAACCACAATTGGTTCGGTTGTTGCTGCTAACGCAGCATTAAGTCCTTCTGGAGTGCGTCCTGTTGGATTAGGAACCGAAGTGACTCGCACATCGGAGGCACAAAGTTGCGCAGCGACTGAATTAGTTTGATCTGATGATGGCCCGAGGGCTAATACGACGTGCATTTTGCCCGCGTAATCCTGCGCAAGAATTGCCTGCACAGCAGCCGATAAGTAGTTCTCTTCATTGAGAACGGGAATAACTACTGCTACATCTGGCCATTGCGTCACAGGTCAACGCTATCGGTTCGGTAAACTGCTTCAATGGCACGTCTCTCCGTAATTGGCACAGGATATCTAGGCGTCACCCATGCCGCTTGCATGGCCAGCTTGGGTCACAGCGTGGTTGCCCTAGATATCGATGAAGTAAAGATCGCGGCACTTTCGGTTGGAACCGTGCCGTTTCACGAGCCAGAGTTGCCAGAATTGCTGCAAGCTTCGATAGCTTCAGGAAATCTTGCCTTCACTTCCTCCTGGAGTGACGTTGCAGTCGGCGCTGATGTGCATTTCCTTTGTGTCGGCACCCCACAATCTGCAGGTTCTGACGCTGCCGACATGGGGCAGATTCGCGCTGCAGTTGCCACGCTTGCTCCGCTACTTTCAAAACCTTGCATTGTTGTTGGAAAGTCCACCGTGCCTGTGGGTACCGCACAATGGATCGCTGACTACTTCGAAGCGAATTCACCAGCCGGCAAAGATGTGCACTTAGTTTGGAATCCCGAATTCCTACGCGAAGGTTTTGCGGTTAAAGACACGCTTTACCCAGATCGAATTGTTCTCGGGGTTTCACATAGCTCTGATGTTGAAGTGCTTCGGGAAGTTTATGCATCGGCACTCAAGAATGATGCCCCACTAATCTCGACTGACTATGCAACTGCTGAACTTGTTAAGGTTGCCGCCAATGCATTCCTTGCTACAAAGATTTCATTTATCAATGCTTTTGCAGACCTAGCTGACAAAGTTGGTGCAGACGTGGGAACCCTTGCTGACGCAATCGGCCACGACTCGCGCATAGGACGTCGTTTCTTAAACGCCGGGATCGGTTTCGGCGGTGGCTGTCTGCCGAAGGATATCCGCGCACTACAAGCACGCGCTAATGAACTTGGCCTTGGCGAGCAATTTGAATTCTTAAAGAATGTCGACAGTGTGAATAAGTCCCGACGGGCACGCATGGTTGAGTTGGCTCGGGAAGCACTTGGCTCAATTGACGGCAAGACCATAACAATTCTTGGGGCAGCTTTCAAGCCTGATAGCGATGACATTCGAGATTCCCCGGCACTAGATATTGCACTTGCCTTAGCAAATTCTGGTGCAGCAGTCCAGTTACATGATCCAGTTGCCTTGCCACAAGTTCGCGCTCGGAATTTGCCGGTAACAGCAATCGATGATGTTTCTGAAGCATTCGCCAATGCAGATTTAGTTTTACATTTAACTGAATGGAAAAACTACCGTGATTTGAATCCAGCTACGTTGGGCGAAAAAGTTTCATGTAAGCGCATCATTGATGGCAGAAATGTTTTGGATCGTGAAGTGTGGTCAAATGCCGGGTGGCACATTACTTATCTTGGGAAGCCAGGTTCGCTAGCTGCGCTTTAAGTGCATCGCCTTTGTCGATTGCGATCTGTCGCATATCGACCTGGAACTTATCTAATTTGCTCGCAATTCCGTTTCCGAATTCATCGCCCGCACTGGAAATAATTCGAGCCGCTAGTAATCCTGCATTCTTTGCATTTCCGATACCTACAGTTGCGACTGGAACGCCTGCTGGCATCTGAACGATTGATAACAGTGAATCCAGACCGTCTAGGTGTTGAAGCGGCACCGGAATACCAATAACCGGAAGCGTAGTGATCGAAGCAACCATGCCTGGTAAGTGAGCAGCGCCACCGGCGCCCGCAATTATTACTCGGATTCCTTTGTTAGCTGCTGCCTTTGCGTAGGTAACCATGTCTTCGGGCATGCGATGAGCTGAAACAACTTCTGCCTCATGTGAAATGCCAAGTTCATCAAGAATGTCAACAGCTGCCTTCATGGTTTCCCAGTCCGAGTCGCTACCCATGATGATTCCAACAAGTGGTGAATTACTCATCGATTACTCCCGTTAGGTAGTCGGCCGCGTGCCAAGCACGTTGCAGTAAGTCTCCAATGTTGCCACCTGTGGCATTCACATGACCAATTTTGCGACCCGGCTTAACGGTTTTCCCATACAAATGAACCTTGATCCCTGGATCACGCGCCATTACATGGCGAAATGCACTGTGTAAATTATCAACATCTTTGCCTAGCAAATTCACCATCACGGTTGCTGGGCTCGTTGGCGCTGGGGATCCAAGCGGCCAATCCAAAATTGCGCGCAAATGGTTTTCAAACTGACTCGTTACCGCACCATCCATTGACCAGTGCCCAGAGTTGTGAGGGCGCATTGCAAGTTCATTAACCAAGATTTCCGAACCAGTATCAAAAAGTTCTACTGCAAGCATGCCGTGAACATCTAATGTATTTGCAATCGTGATTGCCATTGCCTGAACCCGTGCTGCTCGCTCTTGATCAAGATCTGGACAAGGTGCAATTACTTCGTGGCATATGCCATCAGTCTGGGTTGACTTCACAACTGGGTAAGCAACACATTGACCATGTGGGCTACGAGCCACTTGAGCTGCAAGTTCGCGCGTAAATAGGACTAACTCTTCTGCAAGCACTCGATTTCCAGCTTCGTGTATTTGGTTAACTACACCGATAGCTTCCGATTGGGCCTTGACAAGCCAAACACCTTTGCCGTCATAACCACCACGAGCAGTTTTAAGTACTAGTGGCCAACCTACGGTTTCACCAAATGCTGCTAGGTCTGCTTCCGAAGTTATTTCTTTCCATTGCGGACACGCAATCCCAGCCTCAGTCAATGCAGTTCGCATCAAAATTTTGTCTTGTGCGTATTGCAAGGCATGCGGTCCCGGTCGTACGGCAACCCCAAGCTTGATTAACTCTTCAAGAAATTCAGTCGGTACGTGCTCGTGATCAAAGGTTACGACGTCACAACCCTGTGCAAATGCTTTTAGAGCTTCCCAGTCTTCATGTGATCCAACAACTGTGTCTGGGATAACTTGTGCCGCGCTGTCTGTTGCGGTGGCTGATAGCACCCGAAGATGAATACCTAAGTTAATTGCTGCAGGCTGCATCATGCGGGCTAGTTGGCCACCGCCGATGACTCCGACGATTGGAGTTCCTGCAATTTGTGCGCTCACTGTCATAAGCCTAGTTGAAACAAAAGCCTGTTATTTCCCGAGCAAACCTAACCCAGCTATCAGGATGCCGATGGCAGGTGGAGTGTTGTTGATCGAGTGCGCGATTATGGCCGCGACCGTAGATCCAGTGCGACGACGCACTTCGCCTAGCACCAAGCCAATTACAAATAGGACTAGGAATCGTTTTGGTTCGAAGTGAAATAGCGCAAAAACTGCGGCCGTGATTACCACAACCGCCCATTGCGGAATATATGCCTTAGATAATGCGCCATACAGCATTCCGCGAAATGCGATCTCTTCGGCAATCGGGGCGCCAAACATTGCCAACAATACAAAAACTATTAACACGAATCCGTGCTGTGACTTCCCAACATCGCCTGCGGTTGAAGAAAGTGGTCCAAATAATTTTGTAATGACAAAAGCAACCGCTAACGCACCACCTAGAGAAACAAGGCCAGCAATAACTCCCAGGCGCCGATGTTGCGAGGCCGCTGCTAATCCCAAATCAAGTTTTGGACCATTGCCTTTGGTTAACGTTGCAAAGACTGGCCAACCAATAAGAAATATCCAAGGCGTTACGAATGAAATTATTAAGCCCCAGCCATTTGCTGGATCTATGTGAAGTTGCATTAATAAGAAGCCTGCGATGACTCCAGTTGCTGCCGCACCTACTAAGGCGATAGTTGCATCACCCATACCCCAGGTTGGGAAAACTAAATTTTCATCCCGAGCCAAGGCGCGCCGAAATGCCCACGGCGCCCCCGGATAACCGGAAGCGCCGTTTGAGCTTTGGGGCGAAAAGGAATCCATCCCTAGTAACGATAGTGATCCGACTTGTAAGGACCGTCGACATCCACGCCGAGGTAATCAGCCTGAGTCTTTGAAAGTTCAGTTAACTTCACGCCTAGCGCGGAAAGATGCAAGCGAGCTACCTTTTCATCTAAGTGCTTTGGTAGCACGTGCACGCCAAGTTCATACTCATCCTGCTTGGTGAAAAGTTCGATCTGAGCTAGAACCTGGTTAGTGAACGAGTTGCTCATTACGAAGGATGGGTGACCAGTTGCGTTACCAAGGTTTAACAAGCGACCTTCGGACAACATGATGATGCTGTGGCCATCTGGGAAGATCCATTCATCAACCTGTGGCTTGATGTTACGCCGAACAATGCCTGGGTACTGCTGCAATCCAGCAATGTCGATTTCATTGTCGAAGTGACCGATGTTGCCCACAATAGCTTGGTGCTTCATCTGGGACATGTGCTCGACACTGATTACATCTTTGTTACCAGTTGCGGTGATAAAAATGTCGGCAGTACCGATAACGTCTTCGATCGGAAGAACTTGGTAACCATCCATAGCTGCCTGCAGTGCACAGATCGGATCGATTTCGGTAACGATAACGCGAGCGCCCTGACCGCGAAGTGACTCAGCCGAACCCTTACCGACATCGCCGTAACCACAAACGACTGCAACCTTGCCACCGATCAAAGTGTCAGTTGCGCGGTTGATGCCATCAATCAAGCTGTGGCGAGTGCCGTACTTGTTATCGAACTTAGACTTGGTTACTGAGTCATTGACGTTGATTGCTGGGAACATCAAAGTTCCATCGCGGAACATGTCATAAAGGCGAAGTACCCCGGTTGTGGTTTCTTCGGTTACTCCCATGATTTCCGAACCAACTGTGGTCCAACGCTTTGGATCTTCACCAAGTGAGCGCTGAAGTAACGAAAGCACTACGCCGTATTCTTCTGAGTCTGCTCCGGCAGGATCTGGCACAAAGCCAGCCTTTTCAAATTCGGTTCCCTTGTGTACGAGCATCGTTGCGTCGCCACCGTCATCAAGGATCATGTTTGGACCGGTTTGGCCCGGCCAAAGCAGCGCCTGCTCGGTGCACCACCAATATTCTTCGAGACTTTCGCCCTTCCAAGCGAATACTGGAATGCCATTTGGTGCATCAACAGTTCCGTTGGGGCCAACTGCAACTGCGGCAGCGGCATGATCTTGCGTTGAGAAAATATTGCACGATACCCAGCGCACGTCGGCGCCTAGTTCAACTAAAGTCTCAATCAAAACTGCGGTCTGGATTGTCATGTGAAGGGATCCCATTACGCGAGCGCCCTTAAGTGGCTTGCTGGTTCCGAATTCAGCACGCATAGCCATTAGGCCAGGCATTTCGTTTTCAGCTAAGCGGATTTCATTGCGACCAAATTCGGCAAGCGAAAGGTCGGCAACCTTGTAGTCATTTGGGCCAAGCGGCATGGAAGTGCTCCTCGTGAAAATTGTGATTGTTTCCGCAACGTCACGAGGCTTCGATGGCTAGCGGCTACCCCTATTGTGGCACATCAATATGGCAACGAGAGAACTGGCTTGCCCATTCCTATTTAAGAATCATGAAAAGCATTGACGCTGTGGACTATTTGCTTCGATCAAAGTCCGGCTCTAGAAATACATACTGGGCACTTGGAACAGCGGCTCGAAGTAGGCGCTCTGCCTCATCAATGCCACGAGCAATATCTTCCGCAGTTTGACTATGAGTAATAGCGATCTTGGCACCTACCAAGAGTGAATCTGGCCCTACGTGCAAGGTGCGCAGGTGAATTACTCGCTCTACCAGTGGTGCAGATTCGAGTGCAGCTTTAACAGCTTCGTATTCCTCGGGCAGTGCGCTCTCGCCCACCAGCATTGACGTCATTTCTCGCACCAAAATAACGGCAATGACAATTAGGAGACTTCCGATAGCCATAGCACCCATGCCATCCCAGCGACCATCTCCAGTTATCACTGCAAGGCTCACGCCAATTAGCGCAAATATCAAACCAATTAGTGCGCCGAAGTCTTCGAGCAAAATAACAGGTAGTTCAGGCTGACGAGCGTCTTGAATGAACTGTGGGAAGGATCTACTGCCTCGAACTTTGTTCGCTTCCGTTATCGCAGTTCGAAACGATAGCGATTCCAAAATAATTGCAATTAATAGGACTCCGATAGCTATTCCAAAATTATGTACGGCTTCTGGATGTGACCACTTATGCCAACCCTCATAAAGCGAATAGACGCCACCAATGACAAACAACACGATCGCAACTATAAATCCATAAATATATCGAACTCGGCCGTAGCCAAATTGATATTGTTCGTTTGCTTCGCGCTCGGATCGCTTACCGCCGACTAGCAAAAGGACCTGGTTTAACGAATCTGAAACTGAGTGAATCGCTTCCGACAACATCGACGTTGATCCCGTTATTGCAAATGACACAAATTTGCTGATTGCAATTCCAGTGTTTGCCATTAATGCAGCTACGACAGCTTTCGTACCGCCTTCGGTGCTCATAAGTTCAACAGTTAACTCGATAGTCCGGCTTTGAGCTGGCTTATCGTGCTGATTTCAGATGGGTCAAGGCCCATAGCAAGGCCAGCATAAACACTTGCCCAGTCGGTCGGAATAATTAACGAAGCCAGCCGACTAATTGCATGATTGCCTTGCGCCTGTATCAAGGTAACCGGTACGTCGCGTTCGTTTGCGATTTTTTCAACGATACCAATTCGTTTTTCAACTGCGGGATGCTCGTTAGTGTCACGCAAAATATAAAGGTGAGTTCGACGATCGGTTACATCATGTTCCCGATCACGGAAAATATCTTTTGCTGGCGCAGCTCCAGCAAGTACGCCATCGAAGGCAACAATTTGGTTATGCCCTACTTCAGGTAATTCACCATGGGCCGAAGGAAGTTTTGAGTTTTCAGCAAGTTGCGCCATAAATCGAGCCGCCGCTGTTGCCCCGATCATTCCAGTTCCCCAAACCATAGGAAATGATTCAGCGCACGAAAGCGCCAATATCTTGGCTGGGTTTTCTAAAGTGGAAACTGAAGGACCATTGGCGACACTAATTTCATCCATTAAGTCAGCGGCGATATCAAATTCTTTTTCATCAATGTGAGTGATACCTAGTGCGTTAGCCACCATTAAAAGCGGAGTCGCGTGCGTCCAAAGTGAAGCACGCGGACTTCGACCTTTTGCGTCGATTGCGAAATGAGTTGCGCCACTGATCGTGCCGGAAAGTTTTTCCAGGTCGCTTCCAGCAGCTCCAATCGTGATTACACGCGCGCCACGTCGACCGGCTTCGGCAGTCATGCTCAAGGTTTCCTCGGTCATGCCAGAGCAGGAAACTCCAATTACTACGTCCATAGGGCCAACCCAACCGGGCAGGCTATGACTTCGTTCACTAATAATCGGAAGTGGCGTTGATTTGCCGATTACTGCGCGAAGTACCTCGCCACCGACACCTGATCCACCAAGTCCAGCAATTACTAGATTTCGAGGTTGGACACCGTCTGCCAAATTTGCAAGGAGGTTGCGGTCAATAGTGCCTACGGCTTCACGCATTTGCGCACCAGAACTGGCAACTGCAGCCAACATGTCGCTTTTATCCAACACGGCCATACCAGCTATGTCATCAAGCAACAGGTCGTTAATCACGGTTTCAAGACTACCCGACCATCATTGCCAGGATTGCGTCCCTCACAATCGCCATATTTTCAAGATCTTTTGCTTCCACATTAAGTCGCAAGAGCGGCTCCGTATTGCTGGAACGTACGTTGAACCACCAGCCGTCGCCAGATACGGTCAAGCCATCTAACTCGTCAATTAATGAACCTTGGGTTATTGCGGTTTCTTTGATTCGAGCAATGACTGCTTTCGCATCTGAAACAGTTGTGTTAATTTCCCCGCTCATTACATATCGCAAGCACGGCGCTAATAAATCACTGAGTTTTGTCGACTCTGTAGTTTCGCCAAGAGCGGCCAACGCGTGCATTGCGGCCAGCATTCCTGAATCCGCTTTCCAGAAATCTCGGAAATAGAAATGGCCCGAGTGCTCGCCACCAAAAATTGCGTCAGTCTCGGCCATTGTTGCTTTGATAAACGAGTGGCCAACTCGAGTGCGAACTGGGATTCCGCCATGCTCCAAAACAATTTCAGGCACTGCGCGCGAAGTAATTAGGTTGTGAATGATTGTGGCACCTGGAACTTTAGCCAGTTCTCGAGTTGCTATTAACGCAGTCAAAGTTGATGGGTCGACAATTCCACCCTTTTCATCGACTACGAAACACCTATCTGCATCCCCATCGAAAGCTAAACCAATGTCAGCACCTACCTCGACAACTTTCTTCTGTAAGTCGCGCAAGTTTTCTGGATCAATTGGATTTGCTTCGTGATTTGGAAATGTTCCGTCTAGTTCGAAATACATTTCAGTAATTTCCAGGGGCAGTCCGCTAAGGATTTGATTTCCAAGTACAGCTGGAACGGTATAGCCACCCATCCCGTTGCCGGTATCAATTACAACTTTTAACGGTCGACTTTTTTCTAGCGGTACCAGTTCGCGCAAGTATTCCGAGTATGCAGCCAACATATCTTGCGAAGTTAGCGTGCCTGGAGTTCCGCCATAAGTAGGCAGAGATTCACTTTCCAACATTTCGCGGATTTCGGCTAAGCCGGAATCTTGTCCGACCGGCGCTGCTCCGGCGCGACACAACTTAATGCCGTTATATTCGGCTGGGTTGTGACTTGCAGTAAACATGGCACCTGGGATGTTCAGGCGCCCCGATGCAAAATACAAACCATCAGTTGAACAAAGTCCGATGTTCACAACGTTCACGCCGGCGGAGGTCACACCATCAACAAAAGCTGAAACTAAATCTGGTCCAGTTGGACGCATGTCATGTCCGACCACGAGTTGGCCCGCGCCACCATCAGTCGTTCGAATTTTTAAAACCTCTACGAAAGCTACGCCGACTTCTCGAGCCAGGTCAGTTCCCCACTGTTCCGGAACTACGCCACGAATGTCATAAGCCTTAATTAAGGCGGAAAGGTCGCGCATCCCTTAAGTCTATTCAGGGATTACTTGCCTATTACGTGTCGTTGCCTGAATCGCGCAGAACTCGCAAGTGGCCCCTGCGATTTACTTCCACCGTGCTTTCAACCCGCTCAACACGCCCAACTTCACGAACCGCATTAGCTAGGGCCTCAATGTCATCAACGCTTGGCTTCAGTGCTTCTGGATCGGCAGCCAAGCGAACCACATCCCAGCCGCGAGGTGCAGTCATCCGAGTTGCATGGTCCTCACATAGGTCGTAGCAGTGTGGTTCGGCATACGTGGCTAGCGGACCCAGGACTGCGGTCGAGTCGGCATACACATAAGTCAGCGTTGCGACTGCACGCTTACTGCATGACGGCTTTGAACAACGGCGTGATCCCACATTCGACAAACTAGTCGACATAGGCTGTTTGAGTGAGTATTGAAACGCACGGAGGGTGTGGAACAGTAATTACAAATATGCATACGGGTATGAAGTAATGAGCACCCAAAATCGAAAAAGTGTGAAACGTGACCGACATGATCGTGGCCTGCGCGGTCCAGCCCTACCTCACACTGCTCCCAGTTATGAAACCAGCGATCAATTCTTTGTTCGTGAAATGCGCGATGCCGTCGAAGATTTAGATGCTCGTCTTGGCAAAATGCTGAGCACCATTAAATTCGCACTTGAAGAAATCCCAAGCAAAGCTGATCTCACCTTGAGTAGTGGCCATGTTCCATTAGGTCGAATCGATCGGGGGAATCCAACTGCGATTGTGCTGTACCAACGGCCGATAGAAATGCGTTCGGAATCTAAGGAATTGTTAGCTCGAATTTTGCGCGACGTATTAGCAGAATTAGTCAGTATGGTTACTGCGCTTCGCCCCGAAGACATTGACCCAAATTACGAAGGTCCAGAAATTCGCAACTAAAAAAATCGGCTCCAACCCCTAAGGGTCAGAGCCGATTAGAAAATCTAGACTTATCCTGCTTGGGAACGCTTTAACCGACGGCGTTCGCGTTCCGACAACCCACCCCAAATTCCGAAACGTTCGTCGTTAGCAAGTGCGTATTCAAGGCAGTCAGCTTTCACTTCGCAAGAGCCACATACGCGCTTTGCCTCACGAGTGGATCCACCCTTTTCGGGGAAGAAAGCTTCTGGGTCGGTTTGGGCACAAAGTGCACGTTCGTGCCAACCTAGATTGTCAGTTTCCGTGAAGGGAAGCAGAGCGAATTCGCTCACTTGGAACCTCCTGGTTAGGCGCAACGAGTTATTCCTGCCCTAATGCAATGGACTAACTCTGGTGTTACGCGTTCGGCGAACCGGACTTCCCCTTAAATTACACGGGTGTCACTACGTTTACAAGTCATATTCGCTTAAATAAGTGGGTTTTTCGAATACCGCTCCAAAAAACCCATTGATATATGGGTTTTTCAACGAATGTGAATTCTAAGATTTTTCAATATCCACGGCGTTTCACGGATTAGCAACGTTAAAAGTCAAAGAATTTAGGTGGATAAGATTTCCAAAGTAACAATGCAAATTTCAAATTTTCGAGCACGATCGCTCACGAGGGCAGGATGAATAACAAAAAGTTTTCAGTACTAAAGCGCGCTGCAGTTGCTGCTTCGTTAATCGCAAGCGCCTTTGTCGCTGTGCCATCACAAGCAGTTGTCGTCTCTCCTTTTACGGCGCTGTATAACAAAAATATCAATGGCCAGGTTGAAGTTACTGGGAACACGAACATGACTTGCCCAACATCAATCGATGCTCTCGGCGCAACTCTTCCAACATCCGAAATAACGGCTTGCCAGGAAGCTCGAATTCGCACAATTAAGTCCGGACTGAACCTGAATAACAATGCTTACCGGATGATTTATTCCGGAGTTGGAACTTATGGCAATAAAGCCATGATCAATAGTTCGACCGGAAATGTTTCCCTTCCAGAAGGTGCAACCATCAAGGCTGCCTATCTGTTTTGGCACGGCGATATGAGTAAGCCTTCAGTTGCTGATGGCGGTAAGGCCTACACCGATGGCGTTGCAAAAGGATGTGCCAGCGATAAGACCTATTGCCGCGATCAGGTTTGGTTGTTGACACCAAAAGATACTGCGGCTCAAGCCGTAGTTGCCGACACGATGTCGAGCGAAAACCCAACCAGCGGTATTTATCGGGCACATGCTGACATTACAAAGACCTTGACCCAAATCATCGATTCCAAATGGACTCATGCCAACGGTAAAAAATCGATTACGGTCCGCGTTGGTGATATTGAGAGCGCCCAGGGTCGCGACACCCAAGCCGGCTGGTCGATCATCGTGGCCTACGCTCACCCAGACGAAGCGCTTCGCAATGTTGTTATTTATGGGGGTCTTGCCAAGATTGCCCAAAATGATCCAGCTGATGTGGCCTTAAGTGGCTTCCAAACTCCTCCGTCAGGAACTGTGACCACGACTTTTGGTGTGGTCTCGGCCGAAGGTGATGCATCCGAAGGTGGCGACTTCATCAATCTAATCTCAGGTGCGAACACCACGGTCATAAGTGATGCGGTAAACCCAAGTAATAATCCTTCCAACAGCACGATTTCTAAAAATGGTGCGATCCAACCTTTCTTCGATAACACTGATGGCAAATACACAAACACTTTTGGTACTGATGCTGATCAGTTCACACTAAAGAATGCGTTGCCTAACAGTGCTACCTCGGCAACTGTTCGCATGGGAACCAACCTTGAGACCTGGTACCCAATCGCATTCACCATGGCAACTGAGCTCTACTCCCCTGAAATTCAATTGACCAAGGTTGCAGTGAGCACTTCAAGCACCACGGTTGATCCGGGCGATCAAATCACTTATCAGCTTCACTTCAACAATTCCGCAGGTTCCGGCACAGCTCAAAATGTTGTTATCACCGATAACTTGCCGGCGAACTTAACTTTTGTTTCGACCCCTTCATCTGGAGCGCCACTTAACTGTTCCGGCTCAGGTCAAACCTTCACTTGCGCAATTGGCGACCTTATTGCAGGCGGCCATGGTTATGCCGAGTTCGTGGTGTCTGTTGGTGCAGGATCCGGAACGATTCCAAACGCCGCCACAGCGACTTATTCCGGCCCACTTGGTGCCATGGAGGCAACTTCCAATGTGGTGACACTCGAATACCTGAAATACACCGAAGACTTAACCGCCATCATTAATGTGCCAGAAACTATTGATCCCGGCAGCAGCACGAACATTGATGTTGTGATTCGAAATGAAGGTCCAGCTCCAGACAACAACTACACCGTGGTCATCGAAGTTCCTGCCGGAACAACCGTTACGCCTCCGACAGGATGCACCGCAGCGGGAACCACAGTTACGTGCGATGAAACTGCGGGAACTGAATCGGGGACTAATGACAACACGCTGACTGCCGGCGAATGGAACACGATTTCTATCCCGGTTGTTTTACCCGCTACTTCTGGCCCATTTGAATTCGTTGCAACTACAACTGGTGGCGTTACCGATGGCGATGCCTCGGCTTCAAATAACGGTGAAGCAGTAACAGTTACTAGTTCGGCACCTGCCACAGTCCAAACTTTTGTTGCCATGCCTAAGAACAAAGCGCCAAAAGCAAAGCCGGCAACTGTGATTACCAAGAAGAACACCGCCATTGGTATTGATGTAGCTTCTTTGGTTTCGGATGTGAACTATGACGAGATGTCGTTGAAGTTCACCAAGCCGAAGAAATCTCAAGGCACCGTTTCATTAAGTGGCAGCACATTCACTTTCACTCCGAAGAAAAACTTCACCGGAACTGCCACTTTCTATTACACGGTTTATGACATCAAGGGACTTAAGAGTTCCAAGACGAGGATCACCGTCAAGGTCACCAAGACTGGCAAGGTATCCAATTCGAAATTTGGCTGCTTCATTCGCGCTGGTTGCTAGGTAAGTTTCAAAAGTCATGGCACGAGTGAAATACTCGTGCCATGACTTTGTCACTTGAAATGAATCTATGGTTTTCAAATCCTGCCGCACGCGAATGGCAGTGCCCGGAACCAGCACAAGAAGTTTCAATTTTCCATCAAAGCTTGCCGAACTATGAATACACCCCATTAATTGAATTGCCAACAATCGCAAACGAGCTTGGTGTTGGTCGAGTCTTTATTAAAGATGAATCCGGGAGATTAAATCTTTCGGCCTTTAAGATTTTGGGTGCTTCCTGGGCAGTTGCCCAAGCCCTAACAGGTGGCACCAATCCAAAAAGTATTGATGACGTGAAAGCCGCTCTCGAAAAAGAGAACTTGCCGACCTTGGTGGCAGCAACTGACGGAAACCACGGCCGCGCAGTCGCTCACATGGCAAAGCGACTTGGCTTAGATTGCGCGATCGTCATTCCGAATGGTGTTAGCGATCAAGCAATCGACAACATTGCAAAAGAAGGTGCTGAAGTAACCATCCTCGATGACGATTACGACGAAGCCGTCGAACTTGCTAAGGAAATTACCTCGACATTGGACAATGCGATTCATGTGCAAGACATGTCGTGGCCAGGATATGAAGAAATCCCAAACTGGATCATCGAGGGCTACACCACCCTCTGTGTGGAAACTGATGCGCAATTGGAAGCTCTTGGTCTGCCGCCAGCTGACCTAGTTGCGGTTCCAGTAGGTGTGGGCTCATTCCTACATTCAGTCCTGGCACACTACCGAAGTAAGCCGCACCATCCAGTCGTATTAAGCGTGGAAGCTGTCGGGGCTGCGTGCGTGCTTAAATCCCTACAGAACGGCGTGCTGACTTCAGTAGAAACCTTGCCGACCATCATGGCAGGGATGAACTGCGGCACCCCATCCAGTGACTCGTGGCCTTTTCACCAGGCTGGAGTGGACGCTGCTGTCGCACTTACTGATGATCAGACCCGGATTGACCTAAAGAAGCTGCAAGCTCTCGGAGTCGATGCCGGTCCATGTGGCGCAGCCACCCTTGCTGGGGTTCGGGAAGCTCTCAATTCGCAATCTCGGAGACAAGAATTAGGAATTACGAAAGACTCGATCATCGTTTTATTCAGCACTGAAGGCAGCGCTGCCAATCCCCTTACTTAGGAATAACTAGATTTTAGGAGAAAGATGGCGAACTACAACTTGGATGATCCCGTTGAGTTGCTGTGTGCGCTAACCGCAATCAATTCAGTTAATTCAAGCTTGGTACCTGGAGCTCCGGGTGAATCTGAAATTGCCGACTTCGTTTCAAAGTGGTTCAGTGATCGGGATTTTGAAGTTACTCGACTAGAGGAACGGTCCGGACGACCTTCGATTGTTGCTGTAAGCAAAGGTGCAACCAGCGATCGCAAGATCATGCTTAACGGACACATGGATACCGTCACAATCGCAAGTTACGAAGGCGAGCCGCTAAACCCAATTCGAAAAGACGGCAACGTTTATGGTCGCGGCACTTTCGATATGAAGGGTGGCTTGGCGGCCATGATGGTGGCTGCCAATCGTGCAGCCAAGTCAGGCATTAATGGCCAGGTAATTGTTGCTGCAGTTGCGGACGAAGAACATGCCAGCTTTGGTACAGAGGAAGTGCTAAAGCTATTCACCGCCGATGTTGGAATTGTGGCGGAGCCAACCATGCTTGGGCTAACCATCGCGCACAAGGGTTTCTCTTGGTTCGATGTGGTGATCCATGGTCGAGCAGCACATGGCTCTCGTCATGACCTTGGCATCGATGCAATCTCAAAGGCAGGGCACGCTCTCGTTGCCCTTGATTCATACGCACAGGAATTATTGAAGCGAAACAAAATCGAATTTCTCGAAACTGGCTCGCTGCACGCCTCGATTATTAGAGGTGGCGAAGAAGTTTCGAGCTATCCCGCTGAGTGCACAATTTCCATCGAACGTCGAACGGTGCCTGGTGAAACTCATGAATCGGTAACCGCCGAAATCAAATCCATTCTCGATGGACTTGTTGACACCGTGCCTGACTTCAATTACACCTTGGTCGAAGGGCTAGCTCGGCGCCCGCTTCAGGTTTCTCGCGACCATGAAATCGTCAAATCAATTCAAAATCACTACCAAGCCCACACGGGTACCGACGTCACGCTTCGTGGCGAGTGGTACTGGACTGATGCTGCGTTAATGAACGATGCAGGTATAACCAGCGTGCTATTTGGAGTCGACGGCGAAGGCGCGCATGCCGCTACTGAATGGGCTACCGAATCCTCTGTTCAAACTGTTGCAGATGTCATAACCGACGTGGTAATCGAATGGTGCAATCAGGCCTAGCTAGCCGTTAGGGCCCAATTCAAATCACCCAATGTGGCCAGGGTCGGGGTCGAACCGACGACCTTTCGAGTTTCAGTCGAACGCTCGTACCAACTGAGCTACCTGGCCACGCAGGCCCACTGAGCTCGTTAAGAATTCAATGGACTTGCAGCGACCCCGACGGGACTCGAACCCGCGACCTTCGCCGTGACAGGGCGACGCGCTAACCAACTGCGCTACGGGGCCTAGTACCAGCCTTGCGACTGGCATTTCAGCCGACTCCTAAACGGTCAAGTTTAGAAATCTTGCGTACCCCCAACGGGATTCGAACCCGTGTTACCGCCGTGAAAGGGCAGCGTCCTAGGCCACTAGACGATGGGGGCACATGCCTTCTTACAAAAGCACGAGATTGAAGCATACGGGATAAAACCCATTGAGGGCAAAGCGGGATTTACTGATTTCAGTGGCTGTTTGCTCACTGAAGCGACATTAAATTAAGTTTCAGTTCGAATTGTTTTCGGTGGTGCCCTTGCTCAAAAGCGCCCGCACTTCATGTTCCAAATAGCGTCGATGTCCGCCGAGAGTTCGAACCGAACTCAGCTTTCCGGATTCTGCCCACCTGGTTACAGTCTTAGGATCTACGCGAAAGAGGATACCTACTTCTGATGGGGTCATCAGATTATAATTTTCAGTCACTTCTCGCCCTTAATTATTTAAACTTTCGGTAATTCCAATTTCCTATTAAATAACCAACGACCTGGTATCGCTACTGCACAAGCCATAAATCGGACTATCTTGAATGAATCCTTACTATCGCCCATATTGGCGATAACCAGCGCCGAGAACCCGTCAGATGCGTTCGATCTAGCCTCAGGTAGACTTACGTTCAGTTACCGAGTCGCCAGTTTCGGGATTAGTAACGACAGATTCTCCGGATAGCTAAGGGGGCGCAGCCATGGGACGTGGCCGTGCAAAAGCGAAGCAAACGAAAGTCGCTCGCGATTTGAAATACAACAGCCCTAATACTGACCTGAGCGCACTTCAGGCTGAACTTGGTGGCTCATCTTACGTACCGGTGGACGATGCTTCAGAATTCGATAATGATCCGTATGCGAAGTATTACGAGGATGACGAATCTGAAGACGAAATTTCACAAGCGTAAGTAATTAGAATTTAAATTTTCAAAGTTATCTCCCCATAAATGACTAATTCCATAACGTCACCAAAGCCCACTTCGCATAGAACGTCGATTGACGGCCTACGAACTTTTGCTGTCCTAAGCGTTATGGCCTTTCACTTTGGCGTACCAATGTACGGCGGCTTCATTGGTGTAGATGCTTTCTTTGTCTTAAGTGGTTTCTTAATCACTTCCCTTTTGCTTAAGGACCTTTCTAACTACGGTCGAATCTTCCTTGGAACTTTTTGGGTGCGAAGAATTAGGCGACTAATTCCAGTGATGGTGGTAATGGTTATCACTGTTGTTATTTTTGCAACCTTAAGAAGTCTCTTACCTGAAAAAATTTCGTTAGCGTCTGATGTAACAGCAACCCTTACTTATGTAGCTAACTGGTATTTCATTTCACACTCAAGCTACTTTGCAAATGACGATACTGTTTCCCCGCTTTTGCATATGTGGTCGCTAGCAGTTGAAGAGCAGTTCTATATTTTTTGGCCGATTGCCTTTTCTTTAATAGCAAAATTTGCTAAAGGAAATAAAGCCAGATTCATCGCCTGGCTAAGCATCGCTATTTCCTTGACATCTGCATTTTGGATGGCATACCTGTGGGATCCACAGTCTCCAGAACGCGCTTACATGGGAACAGATTCAAGAGCCTTTCAACTCGCGATTGGCTCAGGCTTAGCTGCGCTAATCGCCCTCCGGCCGAAATTGATCGGAACATTTCGTAGCCGAACTATCGTCGGTACCACAGGGTTTATTGCACTCGGTGTTGGTTGCTTCACACTGGGTTCGAAGATTGGTCCCACAACCCTTTATGCTCGCGGTGGCGCATTTCTCGTCGGACTTTTTGCAGCCGCCGTCATTTGGTCACTTTGGTCCGGACCAAGTCGCATATCTCCAATTTTGGAATTTAGGCCGATCGCTTACCTTGGTCGAATTTCTTACTCGATGTATCTATGGCACTGGCCAATTGCCGTTTTTTTGATGCCGCTGTTACCAAAATTCTCAGTTCACAACAGAATTGCGCAACCTCTCATCCTGACTTTTCTAACTATCGCTATATCTGCCCTGAGCTACCATTTGGTCGAAAAGCCACTACGAATTCGTGGCGCAGTTTCCACTTGGAAAAAGTTGTTTGTGCTTACGACCACGCCAATTGTCTTATTTGCTGTCGTATTTGCCAGCAACCATATCCTCCTACGGTCGCCAGAGGTAAATCCGGGAACCAGCAATGCAAAAGTAATCATGTTGGTTGGTGACTCAGTCCCATTACGCCTGAGTAGTCAATTCGAGGCATACGCGACAACAAAAGGTTGGCATGTTGTAAGCGCTGCTAAAGGGTCATGTCCTGCAACTACTAGGGCCATGGTTGATCCATCGGGTGTGGAATTTGGATCAACAAAGGATTGTGCGGCAGTTCACCAAAAGCAACAAGTTTTGATGCAAAAGTTTCACCCTTCCGCGATCATTTGGATGTCGAGGTATGAGATAGCTGATGCGTTATCAAGCGACAACAAACACTTAACTCCCGACTCGCCTGATTTTTGGCAACTTGGTGCACAAGATCTAACTAGAGAAGTAAGTTTCTTAACGAAATCGAATGCTCAGATTACTTTTGTTCCGATTGAACCATCAGGTACCGGGATGCTTAGTCGCTGCAATACCTCAAAATGTAATTGGTTTTTGAAACGATTAATTTCACCAGTCGGGGTGGGCTATCAAGATAAGTGGAACCAATTACTACTTGCGCAAACACAATCGAATTCCAATACTCATTATTTTTCAATTACTAAATCTGTTTGCCGCAATACTCGCAACCCATGCAACGATAAAATTTCTGGAAAGTTAGCACGCCCCGATGGAACCCACTACACGCCGGCAGGCGCAAGTCAATTTATTCCTGCACTTGTAGATTTTGCAATCTTGCAAGCAACTCAGAAATAAGGTTACTTATAGTTTCCAACCAAAGTAACTGCGCCGCCATTTCCACCTTTAGCGGGCGCATCACCTAGTTCATTCGCAAGTCGTTCCCTAACTTCACCGCAAACCCAAGCCTCGACACCACATACTTGAAGAGCGACAATCGCAAGTTGCGCCGCACTGGCTGGCACAAATGCCAACATTCCGATTCCCATGTTGAAGGTCTTTTCGGCTTCACTCTGTGTGACATTTCCTTGTGCCTGGAGCCACGCAAAAATGGCCTGCGGAGTCCAGGTTGAGCGATCCAAGTCAAGGGCTAAGTCTGCTGGCATTACGCGCGCAACATTGGCTGCAATCCCGCCTCCCGTGATATGGCTAATTGAATGAACTTCCACAGCCTTAATAAAAGTAAGTAAGTCTTTGGAGTAAATCCGAGTTGGTTCCAACAGTTCTTCGCCAAGGGTTCGACCAAAGTCCGCAACATGATCGTGCACATCTAATTTTGCAATATTAAATGCAACATGGCGCGCAAGTGAGTATCCATTTGAATGCAATCCGCTAGATGCCATTGCGATTGCAACATCCCCAACCACGACTCGACCGGGACCAAGAAGTTTCGAGGCCTCAACCACTCCAGTTCCAGCGCCTGCGATATCGTAGTCATCATCACCGAGTAGGCCCGGGTGTTCGGCTGTCTCACCGCCAACTAGCGCGCATCCTGCTAACTCACACCCGCGCGCGATGCCGGTCACAATCGAAGCCACCCGTTCCGGGTGAACTTTGCCGACTGCGATGTAGTCGGTCATGAACAGTGGTTCGGCGCCGCAAACTACTAAGTCATCGACCACCATGGCAACTAAGTCGATTCCAACTGTGTCGTGAATATCCATGCGCCGAGCAACGTCGATTTTGGTGCCAACGCCGTCCGTTGAAGTTGCAAGTAACGGCTTATCCATAGTTTTAAAAGCACTAATGTCGAAAAGTCCAGCGAATCCCCCAAAGTCACCAACGACTTCGGGTCGAGTCGCGCCGGCGATTGCCGATCGCATCAGGGTGACAGCTCGTTCGCCTGCTTCGGTGTCAACGCCTGCTTGCGCGTAGGACATTCCGGAGTTTGTTGATTCTTCGCTCAAGGCCGACGAACCACTTCGTCGATAGCAGTCATGCCGTCTTGCGCTAGCCCAAAACCTTCGAGCACGTGCTTACCTAGTTTGCCTTCGTCGGGAAGTTCAACTGGGTAAACGCCGTCAAAGCATGCGCGACATAACCGATCTTTGGCTACGTTAGTTGCCTCGACTAATTGATCAAGCGAAATGAACGAAAGTGAGTCGGCTCCTATGGACTGTCGAATTTCATCAATCGATAATCCATTCGCAATTAATTCGGCGCGTGTGGCAAAGTCGATGCCATAGAAACATGGCCATTGCACTGGTGGGCTAGAAATTCGGACGTGAACTTCTGCGGCGCCAACTTCACGCAACATTTTTACAATCGCGCGTTGGGTATTGCCCCGCACGATTGAATCGTCAACGACAACGATGCGCTTACCTTCGATAACTTCTCGAAGTGGGTTGAGTTTTAGGCGAATACCCAATTGGCGAATCGTTTGACTTGGCTGAATAAACGTGCGACCAACGTACGCATTTTTTACGAAACCTTGCGCGAACGGGATGCCGCTTGCTTGCGCGTAACCGACAGCAGCCGGCGTGCCAGATTCAGGAACTGGAATAACCAAGTCGGCTTCCACTGGAAATTCTCTAGCTAGCCGACGGCCAACTTCAACACGAACACCATGGACCGCATTTCCATTAATCGAGGTGTCGGGACGAGCTAAGTAGACGAATTCGAATAAACAACCTTTTGGATCAGCTTGCGCAAAACGAGTTGATCGCAAACCATGTTCATCGATTGCAACAATTTCGCCTGGTTCAATTTCGCGAACGAAAGTTGCGCCTACGATATCGAGCGCAGCAGTTTCAGATGCAATAACCCAACCGCGATCTAGTCGTCCGAGAACTAAGGGGCGAATACCTTGCGGGTCGCGAGCGCCATACAAAGTTTGGTCATCCATAAACACCAGCGAGAACGCACCACGAACGAGTGGCAGTTCCAGCATTGCTGCAGCCTCCATAGTCATGTCCGGGTGTGCGGCGAGCAATGCAGTCAAGATGTCAGTATCGGTAGTCGCAAGGCCCGCATATTCCGGATGTAATTCACCAGATGATTCCCGAACATCTCGCAACCGCGAAGAAAGTTCATGAGTATTCGTCAGATTTCCATTGTGGGAAAGCGCTAAGTGTCCAGTAGCTGTGGCGCGAAAAGTTGGTTGGGCGTTATCCCAGCAGCTTGAGCCGGTTGTGCTGTATCGAGTGTGTCCAATTGCGATGTAACCAACTAGTGATTCCAAAGCTGATTCAGTGAATACCTGGGAAACCAATCCCATGTCTTTAAATACCGTGATGTTGTGGCCATCGCTAACTGCGATGCCTGCTGATTCTTGTCCGCGATGTTGCAGGGCATACAAGCCATAAAAAGTTAGTTTGGCGACTTCTTCATCGGGCGCCCATACGCCGAATACGCCGCAGGCATCCTGCGGCCCTTTTTCCCCCGGAAGCAACTCGTGATTGAGTCGACCATCGCCTGCCACAGCTTAAGTCTACTGACCGAGACCTGCGAGAGAATGGGTGTATGACAAACGTGACGCGAGCCGAAGTCGATCTGGCAGTTGCAGCGTGTCAGGGAGCTCCCGAGGATCGAGACACTCTTGCCCTAGCGGTACGAAAGTCACTGGAATGGTTTGCCCAAGCGAATCCGGGCCGAGCCGTTGAGGTTCGTGTCCCACCCTTTAAAGCAGTCCAGATTTTGGGCGGCACCACACATCGTCGTGGCACGCCACCGGCGGTTGTCGAGATGAGTCCACAAACTTGGCTCGAGCTTTTCACCAGAAAATTGACTTGGGATCAAGCGGTAGCGACTGGACAGATTGTTGCTAGTGGCGAACGTAGCGACCTGAGCGAAATTTTGAATCGAAACTAATCAGCCAAAAAGTCGAGGCAGAGTTTCTTCGCTGATTGATCGAAGTTCTTCGATACCCAAAGAAATCGTCTCGCCATAAACATTGTCGATGACTAACACCTGACTAGAGCCGCCCGTTTCTGAAATGAGTCCAGAATCAACCACGCCTATCTTAGTTATTGGGAATTTGCCTGCTTCACACATCGCTACAAAATGCTTTTCGACATTGCGATTAACCACAACAACTGCACGCGTAGCAGACTCACTCCAAAGCCATACAAATGGATCGATTCCATCTTGGACTGAAACCCGAGCTCCGATACCAGAACGCATGGCCATTTCCGCAAGAGTTTGAGCAATTCCACCATCAGATACGTCATGCGCTGCAGACAGCATTCCATCGCGTGAACCAGCAACAAGAATTTCAGCCAAATTCTTTTCGGCTGCCAAATCTAGACCGGGTGGCATCCCACCTAAGTGTTTATGAATTGCATGTGCCCATTCGGAACCAGCGAGTTCATCGCGAGTAGTTCCAAGTAAGTAAATAAGTTCGCCATCCTCGTTCCATGCCATTGGGGTGCGGCGATCAACATGATCGATAACCCCAAGCACACCAATTACCGGCGTTGGGTGGATTGCAACATCGCCAGTTTGGTTATAGAACGATACGTTTCCGCCTGTCACAGGCGTGCCCATTTCAAGGCAGGCATCCGCAAGACCGGTTACGGCTTGTTCAAATTGCCACATCACTGCTGGATCTTCTGGAGATCCAAAGTTCAAGCAGTTGGTAACAGCAAGTGGAACCGCGCCGGATACCGCTACGTTTCGGTAGGACTCGGCAAACGCAAGTTGTGCGCCAAGGTAAGGATCAAGTGCGGCAAAACGCGCATTGCAATCTGTAGAAACCGCAACTCCAAGTCCAGTTTCTTCATCTACGCGAATCATTCCGGAGTCTTCTGGCTGTGCCAGCACGGTATTACCCATTACGTATCGGTCATATTGCGATGTGACCCAGCCCTTAGATGCCAAGTTTGGCGTGCCTGTCATAGTTAGCCAGGTCTGGCGCACTTCCGCGGCATTACTTGGACGAACTAAATTCTCTGGACCTGACGCCTGACGAACATCCATCCAATCTGGGCGAGCGTATGGGCGTTCATACACTGGACCATCGTGCGCAACCGAACGAGGTGGCACGTTGACAATTTCTTCCCCATGCCATTCCACGGTTAATCGACCAGAGTTGTTAACGTCACCAATTACGACAGCTTCAACATCCCATTTCTTGCACACAGCCATGAATGCATCGATCTTGGCTGGCTCAACCACAGCGCACATACGTTCTTGGGATTCGCTCATCAAGATTTCTTCCGGCGACAAGGTGCTATCGCGCAGCAAAACGCGATCAAGCCAAACGTGCATGCCGCCTTCACCATTACTAGCAAGTTCACTTGTGGCGCACGATATTCCAGCGCCACCAAGATCTTGAATTCCTTCAACTAGTCCGGCATGCAAAACCTCAAGTGTGCATTCAATCAGCAATTTCTCCATAAATGGATCACCAACTTGAACACTTGGTCGTTTGGCTGGACCATCGGCATCGAAAGTCTCTGAGGCCAAAACGCTCACACCACCGATGCCATCGCCACCGGTGCGAGCCCCGTAAAGAATGACAGCGTTACCAAGACCAGTTGCTTTCGCTAAGTGAATGTCTTCATGCTTCATGGTGCCGACACAAAGTGCATTGACAAGTGGGTTGCCCTGGTAACTGGAATCAAAAACTATTTCGCCACCAATGTTCGGTAGACCCAAGCAGTTTCCATAGCCACCGATGCCAGAAACAATTCCGGTTAGCACCCGTCGAGTGTCTGGGTTTTCTGGATCACCGAAACGAAGCGGATCCATAACGGCGACCGGGCGAGCACCCATCGAGATAATGTCGCGCACAATCCCGCCGATACCGGTAGCAGCGCCCTGATAAGGCTCAACATACGAAGGGTGATTATGTGACTCAACCTTGAACGTCACAGCCCAGCCATCACCAATATCTACAACGCCTGCGTTTTCGCCGATACCAACCAACATCGAATTGTTCTTGGGAACTTTTGTTCCAAATTGGCGGAGGTGAACTTTGGATGATTTATAACTGCAGTGTTCTGACCACATCACCGAATACATTGCTAGTTCAGATGAAGTTGGGCGACGGCCTAGAATCTTTCGAATTGATTCGTATTCATCTTGCTTTAGACCTAGTTCAGCAAACGGTTGCGGTGCATCCGGAGAGGCAATCGCATCGGAAACTTTGTCCACACTCATACCGAAACTTTTCCATCATTAACGAGCGACTTCAAAATTGAGGTAAAGAAGCCAAGCCCGTCAGTTGTTGGACCCGTTAGTTTTTCAACTGCGTGTTCTGGATGGGGCATGATGCCAACCACATTGCCGCGTTCGTTGGTAATACCTGCAATGTCTCGCCGCGAACCATTTGGGTTCACGTCTAAATAACGAGCTATTACGAGTCCATCACCCTCAAGTTGGTCCAAAGTCTTTTCGTCAGCGACATAGCCGCCTTCCCCATTCTTAAGTGGAATCAAGATTTCGTCGCCGATACTAAATTCAGATGTCCATACCGAAGTGTTATTTTCAATTCGAAGTTTTTGATCCCGACAAATGAAATGTAAATGATCGTTACGAGTTAGTGCTCCTGGTAGTAGATGTGATTCGGTCAAGACCTGAAAGCCATTACAAATACCTAGGATCGGTAGCCCACCTTTTGCCGCATCAACAAGCTTTTCCATGACAGGTGCAAACTTTGCAATCGCGCCACAGCGCAGATAATCCCCATAAGAAAAGCCGCCCGGCAGAACAACGGCATCAACTGAATGAAGGTCGGCATCTGCGTGCCATAGCGCTACAGATTCGCCTCCAGCTAATCGAACAGCGCGAGCAGCATCTTTATCGTCAAGGGATCCAGGGAAGGTGATCACGCCAACCCGTGGAGTCATGGGCGAACCTCAACCGTAAAGTCTTCAATCACCGGATTACTCAACAACGTGGCAGCTATTTCATTTATTTGAGCCAGCTTAGCGTCATCAACTTCACCATCGATGGTGAGTACAAACTGCTTACCCTGTCGCACATCAGCAACGCCAGTTAAACCAAGGCGACCCAATGCGCCAAGAACAGCACGCCCTTGAGGGTCAAGTATTTCGGGCTTGAGGGCCACATTTACGACTACTGTCGCCACCGAGACTCCTAAATTTAGTAGCAGTTACGCCTAATAAATAAGTCTAGTAACGTCAGAGAAATCAACAACCCGTGGGATGCCCTCGGTTTTGTCATCTACCAACAAATTCTAGAATCGAGTCCACCACATAATCCAACATAGGCTCCGTTAGTCCTGGATATACGCCAACCCAAAAAGTTCGAGTCATGACAATATCTGTGTTAGTCAGATCACCCACAACCCTAAATTCCACATTCTTGTATGCCGGCTGCTTCAAAATATTTCCAGCAAACATCAAGCGCGTTCCAATTTTCCGTGAATCAAGGAAGCGAAGCAATTCTTCACGGTTTACCGGGTGACTTGGATCCAAGGTAATTGGGAATCCAAACCAT
The DNA here is from genome assembly GCA_947452765.1 of Actinomycetota bacterium. Taxonomy (GTDB): domain Bacteria; phylum Actinomycetota; class Actinomycetes; order S36-B12; family UBA5976; genus UBA5976. The sequence continues at coordinate 33,645 of CANGDR010000008.1, read as the reverse complement.
GAGGGCACAGAATGCTCTGTCGCTTTAGGAAGTATCAAGCCCTCAGTTCCATCCAGGCGGGAATATAAATATTCGAAATTTGCGTTTCTGGCAGCGATAAATCTATCTAGCTTCTTTAACTGTGTTAGTCCAAGAGCGGCCTGCATATCTGTTGCTTTCAGGTTGTAACCGATATGGCTATATGTATATTTGTGATCATATCCCTCCGGCAAATCACCCAGTTTCCAACCAAATCGCTTCGCGCATGTATCGTCGTGCCCAGTTTCGCAATAGCAATCGCGGCCCCAGTCTCGGAATGACTCAACTTGCTTTTTGACAAGTGGCGACTTTACGAAAACAGCGCCGCCCTCACCTGTTGTTATGTGATGCGCTGGGTAAAAACTTACTGTCGCAGTGTCGCCAAAACTCCCCGTACGTTGACCTCTATATGTAGCGCCAAGTGCATCGCAAGAATCTTCAACCAACCAGAGATCGTGCTCTTTACAAAGGGATTGAACTGTATCTAAATCGAATGGATTTCCCAAAGTGTGAGCCATCATGATTGCGCGCGTCTTAGGACCGATGGCTTCGCGCAGCATTTCAGCCTTAGCATCATAAGTTCCCAGCTCGACATCTACAACGACTGGCTTTAACCCGTTTTGAAATATCGGATTTACCGTAGTTGGAAAACCCATGGCAACGGTTAATACTTCATCTCCGGGCTTTAAAGCTTTTGCTCCCAATTTATGGCTGGTTAATCCACTTAGGGCTACCAGATTCGCACTCGAACCGCTATTAACAAATAAGGAACTTCTCGCTCCCACATATGCAGCTAACTCGCGTTCAAATTCAGCCGTAAATCGACCAGCCGTGAGCCAGCCATCAAGGGAAGATTCGACGAGTGCGACTATGTCATCCGGGTCAAGCACTTTTCCCGACACTGGAACTGTCGATTCTCCTGGAATGAATTCAGATTTTAAAAGAGAGACTTCCGCAAACGCCCGAGTGGCGGCTAATGTACTTTGTCTTAATTGTTCAACTTTCTCAGAACTCACTTTTTCGCCAATCTCGGTTAAATTATCGCTCTCCAGCATAGTGATTCTTGCCTCTCGTCGCGTTGCATAAAGGTATCAGGAAAACCAAACAAGCTGGTTCCGATACACTAGACGGACACGTTCTGGGAGGAATAATGAAGGCACTCTTACTGGCTGGTGGTCTTGGTACCAGATTACGGGAAGAAACTGAATTTAAGCCTAAGCCAATGGTTGAAGTTGGCGGTCGACCGATTATCTGGCACATCATGAAAAGTCTCTCGCAACACGGTATTGAAGATTTTGTTGTAGCGACCGGCTACAAGAGTGACGTTATAAAGGAATATTTTTTAGATTACGAGGCTAGAAACAATGATTTCACTATCTCTCTCGGCCAAAATCGGGTTATTGATTTCCATGATGCACATGACGAAGGAAATTGGAAAGTTACATTAGCCTTCACCGGTGAACTTACAATGACCGGTGGACGCGTGAAACGATCCGAAAAATATCTTGCGGGTGAGCGATTCTTATGCACCTATGGAGACGGGCTATCAGATATAAATATTTCAGATCTACTTGATTTCCATAAGTCACATGGAAAGCTTGCAACGGTAACCACCGTTCAACCTTCCAGTCGATTTGGAATCATGGATGTAGAGCCTAGTGGGTTGGTTAAGAGCTTTAAAGAAAAACCAAAAGTAGAGGGTTGGATAAATGTTGGCTACTTTATTTTCGAACCTGAGGTTTTCAAATATCTTGACAATGACTGCATACTCGAGCAAGAACCTTTGGCAAAGCTTGCTTCTGATGGACAGTTGATGGCGTACCGACATGAAGGCTTCTGGCAACCAATGGATACTTACAGAGAAGCGACGATGCTAAACGAGATGTGGGACCATGGAACGGCCCCTTGGAAAAGTTGGAAATAAAGATTTGGGTACCTGAATTCTTTAAAGTGCTGAATAGTCACACAAATCTTAGGATTCGACCGCTAGTGGCGTGGAGCAAAAACAAATTATTGTTTAATTTCTAATAAACAGAGCATCGCCAGCTGGGCCATCCCGCCAAACTTGCTTCAATGTGAACCCTCGTTCTTCTAGGAATATTTTTACGCCTTCGAAAAGTATTGCCCCTGTATAAGTTTCCTCGAAGTTAATCTCGGAATAAATCATCTTGACTAAATTCAGTTTCTCTTCAAGTCCTTGCAGAACTAGCCCCTCTGCGCCTTGTACATCAATCCAAAGGAGGTCAATTTTTTCAAGGCCTGTCTCGTCAAACCAGTCAGAAAGCTTGATAGTTGCAACAAGAACCCGTTTTTGGTTATCAAAAGTGAGTCCTCTAAAAAATTTGCCCACTGGATTGGGATCAAGTATTGAGGACGAAGCCCTTGAAGTTCCCTCGCTGACATTTAGCGAAGTCCACCCATTAAAATTTGATGCTGCAAGCTGCAGCATTTTCACATTTTTTGCCTTAAGGCATCTTCGCACCGCTACAGAAAACAATTCTGGAACGGGCTCAAAACCATAAACTGATGCATTCGTAAAGTTTCTTGCAAGACGTAAAGTGTCTTTTCCATTAAAACTTCCCACCTCAACTATTACAGGATTCTTTCCAAGCTGGGAGTTCAATTCGGCAACACTTAAGTGCCCGATGTTCTGGCTTTTTCTCTTAGTACTAATTGCATTTAGAAACATAGCTACGCGATCAGGAAGCGTATGTACAGAGTTAGAGCGTCGGTATTCGCGAAGTCTAGTTAACATTCTTTTGCTCCTCAAACTCAAATCTTGTGGGCTATCTTTCGAGATTTGTCTCTTCGAAAATGTCCAATACCTCATGAATAGAAAGGTAATAAAAGTAATAATAACAGTACTTATTATCTGAGATGAAATAACTTCAAATTTGAAATATTCAATTAAAATACTCATCATAGCTAGCGTAGAAATTAATCCCTGCGTTTGTACAATCGCAAATCTTGTTAGCTCTGGAAAATAGTTATTGTTGGATTTCCATACAATTTTTCGTTGTACATAATGTGCCTGCACTACGCTAATGGGATGCGCTATAACCGCTACTAGTACATACGACTTATCGGAACCTACAAACAAGTACGTCAACGTGAAAATAGTTATCCCGAAAGCCATGTTCCAACTACCGACAACCACGTATCGCGCCGTTAGCTTAGTGTCTTCGGAAATAGGTCGGCCGAATAATTCCTGCATCTAGGATTCATCGCTACGCTGAGAAAAATTTATTCGCTCTAGTTCCACGACGTGCGGGCGATACCTAACCTGTTGAAGTATCACATTTACATACAAGCCAATTAAACCTAAAGAAAGAAGCTGTACGGAACCCAGAAATAGCATGAGAATTAGAATTGGAATTATCCCAACCGCGAAATAATTCCACCAAATCAATTTAGCTATCGTAAATAATGCTGCTAATAGAATTGAGGTCGCGCCTAACGCGACGGCAAGGATAACAAGTATGAAGAGCGGTCGCGATGATGACTTTGTCAAGCCCAACGAAGCGTAATCGACTTTGTCCCATATATTTTGACGCGATTTACCATGTTTCCGCTCTGGCTGAGAATATGCGACAGTGGTCTGTTTGAATCCGACTTCAGAAATTAAACCTCGGAAGTAAGGCTCTGGGTCGTCGAACATCCTTAACGCATCTATAACCTTTTTATCAAAAAGACCAAAGCCAATGAAATGTGAGATCTGATTGGCTCCGGTCAACTTACTTAAAATCTTGTAATAGATATTTCTTGTGAACCTAGTGAAGAGCCCTTCTTTCATCTCTGCCCGCACCGCGGCCACTACATCGAATCCTTGTTCCCAGAGTCTTACCATTGCTGGAATTAAGTCAGGAGGCGTCTGCAAATCTGCAACTAACGGAATAACGGCATCCCCTTCCATGAGGAGTGTTCCGTGATATGGAGATTTATGAGGACCAAAATTTCGGGAATTGACAATTACTTTTACCTGAGGATTTGTTTTAATAATTTCACGCAAAACTTCAACAGTTTTGTCAGTAGATCCATTGTCAATGATTAAATGCGTCAACTGAATTCCGATCAACTCTTCTTCGAAAACCCTTTTGACTGCGATTACGCATTCTTCGATACCGGATTCCTCGTTAAAGGCTGGAGTCATTACAGTGATGTGAGAAATTTTACGCATTATCAGACTGCTTCCGCTAGCTCACAACTAAGTCGGTGAGGAACTTAGAAAATCCTTCATCGATTAGGTCCCGAATCAGTGCATCTCCGTAACCAATCGGAGATTCTTTGTTAACCCACACTTTGTCATTAGAGACACGTTTAAAGATATGTTGGCGAGCTTCATCTAGATCCAAAATCAAATTTAGTTCTCGAGAAATCTTATTTATCATTCCATATTTTTCAAATAGCTCGTTCCACCAATTTAAAGCACTTTGAAAATCTACCAATCCGGATTGTTGGACAGTGTTATCGAGCAGGGTTGAAGTCTCGGTCATGTATTGATCGTATGCGGACTGCGCGAATACCATTAGTGTTTCTCCATGCGATAGGTTCACCCGTTCAAGCAGCGCTCCTGCAGCTTCGTGAATGTTGCCCGTTCGGGTATTTGAAATTGCCGTACCAGCCAAACTTGCATTTAGACCCAAATTAGTCCACGCCTCAAGGTCGCTACTATCTTGTAAAACACGCTTTAGGTTAATAATCACTTCAGCAATCCCATGTTTGCTAAACATTCTTGTAGCAAAGGTGCTTTCATGTTTACAAATAAGGCTTTCCCAGTAGTGTACGAACGAGTCAAAGGCACTTGAAATAGCTACCTGCGGGGGCAGATTACGCAACAGATCCGGGTCTACAACTACGGTTGAGGCGACCAAGGCCCAGGACTTACCATGAACCTTTGCCTTAGTTGCCTTTTCATATAGAACAAAATATCTGCTGCTTTCAGCCCCAGAACCAATCGTAGTTGGCACTCCGACTATCTCAGGTAAAGCAGATTTAGCTACTTGCGCACCGGAGCGCTTACCAACCCCTAGTTCCGAAATTTCTCCATATGCGCGCCGAGCAATTACACCTTTAGCAAAATCAGCGGTACTCCCGCCACCGATCACGAGTGCGCATTCGGGGTTTTGTGGATTCTCCTCTATGTATTCCTCCACGTCTTCAACCCACGGAGTCCCATAAGTTCTATGCAAATTCGAGATGTTAAGTTCATCAATCCATGACAAGTCCATTTGCTCAGCGACGATTCCATCGATGAAAACTTCCACGCTTCGACTATTGACAAGATTTGGAATATTTCTTATGAATCCAGAACCCCAAAAAAAGGTGGTTGGCATGTGAAGTCTTCCACTGTTTTCATCGCTATAAAATTTATTCAAATCGATATCTGAGCGGCCATTTTCTGATTGAAACATCATTTAAGCTCTCTCCACAAGGGACAGAAGTCTTGTGGGAACAAATATGAAGTTTGAAAATTCGCTATTTCCTGCCTTCCAATTGGAAGTATCTAATTCTGATAGATCTCTATAATTTTCATGGTTAATTACGCCCACACGATATCCAATTTTATTGAGCACTGCCGAAATTGATTCCAGATCTCCACCATGCCGAAGCTCAATCTCACACATGATTATAGGCTGATGTTTCTTTAAACTTGCTAGACCACCTTGGATAACTTGTAATTCATGTCCTTCAACATCAATTTTTATTACATCTAGATGCTCTTGGCCAAGGAACAAATCATCAATTGTTTTTACTTCTATTAAATTACGAAAGGCTAAATCTTTATCGAATTCAGATAGCGTATTTTGTGGATGAATGGTTGCTAGGGCATCCATCCCAGACATTCGTCTCGGAGCTCCTTTTATTCTTGGAATTCTTAACTCAACCGAGGTAGTTAGGTTTGATAATCCAATATTGAGGCATGTAATTTTAGATCCAAATACTTTGGTTAAATACTTTGAAAGCATGCTATTTGGCTCGATTGCAATTACGCTCGCGCCGCTGTCCAACAATAGTTGGGTAAATAATCCTAAATTTGCTCCAACGTCAACTGCAACAGCCTTGCCATTAGTGGCGACTATCTCTTTGGTAACTTTTGAGAGCCAGGGCATTTCAGCTTCAAGCGTTCCAAATCGAAGATTCTTTTGACAGTTCACAAAGTGGCTAAGTTTGGATGGCAAGTATGCAATCATGGCATTTCTCAGTAATACTCTTGAACCGACCTTAGAGTTCGCCATTTGTTGATACTACCATGCGCTTAGGGTCATTTTTCTTGTAGAACAGGGTTGCGTGGTGACCTATCTGGTGTCATTAAGTGCACTGATAAGATAATAAATATGTCTATGATTGCAGAATCGCAACGCTTGCAATCCGAAATTCCGCCCTCAAAAATATGGAAATTTCTCCCATACTTTGTCACTCTTTCATTCACTTCTTTTTATTTCCTCAACGCCGCGAGACTTGATCCAGAGCCACATCATGACGGATATATGCTTGCCACAGCTATTGCTTCTCGTGACGGCTTTCTTCCACACTCGGGGTACTTTGACCAGTACGGTCCAGTGAGCAGTTATTTACTTGGACTTACTTTAAAATTTGGATTTGGTCCTCTCCTCACAATTCGTTTAGTGACGGCAATAACTCTGATTCTTAGCGCGCTTTTGATCGTTGCAATTCTTGCGAAGGTAAATCATCCGGTTGCCGGAATGATTGGCGTTGTCTTGTGGAGCAGTACTTCAGCGGACTGGACGGTGACCTACAATAACTATTCGTTCGTTGGACAATGGCCATGGTCTAATGTGGTTTTTAATTTTTTTGCTCTTATTTTCTTATTTCTTTTTTTGCAAGGTGTTGAATACCAACAAGATCGCCATAGTAGTGCATTTATTCTTTTCGTTTCTGGATTTTCGCTTTCCATCGCAATAGTCACGCGGTTGACGATAGGCATTGTGCTTGCTTTAGGTTTTGCATTGATCGTCGCACTCTCGATTGCAAAGAACTATTTCAACATAAAGCAGGCCAAATCTTTGGTTTTAGGAACGCTATCTGGACTACTTAGTTTTATTTTGATTCTGAAATACCTAGGTCTTATTGGTCCCTACCGCATTGACACGATAAGCGGACCAGCAAGTGCAACATCACCCGTCGCGCTAAGCGACTTTATTTGGAGGGTGACTGAACCAGCATTAGGTGCACTCCTCGCGATCTTAATTCTAGGGATTCTTCATCGATTATTGAACAAATTTCTTCCAACCGAGGCAACCTCTTTAACGCTGACTGCTGCTGCTATCACTTCATTCATGTTTGCGGCTCACCAGTGGTTGCGATTCCCAAAAAAGTTGCCAACGAAATTTTTTGTTCCTTGGGGCAAAGATGGATTGTTCTCTGCTCAAGTGAATGTGCCACTTTATCTTGCAATTATTTTCGTTCCAATGATCGTAGGCTTTATGATTTGGCAACTATATACAGACCGCGTTGCTAATGTAACGGAATCTTCTGCTAGTGATAATCAATCAGAGTTTCATCCCCAACTTAAATTCCAATCACTAGTTATTGGAATCGTTGCTACGTGTCTCCTTATTGGCGCTTACCCGATTGCGGACTTGTTGCACATTTGGTGGTCCACTCCGTTAGCTCTAGCATTTTTAATTGCACAGCTGTCCAAGATCAATTTATTTAGATTGCAATCGATATCGTTTTGTTTGGCGGTTATTTTTCCCTTCGTTATGATAGGCACAACTAACGCAGTCAAGCAGAACAACGTTCAAAGAGTAACGTTGGATTCTCCCGCCCTAAAAGGCATGCTGGTTACAAAGGCTTATTACTACAACTACAAAATCGTAGATTCGTTTATGTATAGGCACGCAGATAAGAACGTGGTGTTTATGTGCGACGATGGCTTACTCTCAGTTTGGAATAACCGCTGGCAATCTGCTGGGCCAGATTTTGTGTCATGGTCGTGGGGTAATCGCACTTCTATCCGAGATGCATCGAAGGAAAAGTCAAAATCAGTTATCTTCTGCAGCAATGACACCCACGAAACATCTATCTTGGCGCGATCGCTAGGTTTAACAATTACCGACATTGGTGAGAAGTATGTATCAATCGGCGATGGAAGAACCTTAAGCGGTTTTAGCAACCAGTACTTATTATATGCAACACAAGTAGGTAGTTATGTTAAAGAAACTAACTTATATGATCACCCGAGTTAGCGGATTAATTAGGAGAAGTTTTGATAAGTGAGCGTGACGCAGAGCAAATATCTACCTATAGTGCTCAATTCCTAGAGTCTGCCCAAGACCAAACGGTAGTGATTACGGGCGGAACGGGATTTGTCGGTAGGTGGCTCGTTGAATCATTACTTAGGTGTGGCGCGCAAAGTCCGCGCCTTATTCTTATTGTCAGGTCTAAAACTAAAGCGCAAAGTCAGTTGCAAGGGATTAAGGGCGCCGAAAAAGTCAAGTATCTTGAACAAGATGTATCCAATAAATTGAAAATAGATGAGCCGGTACATCAAATTTGGCACCTGGCAACTTCGAGTGCAGTTCCTTCAACTCCCAGTTCTTCACACATCATCGATTCAAGTATTCGCGGAACTTTCAGACTTCTTGACTTAGCTGCAGGGCAAACTGAACCACCAAAGTTTATGCACACTAGTAGCGGTGCCGTGTATGGCCGGGGCTTAAAACCAGGGCTCGAGATTACGGAGGATTTACGAGTGGCTAATGACTGGCTCAAGGATGCTGAAGTTTATGACGCATCTAAGCGAGCTACGGAAATGATTCTCAAAGAGGCAACCAAAGATGGAGTAGTTAGCGCTAAGAATGCGCGCTTATTTGCCTTTGTTGGGCCATATTTGCCAATTGATTCACACTTCGCAATTGGAAACTTTATTAGAGCTGCAATCGAATCGAAGCCAATTACACTCACCAGCTCTGGCGTTGACTTCAGATCCTATTTGTACGCAGCAGATTTGATTAGCTGGCTTTTTGCATACATGCATAGTGATTACACCGAACCATTGAATGTCGGTAGTGATAAATCTATATCAATTCGGGAATGTGCCGAGCTAGTTGCGAGTATCGCCAAGCTCGATGTCAAGATTAATTTAGGCGATACACACGAACCAACTAAATACGTGCCGAATATTGATCGCGCGCGTAATGTACTTGACCTTGATGTTTATACAGATTTAAAAGACTCAATTGAGCGCACAATTGAATGGCACCATGCTCAGTCAAATGTTAAATGAGCTTTAAGTACGTCAGCCGGCAACTTTGGAGTTAAATTCTCCAGCGCATCACTTGACATTGTGCCATCTTCGTTGCGCATACTCGCAATTCTTGGTTCCGTTTTGTGATTTGGATTTACTTTAGCAACAATCACTGTTGGTGTTTGTGTGACAGCAAATTCTTCTAACGCGTTGCGGAGTTGACTCGCATCAGTAACTGTGTGTGAGTTCAGCCCAAAAGATTTTGCAACTTTAGCTGCGTCAGGTAAAGTCAGGCCGCTATCAGGATCACTTGCTACTCTCCTGCCATTGAAGTAACCATCTTGAGTAACCTTTATGGATCCATACCCGTTGTTATCAAGCACGATCCAGCAAATTTTGGCCTTACGTCTCGCAGCTACCTCCAATTCCTGAATATTCATTTGGAAGCCGCCATCACCGTCAATAGAAAAAATTCGCTCATTAGGCGCAACACACGAAACTCCTATGGGAGCTGGGATTCCAAACCCCATTGGTCCAAGACCTTCTGAGTTCAAAACTCGTTGTCTTGTTTTGTTTTCAAAGGCCTGCATCGAAACTTCACTGCAGGCACCGCTGCTACCAGGGACGAAGATATCATTCGGTTGCATAAAGTCAGATAGCACCTTTAGAACTTCATAAGTTTCCATAGGATCATGTCCTGGTTTTAGATCAATTGGAAACTCCGATTTCCAATTTACTATCGCTTCGTGCCACGGCTGATAGCCACTCCAAGTAAGGCTTTTCGACTGTTCATTTAGAGAGTTTAAAAAACTACCGGCATCAACTGCCCATGACTCGATATCTTTCTGATCTAGCTTCAAAATTTCATTCTCATCAATGTCGACAACTACACGGTGCGCTCTTGGAGCAAGATTTTCAGGTCGATATCCAGTTTGGCCCAAATCTAGTCGTGCACCAATACTTATAAAATAATCAGATGCCTGCTGGGTAAAGTTGGCGTAGCGGCTAGCAACTGCACCCGGTCGTCCAGCATTTAAATGATGGTCGAATGGAAGCATGTCGAATGCCTTCCAGGTAAACAAGCATGGAATATTTGTCCGTTCAGCAAATTCAATCAGTGCCGCAGTTGCTTTCGCGAGCCGAACGCCATTTCCAATTAATAAAACCGGTCTCTTTGCTTGATTTAATTCACTTAATAATCTAGTCAAATCTAACGTGTCTTTAGGGTCCACTTCGCGCACAGCTTGGCCATCTAGTTGCTCCGCTGTAACACTAACTTCAGTTGCTTGGATATCTAAAGGAATGTCAATCAAAACGGGTCCTGGTCTGCCGCTGACTGCAATGGTGATTGTTTCTATTATTTGCTCGATGGCTTTTGACACATCGGTAATTGTTATAGCGGCTTTCGTAATTGGCTTAGCCATTGCACAAATATCAATTTCCTGAAAACCAAATTGTCTTACTCCCCTGCTTCCAACTAAGTCAGCCGTTTTAACTTGCCCAGAAATTACAACGAGAGGAGTGGAGTCAAGCCAGGCTGCTGCAACAGCTGTCAAAACGTTCGTACCTCCAGGGCCTGTAGTGACTAAAGCAACTCCAATGCCATCTGTGTACTGTGCGTACGCCTCTGCAGCAATTCCTACTCCTTGCTCATGAAGCATTGCGACCGGTTCAAGGTCTTGATTTCTTCCCAGCGCATCGACAAGGTGCATAGAACCACCACCCGGAATCAGAAAAACATGACGAGCGCCAAACATGGCCAATCTATGCATAAGAAAATCTGCGATTGTCATCGTTTTCACTCAACTAACTCCATTCAAGAATCGTCCTCGAAAGTTCTTTCAATGTCGCTTTAGAGTCTAATAGTGAATGGTTCCACGGTTGGGGCCAACATAGTGTGGATACCCCAGCAGCTTTAGCAGACTCTAAATTATCGGGTCGATCATCAATTACAATTACGTTTGAGTATTTCCCTTTGAATTCTTTGTAGAAGTCATACTTGCGTAATCGTGGTTGCAGATCGTCATTTCTTGCGGATGGTGCTAAGTAAAAATCGTTAATGTACTGGCCAAAATTCCTTTGAAGCCAATCTTTTGAGATGTTAGAAAACTTCTGGGGCGTTGCGGTTAATGCCGCGTGATGTACATCTTTTAATTTCCCTTCCATAAACCACTTCTGAATTAAATTATTTGGCTCAAGGGTCGCTTGGAAATTCAACCGAAATTCATCTAATGAGTCAATAAAATCTTTGCGGCTCCAGTTTAAGCTTTCGCTAAAATCTGGATTTTCTAAATTTGTATATTTGAATTCAAGGTCCACTTTTTTCGTATGTTTTTGATGTTCTAGCCATTCTTGCATTAATGGATTTAAGACATCATCTATGTCCCACACAACTAACGTGTTCAATTTTTTCTACACCCAGAAAGAAACAAAAGTCTTTCTGTCCGGATTTTGATTTATGCTCTCGTCAACATAGAAAGAATCATTCTTAAAGTGAGTTGAGGAAATCTCCTCTACAACGCAGCCATCACTTGATGAAAACTTGTGTCGAACTCCTGGTTCAACCAAAACAACGTCTCCAGGAGTCATAACGACATGCTCGTCATCAAGCCAAAGGTCCAAAGTCCCAAATAAGCAGTGGAATGTTTCTTCTTTTTGCTTGTGGTACTGCTCGGGATGAGTTTGCCCCGGCATCACCGCAAGTAATTTCTTGCAGTAATCGCGGTTGACAACAGTGACCATTAATAAGCCAAATTCTGCAAACGAATCGATCCCATAATGATGAGAGATCTCTAGCTCTGCTTGTCCTGGAATTGTAATTCCAGCTTGTTTAAAGAGATTTTGAGTGTCCTGAACAATCTTCCAGATCTTTTCTTGCTGGAATTCAATATCTAGATTTTCCCTTAGCAATGGGGAGTTCTCAGCCAGACTTGATTTTGGCTTATGAGCAACATACTTTGACCATTCATTTGCTACTAACTGGCCGTCTTGAAGTGGAATTGCAAAGAAAACCTCATCATTAGAGATTGAAGCTCCTTCTGAAATTGACGATTTCGCAAAAACACCGCGGCGTAAACCTCCCAGTGCTTCGAGCTCGGCGGCAACAGGGCTAAACATTCCGTCGGTGCGACCACACATTGTTAGTCCATCTTCCAATGCCTTAACCCAGTCACTTAAAGTTTCAGGGCCTGACGAATAGTCATTTAGAGGGGAATCTGCACTTGAAATACCAACATGGCGCTCCAATAATCTGGCACCTTTTGCGATAGCTAACTGACCTGCAATGTAGTTATTTGGATTTTCATGGGTTGAGTAACCAATTGGAATGCCTTCATAGCGATTGGTTAGAAAGTCGATTCTGTTTAGTTGCAGATCTTCATCGTGAGTTGGATACGCTGCAACACAATGCATTAAACAGAAATCCTTATTGCGATTTGTGAAGAAGCTGACTACGCGATCAATCTCTTCAACTGAGGCTCCTGCGGTGGAAGCAATTATTGGCAGGTCGGTCAAGACAGCAGCTTCCAAGACAGGCCAATCTGTAAAAGACGCACTCGCGATCTTTAAAACATCATATTTATGTTCGACAATTTTAGACACTGAGAATTCGTCAAATGGCGTGCAAGCAGCCATAAAACCACTAGCGCGTACATAATCGGCAAGTTCAAGAAATTGATCCCAGGACAGTCGCGTACTTTCAAATCGCTTTATGTATTTAATGTCTTCGCGACCCTTAAAATCGGGGTGTATGAAAGTGTCTAAATTGCGGTATTGAAACTTAATTAGTGTTTTAAAATTACTACCATCTAGTGCTGCTTTTATGCCATCAATAATTTTTTTGCCATGTTCAACAGATCCATTGTGATTATTTGCTAAATCCAGAACCAAAAATGGTCGATTCTCTGAACCTTCGAAAAATGACATCTCTTAACTCCTACGCCTAATAGCTTCAATACCTAATACTATCTCATGTCTGATTTAGGTGAATTGTCTAGATGCCTGATTATCTTGAAATTGTTTATTTGCAACGAAATCTAGCTACTGATATCTGACTACATTTCCCCAAATAGTGAAATTTGATCAGAAGCAAGTGCAAAGGCATCGTCACCCTGACTCAATTGTTGGTGCCATTCAACTGTCCAGCGAACCGCTTCCTGGAAATTTAGTTTGTTGTGCCAATTTAAAGATAACTCGGCTTTCCTTGCGTCAAGCGACAATAGATTAGCTTCGTGTGGTTGTTGGTCGGACGCTAGTGTCCATACTTGATTTGAAATTCCATACATGTCAGCTACGAGACTAGCTACTTGTCCCACCGGAACAAAAGAATCAGTATCAGGACCGAAATTCCATTCGCCTTGGCCCCGACCCTCAAGCAATTCATTCGAAAGCGTTATATATCCATTGAGGCAATCAAGCACATGTTGCCACGGGCGAACAGCATTTGGGAATCGTAATTCTGGAGTTCTCCCCTTCGAATACGCAGTTATCAAATCTGGGAGTAAGCGATCTTTACAGACATCCCCTCCACCAATCACGTTGCCAGCTCGAGCTATGGCCGTTGGAGGTCCACCGAAACTCTTAACCCACGATTGCGTCAAAATGTCAGCCATCGCTTTTGAGGCTGAATACGGATCATCGCCACCGAGCGGGTCGATTTCCCGATAGCCCCAAATTTGATCGATATTCTTATAAACCTTGTCGGTAGTGATAACCACATGTGCTTTTATGCTCGGGGTTTGGGAAACCGCAGTCAGAAGATTCATAGTGCCAATTACATTCGTTTCAATTGTTCCCCGAGGATCTTGATATGACTCTCGAACTAGCGGTTGGGCCGCAAGATGGAAAACTACATCCGGTTGGGTGGTGGAAAGGGCTGCCTGGACTGTCGCCAAGTCTCGGATGTCTCCGCGAAGGTCGTGTTTTAAAAGAGACGTTACATTTGCCTTTTCAAACAAGGCTCCTGGAACTGGATCCAGGGATAGCCCTGAAACTTCATGGCCTGCTTGCGTAAGCCACATGGCAAGCCATGCGCCCTTAAAGCCGGTATGTCCTGTGATTAGGTAATGCACCGCAACCCCTCTGTAATTAAGTTCTAGACTACCAATACTCGTGATTATGGCTGATAGATTTTGGTAATGGCTGCAACAGAAAAGAACTTCCAGGCGCCTTCGAAGGTACTGAAATCCCTGCTTTACATTTCATTTTCTGTTGCGATTCTGCCTATATTGTTAACGCCGCCATTGATGGATGTGCGCTGGTGGTTTATTAAATTTCCAGCTGATATGAATTATTCAGTTACCAACATATATAGAACCTGGGAAATGGGCCTTCTACCTGGCCGTTTTGTTCCAATATCAGATGTCAGCGGCTTAATTTATGTATATGTCGGGCATAAATTCTTGCAGTTGACGCAAGCGCCTTTGGATTACTTTGACTTAATGACAAAGGTGGCGCTGATTGCAGGCGTGTACTACACCTTAAAAATACTCGTTCGAGAACTTAACTTAGGTCGCGACAGCGAATTTGTGAATCGCTATCCATTAATACTTATGACCATTTGGGGCCTCGGTGCGAATGTATTTTGGAAGCTGAATGGAACTGTCGCGTATCCATCGCTAATTTATCCCACGATAATTGTTGCCACTATTTTTGCTACTGCGGTATTGCGGAATGTCCGAACAATTTCACAGAACGGATTCCGACTCAATACTGGCACGTGGTTGCTCGCTCTAGCCTCGACCATGTGGGCCAATTTCTATTATGAGCTTGCTTATACGGCCGTTGTCGCAATCTTGATTGCTGTGTTAATTTCGCCAACCGAGGCTTTTAGCAAGAAGATGCGAATTAGATACTCAAGTGTTTTTCTAATTAGCTTCATAGCTATCTGGATTCCAATGCGAATTATTCTTGCGAAACAATGCGCTGCCAATCTGGCTGCTTGCTACGAGGGATCCCAATTAAGCCCCGCAGGAGCTCCAGCAACATTTGCAAAAAACATTGTGAATGGTCTCCCATTAACTGATTATTCGGCAATTGCAAAAATCCAAAATGGCGGATTACCGTTTGAGATTTCGGGACTCACTTTATTTGTTTCGATCTTTATTTCTTTCGTGCTAATTCTGAATTTAAGGGAAGTCTTTCGCGGCAGTGATGTAAATGCCCCTGACCTTTCCGAAAACCTAATCATCCAAACTAGGCTGGCAGCGATTTTGATTTCAACTGGTGTCGTGGCCGCCGCAATCATGTCAGTCTCTACACTTTCGCAACAGACGGTTAAATGGGGTTTTGCTTACCGTCATGCGCCAAGTCTCTGGCTTGGGTATGCCACATTGATACTGCTATTAATTGCGCTTTTAGTTAGCCGAACTAACTATCTGTTTGGTGCGACAGCACTTGTCATCTTGGTAGTTGTTTTAACCACGGGGCAGTGGGGTCGCTCTTACTCAGCTATCCGCGCGTATAACGTTGATTTTGAACCGGTATCTCGCCTCTACCACGAGTTATATAACGCTGATGTCAGCGATAAGGGGTTAGGTAATTCACGTAGATGTCTGATAGTTGATCAATTAAAAGACAAGGATATTAACGTTGTCCGCTACCTAGATCCTGCAGATAAATTTATGAATACTTTTCACCAAATTCCTTTTTGTAATCGCTGACTTGAAATCGATCGCTAGAATTTCTACTTATAAGCAACCTGAGCGGAGCTAATCAATGAAAGTTCTGATGATGGTTGATAACGCGATCGTCGGTGACAGCCGCGTTCAAAAAACCGCTAAATCGGTTTCAGACTTAGGCCACGAAGTTTTGCTTCTAGGACGAGATTTGGGAATTCCCGAACTCCCAAACAACATGGGTAACGTTGAAATTGTAAGAGTTCCTGTCGCTGTACCAATTACAGATTTCCGCATGGTTCATCCAAGAAAAAGCATTGGAAGTATTTTTGGATATCAAGGAAGTGACCAATGCGATAAGGCAAAGGCCAAGATTGAATTACGCAAATATTCAATAAAAACGCGAAGTGAAGTTGGAACTTCAACTGTGATTCCTAAGGCGCTTGAGCGATTAATGACTGCTATTTTCGCATTTCGCAGAGCTCAATATGCACGGGCATGGAAAATTCAAAATTCAAAAATTGGCTTAGTTAATAGGGCAAGGGGATTTCTGTTTAACCTGACTCGGAACTCTGTGCACTTGTTCCGAATTAGTCCAACACTTTATGAATACGAAAGTGCATTCCTTCCTGTGGCAATCAACTTCCAACCTGACGTTGTTCATGCGCATGATTTTCGGCTGGCTGGAGCCGGCGTTCGCATGGCCGATGCATTATCAGCCAGTGGCAAGCGGCCCAAAGTTATTTATGATGCCCATGAATTTCTCGAAGGAATATCGGGGTTTACGCCAGCGGATACCTTTGCCTTTTTGTTGAATGAGAAGGTAGCTGCGAAAAGTTCCGATCGCATAATCACAGTCTCACAAGACATTGCGGAATTACTGACGAATAAATATTCGTTATCTCAACAGCCAGCAGTAGTGCTAAATGCCCCTACTACCACTTCAGCAAAAACTTGCAAGAGAAAAATTCGAATTGATTGTGGAATCAGCGAGTCACTTCCGCTTGGCGTTTATTTAGGTGTGCTTTCGGCCAAGCGGGGAATTAGCCCAGTTCTCGAAGCAATGGAAAGTATTCCGGAATTACATTTTGCATTTGTGGCCAATGTAAATGCATACAACACAGTATTTTTGGAAGAGGCTGAAAAACGCGGACTCGCTAATCGAGTTCACTTGTTACCTTATGTTTCGCCCAGTGAAATTGTTGAATATGTTGCGGATGCTTCCTTTGGACTAGCTCCGTACTTACATGATGTCAATCATGAAGTCTCACTTCCAAGCAAATTTTATGAATATGCGATTGCCCAATTGCCTATCGTTGGAAGTGATGTCCGAGTAGTCAAAAAAACTATCGAGAAGTATGGAATCGGTGAGGTATTCACAGCGGGAGACCCCCGAACCTTATCGGAGGCAATGTCGAGGGTAATCAACAACCAAAAGAGTTATGTGGGCAAATACTCCCAAGCCCCAGTATCGTCTTGGACCTGGGAAGCACAAGAAGCAGCATTAAACGTTGTTTATGAATCTCTGAGATAATTGCCGTAAAGCAGGTCTCCGGCGGAAGTGTGGGCACAAATGAAAGTGATAAGTGTTGTGGGTGCCAGGCCGCAATTTGTAAAACTCGCACCGATCGATCGGGCCCTAAAGGCTGGCGGACACGAGCATGTGATTGTTCACACTGGACAGCATTATGACCCAGATATGTCTGAAAACTTTTTTTCCGATTTGGGTATCAGCGCACCCAAAATAAACCTTGGCGTTGGCTCGGATTCACATGCCAAGCAGACTGCATCAATCCTTACCGGCCTTGAAGAAGTTTTTATGACTCAGAATGCCGATTGGGTCTTGGTATACGGGGATACCAATTCAACGCTCGCGGCAACTTTAGCGGCGGTAAAGATTCACCAACGCGTCGCGCACTTAGAAGCGGGATTGAGGTCTTTCAACCGACGAATGCCAGAAGAACACAATCGCGTCTTAACGGATCACGCATCGGACTTACTACTTGCCCCAACCAATGAAGCCATGACAAACCTGGCAAACGAAGGTCTAGAAAGTTTGGCTTTGCTTGTTGGGGACGTGATGGTTGATGTATGTCTTGACACTCAAAAAATTTCGCAATCGTTGATCTTGGAAAGTTTAGATGTTAAAAAAGGTGAATATTTCCTAGCGACAATTCATCGGGCCGAAAATACCGAAAGCCGGGAACGTTTACTCGAGATACTTGGTCTTTTAGAAAATATGGATGCAAAGGTTTTGCTTGCAGCTCATCCACGCTTGCGCGCAAAACTTGCTGAATTCAAGATTGATACTAATTTCAATAACGTTCAGTTGATTTCTCCCCTTGGATACCCAGACTTAGTTTGCGCTCTAGCCAACGCCAAAGCTGCCATAACAGATTCGGGTGGATTACAAAAGGAAGCATTTCTTTTACACACACCGTGCGTAACTTTGCGAACTGAAACAGAATGGGTTGAAACTGTTTCGCTTGGTGTCAATATGGTCGACAACAATCCAAGTAGCAAAGACGTCGCGGAATTTGTTGCTAGGACAAGTGAAATAACTTGGCCGACCCAAATGCCTTACGGCGATGGTCAGGCTGCACTTAATGTTGTTAGGTGTTTAGAAGATGCGTTACTTAACTGAAGCTCTCGCGCGATTTAGCTAATGCCAGCAAGTAGGCGCTTTGTAGGTTGCTTTCCTGAGATTCCCAGGTGAACTGTTTTAAGTCATCTTTTAGCGCTAAGTAGTTTCCACGAATCTCAGATTGGTTAGCCAATACAGAAATTACGGCTTGTGCGAGAGCCTTTGGATCTTGCCATTCGAAAGTTCCACCTAACGGAAATTTGGCTAACAACCTTGAAACTTCAACACAATTACTCACCACCAAAGGAAGTCCGGCTTGGATGTAATCAAATAATTTGTTAGGTAATGCTAAGTCGTAATTAACTACATCAGCTGGCAACGGACTTATTCCTATAGTTGCGGTGGAAATATATGGCACTACTTCCTCGGGTGACACATAAGGAACAAAGTGCAACCGGCTCGACGCGCCAATCGCGCTCGCTTTCAATTTCAATTCCTCGATGTACCAACTATCACGATTTGATGTCATGGCAAGATGAACATCTGGCAGGTATTCAAGGGATGAGACTAATAAATCCATTCCACGCGAGATGTGAATTCCCCCAGAATAAATAACAAGTGGGGCATCCAGATCCAAGCCACAAACAGCGCGAACAGATGGGCTGGATTCAGATACTTGAATTTTGTTTTGGGATGGTGCGTTTAGGACCAAGAATGGTTGAGACGTTAAACCATGGTCTTGTTGGATTTTTCTTGCAATCGCATCCGAAACCGTGATTACCGAGTCTGCAGAATTTATATATTCAGACTCCATATCTGCATATGCATCACGACGCTGCGGGTTAATCGAGCCCAATCCCCTGATGTATTCATGAGCGTCATAAATTAGCGCGCAATTATCCCCACTCTGCTTACGATTTTTTACATAATTCGAAGCAACACTTAGTAAGTGAATATCTTGCGCATGCACTAAATCTGGTTTTATGGTTTCTAGCTCAGCACCAAAAACAAATTCATACTTGGTGGTCTCAGGGAGAACTTCCCGCCAAGGTATTTGCTCGCTCGAAGGTGTTGTTTGCAAAGCAGCAGGAGCAGTCTTTGCCTTGCGCGGTCCCGATTTGAAGATTTTCCTTATCGAAGACCCCATTGGAAGTTTCATAATTCTGCGACCAAGCGCCTTTTTTATGCGCATTTTCAAAGGTTGTTGGTTAACGACTGGGAGTAAAAGTACTTTAAAGCCGTCAAGTTCAAAACTTGAACGCTTTCCATTTGATGCGAGCCCAAGCACAAACACATTATGATCTCTGGCAACAGAGGCGGCCATTTTTCTAACGCGAACATCGATAGATACATCGTTAGCGACCATCATCACAACTGTTAGCTGAGGCAATGTATTTTGGTCCGGATTCAATGAATCACACCACTTCTCGCTAATTTTGGCGGCCAAGGAGTTCCAATATATTCTGGTAACAACACTTTACCCGTGTCACTTTCACCCAGGACCTGATTAATCCAATTCTGATAGGATTTATTCGTGTCGAAGACCGCTGAGCTCGAGAAACAAGACGACCCAATCCATATTTTCCAGTCAAATAGCATCGGGTTGCCGCACCTACCAACCTACTTTCGAGAACTCTGGCGACGTCGCGATTTTGCTTACGAAATGTCACGTTCCACACTTCGCATCCAACAGGCAAATACTGTCATTGGTAAATTTTGGCTAGTTCTAAACCCACTTTTATTGGCGGGTGTTTATTACTTTCTTGTCATGGTGATCTCTAGCGGCAGCCATCGCGGCCCAGAATACTTCGCTCACTTAGTCGCAGGTATCTTCGCGTTTTACTTTATTTCTAACAGCATGATTGGTGGTGCTGCTTCGATCACAGGGGCTGCACGCCTAGTTATGAATGCATCATTTCCTCGACTCTTGCTACCAATTGCAGCGGTTCGAACTGCCTTTGGAAGGTTCATTCCAACTGTTCCAATTTTTATGATTTTTTACGTAATTGGTGGCTCAACTCTTAAGTGGCAACAGCTTTTGGCTATTCCGGTATTTGGCCTAATGATGGTTTTCTCGATTGGGATGGCAGCTTTCTTTGCTGCGTTGCAGGTATATTTTCGGGATACTACGGCATTCCTTCCTTACCTAAATCGTATTTTGCTCTACATCTCCCCTGTGCTTTATTACCCAGATCAAGCACGCCACTATTTCAAATTAATTGGAGTCTTTAATCCGCTATTTCCGCTTCTTGGCGCGTTCTCCGACACTTTAGTGCGCGGAATCGTGCCATCAGTTGGCGTCTGGCTAGCATGTGTGGCTTGGGCAATCAGTGCCTTCCTATTCGGTTGCTGGTTCTTTATGTCAAGGGAGCGTGAGTTCGCTGTCCGACTTTGATTCAAGTAGTTTTGGTGATCCATCTGAAACAGACCCAGGCTTATCTGCAGAAAATATTCTGAAGGTGCATAAAGAGGTAACTGAACAGTTAGCTATCTCTGTGCAAAATTTATCAATTACATATAAGACACAATTTGAACGTGTGCCTACAGTGAAAAAAGCAGTTGCTGGTTTAGTTCGTGGCGAGAAAAATAAATTTAAAGTTGTTGAAGCCGTTAATGATGTCTCGTTTGACGTAAAACACGGCACTATTTTGGGTGTCATTGGGCACAACGGTGCAGGGAAATCAACGCTGTTGCGAAGTATCGCAGGTATTTTGGCACCAACAACTGGGCGGATTGAAGTTCGTGGAAACATAAGCACTTTGTTGGCACTGGGATTAGGTTTCCATCCGCAATTAACTGGACGAGAAAATGTGATTCTTGGCGGCTTGGCAAGCGGACTTTCCCGGGAAGAAATAAATGACAAATTTCTTGAAATTGCAAACTTTGCAGACTTAGGCGACTTCATCGATTTGCCAACGCGCACCTATTCCTCTGGCATGAACGCGCGATTAGCCTTCTCAGTTGCAGTTCACATGGACCCAGACATTCTCCTTATTGATGAAGCGCTTTCAACAGGTGATGCTGCATTCAAGCGAAAGGCGCGCATCAAGATGGAGGAGCTGATGGGAAATGCACGCACGATGCTTGTTGTTTCTCACGGCCTGGGAACAATTAAAGAATTATGCAACGATGCAATTTGGTTAGACCACGGCAGACTCGTCGGCCGTGGCTCTGCTGACGAAATCGTTGACCGTTACACCGATTTTGTTGACTCCGGAAATAGTGCTGTCGTCCTCGAAGATTTCTAAGCTTGGCTGAGGTTTCGTCTTGAACATTAATGCCTTAAAGCAAGCATCGGCCCGTGATTTACGTCGAGCTGCTTCTAGGCGAATTAAGTCACTTGTTAATCCCCAGCGCTACCAGCCGCTTCCTTCGCAACCTGAAGTCCCAAATACTAAATACCGTTTGATAATAGGCCCAGCAAATTTTGCAGGTCAAGGATTTGCCTGGGCCCGAGCCGCGGAACGTGCAATACCTGATCTGTACGCAGAAGCGCTAACCCGAGAAGTTGGCACTTTTAATTTTCCAACGGATGATTCAGTATCCCAATTCAGGTATCAATTTACGAAATGGCAAGTTCAGCAAGACTTGCGAATTAAATCCAAATTTTCACATGCATTGATTGAAGCTGGGCGGCCAATTACTAGCAGTCTTCATGAGCGAAGCATTTCTGGTGAAATTGCATCCTTCACCAACTCTGGAATTTCCTGTGCCGTCGTATCACATGGCTCTGATACTCGAATACCTAGCCGTCACATTGCAAAGTATCCGCAAAGTCCATTTCTCGATGCCCCGGCTGACGTCGTAGCTACTTTGGAAAATAGAGCGAAAATTTTGGTTGAAGCATATTCAAAATTGAACATTCCAACTTTTGTTTCTACTCCAGACTTAATCGATGATTTACCGAACGGCATTTGGCTGCCTGTGGTTGTCGATCAAGCCAAATGGACAAACACATATGTGCCTAAGGCCAGAAAAATTACAGTGCTTTATGCACCAAGTAAGTCTTGGATTAAAGGCGGTCCCAAGGTTGATGAAATCTTACAAAGCCTGTCCGAGCAAGAAAGTATTGAATACATTCGAATTGATAGCGTGCCGGCAGATGACATGCCAAGGCTAGTGAAATCAGCCGATGTAGTTATCGATCAATTTGCGCTCGGTGCCTACGGTGCAACAGCAGTTCAAGCGATGGCTGCTGGGAAAGTGGTGGTCGGGCACGTGGCACCATGGGTGCGGGAACGAATTCCTGGCGCAGTTCCGATTGTGGAAGCTACCGTCGATCACCTTGAAGAAGTAATTCTTAAGCTAAGTAAAGATGAGTCACTGCGCCGAGAACTAGGAATTCAGGGTGAAAAATTTGTAACGGAATTTCACAACGGTACGTACTCCGGATCTGTTTTACGATCCTGGATCTGTGCTTAAAATTAGCCAATTCCAAGAGTAATAAAATTCGTATCTGCAAATTTAGTTGGATCTAAGAACTTACGTCCGTCAACGACAGTTTTAAGACCTGGGAAATCTGTGGCCGAAACTGATTTATATTCCACATGATTTGCTTGCACAATCACCGCATCTACGGGATCACCAAGGTGAAACGCAGTAAATCCATAATGCGCTAACTCGTCATCGGTGTACATGGGATCATGAACCAAAACTGTTGCACCTGCTGACTTAAGAGATTCAACGGTGGCAAAGATTCCCGAGAATGCTGTTTCTTTTACACCACCTCGATAGGCAGCGCCAAGCACAACTACTCGCTGGCCGTTCAAGTCACCGTGGGCAGCTTGCAAAACTCCAACTGTGTATGAAGGCATTTGAGCATTCGCTTCCCGCGCAGCGCGAACCACGGTGGCCTCCGGATCGTTCCACAGATACATTCGTGGATAAATCGGAATGCAGTGTCCGCCGACTGCAATACCCGGTTGGTGGATATGGCTAAATGGCTGGCTATTACAAGCCTCGATCACCGCATAAACGTCAATTCCATTGCTAGCGGCGAATCGCGCAAATTGATTGGCGAGTCCAATGTTCACGTCGCGGTAAGTAGTTTCCGCCAATTTGGCTAACTCAGAAGCTTCGCTAGATCCAAGATCCCAAACACCGTTAGCACGTGGCAAGTCATCGCGCTTATCAAAATCTAGGACCTGTTCATAGAATTCAACACCGTGTTTAGCTGATGCTTCGTCAACACCACCAACAAGCTTTGGATACTTTCGTAAGTCTTCAAAAACTCGCCCGGTAAATACTCGTTCTGGGCTAAAGACTAAGTGGAAATCTGTACCTAGCTTTAATCCTGAGCCAGCTTCAAGCATTTGGGCAAAACGGTTTCTCGTGGTTCCAACTGGCAAAGTGGTTTCATAAGAAACTAACGTGCCAGGCTTCAAGCCCTTGGCTATTTCACGAGTTGCTGCGTCCATCCAGCCGAAATCCGGAATACCTTCAGCATCAACAAAAAGTGGGACAACCACGACGACCGCTTCGGAATCTGAAACAACAGAAGCCGTATCAGTTGTTGCGCGCAATAGTCCTTTGGAAACTACATCCGCAAGTTTGGTATCAAGATCTGTTTCACCTGGGAACGGTTCGATGCCAGCATTAACCAATCGAACAGTTTCTTCGTTTACATCTGCGCCAAAGACGGTGTGTCCTTTAGATGCAAATTGAACAGCCAATGGCAAACCTATTTTGCCCATTGCCACAACGGTGATTTTCATCATTGATCCTTGAATTAGTTAACTTGAGCGGAAGCGAGCATTTGGTCTGCGATGCGAACGGTGTTTAAGCCTTGACGCATCGTGACAATGTCAGCGTCCTTACCGAGGACCGCATCGCGGAATGCTTCATGCTCAACTCGAAGTGGTTCAGGTTTTGGAATTGCGAACCTGATTACATCACCTTCGGATACGCCACGGAAATTAGCAACTTCATCCCACGAAGTGTCTTGGGTTCCATTTGCGTAGAAAGTTATATCGGCTGTCAAAGTGTCACAGACATACGCGCCACGCTCCCCAGTTATTACAGTTTCACGTTGCTTGAAAGGAGTTAGCCAGTTAACCAAATGGCTAGTGACAGTTCCGTCGGCAAGTTGGCCTACTGCGGCAACCAAATCTTCGTGTTGGCGTCCCGAACGATATGCCGTACGAGCCTGTACCCACTCGAAAGGTTGCTGCGCTACCCATGCAGTTAAATCGATGTCGTGCGTAGCTAAATCTTTAACGACACCGACATCAGCAATACGAGGCGGGAATGGGCCTTGGCGGCGAGTCGCAATCTGGAAGACCTTGCCAAGATCACCATTTGCAATGCGGCGGCGAGCTTCTTGAAGTGATGGGTTATAGCGTTCAATGTGGCCAACTGCGCCAATCACACCGTGCTTTTCAAAAGCTTCGGTGAGACGTGTGGCCGAGTCGGTATCAGGCGCAAGTGGCTTTTCAATCAAGGCGTGTACCCCAGCGGCTGCAAGGGCCATCCCAACTTCTTCGTGATAAATAGTCGGAACTGCAACTACGCAATAATCAATGCCAATTTCGATTAATTCCTGAACGGTTGAATGCACATCCCTACCAGCAGCAACGCCATGTGGATCGCCGGCTGGATCAGCAACCGCAACTAAGTCGACTCCCTCAAGTGAGCCCAAAACGCGGGCATGGTGACGACCCATCATGCCCAAGCCGATCATGCCAGCACGCAAATTACTCATTAAGCGCCTGCGGAAGCAACGGAGTTAACGACTTCAACAATCGTTTCTAGGTCTGCCTGTGAAAGTGACGGGTGTACTGGAAGTGAAAGTGCTTGTTTAGCAGCCAACTCGGTCTCTGGCAGGTCCATTGTTAATCCAAATGATGGCAACCGGTGATTTGGAATTGGGTAGTAAACGCCTGAACCGATACCGCGTTTGCCAATTTCTGCGGCAAATGCATCGCGATCTTGATCCACGACTCGAATTGTGTACTGGTGATAAACGTGAACTGCGCCATCAGCAACTGGCGGCACTACAACACCCTTTAGGTTTTCATCCAAGAACTTCGCATTGTCTTGACGTTGTTTGGTCCAGCCCTCGAGTTTCCGTAATTGAACACGGCCGATTGCGGCGTGGATATCGGTCATTCGGGTGTTGAATCCCACAACCTCGTTCTCGTAACGCTTTTCCATACCTTGGTTGCGATAGAGCTTTACGCGACGTGCAACTTCCTCCGAAGGAGTCGTGACCATGCCGCCTTCTCCTGAAGTCATGTTCTTGGTTGGATAAAACGAAAATGAGGCCGCAATACCCCAAGCTCCGACCGGGATTCCGTGTAACGAAGCTGCATGTGCTTGGGCAGCATCTTCAAACAAGAGCAAGTCATGCTTTTCGGCAATTGCTTTGTACTTATCAAGTGCGGCTGGGTGACCATAAAGATGGACTGGCATCATCGCGCGGGTCTTCGGCGTAATGGCTGCTTCGACTGCATCTGGGTCCATACAGAAGAAATCACGTTCGATGTCAACGAAGACCGGAGTTCCACCAGCGAGCGCAACCGAGTTAGCAGTTGCCGCAAACGTGAACGATGGAACAAGAACTTCGTCGCCCGGCTGAATACCAACTCCAAGAAAAGCCATGTGCAAAGCCGATGTGCCTGAGTTCAAAGCGACACAGAATCGGTTATCAACGAAGGCTGAGAATTCACATTCGAACTCGGCAACCTCGGGTCCGCCGGCAATCATGCCAGATCTTAATACCCGGTCAACGGCTTCACGTTCTTCATCACCAATAATTGGTTTAGCTGCTGGAATCATGTCGGTCATTTATGCATCCTCACGTAGTACGTCATTTTCTTCACGATAAATTTGCCCGGTCTTTGGGCACTTAAATTTTCCGCTACCTTGATCTTCGAGTGGGAATCCGGCCTTACCTACCCAGCGAATCCGACGAGCAGGGACGCCAGCTACTAGGGCAAAATTAGGAACATCTTTGGTCACTACGGCTCCCGCAGCAACCAATGCCCAGGCGCCGACAGTAACGGGAGCGACGCAAACTGCTCTAGCTCCAATAGATGCGCCATCTTTGATAGTTACGCCGACAGCTTCCCAGTCATGACCAGATTTTATTGAGCCATCTGGCGAAACTGCTCGAGGAAATTCATCGTTGGTAAGGACAGCAGCAGGTCCGATAAAAACTCCGTTGCCTAGTTCAGCGGGTTCATAAACCAATGCATAGTTCTGTACTTTGCAGTTGTCGCCCATCTGGACCCCAGTACCTATATATGCGCCGCGCCCAATGATGCAGTTCTCACCAATTTTGGCTTCTTCGCGAACCTGCGCGTAATGCCACACGGATGCTGAGTCAGCAATGTGTGCATCGGGACTAATGTCCGCTGTGGGGTGAAGGGTGCCCATATCTACCTTTAAAACGGGGGTTTATTAACTATCTAAGGTTACCGTCTTTAGTTGCGAGCGCTCGGTAACACAGAACCGCAGATAGTAGGAAATTGTGCGATTTACCTGTAATTCTCACCACAATCGCCAGATAAAAGAAAATTACGGATAAACCAAGCCTGCGATGAAATTGTTACACTTCCAAACGTGCGGGTTTCTATGTTGGTAAAAAATACATTTACCCATGATGCTCGCGTTTGGCGTGAAGCTAGAACCTTACAAACTGCTGGGCATCAGGTTCAGGTAGTCGCACTTGGCGCTCCGAATTTGGCAAACTACGAAGTAACTTTCGATGGCATCCAAATCACCCGGGTATCACGTGGGCCCGGTGCCAGCCTGCGCGGAGTCTCAGATCCGACTCGAACTTCAGGAACAGCCTCAAGTTTTCGTACTGGAATTAAGCGGGCTGTTGTTCGCGTTGTAAAGTACGCAGCCAGAACTCCGCTTTCAGGTTACGTGCAGCGTGGTATCGATCGTCGAATGAAAGGGGCTGTTCTTGCATTTGGCCCAAATGTAATTCATGCCCATGATCTTGAAACTCTAGAACTTGCGTGCGAACTTAAAAATGAACTTACTATCCCGGTTGTTTACGACTCGCATGAAATTGCAAGTGAGCGAAACCATCACACTCAGGCACAGAAGAATCGTGCAGGCACCAAAGAAGCGGCCTTAATTCACCGAGCTGATGTTGTGATTATGGTTTCAGATGGTTGTGCAAAGTTCACTTCTGAAAAATACGGGATTCCGATGCCCACCGTAATAATGAATACCCCAGATTTTGATCCAACCAAAATTGAAGTTCGCGATTTACGCAAAGAATTTAGTATTCCATCTGAAAATATACTTCTTGTACATCAGGGTAGCTTGCAACGTAATCGAGGGATAGAGCAGTCCATTGAGGCAGTTAGAAATATCCCGAATGTTACGTACGTAATAATCGGATACGGACAACATCGTCCATTTCTCGAGAACTACGTCACAAGTAGTGGCCTTGCTGAAAAAGTTAAATTTTTTGGTCCGGTTCCAGCGAATCAACTAATTGAATGGACCGCATCTGCTGACATTGGAATCTGTACCATCGTCGGAAAAACAAAATCGTATCTTTATGCGATGCCAAACAAGTTATTCGAATACACCATGGCAGGTCTGCCAGTCATTGCTTCAAATTATCCGGACATGGGAACATTTGTCATCGAAAATAAAATGGGAATAACTTGTGATCCAGAGTCCCCGGAGAGCATTGCCAATTCGATTAACTCCCTGCTGGCTGATCCTGAATTAAGAGAGAAACTTGCAAATGGCGCAAGAATTGCTAGAACGAAATTTAACTGGGAAAACGAACAGAAAAAATTGCTTGAGGTTTACTCTCGATTTTAAGAAATGTCTTTTATTGACGTCATTAAATAAGATGTAATAACCGGGCCCCGTAGCTCAGGGGATAGAGCAGTGGTTTCCTAAACCATGTGCCGCATGTTCGAATCATGCCGGGGCCACATCACTAAAAGTAACTAAATCATCACTAAATTTAGGCTCAGATATTGCTTAGTAAAGTAGTTATACGAGTTCGCCAATATTTCGAGAGGCCCTTGATGCCATCAGCACTTATCACCGGGATTACCGGACAAGACGGACTTTACTTAAGCGAGCTGCTCCTGGAAAAAGGTTATGAAGTCCATGGTTTGATTCGTGGCCAAAATAATCCAAAAGAAGATTTGGTTCGCCGGGAGTTACCGGGCGTAAACCTAATCAATGGTGACCTCACCGATACTGCAAGCCTATTTCGAGCTCTTGATACCGCAGCGCCTGATGAAGTTTATAACTTAGGCGCGATTTCTTATGTTGCATACTCGTGGGATCAAGCACAACTCACTTCTCAGGTAACCGCTCTTGGGGTGTTGAATATGTTAGAAGCCATTCGCATCAACA
Organism: Actinomycetota bacterium; assembly: GCA_947452765.1. Lineage (GTDB taxonomy): Bacteria > Actinomycetota > Actinomycetes > S36-B12 > UBA5976 > UBA5976. Next base: position 4,877 of record CANGDR010000008.1, on the reverse strand, counting down.
CTGCAAGTGGCTCCACTAAGCCAAAGTTCTATCAAGCTTCTAGTTCAGAAATGTTTGGCAAAGTACAGGAAGTTCCTCAACGAGAAACTACTTTGCTCTGGCCCCGTAGTCCTTATGGAGTGGCAAAAGTATTTGGACACTACATGACTATTAATTACCGAGAGTCATATAACTTCCATGCTAGTTCTGGAATTTTGTTCAATCATGAGTCTCCCCGACGAGGTCCCGAATTTGTGACTCGAAAAGTGAGTCAGTCAGTAGCCCGAATTGCTACTGGTAAGCAGGACAAGCTAGTTATGGGAAACCTTGATGCGCAGCGCGATTGGGGATTTGCCGGAGACTATGTAAAAGCTATGTGGTTAATGCTGCAGCAAGAAGTGGCAGATGACTATGTGGTCTCTACCGGACAAACACAATCAGTCCGAGAGTTAGTCGAGTTAGCTTTCAAGATCGCAGGCATCTCAAACTGGGAAGACTATGTTGAACAATCACCTGAGTTCATGAGACCTGCAGAAGTTGATATGTTGATTGGCGATCCTGCTAAAGCAAAAGCAAAGCTAGGTTGGGAAACTGAAACGACATTCGAGCAACTTGTAACAATGATGGTTGAAAACGACTTACGTATTGAATCGCAAGTCACGCAATAACAATGCGCGCACTAATAACTGGAGTTGCCGGCCAAGATGGCACATTACTGAGTGCTGCCCTACTTGACGCTGGTTGGGATATCTATGGATCCCGACTCGATTCTGAAACCCTCGGAACAAGGCATTCCTTGTTGGAACGTAACGTTTTAGTGCTAGATGTCACGGATTCCGTCGCCGTCGCCGGGGTAATTTCACAGATCAAGCCGCAAGTTATCTTTCATTTTGCAGGTATTACATCCGTTGCATTATCAATTCAGGAACCTGAATTAACTAGAGCAGTTAACGTAGGTGGCACTTTAAATATTCTTAATGCAATGGCGAACAATGGATTAGACGCGCACTTGATTCATGCTGCAAGTACCGAAATTTTCGATACCGAATCTGGCAACATTACTGAGAATTCAAAGATAAAGCCACGGTCACCCTATGGTGAATCCAAGGCCGAGGCATACCTACTTTGCCAGGAATATCGCAGCCAAGGAATCCGGGCAACTAATGCCATTCTGGCAAACCACGAGTCGTATCTAAGAAGTACAGATTTTGTAACTGGGAAGATTGCCAATGGTGTTGCTCAGATCAAAGCTGGATTATCGAGTACTTTAACGCTTGGCAACTTGGATGTATCGAAGGATTGGAGCTCGGCAACTGACATTGTACGGGGCCTAAAACTTATTGCGGAGTTGAAATTTGTTGGCGATGTAATCCTTGCAAGCGGGAAAAGTACTTCATTAATTACGATTCTGGAAGCAGCCTTTACCTATGTGGGAATCTCGGATTGGCAAAAATATGTTATTAGTGATTCTGATTTAATGCGTCCCAATGAAAGCAAGAGCGTCAGAGTTGATCCGAGTTTTGCCTTTCAAGAACTTGGTTGGCAAGCAACTTCGCAAGTACATACTTGGGTAGGCGAAATGGTGCAATTTCATCTTGATCAAATTACAAACTAACAACCTGTCACAAAGCAGTAGTGGCCAGAGCTACCTGAATCTTTCTTTGAAACGTGTACCAATAAATACGATCTCGCCCGTCCACCCTTACCATCGTTTGCTACGTAAGTGAGTCTAAAATACCCGTACCAATTCTTGGGTGGCGTATAGGTCACAAGGGAACCTTTTACTATCGCCGATCCATGCGCAACTTTTCCTAATTTAATGTGAATTGAGTCGCCATCAAGGTCAGAAATTCTGGTCGCCATTGAAATGCTAACTTTTGGACCGTCTTGCTTTGCAGTTAATTTTGCAGGTAACGCAACCGGTTTGTGATTCACAAAAAGCGTAGTTTCTGCAACATTATTCTCACTATTTGTATCACCACCGGAAACCCCAGTGATCGCCGTCGACCACACTTTAAGAATCGAAGTTTTCCGAGCTGGCCTAAATTTCAACGTAATTGACGCGCGTTCGCCAGGCGCAAGTGGGTTAACAGAAGTAATCCCCAGCGATGCTGCATCGCAGGTCAAGGTTGAACTTGACGAAACTAAGCAACCACTCGGGACAGATACAAGCGAAAGCTTGGCGCCTGATTGGGCAACTATTTTTAAACTAGGGTTCGAATCCGGCGCTGGCCCAAGGTTGGTCACTCCAGCAGTCAAGGTTGCGGTTTGTCCCGCTTGGATAAAATCTTTTACAAAATTTATATCGGATGATAGGTCAGCTTGGAACGCACCATAAGTAAGTCGAACGGAATCCGAGTATGCCGTTTGGGGACCAAATGGACCAGTAAATTCACCCGTAACTTGATTGTCGAAATAGCCAGGGTTGGTCGCAGAGTCGCCAGTTACTTGCCCTTGAATGGTAAAGGTTTTTGCTTTCCCTGCCTCGATCGTTCCCAGAGATTTGCAGATCACCCCTGCCGTTAGCGATGCGCAGTCTGATCCGGAACTTGAAGTTACGACTAGATCACTAGGAATCACATCACTTACCTCAACGGAAGATGCAGTTGCTTGACCTAAGTTTTTGGCTTCGATTGTGTATTCGACAGTGTCACCTGCTGAAACTGCATTTGGATCCGCTCCAGAGAGTACGGATATGAACTTTGTTAGAACTAAGTCAGGAGATTTAATCTCCACACTTAAAGCCAATCCGCTGATATAGAAAGTATCCCCAGAAACAGATGGATAGACAGTAGCTGAAGTTACATCATTGCTTAACGAATTTTCCATCGAAATTTGATCAACATCAATGCCAAAAGTATTTCTCGATCGAGATAGGGATGAATTATTTAAATACGGTGAATGTATGCCCGAGGTTGAGATTGTGCTATTTGCCATGTTGTTATCTGGGTTTATAGAATCCGCGATCATCGCGCTGCCTTTTGCGTCAACTAACGAAATAGAATCCGTTTGATTAGCAGCGTCTCCATCAAAAGCAACTAAGCCAAAGTCTGCATGAACATTGCCAGTTGTTGCAGTACGGAAACCATCAAAAATAAATGCGTCATCTTCAACTAATGACTCTTGAGCAAAGCCCTTATAAATCGTGATAGCTCGCGGTTCGGCATTCGGATTTCGATAAACAACCATTAAGCCCCAGCCAGCAGATTTATCGCGACCCGTAACAGTTTGAATATTGGCAACTCCCAAGGTCAGGCTCTGATGCGGTCCAGAAACTGTCCAAGCTAAGTCAGCACTATTGAGCTTTGCAGTTACATCCGCGCTGGCTCGATAAGGACCGAGATTAGTAGCTGAGTTAACCTGGTACACATCCTCGGGCAATGCCGTTACAGCACAACCGTCTGAGGCGGTAATGCAATTCTGATCAGACCGAGCAAACAAAACTTGATTCTTTTTTGTCGAGTCAACTGCTGGTGAGTCCCCCGCATTTATTCGCATAGAGCCGCCCCAAAATAGTGTCGCATGCACAATGACCGATCCAGTGGGTACCACAACCACACCTTGAGATGAGTTGAAATAATCCGCCGAATTTAACGAACCAAACGGAACTTTGATGTTGGTCATGGTGAAGTCATCGTTATTTAGATGACTTCCCTGTCGCTTGCGCGCAGCTTGACAATCGCTTGCGTAAGTCCCAACTGTTGTTGAGCAGGTGAGAACCGAATTTCCAGTACTGGAAAAATTTCCAGCTATGATTCCTTTGTAGGCAACCGACAGATTTTGTAAGGTAACCGCTTGTGAGTCGGATGCAAGCATTGGTCCGGTAAAACCAGCTATCAAGGCAGCGCTAATTCCAAAAATAATTCTGCGTACCAAAGTTGCGTTCATTAACTTAACCCCGTTAGCCAAACCCCAACTCTTGAGTTTGATTAGAGCCAGATTAGATCAGCCAATTATCAGATATCAAGGATATTTAAGAGTTTTATCAACAGAAATTACAACGAAAAATTATTGAACGGCTTGTGGTGGGGCTACATATTTAGATTCTGGCAGCGTGTTTGCTGCATCAATCTTGATTGAAAGGGATGGCGCGGCTGCTTGCAAATCTGCAAGCTCGGCAGTCTTAGCAACAATCTCAGCAACTGCAGCTCCGTTAAGCACGGCGGACGGCACTCGCCCATAGGACGGATTGCCCCAAATACTTACCTTGCCAACGCGACGGCCTGGGTAGGGCGAATCCCACATCATGCCATCGCCGGCGTAGATGCCAACGTGGTAAACACCATTGCCGTGCCCCCAAAACATTAAATCGCCAACTTTTCGATGGGTGCTGGAAATCGGAGTTGCCCATGCTGCCTGCTCGGCTGCTGTGCGAGGTAAGGAAATCCCAAGTTGGCCATATACAAATGAGGTATAGCCCGAGCAATCAAAACCCTTCGGTGAAGTTCCGCCACGAACATATGGAACCCCACCGTAATTATTTGCTACATCAATGATTTCTGATCCAGGTAGTGAAACTTTATTTGCACGAATTTTCGCCGCTGCAATTTCCGACTTCAAAGATGCAATTTGACGACTTCGTGAGGCTTGTGTGGCAGCAAACGACTCACGGATACCCAAATACTGCTGCACTGCCTGATGTGCTGCGCTTGCTTCAATTTTCACAGTTTTGTCAATGGCTACCGGCACAGGTTCGGCATTCAGGGCAGCGGCTCCGGTAGCAGCACCTAATGTGCCGAGTACCAAAGTAAGAGTTGTTGCTACCCACGGCGGAGCGGAGGATGCGCGTTGACCGGCATGAATCGGAGCAGGTCCTTGCGTCTCAATTACAAATGCTTCAATTCGACGATCGAATCCCGCAACTCGGTTCGCTAGCGACCCGTCAAGATCGTTGATTA
>CANGDR010000007.1 GCA_947452765.1 Actinomycetota bacterium | reverse complement strand
GAAAAGCCCGTGTGTATCGCACAAACCGTGACTCTGCTCATACCTTGATGCCATCTCGCCGGTGCGCATAACGCGTGCCGTAACCTTGTCTTAAAGCGAAAGGTGGAAGTAATGCCAGAGGCAGTTATCGTTGCCACAGCCCGTTCACCCATCGGTCGCGCCGAAAAGGGATCGCTGCGCACGATGCGGCCAGATGACTTGCTGGCCCAAATGGTGCAACAAGTTTTGAACCAGCTACCTTCGCTAGATCCAAAAACGATTGAAGATGTGTTGATTGGCTGTGGCTCACCAGCAGGGGAGTCCGGCTACAACATCGCTCGCGTAGTTGCGGTGATGCTTGGTTTAGATACGGTTCCCGGCGTTACGCTAAATCGCTATTGTTCCTCGAGTCTGCAAACCACCCGCATGGCATTTCATGCAATCCGAGCCGGCGAAGGCGACATCTTTCTTTCCGGTGGCGTTGAAACCGTCAGTCGCTATTCCCAAGGTATGGCCGACTTCATGTCTGGCACACTCAACCCTGTTTTTGAAAGTGCGCTTAACCGCACCCAAACTCGGGCAACAGCGACGACCGCGTGGCAAGATCCACGAGATTTAAGCCAATTGCCTGACATCTATATAGCAATGGGCCAGACCGCAGAAAACGTAGCAAGTCTGATGGGTGTAACGCGCGCTGACCAGGATGCCTTTGGGGTGCGCAGCCAGAATCTGGCCCAAGCCGCGATCGCGAATGGGTTTTGGGCAACCGACATCACACCGGTGGTTCTAAGCGATGGTTCAGTAGTTTCAACCGATGATGGACCAAGAACGAATGTGACAATCGAAGCAGTCTCGCAACTTAAACCGGTTTTCCGCCCTGATGGCACTGTGACCGCAGGAAATTGTTGCCCGCTTAATGATGGCGCTGCCGCATTAGTTGTCATGAGTGACACCAAAGCTAAAGAGCTTGGGATTACGCCACTTGCGCGAATCGTATCGACGGGGCTAACTGGACTTTCGCCAGAGATTATGGGCCTTGGGCCAGTTGAAGCTTCTCGTCAAGCCCTGCAGCGCGCAAATCTAGACATCAATGACATCGACTTAGTCGAGATCAACGAAGCATTCGCAGCCCAAGTTATTCCAAGTATGCGTGAACTTGGCGTCGAAGAAGATCGAGTGAATATTAATGGTGGCGCAATTGCCGTTGGACATCCATTCGGAATGACCGGCGCGCGCATTACCTCAACTCTGATTAATTCCCTGAAATTCCACGACAAGCAGTTCGGACTAGAAACTATGTGTGTCGGTGGCGGGCAAGGTATGGCCATGATTATTGAAAGGTTGTCGTAATGAGTAACTTGTCATTTGATTTCAAGAATCAAACTGTGATTGTCACAGGAGCTGCGCGCGGAATTGGGTTAGAGATTTCCCGATTCTTTGCCGCAGCCAACGCGGACGTATTTATGGTGGACCTAGATGGCCCGGAAGTAATTAGTGCGGCGGAAACAATGGGCGCAGTTGGACTTCAGGCTGATGTCAGTAACACTGCAGATGTCACAGGTGTGGTGGCCAAAGTGCTGGCAAAGACTGGCCGCGTTGATGTGTTAGTAAACAATGCCGGGGTATTGCGAGATGGTGTGGTGTGGAAACTAACGGATGAGGACTGGGATACGGTATTAGGCGTTCACCTTGGGGGCACTTTCCGTTTCACCCGCGCTTGCACCCCAATCTTTCGAGAGCAAAATTTCGGACGGATAGTAAATGTGACCTCATACACCGGCCTGCATGGCAACATTGGGCAATCTAACTATGGCGCTGCTAAGGCCGGCATAATCGGTTTTACAAAAACGACAGCTAAAGAATTGGCTGGGTTTGGCGTAACGGTTAATGCAATTTCACCTAACGCGGCAACTCGGATGATTGAATCAATACCGGATGACAAGCGCGACCAACTTGCAGCTGCAATTCCGGTCGGTCGCTGGGGTGAAGCTTATGAAATGTGTCCGGCAGTTGGCTTTCTGGCATCCCACGAAGCTTCCTATGTCACAGGTGTTGTGCTGCCAGTAGATGGCGGATTATCAATTTAGTTAGTAGTAATGAATTTCAAGATCAACCAATCAAGGTAGGAACAGCATGAAACGATTCGATGGCAAAGTTGCCCTAGTTACTGGCGCGAGCAGGGGAATTGGTTTGGCCGCTGCCAAACGATTAGTTGACGAAGGTGCTCGCGTAGTTATTACGGCTCGTAAGCGTGAGGCACTTGATGAAGCCGTCGCATATTTAGGTGGCCAGGAATTTGCACTAGGCGTTGCAGGCTCAAGTGATGACGCCGAACACCAAGAGCTTGCGGTTTCCGCAACGTTAGAGCAATTTGGGCGAATCGACTTGCTAGTTAACAATTGCGGCATCAACCCCTACTTCGGTGACCTCTTAGAAATCGAAACATCGGCCGCCCGAAAAATTCTTGATGTAAACGTCCTTGCCACAATCGCGTGGACCAAATTGGTGCACGACAAGTGGATGGCAACCAATGGTGGTGCCATAGTGAACATCACATCCATCGCAGGAATTTTGCCTGAGACTGGATTAGGAATGTATGGCGTAAGTAAGGCAGCGCTCAATCAAATGACTAGACAACTTGCAGTAGAACTGGGCCCAAAGGTGCGAGTTAACGCATTGGCTCCGGCAATCGTAAAGACAAAATTTGCTGCCAAATTATATGAAGAACAAGAACTAGAGCGCGTGCAAAAATACGCACTTAAGCGGTTGGGCGAACCAGAAGACATAGCCGCAGCTGTGGCCTTTTTAGGATCTGAAGATGCTGCGTGGATTACGGGCCAAACGATTGTGCTTGACGGTGGCGTATCGCTAACTGGTGGAATTTAGTCGACCACGAAAATGCGGAAAAGTGTCTTGATGGGCAGTTCACGTAAACCCTGCTTTTTCTGGCTTATTGCGACAGTATTGAGTCATGGGATACCGATTTCGCAAAAGCATAAAGTTGATGCCCGGCGTCCGCATTAACTTCAGCAAGACTGGCATAGGTGGCTCGGTAGGGTTCAAGGGTTTTCGCTTAACGAAACGCGCGGATGGGCGAGTGCAACGCACACTTTCCATTCCAGGCACTGGAATTTCGTATGTTGATTCACATGCTGCAGGTGGCAGCTTTAGCCATGAAGAACCTGCAGCTTCGACCACGCCCGCACCACATAAAACTGCCGCTTGTCCGACTTGTGGGCATCGTTACACAATCGGCAAAGTTAATTTCTGTGCCCAATGCGGCGCACAACTAGTTAGCGAAACGCCGCAGGCTCAGGCCTGAACTAGGGATTCAGATTTTTCCGAAGCTCGAATCCGCAAAGTGCGAATGGTTCCGATAATGAAAGCGTAGAGCGGGAAGCCAAACAAAATCCCACCGGTTATTGCGTTTAGTTGGATTCCTTCTACATCACTATATGTAACCGAGATATAAGCAATGTCGAATAGGTAAAGGATGCCAAAAGGTAGGGTCACCTTGCGCATCCACTCAGCTTTAACAATGTGGGGAAATTGAAAAGTTGTTAATTGACTAATTGATAAGACAAAAATAACTACTGCGACCTGGGTTGGTGTGGCGTGGGCAACGTAGAGCGTTGGCACAGCCAAGTTCCACGCGGCCGGGAAGCCATTGAACCAAGAGTCTTCGGTCTCTAGGTCAGTTCGAGAAAACCAGAGGGCCGAAAACAAGAAGGTTAGTCCAGCAAGGGCGATCTCATAATGTGCTGGCAACATTTTGAAGTGGATCATAAACGCGATTGGCACCACTACACATGTCACATAGTCCACGACCAGATCCAACACATGTCCATCAATTCGGGGTGCCGAGACCACGACATCAAATCTGCGGGCAACAGGTCCGTCGAGTCCGTCGAGTATCTGGGAAGCTAGTAGCCAAATTAACGCACCACGAACTTCTCCATTAAATATGGACTGCAATGCAAGCATTCCCATTACCGCGCCACTTGCGGTCAAGGTGTGGATTGCGTAACCCGACCGTTTAGTTGGCTGTGAATTCGGCATTCTTCAAGGTTACGCCCATTGTTGAGTAGGTGCGAGTCAAGCAGTACGGTTGCAGAATGCGCCTGCCTGATTGGAATAATGCGAGCGTGCGGCGAAATGCCACCCGTGGTTGGGTTGCACTTTCTATGTTGTGGTCCTGCACGCGAGCTGCGCTGATCTGGCGAGTGTTTGGGTCTCACGGAACCAATGGCTTTGGGTACTTAATCGTTGATCTAGCAACCACAGTTCCTTATGCAATTTATTCGGCGCGAGCTGCATTTGCTTGGTTTGACCGTTCGCCTACGTTCCTGCGCAATCTAGTGATCTCGGGAGTTTGTTTTATAGCTCCAGATATTTATGTAGTTGCCACAGCTCGACACGTTCCGCTAGCAATCTGGGTCGGATTCGGAACAGTCGTAGCTTTAATGGCAATCCTGGCAGTTAAATTCGCGCGCGAAAAGTAATTACAAACCGTTTACCCCGGTGTAAGTCGATTTGTCTGCCTTCGGCTGTTTAATTGAAATATCGCGTTATTCGCAACGAATAGGAGAGTTCGCAATGAATTTAGGAAAATGGCATCATCACCCTGGCGTGCGAAGTGGTTCTGAGTTAAGTCGTGGGGAACGTGCCGCAGACACTATGCGAAACAGCATGGGATCATGGCCCTTCGTATTTGGAGCTTTGACGTTCCTGGGCCTTTGGATGGTGCTGAACGTATTTCTTGGCCACTCTGCATTTGATGTTTATCCATTTATTTTGCTCAACCTGGTGCTTTCGTGTTTGGCTGCCCTGCAGGGCGCAATCCTATTGATCGCAGCTAAGCGCGCGGACGCGATCTCTGCCGAATTGGCCCAGCACACCTATCAAGTTGATCAAGAAACTTTGAACGTGGCCAAAGAAATTGCGGATCTCACCAAGCAGGTTCACTCATTAACCGAAGCTGTGTACCAACACATCGGTGCCGAGACCCCGCAGGTTTAACGTTTTTACAAGTCTGGAAATTGCTTAGAGGAAAGTTCTGGTAGCGGACTAGAAGAACGGCAAAGTGCGAACGCGAGTTCCATTCAATCGGGCGTATGCATTAGCTAGAGCCGGAGCAACTGGTGGCACACCAACTTCGCCAATGCCACCAAGGTACTGAATTCCGCTTTCAATAATTTGAACTTGGATTGCTGGCGACTCGCTCATCTTAAGTAATCGAACATTGTTGAAGTTCTTTGATGATGCTTTGCCATTAGCGAATGTGGTCTTTCCCCACAGCGCGGAAGTCAGGCCCTGAATGATGCCACCTTGCATTTGGGCTTCGACCTGAGTTGGATTCACAGCCATACCCGGATCAACGGCCATGCAGGCACGATGGATTGTTAGGCTACCGGCTGCGGGTTGGGAAACTTCTAATGCCAAGCAGGCAAGCGAGCCAAAGCCACTTGCTAATGCAATGCCATAAGCATGCCCAGCCGGTGCACCAGCATCCCAGCCAATCATCGTGGCAGCAGCGTTCAACACTCCTAGCTCACGAGTCTTGCCGGCAAGCAAGGTTCGGCGGAATGCAACTGGGTCTTGGCCGGCGATTAACGCAGCCTCATCGATTGCAGATTCAAGAGCAAAGCAGTTCATTGATTCGCCAACCGAACGCCAGAAACCCACCGGAATAGTGGATGGGTGTCGCACAAACTCAACCAGCTTGTTTGGGATGTTGTAAGGGGAATCCACTAGGCCATCAACGTTGTCATTGCCGGTCGCACCGATCCAACCGCGTTGAAATAGTGGTGACACAGATACGTTGCGGGCTTGGAATGCAGTCGGAGTTCCAGAGGCATCCATACCTAGCCGAACTCGAATTAGGCCAAATGGCCGGTATTGGTCCTGACTTAAGTCTTCTTCTCGGGGCCAGAAAAGTTTTACTGGCTTGCCAACAATTTTTGCGACCTTTACGGCCTCAGCGATGAAGTCTTGTTCAATCTTGCGACCTAAGCCGGCACCCAAAAGTGTGATGTGGACTGTGACATTTGCCGTAGGAATTCCGGTGAGTGCGGCAACGGTTGAAGCCACCCAGCCGGCAGCTTGAGTTGGAGCCCATACTTCAGCAGAGTTTGTTGATAACGAAACCGTGCAGTTTGGAACTTCCATCATTACGTGTGGCAAGAACGGGACCTGGTAAGTCCCTTCAAACTTCTTTGGGGCAGCGGTGTAATTAGCTGCGGCTGTTCCAATATTTTCGGCAAGTGGTGAGCCTGGGGTACCCGAGGCCATCAGGGTATTACCTGTTGACAAGATTGCTGCTGTTGTCATGGCAGCCGCGCCCGCAGGTGCGGTCCACTTGATTCCATCGCGCCAGGTTGAACTAGTCGATGAAATTCCGATTGCGCAATAGTCCAGCGGAATCCATGAGTGCGATGCAACTACGGCAACTGCGTTACCCAAGTTAATTACGTGGGTTGCGCCGGCTGGAAGTTTTGGAGTTGCAGCCAAAGTTCCACCGATAGCTGGGCTGTGTCGTACTGCGGCATAAACCATGCCAGGCACTTGAACATCCAAGCCAAAGATTGCGGAACCATCAACTTTGCCGCGGATGTCGGTGCGGTTTGCCCGGGTACCGATGATGCGCCAGTTTGCCTTTGGAGTTAGGGCAGGACTAGCCGGAGGTGTGAGAAGTGCGGCATCGGCTGCGACGGAAGTGAAGGTACGAGTCTGGCTGTTAAGGGTGTTGGTGATAACGCCCGCGGACGCGGTGCAACTACTGGCTGGCACGCCCATTGAAGTAGCAGCAGCCGAAATCAACATTTCGCGAGCCTGTGCGCCGGCGGTTCGCATGGCAACAAAGTTTGCTCTAACTCCGAAGGATCCACCAGTTATGTAGGACTGTGCCCAAGGAGCGGATTCAGTTTTCACTTGCGACCAGTCGACCATAAGTTCTTCCGCAACACATTGCGCAAGGCCAGTCATAATGCCTTGGCCCATTTCAGCGCCGCCAAAGGCGACGGTCACAGTGTTATCAGGATTAATCGTTAGGTAGCCACTAATTTTTGTTCCAGCACCCGCAGCGTTTGCAACACTGCCTGGCATTGAGGACTCGAGTACGAACGCGAGAACCGTTCCAACGCTTCCGGCCATGAATGCCCGACGCGAGACATTTGTATTTATAAGTTCGGCACCATTTTTGAAAAGCTGATCAGACATCAAACCACCGGAGCTTGGCCAGTAGCGCGCTTAATCGCAGCGCGAATTCTTGGGTAGGTGCCACAGGCACATATGTTGGCCATGGCCGCATCAATCTGGGCATCGGTTGGCTTCGCGTTACCGTTGACGAGTTTGGCAGCGCGCATCAGGACACCGGACTGACAGAAGCCACACTGCGGTGTTTGCTCATCAATAAAGGCTTGTTGGATTTTCGACAAGACGCCATTGGTGGCCAAGCCTTCAACCGTCACAATTTTTACTGTAAGTACGTCTTTCATTAAGAGGTGGCAGGCTTTTTCGGCTGAGCCATCGATCCAAACATTGCACGCGTTGCAGATTTCGATGCCACATCCGTATTTAGTTCCGGTTAGTCCAAGCACATCGCGCAATACCCAAAGCAACGGTGTAGCTGGATCGACGTCTACGGTTCGTGCAACTCCGTTGACGTTTATCGTCATGACGGTCATGTTTACCCCTTTAAGGTGAAATCTCAATACGTCAATGCTAACTATTTGATTCAGTAATTTGTCGATTTAAATTGAGCGCGAGAACTAATATCAATTGAACATTTTTGAAACTCATGCGTTGCATATTCGAATTCGTTTTAGATTCAGCGAACCATTTCGCACAATATACAAATTGTCAGAGTTGTACGAATTATCCAAATTCAGCACACATGCGATATAAATTACGAAGCGAATTACCCGGGTAAAAAATTCGCTTCGTAGCGGCTTGCAGTTACTTAGGCGTGAATGCCTTTACGATCGAGCCGGCTGCAGCGGATAACTCAGCCGGAATGATCCAGACTTTGCTTGCCGTGCCATTAGCAATAGCGGGCAGCTGTTGCAGGTATTGATAGGCGAGCACCTGATCTGATGGATTAGCTGCGTGAATCGCATCGAATACCTTTTGGATTGCCTTGGCTTCACCATCTGCGCGTAATACCGCAGCCTGGGCTTCACCTTCGGCTCGCAGGATGTCTGATTGTTTGGCGCCTTCGGCCGTGAGAATCTGGGCTTGCTTTTCACCTTCGGCCGTAAGAATTGCAGCACGCTTATCGCGGTCGGCACGCATCTGCTTTTCCATGGAATCTTGCACACTCGGAGGTGGCTCAATTGCTTTGATTTCAACGCGGTTTACGCGAACGCCCCATTTGCTAGTTGCTTCATCAAGAACTCCACGTAATGTTGCGTTGATCTTGTCACGCGAAGTGAGTGCGGCTTCAAGATCGAGCCCACCAACTGCGTTACGTAATGTGGTGATAACAAGTTGTTCGATACCTTGAATGTAATTTTGAATTTCATATGTCGAATCACGTGGATTTGAAACTTGAAAATATACGACGGTGTCAATGTTGACAACCAGGTTATCTTCAGTGATTACGGGCTGTGGCGGGAAGGAAACTACCTGTTCACGTAAATCAACAAGCATACGAATCCGCTCAATACCGGGCAAAAGTATGTTGAGGCCAGCATCAAAAGTTCGACTGTACTTACCTAGTCGCTCAACCACGCCAGCGCTGGCTTGGGGGATAATGCGAATTGCACGCCACACAACTAAAGCGGCTAACACTATAAATAATCCAACAACGATCAACATAACTTAATCCTTACTTTGAGTTTCAACGATCGCGATTGCTCCGTTGAGAGATGTGACTATGACTTGAGTGTCAGCTGGAATTGGTAAACCAGTTGTGCGTGCGGTCCAAGTTTCACCGTCAATGAAAATCTCGCCAGCCGTGGTATCGATCTGGGAACTTGCTACTGCGACCTTGCCAATCAAGCGATTCAGACCCGAGACGTGCGTTCCTGAACCGCGGTACAGATGTTTGAGTACGGCAGGGCGAACCGCGGCTAACGACACCACAGACATGACGCCAAAGACAAATACCTGCGACAAGAGTGAATCAGTGAATGCTGCAGTGATTGCGGCTGAAAGGGCCCCGATGGCGAACGAGGCGAACACCATGTTTGTTGTCATCACTTCAGCAATGACTAGAACTAGGACGATCCCAAGCCATTCATACATAGAATCACGCCTTTCTAATACAAACCACGCTACTCCTTGCCCCAGACATTAGAGGCCGAACGTCAAATACTCAGCTGAAGGCGGCTCAGATCTTCTAGATTTCGTGGTCCCACGTTCCGGGCGTTGCTTATGGGATGCTTTCACCAAGTAGGTGAGCGAGATTTTTAAAATTCTCCGAATACTAAGTAGTGGCACGCTTGCACTTGCAGTGATCGCGTTTGGAGTATTCGCACAATTGCAACCAGCTTTTGCACGCGGAATCGTACTGCCGGTAGCGAAAGTAACTCCTGGAGCAATTAATCCAAATGTGAGTCAATCCAATATCCAGTCGACCATTTGTGTGACTGGTTACACCAAGACAATTCGACCGCCGTCTTCTTATACGACTCGACTTAAGAAGTCTCAACTTGCTGGTGCTTATGCGTTTTATCATGATCGCGTAACTGGCCATTTCGAAGAGGACCATTTAATTTCACTTGAATTAGGGGGAAGTCCGAGCGACCCACGCAATCTTTGGCCTGAACCTTATGCGGGGAGTGCTGGAGCCCGAGTTAAGGACAAAGTTGAGAACAAGCTGCATGCATTGGTATGTAGTGGGCAAGTTCCGCTAACAGTTGCCCAACACGCGATCGCATCCAATTGGTATGTCGCTTATAAAAAATACATGCCGATTAAGGTCAAGAAATAAAGCAGTTCTAGCAACACGGCTTGGGACCAGGGTCACCCTTGGTTAGGTTGTGATGTTTCCCAGAACTACATCCGATATGCCCAGTCCTGCAAGCACGATAGCCGCGACAATACTTTTCTTACGCCCGATGACCTGGGGTAATCCCATTACGTCTTGATCGATGTCCGATTCCATATCTTTGAGCACATTTAAGAAGTGAAATGCGGACGCGAAAAGAATGAAACCTAAAACCATCCAATTTGGGGGATTGGCCCCGGCCGCTATATAGATAGCGCAAGGTAGCGCTCCAAACGAAACCATGTATGGAACTACTGACAGCATGGTCGCTTTCAGTTTCAAGTTGTAGGCAGTTGCACTTAATAGCCCAAGAAAGTGGATCGCAGTACCGCTAACTCCCAATGGACTAAGCAGGGAAACGATTAGCGCACTTAATAACGCAATGCCAATGCAAATTCTTAAAGTAGATTCAGAAATGGCCCCAGATACAAGGGGCTTCTTCAGTCGCTTGGCAGCTTTGTCACTAGGAAAATCAACTAGGTCATTTGTCCAGCCAACGACAAATTGTCCAAGGAGAATGGCAACTGCAATAACCAAGGAATCCAAGGCTGAAAACTGCGTAAGTGACAATACAAATGTAATGCTGACGACGAGAACGGTAGGACCGAAGTGAGATGCCTTGAGTAATCCGGCTACCTGCGATCGCATCATTCGTCCCATTTGCTCATACTAGGTAGATATTGAATGTTGGGTAGTCAATTGCTGCATTGCGGACCTTTGGGTAGCGGAACTAAATCTAATTGATTTATAGCGTCAGGTTTTATTTGCTAAACCATCATAAAGAAATGTGCTACCCGTGCTTCCAATTCGCGCCCTAATGCACCATAGTTAAATCATGACTCGTGCCTTGGTGATCGTGGATATTCAAAATGACTACTTTCCGGGTGGCGCATTGCCGCTGTCGGGAAGCGTAGAGGCCGGTCAAAAAGCCAGCGAAGTCCTTGCGCATTTCAGGAAGACCGAACAACCGATTGTCCACATTCAGCACATTCAACAAGATTCGGATGCTTCATTTTTTGTCGCAGGATCAGTCGGTGTTGAAATTCATGAACTTGTACGCCCGCTAGATAGCGAGACTCATTTTGTGAAGCACACACCCAATGCTTTTTCGGGAACAGAACTGCTGCAGCACCTTCGTGACTTAAATGTGGATGACTTGGTCGTTGTCGGCATGATGACGCACATGTGCATTGATTCAACGGTGCGAGCCGCTTTTGATTATGGATTCTCAGTTGACTTAGTTGGCGAAGCCTGCGCTACATACGAACAGACCTACAGCGGAATTACCTTGCCGGCCGAAGTAATTCACGCGACTTTTCTTGCCGCACTTGATGGAACCTTTGCAACAGTGAGAACTGTCAAAGAAGTGACGACAGATGGAAAGTAGTTAAATGACTGTCCAATTCGATTCCGACGCGGTAGCCAAACTTGTTGTCCGACTAAATGGCGTAAGTAGCACCTCACTTGCTGATGCAAGTAAGTCGACGACACCACTTCGTGAACTTACCTGCGAAATAATCCCGGTTCGACCTGAGTTGAAGCTTGTGGGGCAAGCGATCACAGTAGATGCAAGTGATGGTTTGCTATCTATGGTGGGTGCGCTAAAAATGGCGGTGGCTGGAGATGTACTAGTCGTGCGAGGAAGTAAATCAGGGGCCGTATCTGGTGAGCTCTTCGCCACCGAAGCGCATCGAATTGGGATGTCAGGAATTGTGATCGATGGCTATTGTCGAGATCGCTCCGTTCTGCTCTCAATCGACCTGCCAATTTACGCTCGCGGATCAAAACCAAGTGCACCAGGAACTGCTGCGCTGCCTGCCATCCAAATTCCACTCGCTATTGAAGACGTAACTGTCCAGCCAGGGGATTATTTAGTTGGCGACGCTGATGGGATCGTAGTTGGAAGCGTTGCTGAGTTCATGGCCGTGATTGATCGCGCTGAAGAAATTGAGAAATTTGAAGCAGATCTACGACTTAAAATAGTGAACGGCTCGTCCTTGTTGGAGCATATGAATTACGACGAACATTTAGCAGCATTGCAATCTGGCAAGGAAAGTAAGTTGAACTTTTCATGACTCCTGAAATTCAATTCTCAGAGCGGATGGAAGGCGTACAACCTTCAGCTATCAAGGATTTATTAAAGATTGGAGATGATCCGGGCTTAATTTCTTTCGGTGGGGGTTACCCGGATCCGAGCCTATTTCCTATTAAAGAATTAAATGTGATCTATTCAAGTTTGCTTATCCCAGAGCGAGCGGATGTCTTGCAGTACACGGCTTCGAATGGTTTGCCAGGATTACGAGCGGAAGTCGCTAAGCGACTAACTCGTGATGGAATGCCATGTACCGAAGACGACGTATTAATCGTTCAAGGTGCCCAGCAGGGGCTTGATATGGCTGCGAAGTTGGTAGTAAATCCTGGTGACACGATCGTCACAGAAAATCCAACATTCCTTGGTGCGCTAATTGCGTTTGCCCCAACACAACCAACATATGCCCCAGTTCGCACAGATAAATTCGGCATGGACACTGATCACTTGGCGGAAGTACTTGCGGCTAATCCAAATGTCGTGATGATTTATACAATTCCAGAGTTTCAAAATCCTTCTGGGGCAACGATGAATCTTGAACGACGAAAGCACTTGATAGAACTTGCAAATAAATACAACGTGCTCGTTGTCGAAGATACGGCGTATCGCGAATTGAGATTTGAAGGCGAGCAATTACCAACAATAAAGAGCTTAGATACTGAAGGCCGAGTTATCCATCTAGGTAGTTTTTCAAAAATTCTCGTGCCATCTATGCGACTTGGTTGGGCACTAGCTAGCCCTGAGCTTTTAGACAAACTTTCGTTACTGAAAGTGGCATCGGACACCCAAAACAGCACCTTGAACATGAATGCAACTCTTGAATATCTGCGACGTCACAGCATTGATGACCATATTGCAAAGCTCCGTCCTAATTACCTACGAAAGCGTGACTTAATGCTTTCAACCATGCGGGAAACATTTCCAGATGAAGTTAGCTTCACTGAGCCGGAAGGTGGATTGTTCACTTGGCTGACGTTCCCAGTCGGCTTCGATGCGACTGCTTTTATGAAGGAAACTTTGCTTCCTGAGGGAAAAGTGGCCTACGTGCCTGGCGCAACTTTCTTCCCAGTTGTTCAAGAGCCAAATCATGCTCGCGTGAATTTTTCCGGTGTTGAGGACGATCGAATTGTTGAAGGCATCACACGCCTAGGTAAATTGCTGAAACATACCCTTTAACGGTGGGGCGGGTGGGGCTCGAACCCACGACCCACGGATTATGAGTCCGATGCTCTGACCAACTGAGCTACCGCCCCCGAAGTCTCCACTTTAGTGCATCTAGCGCGGTGTTTTAAGTTGGCATCCATTGATCCCAGATAATCATTTTTGCGCACTTAACTGGTGAGGAGATTTCCTCGAGGCTAGGCACACTGCTTCGAAACTACGTAAAACGCCTAAAGCCAAATTCTAATTCCTTTTTAAAGAAATCCCTCAGCAGCAAGGGCGCTTAAGCCGGCACGGACAAATTCACGACGAGATTCAAACACTAGGTAACGCGGTTGCCAGACTGGATCAAACTTGGAATTGAATCTATAAAGCGTTTCGATTTGGACAAACCGCGATGCAAAGAGAAGGACCCAACGTCCAACAATCGTTATTGTTTTCGCACCTTGGCTGGCACCTTCTTCAAGCAATTTTCTAAATGTTGCAAAATTTAGTGATACGCGCGAGATGTCGTTCATTTTGCTCCACTCAACTAGTTCTACGAGAAGGAACTCATTTATGCCATTCGTTGCCTCTTTGTGGCGTCTCATAAAATCTAGCGACAGCCCGTCATTACCCCACGGAATAAACGTCATGAACCCGTGAATTTCGCCAGCCACAAAAGCGCGAGCCACCACAACATCTGGATCAAGAACTTGGTCGATTCTGCCGAGTGCCATCGAAAATCCTCGTTCACTTCTTCCGATCCGCCAGGTATGGGTAAGCGAAGAAATTTGGTCACATTCGTCACTAGAAAGTTCTGACAATCTGCACACTTTGACTGAGTAGCCACGACTCTTTGAGCGGGTGACCGCATTACGGACATTTTTCATTTGACGCCCGGTTAGAGAGAATTTTGGCGTCTCGATAATGGCTTCGTCACCAATGTGCAATGACAGAAGTGATTCTTGCTCGGTCCACATAGAGGCTCCAGACTCACTGGCTGACATCACGCCAACGAGCCAGCCGTACGAATGTGCAAGGGCCACAAAAGCCTTCATGGCTGCCGGCCAGGATTCTTTATCGCCTAACGGATCGCCGCTCGCTAACATGACTCCAAATTCGACTCGATAAACGATGCAGGCCCTACGATCCGGTGACCAGCACATAAATTTGTCATCACGAAGCGCGAAATAACTCAAAGAATCTCGTTCATCAGTTTCATTAAATAATCCTCGAAGCAGAAAAATGTCAGAATGCTCCATTAACCCAACAGGTTTAGGACTGCGCAATCCCACATAAAAGAGTGAAATGACGAAACCTAATCCCAGTCCAGCCAATGCAAAGTAAGTCAGATCACCTTGCGTGTTGTCTGCCGAAGTAAGGGGAGTAACCGCGCCTACCAGTCCTGGTACGCCTTCAGTTAGATATGTCGACCAGTTCCAGATTTGATGCAACTCGCGAAGTCGATTAAAAACAATCATGGTGGAAGTTGCCACGACGATTAGTCCACCAAAAAGAACAACGACAGCTACATACCGTAAGGTGCGGGGTGCCGACTTTGCCTTAAAGGATGATCGAGAAGCTAAAAGCGCTAGCAGAAGCACCACCGGAACAATTACTCGTACAATTCCAATCGCGTCGCTGCGGTAGAGAAGGACCCGATTAATGATCACAATGATCAATAGAAATGCTGTCACAATGTAGGCTCTTCGCTTTCGTCGAGCTAAGCCATCGGCAATTAGCACCAGACATAACGAGACTAAAAATGTGGACATGATTGCAGGGCCACGAACAATGCCGGGGAATCCAGATAGTTGCCTAATTACTTGCCCATGAGTGAAGGGGAGCGTCAAGGTAATTAGGTCAATTAGACCAATGAGAAAAGCAGCTAGACCGAATATTTGCGGTGCGCGTTGCGCCAATCGACTGCGCGAATTCACCTCAAAACCTGTCACCTTTTGACCATACTGCCCAAAGAATCATTAAGTTCCCTTGCGACCTCGCCAATCGAATTGCCCACAGGTGAAGATAAACAAATGCAAGGCCACTCGTATTTGCGTGTGGTTTCCCGCATGGGGATGAATCATTATTAATAGTAAAGAAATAGTAAAGAAATCTCATTGCAATAAAAGATATTTCAGAACTTCGCGAATATGTACAAATAGGTTTAATTACATTAAATAGGACTATTCGCCCAAAGGATTTGGAGTCAATTGTGGCTAAATTGAAGACTTTACGACGTATCGCGCTTTTTCTCGCTGTAGTTGCCATCGGCTCCCTGGTGCAGGCGCCAGCGTTTGCCTTAGGGAATGATGCATCCCTAAGTAGCGTGGCAGCCTCCAGTCCAAGTCCTTCTGGAGTGACTCCAACGATTAGTCCAGTTTTCGACCCAGCAGAAACGAACTATTTGGTTGCAGCTCCATATGTTGATGATGTTGTTTGTATTCAGCCCACTTCAACTGACCCGAACGCGACAATTTCATATGCCAAAAATGGCGCTTACATATCAGACTGCAATGCAGAGCTCATGGTTGGCGATAACACTCTGACGATTACAGTTACTGCTGAAGATGCGGTTACATCTCAGACCTACACTTTTGTTATCACGCGTGCGGCTGCTCCAAGCACTGATGCGAGACTAAGTGCACTAAGCGCGATAGGTGAATTTGGTTTGGTGACTCCAGATACACCTTTTGATCCAGAAGTTTTAAGCTACACAGCTTCCGTTCCATTTGCAGAGACAAATATTTGTATTGATGCGCCTGCAGAAGATGTAAACGCTCAGGTAGTAATAAGTCTTGAAGGAATAGCACTGACGGACTGTCATGCTTCTCCGCTCGCGCTTGGACCGAACACAGTTACGGTAGTCGTGACGGCTCAAGATGGAACAACTTCTGTTGCATACGACTGGGTGATTGTTCGGGACCAGGCTGCGCCCTGCGTAGATTATTCGCAAACCCCAGAAGCCTCGAATCTATTTTTAAATCCGGATGGCACGGTAATTGGTTGCGAAATGTCTGCTGGGCAGGAAGACGTCACACCGACTGACTGGGCCAAGCAATTTCACTCCCCATATGGCGGGTGGCCTACATTACCAACTTTTGATACTCGGTTAGGGTTCCATTGCGATGATTGCTCGGTTGGTGGTGACGGATACATTAATTTTGATGATCAGAGTCAAAATGGCATCCCACTTGGATTTGATGTCAATTTTTATGGACAGACATTCAACTCGGTGTTTATGAATTCGAATGGTTCACTTACTTTTGGTGTTCCAAGCACTTGCTATAACTTTCCGCTTGCAACAATGATTCTTTGCAACGAACCAGAAAGTGATGCACCTAAAATCATCGCAGCTGCTATCGCTCCACTTGCTGTTGACGTCTACAACTTTGATACTTCAAAATCTGACCTTTACTATTGGGGAAGGTCAACAATTGGTGGTAAGCCCGCGTTTGTAGGAACTTGGATAAAAACTACTGGCTATGACGGAGCTAGCGATAAGTTTGCAACTTTCCAAGTCGCCATAGTAAGTGATGCAACCGAAGACCCGGTGACTTCGGGTGACGCAACTGTGATTATGAACTACGGCTCGACTCAAATGACCTACGACGATTACGGCGGTACTGATTACTCATCATGCACCGATCCTGATTGCATGAAGCTTGGCGCCGGCCTAGGACTTTATGCGCCTGATGATCAAGGAAATTGGGTAATGAGTCTCACGCCGTTAACGGGAGATTCTGGAACGATTTATGACACCCAGTATTTTGCGAACGTCAGGGATACTGCTGCGCACCCGTTGATTAGCGATTCACTCAACAGCAATGTTCTCGGACGATATGTTTACACTTTCACAAACACAATTCACCCCTTTATTGCGAGCGCGACATCTAAGCCAATAGATGTAACTGCAACTAGGGTTGCCGGCAGCGCTAGCGAACTTGACGCATCTTGGTCTGCGCCGACAGATTTAGGGGGCGCAAACGTCATCAACTACACCGTCAACTACCGCCCAACTGGAACAACAGGACAATGGTCAACTTCAACTACGCCTGGAACGTCTCTTAGAATTTCTGGGCTAACTTCGCTCACAAATTACGACGTATATGTAACTGCGAATAATGGAGTCGGTGATAGCCCGGCATCGGATACTGTTTCTGCGCAAACAAATCCAAGCACTAATGCGGATTTACAGTCGCTCTCGGCTACTGGTACCTCCAGTGTGACATTGACGCCAACCTTTGATTCAGCAATCTTGGCCTACACATCACAAGTTCCATATTCAGTATCAAGCGCATGTCTCTCAGACACGCTAAGTGATATGAATGCGACGGTAGTTGTGAAAAATGGTACTTCGGTAATTGCTGACTGCAACGCTAATCTACTGGTAGGGGTAAATACTCTTACTTTTGTCATTACCGCACAAGATGGTGTTGCGACTAAAACGTACACTTGGGTGATTACCCGCGAAGCAGATTCCACCGCAACTCCAACGCCAAAATCAAATGGTAAGGAAACCTGCAGCGTGTCAAGTGCGGGCGCTACATTTGAATTCGGAACATCTGGGCCGATATCTAATGCGACCAAACGTGAACTTAAAAAAATGGCGGCACACTCCAAATCTGCTCACTTCGAAATAACTGGCTGCGCAGGCATGCGGCCTGGTATTCCAGTGAAGTTTGTTCGAGCCCTTGCAATGAGCCGGGCCAAGCGCATCGCCAACTACTTGGTGGCGCTTGGGGTTAATCGACGTTTAATTACGCTGCAGGCTGCTGTGGTCCCATTCGGTATTACTCCTAAAGCCAAGATCCTTCAACAGCTAGCGGTGACTTAGGCAGAGGCGCGGACGGACTCCGCAAGGACTCTCATCTAGCTTGGGTTTCATGGAGTAAGGAACCCTGAGTTTTCTTTTGGTGCACAGTTTGCTGCCTCTTATTCAGTTAATTGTCTGTAACGTCACAAATTATTTGTATCCAAACGACCTAATTCGCAGCTACTCATATCGCAACAGGCGTACCTTGAAATTAAAGGTATCTCGGCCTTTGTTAGCAAGAGGGTGTTATAAATGTCCGGTTGGCTATCCGACTTCATGAATGTTCCAGCGAAGTACATTCACTTCAACAGTTGGCTCCAAATTTCAGTGTCAAACTTATTAGTAATTCTGATTATGTTGGCAATATTCGCAGCTGCAATTCTGATTCCATTTCCTGGAGCACACAGCAAATCTCCTTCTGATCGTGGTGATAAATAATGATTACCGAAACTCAGACCCCGGAAGATTCAAAGATGTGGACGGCTCGGTTGCGCAATTCTTGGCAACGAAACCTTCCAATCGACAAGCTCCTTCCTGATACCCAGCCTGCGTATGTTGCATCTTGGATCTATGTCTTTGGCGTACTTACTCTCGTGGCATTTGTGGATATTTTGATCTCAGGTTTGATTCTGGCGTTTGCTGGACCGGCTTGGTATCACACTTCATCCCTCGGGCTATTTGTAAATAGTCTGCACTTCTGGGGCGTCCAACTATTTTTCGTATTTATGGTTGTTCACTTATGGGGAAAGTTTTGGATGGCTGCCTGGCGCGGTCGCCGAACTGCCACCTGGATTACTGGAATGGTTGCATTTCTTGCATCAATCGGAACCGCATTTACTGGCTACTTAATTCAAACAAATTTTGATGCTCAGTGGATTGCCTTCGAAGCCAAAGATGGATTCAATGCGGTTGGTGTTGGAGCATTCTTTACGCCCACCAACATCGGGCAAATTATGCTGATTCACGTTGCGTTACTTCCTTTGGTACTCGGCGTGATCACAGTTATGCACGTGTTGATGGTTCGCAAACGTGGGGTAGTGCCGCCAATTGACGCACTTCCTGGAAATGAGGCATTGTGATGAAAACACAGTCTGTCAAGCAAGAGTTCGATGCCGCACCTTGGGCTGGTCGGGTTCGCAAATATGACATCGTTAAAGAAGCAACGATCGCATTTGTGATTGTTTCAATGCTTGTTGTGTTGCTTTCTTTGATCTTCTCATCGCCAGACGATAAGCAACTTACGTTCCGTGGTTGGGCTCAAACAAATCCAACTGACTTCTACGCCACTACGGTGAAGGAACTTGCTGGAACTTCGGAAAGTGCCGGATATGGACCGCCATATAACACTGCAAGCTCCGGATTAAACATAGGTCCACTCTGGTTACAAAAATGGGCTGGTGTTACTCATCCTGTTGAT
Source organism: Actinomycetota bacterium (assembly GCA_947452765.1). Classification (GTDB taxonomy): domain Bacteria; phylum Actinomycetota; class Actinomycetes; order S36-B12; family UBA5976; genus UBA5976. The sequence continues at coordinate 52,382 of CANGDR010000007.1, read as the reverse complement.
GTTCCAAATGACCTAGTGGTAACGCCGCTTTCGCTATCGGTTCTTTCCGCCAACGAAACCAGCGCACTAGATACCTGGAAGTCAGCAAGTGCTGATCAGCAAACCATGTGGGCAACCACCTACGACACGGCTATCACTGATGCTAATGGTGATTACACCGTTGTTCCTGCTGGTGATTACGGCCCTGTGCCGGTATTGGCAAACGCACTAACCAACATCGCTGCAAAAGGATCACTTGATTCGCTACTTCTTGCCGGTGGAAATTTCTATTCCACAGACAACACGAAACAAATCCTGTTTTTTGGTGATGGTGCCTACCTATCTGATGCGGCAACTGCTGCAAATTTACAGGGTAATACCTGGGGCATGATGAACGAAACTGGTAGATACCCAGGACAGGCGTGGCTATGGCTTTATTCAATTTGGTATCAAGTACCGCCATTCACCAATGAAGCATCGGCACCGGTGGGATCTAATGCTGATGCCTACGTAATGTTTGTTGTCCTCGGACTAACAGCAGGGCTGATGTTTACGCCATTGATTCCAGGCTTGCGGTCAATTCCCCGCATCATTCCGCTGCATCGTAAGATCTGGAAGTCTTACTATGCAGAAGAGAATATCAAGCGCCGCAAGTAATGCAATAGAGATATGGGGATTGAGGCAAAGTTGCTTCGATCCCCATAATTCTTTTATACCTGCCAGCGTCAACTTTGCTATAGCTATTTTGCAGGCATCGAAACTGGAATTTGGATTTCATTCCTTCGCATGAACGTTGGCGTCCATGGTGGGTCGAAGCGCGCGAATCTAGGATTTCCATTTGGGATCATTCCATGAGCTTCAATTTGCTTTTCGAGAGCTGCTAGTTGTTTAAGGTAATTTTGTTCAGTCCATCGACCACTGAATTTCGAGACAGCGACTAGTTCTTCTGGAATTGCGCGTAACTTTACGCCAGAATTTGTCGGAGTCGGCATGGAATCTAAAGTTGAACCAGCAGGCATAACAAAACTTACGATGGTTGAACCCCCTGAAGGCTCCTGCAAAACCGGGGACGTCATTGGGATCTTGCTTGTTGGCTCTTGCAACACTGGCGAAGTCATCGCAATTTTCGTATTTGGCTGGTTGCCGCCGCTGATATAACCAAAAAGTGATCCGAATGCAGAATTACCTGCGCTCTGGAAATTGGCATCATTCGTAACATCCGCTAGCACGCACGCTTCGTAGCGACGGACTTCAAATTCGGGATACTTGGTCTCCACACTGTACTTCTGCTCTTGGGTCATACTTCCAATGTAAGTCAGATTCCTGCCTTTCAATACCGTTTCTTTATGCTCGCTTTCTAAAAATGTGAGAACCTAGGGGAATGCAAAAGAACGTACTTGGAGAACCACTTGAACTTTGTGGCTTGGATCCAGTTACCGGCTATTTCCGCGACGGATATACAACAACTGACGAATCTGATTTTGGTAGCCATACGGTGTGCGCAGTAGTTTCCGCGGAATTCCTTGAACATCAAAAATCAGTAGGTAATGATTTATCAACGCCAGCTCCGCAATTTGGATTTGCTGGTCTTAAACCAGGGGATCGCTGGGCAGTTTGTGCGCCACGTTGGCAACAGGCTCTCGAGGATGGCGCTGCTTGTGGCGTGGTGTTGGCAGCAACTAATGAGGCAGCCCTGGAATACATAAATACCGAAGATCTAGTTGCTCATAGCGTTGATGTGCCAACAGATTTGAGTGGACTAACTGAAAACTAACGATCTGAGTTAGTTTTCTAGTTTGCTTTCAAGTTCTGCCATCCGTTTTTTCAGCGCATCTAATTCAGCGTGAACCTTATTTAGACTTGCAGCGTTCGAGTTTGCAGACGTTGACCTAGGTCCGGAATCTTCGGAATTTGCTAAATTAAAGTTTGACGCAATGGATGCAGTAATTGTTCCCAGTAACGCAACACCCATAATCATCAGTGCGGTACCAACAATTCGACCTTGTGTAGTTACTGGGTAGGTATCGCCATATCCGACTGTTGCCATAGTTGTGATAGCCCACCACCAACCATCACCCACACTTTGAATAGTTGCACCCACAGCATGGCGCTCTGCATCGGTAACAGCAAGGCCCGCGACAAACCAGGTAGCAAATGCCAAAGTTACAACTGAGGTAGTCACCTGTTGACTACGCGAACCACGATTACGTCGCGACAGAACCGTAACGGCGGCTAATGCCCGGATAGCGCGAAGTAATGGAAGGAACGGTAGGGCCACTGCAGCTAGATCGAGCAGGTTTTTGCGAAAAAATACTTTCTTATCTTCAGCTATCGATAAGCGCGCTAGATAGTCAAATGCGAAGAAGATCCAAATTATGAAAAGTGTCCAATTGCAAAGAGAATGCAAACCAGGCGAGAGATTTGGGTTAATGATGGGCCAGGCATAGCCAGCCAAGAAAATGATGCCTAGAGTCTGCAAAAAAGTTGGGGACAATTTGGTCCACCACTCAATGGCACGCTTCATATCAAAACCCTATTTCGTTGCTTATGCATCAAGGATAAGGGGTGTCGCGTTATGCTCTTTTATTATGTCCAAAGTTGCTAATTCAAGGTCCCAGTCCCTAAAAATTTACCCAATTGCCGTAGCTCTAGGGGCTGCCGTTGGCTTGGTGTCCATAGGCTTTTTGGTACTTGTTATATTTCTTCAACACCTAATCTGGCGACCAACTCACTTCCAACTTAGTCCGACCATTGTCTTAATTTTATGTACCGTGGGCGGATTACTTGTTGGTTTACTGAATCAAGCAAGTGAGCGAGAGCGTGTGAATGCACATGATCTTTCTGAAGCAATATCCGACATGGAAGACGTGACCACAAACCAGCCACCAAGTGGAAAAGTAATTTTTGGTCGCGCCGCACTTGGCATTGTGTCCCTTGGCTTTGGTGGTCCACTTGGTCCAGAGGCTCCGGTTATTGCGTTGGTGTCCCAACTTAGTTCACGTTTAGCCGGCACAATTCGGATGGCCCGAGATCGTGCAGTTGAACTTTCGGTTGCGGGGTCATTGGGTGCACTATTCGGTGTTCCACTTGTACTTACTGGATTAGAAGATGATTCCAAAAAAGATGACAAGAGTGCAATTGAGAAATTAGCTGCACGCGGACCAGAAATCTTGGCTGCAATTTCATCATTTGTAGTCATCACAAAACTCTTGCCGGGTGCGGGGATATCTGTGTATCACACTAAAACCGCCAGCAATATTGGATTCGGATTAGGTCTGTTATGGGTTGCCGTAATTGCGGTGTTGGCTAGCGCGCTTGGGCGAGCACTTGCAACAACCTTGCCTCCAATTCGAGAATACTTTGTAAAAAATATTCCAGGTGGTGCAGTTCCAATTGGAATCGCTAGTGGATTAGTTCTTGGAGCATCGTCATTTATTTCACCGTTGATTTTATTTTCGGGCCACCATGAAATTCAGGACATGTTAGATCGTAATTACGGCGGATTCCAACTTATAGTCCTTGCGCTCCTAAAACTTTTTGTAGTTGTAGTTTGCCTGGCTGGCGGCTGGTATGGCGGACAAATTTTCCCGCTTGCATTTATTGGTGCTGCAATAGGTCTTGCGGTCAATCAATTTACGCATAGCTCTGCACCACTTACATTCGCAGCTGCTGGTTTTGTTGCAGCCAGTGCAGTTGGACTTCGCAAGCCGATGTTAGCTCTACTGCTTGGCATCCTGCTTTTCCCAAAAGAAACTTGGATCCCAATGCTCTTGGCAACAGTTATTGCTATAGCTACAACTGAAAATACAGCGACACACACCGGTAAAAAATAAGGACCGTTGTGTCAGCCCGAAAAATTGTCATTGTTGGAGCCGGAATCGCTGGCACTGGGTTAGCCGATGAACTAATGCTGCTGGGCGAAACCAATGTGACTGTAATTGACCAAGGTCCGATTTGGCGAACGGGTGGTGCCACGTCTCATGCACCTGGATTGATGACTCGGACCAGTACTTCAAAGATGATGCACTTATTCGCGGATTACACGATCGAAAAACTAATGACAATGAGTGTCGATGGATTGCCAAGCTTCTATCCAGTCGGTTCTATTGAGATTGCGCAAAGCCAAGAGCGACTTGCTTACCTCGTGCGGCGAACTGAATTTGCGACTTCCTGGGGATTCAAGGCACAGATGCTTTCACCAGAGGAATGCGCAAAGTTAAATCCACTACTGGATCCAACATCTTTCATCGGCGGTTTCTATACCCAGCGTGAAGGTATAGGTAAGGCCCTACGCGGAGCGCAAGCCCAAGGGGAGCGGGCACAAGCCAATGGTGCCAAATTCATTGGGAACACTCGTGTGCTTGGAATTGAAACTACAGAATCGAGAGTAACGGGCGTTAAACCTGCAGGTGAAGTGATTCCGGCCGACTTAGTAGTGATCGCTGCCGGTGGATGGGGTAAAGGTATCGCGGCTACGGCTGGAGCCATTTTCCCAATGGTGGCGATGGAACACCAATACGCAGTAACCGAACCAGTTGCAATCCTTGCTCCGTGGCGCGATGGCGATGCGAGTCTGCCATTCGTTCGCCACTGGGAGGGCGGCATTTACGTTCGCGATGAAGGCGACAAAGCTGGCATTGGTTCGTTTAACCATCGCGCATTGCCAGTGACTGACGACGAAATGAAAGCCAACTCGGATACTCGAGAAGACCCTTCGAAGTTGCCATTTACGCAAGTGGATTGGGATCCAGCTTGGGACGAAACGCTAAAAGTAATGCCAATACTTCGAGACCTGAAATACGAACAGGCTTACAACGGGGTTTTCCCATATTCATCCGATGGCTTGCCATTAATGGGCGAAGTGCCAAACGTTTCAGGTCTATGGGCTTTGGAATGTGTTTGGGCTACGCACTCAGTTGGTGCAGCACGGTCTTTGGCCCAAGCAATCTGTGGCATTGCTCCAACAATTGACTTTGCACCGGGTGACTTAGCTCGATTTGATGACGTCGAATTATCTAAACCTGATTTCGAACAACGTTGTGACAATGCCTACGTTGACACTTATGCAATCCACCATCCAGCTGAACCATCGGCAAGTCCGCGTAACGTTCGGTTCTCACCGTTCTTTGCCGATCAAGAAGCATTAGGGGCAAAATTCTTTGACACTTCGGGTTGGGAGCGACCTCGTTGGTATGAATCAAATGCTGCGTTAATCGCAGGCAAGAAACTGCCGGCGCGCGATGAATGGTCTAGCCGTCATGGGTCACCGATCAGTGCCGGTGAACATTTAAAGACGCGCGAGACTGCTGGAATTTTTGACATGACTTCGCTGCGTCGCATTGATGTAACGGGTCCAGATGCCGCTAAGTTCCTGAGTTACGTAGCAGCCCGAAATGTTGACCGGCCGGTTGGAACCGCAACCTACACCCTGCTACTAGATCACCACGGCGGAATTGTTTCCGATGTCACCATAAGCCGCTTAGCGCAGGATCGGTACTTGGTGGGTGGCAATTCGCCACGTGACGCACTTTGGTTAAAGTCACACATTCGCGAGCATCGGGTAACGGTAACTGATGTCACCAACGGAACGTGCTGTGTTGCAGTCTGGGGGCCGGCCGCTCGCGAAATATTGGCGCCGATTACCGATACTGACCTAACTAATGAAACATTCAGATACTTCAACGCAAAAGAAACCACGGTTGGTGGTGTACCAGTTGCTGCCGTTCGAGTTTCCTATGTTGGCGAGCTTGGCTGGGAACTATCTACCTCAGCATCAAACGGAGTTAGATTATGGCGCGAGGTTATCAAGCAAGCCACAAAATTCGATGCCATCCCAGTTGGTCGCGGTGCGCTCACGAGCTTGCGACTTGAAAAGGGATATCGCGCCTGGGGGAGTGATATGAGCCGAGAAGATTCTGCGCTCGAAGCTGGACTAGATTTTGCAGTTCGTACGAATGATGGTGAACACATTGGTGTAACTGAAACCCGCGAACCAAAGCGCAAACTACGAACTTTGAAATTGCTAAATGATGAAATTGTTCCAACGGTTAGCCAACCAATTTTGCAGGATGGAAAACCAGTTGGCTATGTCACCAGTGCGGAATTTGGTTGGTCAGTTGGATCGCCAATTGCGCTGGGTTGGGTTCCTGCTAGCGCCAACGAGGGCGACAGTTTCCAGATTTCTTGCGGTGGGAATTTATTAGAAGCAACGATTGCCCCTGATGCCTTGTTCGATGCCGAAGGCCAACGCATCCGCGTCTAAGCCTTAAGCGAACTTGGCAGGTTAAGCGCTTCCGCTACGGCGGCGTTCCATGCGGCGAGCTGCGGCTGGGCCAGAGGATTTAGCCTTGGAATTCTCGGTGCTTGTGCCTGAATTGCCACCTTTTGCGCCCTGGGACTTCTTCTTTTCCAGGGCAGCCAGGAATGCGGCCTTATTCGGATCTTGGGGGTCACCAGTTTTGCTCATGATTCATTCAACCATGACTAAGGGCTAACCGAGTAATATCAGATTTAAGATTCAATTAATTATTCGAAATTTGCGCCCAAATATAAGGACCCCAATGTCACAAGACACAGCCACCCAGACCGGTCAACCTACCCACAAAGAAATCATGGGCGTGCTCGCTGGCCTCATGGTTGGTATGTTGCTGGCAGCACTAGACCAAACGATCGTTTCAACTGCCCTAAAGAGTATTGTTGAAACCTTTAACGGACTTTCGCACTACACCTGGGTAGTTACTGCCTACCTTTTGACATCTACAGCTTCGACACCGCTTTATGGAAAAATCTCTGATCTATATGGTCGTAAGCGGGTTTTCCAGTTTGCGGTCATAACTTTCTTAATTGGATCTTTCCTAGCTGGCGCTTCCCAGAACATGTTCCAGCTAATTGCTTTCCGCGCTATCCAGGGCCTTGGCGCCGGTGGCTTGATGGCGCTTACCTTCGTAATCATTGGTGACTTGGTATCGCCACGTGATCGCGGTAAGTACCAGGGTTACTTCGGTGGCGTTTGGGGCTTGTCTGCTGTTGCTGGTCCACTACTCGGTGGATTCTTTTCCGACCATGCAACTATTTTTGGCATCGCTGGCTGGCGCTGGATTTTCTACATCAACTTGCCATTTGGCATCCTGGCACTAGTTCTAACTTCTGCATCATTGCATCACTCGAATGTGAAGCGTAGGCACAGCATCGATTACTCAGGCGCATTGCTTATGGTGTCCGCTGTTACAGCACTCTTAATCGGCATCTCGGTTTACGGTCCGGAAGCAGGTTGGTTGAGTAGCAAGACCCTTGCCACGCTTGGTCTTTCCGTGGTCCTCACTGTCGTTTTCCTTATGCAAGAAATGCGCGCCGCCGAACCGATTTTGCCGCTGGAATTATTTAAGAATCACACATTCTCAATAACTTCGGGTATGGCCTTCATTATCGGTGCTGGCATGTTCGGTGCGATCATTATGCTGCCGCTGTACCTACAGGTAGTACAAGGTAACTCAGCAACAATTGCTGGCCTGAAATTGATTCCATTTATGCTCGGTATCGTTTCGATGTCTATCTTCAGTGGCAAGCAAATTAGCAAGCACGGCCATTACAAACGATTCCCAATAGTTGGCCTAGCAATTATGACAATTGGTATTTTGATGCTTTCTACCCTGAATGAAACCACTCCGTACTGGAGACTTTCAATCTACGCAGTTCTCATTGGATTCGGTCTTGGCCTTTCCATGCAGACCATTGTTATTGCGCTACAGAATTCCGTGGAAATGAAGGACATGGGCATTTCAACGAGCGCAAATACCTTCTTCCGTTCCATCGGTAGCACTATTGGTGTGGCACTATTTGGTTCGCTGTACGCAAGTCGACTAAAGGTAAACCTAGAGAAGGAAGTTACTTCACTAGCCACATCTAATCCAGCCGCACTAGTTGGCGCTACGCCAGAAAAGTTTGCCCAGCTTAAGAACAACACTTCCGTGATCAAGGAATTCAGCCCGGACTTGCAGCACGCTATTTATCACGCATTCGTGCAGTCATTCCATGTTGTGTTCTTGGCAGCAGCCCCACTAACTGCAATCGGATTTGTATTAGCGCTATTCCTTCGCGAAGTGCCGCTTCGCACTGGAGCGGAAATGCAGGCTGCTAAGGAAGAAGCAGCCGGCGAATCGATCGGTTAAATTATTCCGCGGTCAAAGTGTTTAGGATTACGGTTAATTCAGCTTCGGACGCACCGCCAACAATCCGGGCCGCTATGCGATGTTGTTTATCAAGCACTACCGTGACCGGTAGGTAGGGTCCCGGCAGGATTCTGTTGGCGGTTGCGATAGTTTGATTCGGGTCAAATACGTGCGTCCAGCCATCGCCAAATTTAGCGATGAATTCCAACGCCGAATTTTTGTCGTCTGCTTCATTTAGCCCAACGAAGGTCACATCTTTATATTTTTCTTGGGCAGCCACAAATACTGGCCACTCGTCTTTACATTCCGTGCACCACGAGGCCCAAGCGTTTAGAACGATCGGTCCTTGAACATTATTGAGTTGAAAATTCTTTCCAGCTAACGTTTCACCTGAAAAATCAATTGCTTTACTCCGATCCTTCGGCGCTATTTGCGTAGCTCCAGCAGTTGGCATCGGGGATGGCTTTGGACGATAGCCCTCTGGAATTGAAAATGAGCAGCCCGAAATTAGGACAACAAGTGCAAGTCCTAAAACGATTCGTTTAGCCATATAAAGAGGGTAACGGAGGGCGATTCTGTAGAGTCGTTCGTATGGATGATTTTCAAAAGGGTCGGACGCTGGTATTCCTACAATTTGCTTTGTTGCTTGTTATTGCAATTTTCCCAGATAGTGCGAATGTACCAAGTTGGGCCACTAGCGTTGGAATGGTGTTAATCGGATTAGGTGTGATCGTCACCTTTATGGGTTTTCGTGGGCTAGGTAAGTCGCTCACCGCTAACCCGGTTCCAAGTAAAGAAGGCACACTTGTAACAACTGGCATTTATAGCCGAATGCGGCACCCTATTTATGCTGGCTTACTTGCAATCACCCTTGGCTTAGTTGTCTCGAGTGGCGTTTTGACGCAAATCGTAATCTGGGCGGCCCTCGCTTTACTACTTACATATAAATCGCGGTGGGAAGAAGTAATGCTTACGGCAAAATACAAAGGTTATGCCGAGTACAAAACTCGAGTTCCAGCGATCTTCCCGCGACTAACGAAGTAAAAGTTATCTCTTAACCCACTCGGTAGATACTGTGTATCCGTCCACAATTTCGCGAATCGGATCCACGCCAATTCCTGGTCCCGTTGGCACTGAAATATGACCATCTACTAAAACAAATGGTTCGGTTGTGTCTACTGCAAAATAGCGATTTGATGCTGAAGTATCCCCAGGAAGCGTGAAGTTAGGTAGCGCCGCCAAGGCTAAATTTGCAGCTCGTCCGATCCCGGTTTCCAGCATGCCACCGCACCAAACCGGGATCCCAGCGGCTTGTGCTACATCGTGAATCTTCACGGATTCGATATAGCCGCCAACTCGAGAAGGCTTAATGTTAATAATTTCTGCGGCCCCAAGTTCAATTGCATCTCTGGCGATGTCGGCTGAAACAATTGATTCATCTAAACAAACTGGAGTTTCGATGTATTCAGCTAACCGCGCATGTCCCAGGATGTCTTCCTCTTCGATCGGCTGCTCAATCAAAAGTAAGTTGAATTCATCCAGCCGCTTAAGTAAGTCAAAGTCATCACGCGTGTAGGCAGTATTTGCGTCAACCTGCAACATTAAGTCAGGCCCAAATGCTTCGCGAATTAATTTAACCGGCTCGTAATCCCAACCAGGTTGAATCTTAAGTTTGATCCGTAGGTAGCCCTCGGCAAGGTAACCTTCGACAAATTTCAAGAGTTCAGGAAGCGAGTCCATAATTCCAACCGAAACCCCAGCTGGCACCGTTTCTTTGACGGCGCCTAGATATGTTGCAAGGGAGGTATTCGCTGCCCGAAGCTGGGCATCTAAGAGCGCGGTCTCGATTGCTGCCTTCGCCATTCGGTGCCCCTTAACCCAATGCAAACTCGGAGCAACTGCTTCTGCAGTTAAATCGTTTCCTAGTTTCATCAAATTCGGAATCAGAAATTCCTTCAGAACTAAAGCAGCACCCGTATGAAATTCAGAGGAATAGTCAGGTAAGCCGTTTGCTGCACATTCGGCCCAACCTTCGCCGACATCTGTAATAGCGTGAACCCAAACCACTTCATGTACGTTTACGGCGCCTTCGGATGTTCTAAATGTTGATTTCAAAGGAACATCCAAGCGAATTAGTTCTACTGCTTCAAGTTTCATAGCGTGCCCTTCGAGCTTGGAGGTTCAACTAATAGGTGGCTTCGATCTTTCATTCGGGAAATTATCCAGCCCTCGTCCAGCAATGGTTTTAATTGCTCGCGAACTTGACGGCGCCACTTGCGCGCCAATTCCATATCTGTTTTGCGAAGAGCTTCTATGTCTTCGGGCAATTCGATCACAACTGCATCCTGAGACACACTAATTGCTGTGCGAGGCTGCGCTACGGCCCAATGCGCAAAAAGTCGATCAGAATCGTCACCGACATTTATCTCATCAGTCATGGTGCCGTAAAAGTTTGGTAAATATTCATTAGCAACTGCGCCTAGTTTGTCGAAATTAAACACACAATTTCGGCGGACCAAGGGATCGAAGGACCAAGTTATAGCATCAAGTCCCTGAGCTTTTGCCCAAGCAAATTGATGCATTTTTAAGGCGTATCCCGCCCCGGGTTGGAATGATCCCGTCACATGTGAATGAAGGATATTTTCGCCACCGTAGACACCGCGGAAACCAAAAGATGCGGCAACCATATCGTCGCCATCGTACGCAGCCGAACAGTAGGCTCCGACGTGTAGTACGGCTAGACCCAAATCAAACGGAACAGGTTCCGGGCCACCGGACCAGACTCGGCAAAAAAATGCACTCACTGCTTCCATTTCTGCGATTGACTCGACTTGATTGATCCGCAGATTTGGCATGGGACTATTCTGTTACACATCATGACAACTTGGCCGCGAAATCGACAGATTGCTGTTGGAATTTGGGCAGCTCTAGTTATTGCATACGTAGCCTTTCGTGGGATTCCATTTGATCGTGCAACTCAGATCTTGATTATCATCACAGCTGCGTTGGCGTTCTCAGTTAGTTCTGAAACTAAATCCTGGCGCGTATTTGCAGACTGGATTCCATTTTTTGCACTGCTTTATGGCTATGACTATTCACGCGGTGCGGCTGACACTTTCGGATTTCCTGTTCGCGTTGAAGAGATTTACGACATCGAACTTTCCTGGTTTGGGGGAATATTCGACGGCAAGATTCCGACGGTTTACCTGCAGCAGCACTTGTACAATCCAAACCACATACCTTGGTGGGAAGTATTTGTGGCCCTGATTTACGTTTCGCACTTCATAGTGCCTTGGACGATTGTGGGCACTCTCTATGTTCGCAATCGGGAACTTTGGGTCAAGTTTGCTAGGCGCGTAATTACTATTTCGTGTGCTGCTCTAGTTACTTACATCTTGGTTCCAGCTGGCCCACCCTGGTATGCGGCCCAGCAAGGTTTGGGGGATCCGATCGTTCGAATAGCTACTCGTGGTTGGGCAGTCTTGGGAATTCCAGTTGCGGGGCAAATTATCAGCTTGGGACAAGGTGTGGTGAATCAAGTAGCTGCGGTTCCCTCGTTACACGCTGGCATGGCTGTGACAATTTCGCTCTTTTTCTGGCCAAAGGCTCGAGTCGCTTTGCGAGCTTTCTTAATTTTCTATGTTTCGCTAATGGTCTTTGCCTTGGTTTATGGCGGAGAGCACTACCTATTTGATGCGATTCTGGGTGCAATTTATGCAATTTCGGTGGAATTGGGCTGCCGTGCTTGGGAACGTCGAAGTAAACAGGGCTCGAAAACCCATGATTTTGGGCTTAATTCCACACCGGCTTAGAAATTTTTGCGTCCATTGGTATTTATGTGGCTGATGGGGTTATTCTCAACTTAAGTACTCCCACTTATGGAGTCTGCAACGTGTCGGGGAAGGCAACTTGCAGGCCAGATGGGAGGAAGAATCATGGCTAAGTCGTCAGCTGCTCGCGGGGTTGTGTTCGTTCACAGCACCCCGAAAGCATTATGCCAACATGTCGAATGGGCAATAGGTGGCATCCTGGGCTCATCGGTAAACCTTGATTGGGTTGATCAGCCAGTAGCTCCAGGCACGGTTAGGGCAGAACTTTCTTGGATCGGAGCGCCAGATCTATCCGCAAAGATCGCATCTGCACTTCGGATTTTTCCAAACCTACGATTTGAAATCACCGAAGAGCCAAGCCCTGGATTTGATGGCCAGCGATTCGTTTCAACACCAACACTTGGGTTATGGCGTAGTCCAATGGGCGTATTCGGCGAAGGATTTATATCTGAAGAAAAACTACGCGCCGCTATGATTGCCGCAGTCACTCAGGGTAACTCGTTAGTCGAGGTAGTGGATGAAGTTCTTGGTGGCGCATGGGATCGTGAACTCGAACCGTTTCGCTATGCCGGTGATGGTGTTCCAGTGCGCTGGCTGCATCAAGTTGGTTAACTAACTATCCATATTTAAAGCGGAATGTTTCCGTGATTTCCGCGCGTAAATGAACCGTCAGGATTCTGCGCTGCTTTGAGTGCAGTAGCAATTGCAGTTCGCGTCTTCGCTGGGTCAACAATTTCATCAACTGCGCCAAGTTCAATGCACTTCGGTAAGCCACCAGCAGTGATCTTGTGCTCTTCTGCAAGTTCAGCTTCGACCGCATCCTTTTGATCTGGTGGAACTTCGGCAAGCCGGCGACGGTGCAAGATACGAATGGCAGCAAGCGGTCCCATGACTGCAACTTCGGCACCTTCCCAAGCCATAACTCGAGTTGCGCCAAGCGCCTTGGAGTTCATTGCGATGTATGCGCCGCCGTAGGACTTGCGAGTTACGCAGGTTATGCGGGGGACAACACATTCGGCAAACGCATGGAGTAACTTCGCGCCGCGGCGAACTACGCCATCCCATTCTTGGCCAACACCTGGCAAGTAACCCGGGACATCAACCATGACAATCATCGGAATACCTAGTGCGTCACACATGCGAACGAAACGGGCACTCTTTTCAGCCGATGTTGCATCCAAGCAACCACCTAGGCGCAATGGATTATTGGCAATAACTCCAACGGTGCGACCACCAAACCGGCCAAGAGTTGTGATGACGTTTGGTGCCCAACGTGGATGAAGTTCGATCCCAGTTCCTGCGTCAATGACTGCATCGACGATTGGATGAGCATCGTAGGCTCGGTTATTTTGTTCGGGAAGAAGTTTGCCCATGTCGGTGTCTGAAATCTTAGATACATCTAGGTTGCCAAGATTTCCAAGTAGGTCAGTGATGTTGCGCGTCTGTTCCATCGCATCGTGCTCAGTTTCGGCCACAACATGCACTACACCGGAACGGCGACCATGAGGTTCTGGACCCCCAAGACGAAGCATATCCACGTCTTCACCAGTTACAGAGCGAACAACTTCTGGGCCGGTTACGAAGATTCGACCCTCAGGTCCAAGGATCACGATGTCGGTGAGGGCTGGACCGTAGGCGCCACCACCAGCAGCCGGGCCAAGCACAACTGAAACCTGTGGGATCTTGCCTGATGCCAAAGTCATGGCGCGGAAAATTTCGCCGAATGGTTTAAGTGCGCCGATACCTTCTTGTAGACGCGCACCACCTGAATGCCAAATACCTACGATCGGGCATTGTTCTTTCATGGCAATTTCGTAAGCACCAACAATTACTTCACCTTCAGCAGCGCCTAGTGCGCCGCCTTGGAAGGAAGGATCATTTGCGAATGCGATTACATTGCGTCCGTTAATGGTTCCAGTTGCGGAGACCGCACCTAGACCGTCGGTTTGCGGAACAACGAACTTAAGTGAACCAGCATCCAATAATGAAGTTAATCGGCTAACTGCCATTAACTTCTTGTCAACTGGTGCCTCGGTTGTCATGAGGGATTCCGGAACGCTAACACTATGTCGTGCCCACCAAAACCAAATGAGTTGCTAAGTGCGGCAATGTCGCCACTTGGCAGCTCGCGTGGCTTAGACATAACAACGTCGACGTCAACACCATCTGCCAAATTAACCAAGTTTCCAACCGGTGGAACAATCCGGTTCTTGATTGCCAAAATTGAAGCGATAGCCGCAAGCGACCCAGCGCCACCGAGCAAGTGACCAGCAACGCCTTTAACCGCAGTCACCGGAGCATGGTCTGCATCGGCACCCAGCACCTTGCGAATTGCTTTAGCTTCGGCAACGTCACCAGCAGGAGTGCTAGTTGCGTGCGCATTGACGTGAAAAATATCTTTAGTCGACAAATCAGCATCGGCAAGAGCGCGGTTCATGGCAAGAATTACGCCCCGACCTTCTGGTTCAGGCTGCGCAATGTGATGTGCATCAGCCGCGATACCTTGGCCACCATAAGTTGCATAAATCTTTGCGCCACGCGCCTTGGCAAATTCTTCTGATTCCAGCACGATGATTGCCGCGCCTTCACCCATAACAAAGCCATCACGATCACGATCGAATGGACGGGAAGCTCCAGCAGCATTTTCATGCAAAGTGGAAAGCGCACGCATCGCAGCAAAGGCTGCAATCGTAAGTGGGTGAATACAACCTTCGGTACCACCACAGACCACAACATCAGCACGACCAGTGCGAATCATCTCGGCGCCGTAGCCGATTGCTTCTGCGCCGGAGGCACAAGCTGAAACTGGCGTGTGAACCCCAGCCATCGCACCTAATTCCAGACCGATTACTGCTGCTGGGCCATTTGGCATCAACATTGGGACAGTCATAGGTGAGACGCGGGATGCGCCACGTTCTTTCAAAACGTCGTACTGCTCCATCAAGGAGATAGCGCCACCAACACCAGAGCCAACTGCCACCCCAAGTCGAGCTTGCTCGACCTCAGGTGCGCCAGCATCAGCCCAGGCTTCGCGAGCAGCGATTAACGCAAGTTGTTGGGAGCGATCCATGCGGCGAACTTCATGTGGTTCCAGAATGCTTTCTGGATCAACTTTCGCAGTTGCAGCAATGCGAACTGGAAGTTCGGCAAAGCGTGGATCTTCTAAAAGATGAATTCCGGAACGCGCAGCAAGCAGCGAATCCCAAGTTGAGGCAACGTCGCCACCCAGTGGGGTAGTGGCGCCAAGCCCTGTAACGACAACCGTACGGCTCATTGTTGTCGACCTTTCAATTTCAAGTGGTACATACGAATGGTGCTATTTCAGGTCTAGCTCTAGTTTTTATGGGGCGGGCAACTTATGGCTACCCGCCCACATCAAAACTTTTTATGCCTTGTTGGCAGCGATGTAGTTCACTGCATCAGCAACAGTATTGAGGTTCTTAACCTCGGTGTCTGGGATAGTTACGCCAAACTTGTCTTCACAAGCCATAACAACTTCAACCATTGACAATGAGTCAACGTCTAGGTCATCAACAAATGACTTTTCCATCTGGACTGATTCTGCTGGGATGCCGGCAACTTCATTTACGATTTCGGCTAGGCCCGCGAGGATGTCCTGCGACATAGTTATCTCCTTTAGTAATGGACTTCCCGCGGTGTGCGGGTCGTTATTCGAAAATCTTTCGACTCTCGAAACTTATGGGACGAGTGCTACTTGCGCAGCATGAACAAGGCCAGCACCGAAGCCAACCATTAAAACTAAATCTCCACTTTTGACTTCGCCGTTTTCGCGCAGGCGATCAAGTGCAAGTGGAACTGAGGCAGCAGAAGTGTTGCCGGAGTATTGAATGTCGCGCGCAATCGCAACATGGTCGGGGAGGTCGAGGTGCTTAACCAGTGAATCAGTAATTCGATTGTTGGCCTGATGCGGTACAAATGCAGCTAAATCATTCACAGTGACGCCTGCAGCAGCCATGGCTTTCGCGCAAGCATCGCCCATTTGTCCAACAGCCCAACGGAACACGGCCTGACCTTGCATAGTCAGCACAGATGGCGTTCCAGTCTTTTCGGCCGTGTAGGTGTCAGGTTCCATGATGATCGCATCAAGCTGAGTTCCGTCTGCGCCCCAAATTGTTGGGCCAATGCCTTGGGCGGTGGTTGCGCCAACGATTACGGCGCCGGCACCATCGGCAAATAAGAATGCGGTGCCACGATCATCAAAGTCGACAATCTCAGAAAGTTTTTCAGCGCCGATTAGCAAAATGTACTTTGCAACACCGGATCGGATCATGCCGTCCGCAATACCTAGGCCGTAACAAAATCCTGCACATGCCGCTGATGTGTCAGTTGCAGCAGCGTTAACGGCGCCGAGTGCAGCAGCAATTTCAGCTGCAGCAGAAGGTGTTTGATAACGGTGGGTAACGGTCGCGACGATAACCAGGTCTAACTGCTCAGCAGTGATACCAGCATCGGTTAAGGCTTTGCGAGCAGCAGACGTGGCCATTGAAACTACAGTTTCATCAGCGCCAGCATGGCGACGTTCAATAATTCCAGAACGTTCCCGGATCCATTCATCGTTGGAATCAATCCGCAGACAGATTTCATCATTGGTCACGATGCGCTCAGGTCGGTAAACACCAAGTCCGAGAATTCCAGAGTGCGCTACTGGGGTTGGAGTATTTAACGTGATCATGAACCGGCCTTTGGATGCAAGCGAAGGAGTGGCTGACCTGGATTAACTGGATCGCCGTCAGTTACGAGCCACTCCACGATGGTGCCGCCGTGTGGTGCTTCGACTACGTATTCATCGCGCAGGGTTCTGATCGTGGCAACCTTGGTCTTACCATCAAGCACTGTGCCTGGCTCTTCGGAAACATTAAATTCGATTGTGCCCTTAAACGGCGCAACTACGAGCCGCCAAGTCGGGGAGTCAGTTACCGAAACTTCAGAACCATGACGAGCAATTAAATCCAGTGCGGCTGGGATGTCATCTGGAGTTTTAAGTGCGAGACATTCCACGCCTGGCATAGCGCGTTTTGCAAGGCCAACTAAAGTTCCTGCTGGTGGCAATTCGATTAGGCCAGTTACGCCAAGATCCAACATGGTTTGCATACATAAGTCCCAGCGAACTGGATTACTTACTTGCATAACCAAACGCTTTAGAACTTCGCGACCATCATGAACAATCGTGCCGTCAGCATTTGAAAGTAATCGGCTGCGCGAATCATGGGTTGAAATCGCCTTGGCATGTTGCGCTAAGACTCCAACGGCAGGCGCCATGTGCTTGGTATGGAATGCCCCAGCAACTGTGAGCGGGCGAACTCGCGCGCCAGCTGGCGCATCAGCTTCCAGAGCTGCTAGTTGATCCATAGTTCCAGCCGCCACGATTTGCCCAGCACCGTTTTCGTTTGCGGCAGTCAGCCCATGTTGTTCAAGTTTTGCGATAACTTCATCACGATCGCCACCAAGTACGGCGGCCATGCCAGTAGGGGTTACTGCGGAAGCAGCAGCCATAGCGTTGCCACGTTCGCGCACAAAAACCATGGCTTGTTCAGCCGAGATCACATTGGCAGCTGCCGCAGCGGTAATTTCGCCAACACTGTGTCCCGCGCCCACACCAACTTTGGCGTATGCCTCGCCAGGATGCGGGAAGAGGCTAAGTAGCGAAACCATGCCAGCGCTAACTATTAGCGGTTGGGCCACGGCAGTGTCTTTGATGGTCTCTTCGTCGCTAGTTGTGCCGTGGGCGACTAGGTCAATGCCGGCAACTGTGCCTAGCCAACGCATCCGGTCTTCAAAATTCGGTAATTCCAACCAAGGAGTTAGAAATCCTGGGACCTGGGAACCTTGACCGGGGGCAACAACTGCAAGCACTTGGATAGTCTTTCGTATAGGCAACCACTAAATAGGGTGACGATCCACTAAATTCTAGGGCTTTTTCTTGTACCTATCCTACAAATTAGCCGTATTTCGCTCCACCATTAGGGCTAACCGCAGGATTAGGGCATCGGATGGCTCAAATGGGTCGAGTCCAGTGGCCTCAAGTACACCCTTAAGCCGGTATCTAACGGTGTTTACGTGCACGAACAGGGTTCGAGCGCAACCTTCGATCGAAGGGGATTCCTCGAGGTAAGTAGCCAGGGTCTGGATAACGTCAGCTTTTAGATTGTTGCGAATTTGGGTCACGATCGGGTCGATAGCTGCGGTGTCACCGTTTAGCACCCGCGCAGCAATCAAATCTTGGGAGTTAATCAACCTAGGGGAGTCAGCCACATATCCAAGTGAACGGAAACCAGAGAGCGCAGCATGCGCGGACTCGTGCGCATGCTCGAGCGTTGCAACAACTGGCCCAACTACAACAGTTCCTGATCCAAAGTGGGCAACAAACGGTCGCGCTACTAATTCGGTAGTTGCATCATCAGTTATGCCACCAATGATCGTTACTAAGCGATCGCTATGCACCCCGACCATTACTTCGAGGTTTGCAGTCTTTGCGGTTCGGCGAATTTGCTCCATCGCGACTTCGGAGGCACTTTGGCTAGATGGAATTGGCCCGATCAAGGCAAACACATTTTGACTTGAATTCCACCCGGCCGCTGATGCCCTGGAAAGTAGTGCATCACCACTTGCGCCAGACAAAATTGCATCGAGTACTAAATCTTGCAGCCGAGCATCCCATGCGCCACGAGTTTCAGCCGCATGCGCATAGAACTCTGCAGCAGCAAAAGCAATTTCACTCGAATAACGAAGTAGTGATTCGCGCAGGTAAGACTGACGCACTTGGTTATCGCCTGCGATGTCGTCAACGAGTTCTTCAACTACTGACATCGAAGTTCTAACCAGTTCCACAGTTTGTTGCAGGGTAAGTGCGCGGGCTAGTTCGCGGGGTGCGGAAGAAAATATATCGCCGACATGGTCCTTGCTTTCAAGCCCGGCCGAAAACCAATCGACGAAGTTGCTTATTCCGCTTTGCGCGACAATCGTGACCGATGCTCGTTCGTTAGCAGAAAGCGCGCGAAACCACGGCAAAGTTTCATCCATGCGCGAGGTTGCAGCAGTTGTAAGTTCGCCGGTCATTCGTTGTACGCGACGGGCTAAGACTGCATGTTCGGCAGCGATGCGCTCCGGAGTTGAATCGGTAGCGCGAATCGACCTAGGCATACAACAAGTGTGCCACTTGGTTAAATCGAATTGAGCGCGGCAACCTGTTCGGATGTCAGGTCAACTATCGGCATGATTTGGGCAAGTTGTTCAGGAGTTCGAGCGCTAGCGATCGGAGATGCAACTCCAGGTTGGGCTCGCAACCACCCGAGGGCAGCAGCTGCCATCGAGGCATTGTGTGCCTCGGCGACTTGATTTAGTGCAGCTAGCAATGCCCAACCGCGCTCAGTCATGTAATCAGGCATGTCGTCAGCGCGGACGCTATCTACTTCGACACCTGGCTGGTACTTACCAGTTAGAAAACCAGCCGCAAGCGCGAAATAAGGCAGACATGGAATGTTTTCCCGAACTGAAAGTTCCATCAATGCACCTTCGAATTCATCGCGCACAACGAGGTTGTATTGCGGTTGCACAACTTGATATTCGCTTATTCCAAGTTCACGCGAAATTCGTAGCGCCTCAGCTAGCCGCGGCGCGGTGTAGTTCGATGCGCCTAAGTGACGCACTTTGCCAGCAACAACTAGTTCGTGGAAAGCCTGAAGGGTTTCTTCGAGTGGAGTTGCTTCATCATCTTCATGCGCATAGTAAATATCTATGTAATCAGAGCCAAGTCGACGCAGTGAATCTTCGGCAGCAGCCTTAATGTTTGCTGCCGATAAGCCGGGCCGGGTAGAAAGTTTTGCAACTTTAGTAGCGATAATCATTTCGGATCGGTTACCTTTGGTGCGCATCCAATCACCGATTATGGTTTCGCTTTCGCCACCGATGTTTCCGTCTTCCCATTCGCTGTACATGTCAGCGGTATCAATGAAGTTTCCACCTGCTGATGCGTAAGCATCAAGTACATCTCGTGATTGCGTCGCATCAGCGCTCCAACCGAAAACATTTCCACCTAAGCAAAGGGGATGGACCGTTAATCCAGTTTTGCCGAGCGGAATGCGCATCAGCCGCTGCCTTCGGTGTTACCAGCTCCGGCCGCCTTCGGATCGTTTAGTTGGTAGCGATCGATCGCTTCCTGAACCTTTACTGGCTCAAATTCACCGCGTTTGGCAAGCATTGCCAAAGTCTGAACGGTGATGCTTTGGGCATCCACTAAGAAGTGACGGCGAAGTGCGCCGCGAGTATCTGACATACCCCAACCATCAGTACCGAGCGATACGAAATCAGACGGCACATAATCGCGAATCTGATCTTGTACTGCGCGCATGAAATCTGAAACTGCAATAACTGGACCAGGTGCGGCCTTAAGTTTCTTTGTTACAAAACTTTCCAATCGATCGCCAGATGGATGCAACAAGTTGTGACGATCTACTTCTAGGCCTTCGCGCCGCAACTCGTTCCATGACGTAACTGACCAAACATCAGCATTTACGCCCCAATCTGCTTGAAGCAGGCGCTGGGCTTCAATTGCCCACGGGACGGAAACTCCAGATGCCAAGATCTGAGCACGTGGTCCAGAAGTATCTGATGCTGGAGCAAATAGGTGCATACCGCGCAAGATACCTTCAACATCTACGTTGGCAGGTTCAACCGGCTGGATGTATGGCTCGTTGTAAAGCGTCAGGTAGTAATAAACGTTTTCGGAGTTCTCGCCATACATCCGACGTAAACCGTCTTGCACAATATGTGATATTTCGAAAGCAAACGCAGGGTCGTATGCAACGACCGCAGGATTAGTTGACGCAAGAAGATGCGAGTGCCCATCTTCGTGTTGTAGTCCTTCACCATTAAGCGTGGTTCGACCAGCGGTCGCGCCTAACACAAACCCACGTGACATCTGGTCGCCAGCAAGCCAGAATGAATCGCCAGTTCGCTGGAAGCCAAACATGGAATAGAAAACGTAAACCGGAATCATTGGTTCGTTATGTGTTGAATATGAAGTTGCAACTGCAGTCCACGATGCAACCGAGCCTGCTTCGTTAATTCCTTCGTGCAGAATCTGGCCAACTTCGGATTCTTTGTACGAAAGCATAAGCTCGCGGTCAACTGACATGTATTGCTGGCCATGTGGTGAATAGATCTTTAACGTTGGGAAAAAGCTGTCCATGCCAAACGTTCGAGCTTCATCCGGAATTATTGGAACAATTCGGTTTCCGATACCTTCGTGTCGAACTAATTCACGAAGTAGGCGCACGAAAGCCATGGTGGTGGCAACTGCCTGATTGCCGGATCCAGTTTTCATGTCTTTGTAAAGATCATTGTCCGGAAGCGATAGTGGCCGTGAAACTGGGTTTCGCGAAGGAACGTATCCACCTAACGCGCGACGACGCTCATGTAGATATTGAATGTGCTCGTGGTTGTCACCTGGGTGGTAATACGGTGGCAATTTATCGTCAAGTTGATCATTCGTAAATGGAATCTGTAGCCGATCCCGGAATTCCTGTAAGTCCTCGTGGGTTAGCTTCTTCATCTGGTGCGTGGCATTACGACCTTCGAAGTGCGAGCCAAGTGTCCAGCCCTTAATGGTCTTAGCCAGAATTACGGTTGGTTGACCAGTGTGAGCTTCGGCAGCCGCATAAGCCGCATACATCTTCTTGTAGTCGTGGCCACCGCGCTTTAAGTTCCAGACCTTTTCATCTGACCAGCCCTCGACCATGGCCTTGGTGCGCGGATCCCGACCAAAGAAGTTGTCGCGAACAAAGCCGCCGTTTTCAGTTTTGTAAGTTTGGAAGTCACCGTCTGGAGTGCGATTCATCAAATTAACGAGGGCACCTTCGTTATCGATGTCCAGGAGTTCATCCCACTCGCGACCCCAAATAACTTTGATGACATTCCACCCAGCACCACGGAAGTGAGATTCAAGCTCTTGAATGATCTTGCCGTTACCGCGAACTGGGCCATCAAGGCGTTGCAAGTTGCAGTTAATAACAAACGTTAAGTTATCTAGTTCTTCGCGCGCAGCAATTCCAATTGCACCAAGTGATTCCGGCTCATCCATTTCGCCATCGCCAAGGAATGCCCATACACGCTGTTGCGATGTGTCCTTGATCCCGCGGTGATGCAAGTAGCGATTGAAGCGCGCTTGGTAAATCGCATTCATCGGACCAAGGCCCATTGACACTGTTGGAAACTGCCAGAAGTCTGGCATCAAACGTGGATGCGGATATGACGGCAAACCGTTTGGCGCGGCAGAAAGTTCTTGGCGGAAGCCATCGAGTCGATCGCCGCTCAGACGACCTTCGAGAAATGCTCGCGCATACATGCCAGGGGAGGCGTGGCCCTGGAAGAAAACTTGGTCCCCGCCACCTTCGTGATCAGGTCCACGGAAGAAATGGTTGAAGCCAACTTCATAAAGCGATGCACTTGATGCATAAGTTGAAATGTGTCCGCCAACACCAACACCGGGACGTTGCGCGCGATGAACGAGCATTGCGGCATTCCAGCGAATGTAGGCGCGGATTCGTCGTTCGATTGTTTCATCACCAGGAAACTCAGGTTCGCGGTCAGGCGAGATGGTGTTGATGTAGTCAGTGCTACGTAAGCTCGGCAGCCCAACATTGCGTTCTGAAGAGTGGCGAATCAGCGACAACATAATGTGGCGGGCACGTTGTTCGCCGTGCGTTTCGATCAAGGCATCCAAAGACTCCAGCCATTCGCGGGTCTCTTCTGGGTTGACGTCTACATATTGGGTAGGCATTCCCTCGGCGATCAGCGAATCTCGATTTGGAGAGTTTGTCACGCGGTTTACCTGCCTAGATGTTGATTTAGCCCGAGCCTTACTGCTCTATTGTGTCCTATTCGTTACCAAGTCGATTCACCGCGTGGTTAAATTCTGGCAAATTGCACCGGGAAATATGACGATTGCAGTTGCCTTTTTATCCGGACTCGGGTGGACTAGGCAGGTGGGTTCACAAGAAGGCGCCGCTCCAAGGTTAGCCAGCAAGTTTGGGTTAGGCGAGGGACTGATAGTCCAAGAGCTAGGTTTCGACGTTGATTGCGATAAATCTGTCTCGGATGCAATTGCAGCAGCGGCGGAATTAGTTGATGAAGCCTTTGATGATGTTGTCGATGCAGTCCTGCTTTGGTGGCGAGCAGACGACGGAGATCTAGTGGATACGCTCGTCGATGCACTCGGACCGCTTGCCGATAATGGTGTGATCTGGTTGATGACACCAAAGCCTGGTCGCTCAGGTCACGTGGAACCGGAAGACATTGCTGACGCAGCGCCAACCGCCGGACTGCAATCAACCAGCAATATCAATGCAGCCCCAGACTGGCAAGGCACTCGACTTGTGGCTCCAAAGTCACGCCGCTAATCCCAAATCTTTATTCTTAATTTATTAACCAAACGAAATGGAAAACACATGTCAGTAGAAATTGGACAAGAAGCCCCAGACTTCACCCTGCAAAATCAGTTCGGTGAAGATGTAAAACTTTCAGACTTCCGAGGCAAGAAGAATGTCGTACTTGTTTTCTTCCCAATGGCATTCACAGGTATTTGCACCGGCGAACTTTGCGAAATCCAAGACCAGCGTGCAGCCTTTGTTTCTGACGATGTGCAGGTGCTGGGAATCTCATGCGATACTTCCGCATCCCAAAAGGTTTTCGCGGAACAAGAGAACCTTGACTACCCGCTGCTTTCCGACTTCTGGCCACACGGCGAAATTTCCAAAACTTACGGATCCTGGTTTGAGCCACGCGGTTTCTCGATGCGCGGAACCTTCGTCATTGATAAGGCAGGCATCCTGCGCTGGTCGGTAGTTAACGGCCCTGGAGATGCCCGAAATACCGATGAATACAAGGCAGCGCTAGCCGCACTTTAATTTCCAGCCGCAAGTAATTTGTCCGGTTCTCTAAAAGATGCGGACTTGCGAAAGTTGGTGTCGAATAGTTACGCCAAGGTTGGTGTGGACCCGAGACCCACCAACCTTGGTTTTTTATTGTCCAAAATCATTGACACCTCTAGAAAGTAAAAAATCCCCTTGTGGGGGATTTTTTGGTGGGCGCTAAGGGACTCGAACCCCTGACCCTCTCGGTGTAAACGAGATGCTCTAGCCAACTGAGCTAAGCGCCCGACGTGCTCGACGATCTTATCTGAATTTTGGCAATGCATGAAATGGGAGAGATGTGTGTTAATGTAGTTGAAAGTTAAACTATCTAGGATGTGGTGAGAGTGACCGATTCTCTCGAAACAAAAATGCCAGCGCTTTACATCGGCCATGGCGCTCCACCGCTTCTGGACGATCCAATTTGGAGCGGGCAACTTAACGATCTTTCTGGCACTATCGTGCGACCAAAAGCAATTCTGATTGTTTCGGCACATTGGGAATCTGCGCCGCTAACTTTAGGCGCAACTGATCACGGCACGCCACTTGTTTATGACTTTGGGGGATTTGATCCAAAGTACTACCAGCTGCAGTATCAAACACCTGATGCAGGAGCACTCGCAGATTTAGTAAAGAGTGTTTTACCCGATCACCAAAACGTTTCAGATCAACCACAGCGCGGACTTGATCATGGTGCGTTTGTGCCGTTAATGGTGATGTATCCGGACGCAAACATCCCGGTCCTTCAGATGTCTATTCCTTCGCACGATCCAAAACAGCTTTTTGAACTTGGACAGCGCCTGGCACCACTTCGCGATCATGGCGTGCTAATTATTGGCTCCGGATTTTTGACTCATGGTTTGCCTTACCTTCGGGAATTTCGGATTGGAGCCACACCGCCAGGCTGGAGTGTGGACTTCGACTTGTGGGCCAAAGAGGCAATTGCCCGTTCCGACATGGATACCTTGATGAACTTTAAGGAACTAGCTCCAGGCATGCCCTACGCACATCCAACGGTTGAACACCTATCGCCACTTTTTGTCACGCTGGGCGCGGCAAGTAACGCCAACTCAGCCCCAGACGTTGTCATCGACGGCTATTGGATGGGGCTGGCAAAAACTTCGATTCAGGTGGCATAGCCCCAAAGTTGGCGGCAGCGGTAGTCTTACAAGAAAGTAAATAGTTTTCTCAACTTTCGGAGACACAATGGCAGTAACTGCAAGCGCCGAACACCAACAGGCGCTCCTTGATGTCCAAGCATTTGATACCAAAATTCTCCAATTAGCCCATAAGCGCGCCTCGGTTCCGGAAATTTCCCAGGCCCAAGATCTAGAAGTTGAGTTGGGCTCAATCAAGATGCGGTTAGTAGCTGCCAAAACCGAAACTTCGGATCTGAAGCTGAATCAACTTAAAGCTGAATCTGACGTTGAACAGGTAGTTGCTCGGGCTAAGCGAGATCAAGATCGGTTAGATGCGGGCGCGGTTTCAGCGGCCAAAGAATTGGAAAGTCTGCAACATGAAATTGCAACGCTGGCAAAGCGGCAAGCTGAACTTGAAGACATCGAACTTGAAATCATGCAGCAATACGAAGATGCACAGCAAGCTGTTATCGATTTAGAAGCCGATGAAATTGCGATTACCGAAAAATTAGCGCAAGTGACCCAAGCTAGAGATGACACATTTGCTGACATCGACTTTGAGAGTAATTCGATAATTCAGCAGCGTACTGAATTATCCAGCGGACTGCCTAGAGATCTAATTGCCCTTTATGACAAGATTCGGGCAGATCATGATGGCATTGGGGCTGCGTTAATTCATCGTGGTTCGTGCCAAGGTTGTCACATCACTATTGATGCCCAAGAAATCGATCACATTCGCAACTTGGCACCGGATGCGATTGCGCGCTGCGATCAATGTCGACGGATTCTGGTTCGAACCGCGGAGTCTGGTCTGTGACCCATTTTGTGATGGAGGCCGACGGAGCCTCGCGCGGTAATCCAGGACATGCCTCGTATGGCACGGTGATTCGCAATGCAAACACCGGGGAAGTAGTAGCCGAACGCGCAGCGGTTCTAGGACATGCCACAAATAACGTGGCCGAATACAACGGACTCGTCGCCGGCCTTCGCGCTATTGCTGAAATTGACGCACAAGCCTTGGTTGAAGTTCGCATGGATAGCAAATTAGTTGTCGAGCAAATGTCAGGACGCTGGAAAATTAAAAGTCCTGATATGCAGAAGTTAGCGCTGGAAGCACGAGAAATTTTGCCTTATGGAAATGTCACTTATACCTGGATTCCGCGCGAAGATAACAAGCATGCTGACGCGCTAGCTAATGAAGCCCTTGATACTCACCTTGCAGGTGGTTCGGGAATCATTGCCCGTCCCTGAGGGCAATTGATTATGACGTTGATTTTGCTACCGCCTTCTGAAGGTAAAACAGATGCTTCCGGCAAAAAGAAGCTAGGCCTTTCACAGTTAAGTTTTCCGGAATTGAATTCCAAGCGTGATCAATTAATTGCTGAACTCGTTAAAGTTGCCAGCGGACCAAAGCCAAAAGTGCGAAGCATTTTAGGAACTAGTGCAAAACAAGATTTTGAAATCACTCGAGATCTTGAGTTACTGACTGCGCCAACTGCTCCTGCTTGGCAGGTCTACACCGGCGTACTATATGACGCGATTGAAATAGATACTTTAAGCGCCGCTGCGATGAATAAGTTTGAAGCCGAGAATTTTGTTGTGAGCGCATTGTTTGGATTAATCAGCGTTAGCGATCACATTCCGGCTTATCGATTCTCAGGAGATTCAGTACTGCCGAAAATAGGCTCACTGACTAAATTCTGGAGTGAAAATATTTCCACGCTTATTTCCCAAAGCGACGAATTTGTCATTGATTTGCGATCTGGCACGTATGCAAAACTTGGGCCAATCGAACCGGGCATATCTGAGCAAGTAGTTGTTCCTCGCATCATGCAGAAAATGCCAAAGGGCGCCCCCAAAGTTGTCAGCCATTCAAATAAGGCAACTAAGGGCCGATTAGTGCGGGCATTAGCGCAGTCTTCAAAATCCGTTAATGGAGTTGACCAGTTGGCAACTTTGGCTGCCAAAGTTGCCGTAGATGTTGCTGTAATCAAACCAAAAAAGGCCGGCCAACCTTGGGGCCTTGATGTAATCGTGGAAGTTCTCTAAGTTCAGTTATTCAACGAACTAGTGGGCAGTTTCATAACAAACTGGCGTATTTTTTGGAAAACCCCTTGCACCCTTGATTTACCAGGCGTAGGAATGGATTAGTTAGGAATTGACGTCCCGGTTCGATCATTGCTCGGCATCATCGATGCAGCGCAACAGTGTCACCGCAGGGCAAAGTCAGCTTCTGACGAAATAAAGGCCCCGCAGTAACTCATACTTATTGCGGGGTCTTCTCCATTGCCTGAGGTAATTAGGGGCTACCAGAATGGCCGCCCAAATTCTGCAATAAAGTTGCGCTAAGACTTAATTTTTTAAGGAAGTTACCCGTGGATAATTTGCTGGAAAAAGACCTAACTGCAACTTCCTTTGACGACCAAGCACAAAGCCGCCCGCTACCAGCACGGGCACAAACCATAGTCGTTGGCGCTGGAGTTGTCGGGTCGAGCATTGCTTACCATTTGGCCGAACTAGGACACAAAGACGTATTGCTAATTGAGCGAGCATCGGTAGCTGCGGGTACTAGCTGGCATGCGGCGGGCTTGGTTGTTCGCTCGCGCGCGACACATGCCATGACAAAACTTTCGTACTATGGCATCGATGCCTATCGCGCAATTGAAAAAGAAACTGGCATCAACGTCTCCTTGCAACAAAACGGCTCGTTATCTCTTGCTCGCACGCCCGGTCGCTTAGATGAACTTCGTTACAGCGACATGGTTGCGCGACATAACGGAATTGCAACTGAATTAGTTTCGCCGCAACGAGTTGCTGAACTTCATCCGCTGGCAACTTCAGAAGGACTACTTGGCGGCATGCATCACGCCGAAGATGGCCATGTAAACCCTGGTCGCGCAGCTTTAGCTTTTGCCAAAGGCGCACACACAAGAGGTGTAACAATTCGCGAAGGCGTCATTATTACCGGAGTGCAGAAAACAAATGGTCGAATAACTGCAGTCGAAACTGACTTTGGCGTAGTTGAATGCGAAAACTTAGTTTTGGCTGCTGGGCTATGGACGCGCGAACTTGCTCAAAAATGTGGCGCTATGGTTCCGCTTTATCCAGCGGCGCATGTGCATGTGACCACCGATCCAATTGAAGGCGCGGATGTGCCATTGCCGGTGCTGCGAGATCTTGATGGCTATTTATATGTACGTGGACATAACGGCTCATTAGTTGTTGGCGCATTTGAACCTGATGGCATTCCGGTGGATCCTCGAACACTTGCACCTGATTTTGCATTTGGTGAGTTCGAGCCTGACTGGGAACATTTTGCGGCCGTCAAAGGATTTGCCGAAGATCGAATCCCAGCTCTCAAAACTGCGAATTTCTCTCGCTTCTTAAACGCGCCAGAATCCTTCACCCCGGATTCATCCTTCTGTTTGGGTGAAACTGCCGAAGTTGATGGTTTATGGGTGGCTGCTGGATTTAATAGCCAAGGAATTATTTATGCACCTGGCGCCGGTCGCGCATTGGCCGAATGGGTTGTGGCTGGGACCCCGACTTATGACGTGTCTGCCGTTGATGTGCAACGGTTCTCTAAGTATCAAGCCAATCGGCCTTACCTTCACGAACGGACCAAAGAAGGTTTAGGTCGGCTTTATGCAATGCACTGGCCATTCCTGCAACCGCATACTGCGCGAGATATCCGTCGTTCCCCATTGCACGATCGCCTCGATGCCGCAGGCGCCGTATTTGGCGAACTAGTTGGATACGAACGGGCAAATTGGTTTGCCCCTAGTGGAGTTAAGCGGGAATACGAATACAGTTACCAGCGCCAGAACTGGTTCGAGCATTCGGCGGCTGAGCATAAGGCTGCGCGCGAGGCAGTTGCAGTCTTTGATCTATCAACCTTTACCAAAGTTGAAGTAGCTGGACCGGATGCGTTGCAAGTCGTGCAATCGGTAACTACGGCAAATCTGGATGTAAAGATCGGGCGCGTGGTCTATACCTTGATGCTCAATAGGGGTGGCGGTATCGAACTTGATGGCACGATTACTCGATTAGCCGAAGATCGATTCTTGGTGGTGACCCCTACTGCTTCACAAACCAAAACCATGGCCATGTTCCGTCGCGCAGCGCGCGGGAATGCGGCTGCGGTATTTGATGCCAGCGCAGGACTAGCCACTATCGGAATTATGGGACCAAACTCGCGAGAGTTGTTGTCGCGCATTAGCCCAGCGGATTTCTCAACTGAAAATCAGCCATGGGGAACTGCTCGTGAAATTGAAGTTGGCAATGGTTCGGCGCTTTGCTTACGCGTTAGTTTCGTGGGCGAACTAGGCTACGAACTTTATCCAACCGCTGACATGGCAGTTTCAATCTATGACTCAGTTATTGCCGCGGGCTCTGACCTTGGTATTCGACGCGCTGGTTACCACGCGCTAGATAGTTTGCGAGTTGAAAAGGGTTACCGACACTTAGGCCATGACATTGGACCAATTGATGACCCTTATCAAGCCTCACTTGGTTTTGCAGTCAGCCTTAAGAAGGGCGACTTCGTTGGTCGAAGCGCAATCGAAGGAAAGCAAAACCCAGATCGCCGCCAGGTTTACATCAAACTGGATAAGCCAGAACCACTATTTGTGCACGATGAATCAATTTTGCTTGATGGCAAAATCATTGGGCATGTGACTTCGGGTTCCTATGGCCACACCATCGGTGGTGCTTGTGGTCTTGGAAACATTCCAGCCGATATTCCAGCCGGATCAAACTTCATCATTGATTGCGCTGGCGTTTTAGTTCCCGCAACTATCAGTGACGAGCCGTTTTATGATCCAACGAATGCAAGGCTAAAGACTTAGCGCGCGTCGTAGGCGATTTGGCCATCGACAATCGTGAGCAAAGTGTTTTGCCCAAGCAAACCAGCTGGATCGGAACCGAATTCGTTCAGGTTGCTAGACCAAACCACAATGTCGGCAGCCATACCGATTCCCAAAGCGCCGAATTCTGATTCGCGATGCCAAGCCCAAGCACCTTCTTTGGTGTAGCCATCGATGGCGGCAGAAAGTGAAATGCGTTCGTCTTGCGTCCAGGACTTTTTGCCATCAAGTGATGCTCGGGTCATGGCGCTGTAAATGCCAACTAACGGATCCATTTCGCCAACTTGCCAGTCACTTGATAGCGCAACGTGGGTGCCAACTGCTTGCAATGACTTAATCCGCCAAGCGCGATCCCAGCGATCTTCGCCGATGTTGTTCATCCACGAACCTTCGATTAAGTCAGGGGAGCAGTGGCGAGGTTGCATTGCTGCGGTAATTCCAAGGGAAGCCAGCCTGGATAAGTCATCTGGGTGAATACATTCCACGTGCACAATTCCATGCCGACGATCAGTTGTGCTGTTTAACTTTGCCGCATTTTCAATCGCATCAAGTACTAATCGAATTCCGCCATCACCTGTGGCATGGGTATGCGTTTGCAATCCCATGCGATCAAGTTCGGCAACTATGTGATGAAACTCGGCAACTGAAGTACTTGGGTTACCGCGATGACCTGGTTTGTTCGCATAGTCATCTAGCAACCAAGCGGTATGAGGTTCAATTACATCATCGGCGTAAAGCTTGATCGGACCAAGCGAAAGTTTTGGCGATTCAACGTGACTATCGATGGTATTGCGAAGTTCCATGCGGAAGTCAGATCCTTCTTCGATCGGATGAAACAGCGCAGCAATAACTCGTGAACTTAGTTTTCCTTCGCCAAGTGCTCGATGAAACAGGTCCAGTTCAGCCATGGGAACTTGTGGCTCAACGACGGTTGTAATTCCAAATCGAGTTGCCATTTCCATACTGGCTATTAATTTGCGATACCTGCGATCAGGTGAATACATCGGAATGTCACGTTGCAGTGCCTTTAATCCGAGCGTCGTCATCGCACTGGTGTAAAAATCAGTAACCCAACCGGTTGGCTTCCTAGTAACTTCATCAAACTCTGGGCGACCCCAACTTAGTTCCACACCCGGTTCAATCCCAAGCGCGCGAATCGCAACATCGTTCAGCCAAACCGAATGCTGATCGTAAGTTGTGATAAAAATCGGTCGATTGGTGATGCCAGCTAAGTCGTTTGCATTTGGCCGTCGGCCCTCAACTACTGAATAGTTCGCGTTCTCGCCACAAATCCATTCCAATTCTGGTCGCGAGCCCGCAAATTCTTTCATTCGTGAACGCACACTAGCTAGATCGACAAGGTCTTGTAAGTTCACAGCTTCGGGATCGAACCCAAGAAGCAAGTGATTATGGCTATCGATAAATCCTGGAGTTATTAATTGCCCAGAAAGTTCGATTACTTCGCGCGCAGTTGGCGCATCCGCAGGATCTCCAACGAATGCGATCTTGCCGTCCTGTAAACCAATGGCAGCGGGTATCGGTGCGGATCCATTTGGTTGGTGAAGCACTCCACCTTTAAGTAATAAATCCAGCACTTTTCAACCTTAGTGATATCCCCGTAGTCTTACGGTAGACGAGTCGGTCGGATGATCGCGGGCAGCAATGCTCGAGGAAAGTCCGGACTCCATAGGGCAAGAGTGGTGGATAACGTCCACCTGGGGTGACCCACGGGAAAGTGCAACAGAAAGTAAACCGCCTAGCAATAGGTAAGGGTGAAACGGTGAGGTAAGAGCTCACCAGTACTTATGGCGACATAGGTAGCTAGGTAAACCCCACTCGGAGCAAGACCAAGACGCAGGTGACTGCCCGTCACTAGCCTGCAGGTAGGTTGCAACAGGTTGTTGGTAACAACAATCGCAGATGGATGATCATCGCGCGCAAGCGTACAGAATCCGGCTTACAGACCGACTCGTCTAATTAAACGCCTATGCTTTTAAATACTCGAAAAACCTATCAAGTACTTCAGGCATATTTTTTCTGCCAAAGCCAAGCCTGAAATGGTTGTCGCCATATCCATACACGGTTGACGGCAACAACATGATTCCAGTTTCAGCAACTAGGGTTTCGCAAAAAGCCAATGAGCTTCGATTGCCATTTATCCGCGGAAATGCAATTGATCCTGCGCGAGGCTTAATCCAGGAGAAAAGGTCCTGACCTTCAAAGAAGGTTTCTAAAAGGCCAAGATTTGTTCTAATTGTGTCTAAGTTTCTGGAGACAATTAACTCGCTATTTCGCAGCGCAATCAAGGCCAAGATTTCACTTGGTGCACTTCCGCAAATCGTTGTGAAATCTTTGTACGTAACCATGCGCGAAAGAAGTTCTTTGTTTCTTGTGGTGACCCAACCAACTCGTAGCCCAGCAAGACCAAGCGCTTTGGAAACTCCAAATAGGGATACGGCATTTTCATAAACTTCGCATGCCGAGGGGAGCCGATCTGCGGCATCAAATTCCATGTAGCGATACATCTCGTCAGACAAAACGAAAATATTGTGTTCTCGAGCGATGTCCATGATTTCTTGGAACTCAAGCAAAGTTGGCGTATAACCCGTTGGATTATGCGGGAAGTTCACCACAAGAAGTTTGGTGTTGGATTTGATCTGTGATTTTAAGAAATCCAGATCAAGCGCCCAACCTCGGGCTTCATCCAGTTCCCACTTCGTCACTTCGCAGCCAATGCCTTCAGCAATTTCATAAAGTGATTGGTATCCAGGGAAAGTACAAATCACGTGGTCGCCACTTTTCAGGATGCAGTTCAGGGCAAGGTAAATGCCTTCCTCAGGCACAACTGTCAAAATGTCATCAGATGTAATGCCTTGATACATCTTGGCAATCTCATTCTTTAGCAGCGGATGGCCACCAGATTCGGTGTATCCAAGTGTTAGGTTGTCCCACAATTCGCGGGATTGTGCGTCCGCGAGGTCCAGGACATCACTTTGTAGCAACCCGTCACAGTCTGAACTTGAAAGCAAATACTTCGCGGAAAACTCATATTTCGCAAAGTAACGTTCCAACTCGAATGGTTCAAACCGCATTTTTTAGGCTCCAAAAAAGTCTTAAATAGAATTACAAAATCTTATCAAAGTGATTTTCGCCAGAGCTTAATGCTGATGAACCCGGCTTACAGACCGACTCGTCTACTTTTCACCGCGGATTGCTAAAGTTAATTATGGAACTACGAGACGCGATTGAAGAATATAACAAAGCGACCGAGATCTTTCTTGCTGTTGCGGCTAAGTTAACCGACGTTGACTTAGATATGCCTCAAAATGACTCATGGAATGCCAGGCAAGTTGTCCATCACGTTGCGGATAGCGAAGCTCAGTCCTACGCGAGACTCCGCCGGTTGATTGCAGAACCCGGTACACAAATCCAGGGCTATGACGAAGCTGGATGGGGAGAGAACGAAACATTGGGATACAAAGTTCTTCCAATTGAAATTTCACTCGCAGTTTTCAGCGCTGTACGCGCCTCGTCTCTAGAAATACTTAAGAGGCTCGCGAAAGAACAACTCAAAAATGCAGGCATTCACACAGAGTCAGGTGAGTACACATTGGAGACCTGGCTTAAGACCTACATCAATCATCCGATTGAGCACGCGGAACAAATTAGTTCAGGACTGAAAGATTAAAAATACAAAGGTTCTTTTGGATTAAACTTCATCCGACTTACAGACTGACTCGTCTACTTTCAATTAGGATTTTGGTATGCACAAGATATTTGAAGTGCCGGTAGCTGATGTCTACGTTCATTATGTAAATAAAGTTGAGCGCAAAGATCGCACAGAAGCGGAACTCGTCGAGGTAATTACGTGGCTAACAGGTTTTGACTCAAGGACCTTAAAGAGTCACCTAAAGAAGAAGACAACATTTAGGGATTTCTTTAAGGCCGCAAAAATTAATCCAAATGCAAAACTAATTACAGGTTCTATTTGCGGTGTGAAAATTGTTGAAATTGAAGACCCATTGATGAAGAAAATTCGTTACATGGACAAGTTGGTTGACGAGCTTGCCAAAGGACGTCCGATCGAAAAGATACTTAGATCTGGCATACAGACCGACTCGTCTACCCCTAGTTTGCAGATAGAAAACTGGCTAGCGATTCGAGGTAACTAGTCATACCCTCTTGGGCTTGCTTTTCCTGACCCTCCGGTAGTTCACCAAATTGACTGAATTTCACCCAGGCACCTTCTTCTCGAGCTTGAAATTCAAGTACAACAAGGTGCGAAGGTGACGTAAAGTCCTTGGCTGCAAACTCTTCAAATGATTCTGTGTAGTGCATGGTGTGCTCTAACAATTCATTTTGCACAATTTTCGTATACTGACCAAAGAAGTAAGCGGCGAAATTATGAGCTGGCACATCAACTCCACAACTCCAAAGTCCGCCAACAATTAATTCAGATGCTGTTGCACCTTTAACAGCCCGCAGATCAGTTGGGTGGTACCAATCTTCTAGTTCCGCTGCAACTGTCCAAGCGCGCCATAGCCGATCAACAGAAACGGGATATTCACGCTCGACTGAATAAAGAAACGGCTGAGTCACAAAAAAACTATAACAAGCCAACCGGATCTGGAGCAAAGACATAAGCAAGTTTGCTGTTTCCAGACTGACTCGCCTTTGTGGGCATGGATTAATATAGTGTTATGAAATTTGGCATCCATTCGGAGCAATACCAGAATGAGCATTCAAGAGAAGAAGTGCAGAAGTTCACTCAAGTCTTCGGTGACTTAACGTCTGAGTTTGCGACCAAAATGGCAGAGGGCGTTTCACCAGGGGATGCGAGCGTGCAGGATCTTGCTGCGAAACATTATGATTTCATACTTCAATTCTGGACTCCAAACAAAGAAGCATATAAATCTCTTGCGATGACTTACATCCTTCCTTCGCCATACAGGGAAAGTTATGAAGAAGTCGCCAAGGGGCTTGGTAAGTATCATTACGATGCCGTCTGCATTTGGGCCGATAAAAACCTTTAAGTGATTGACAGAGTCATTAATAAGATTAGTAGCATTTATTCATGACGAGCCAACAAGTCACGGCGCACTTGAAGAAGTATCCACCGAACCAGAGGAAGATTCTCACAGATCTAAGCGATCATGTAGCTTCCAAACTTCCAGCTGCCGAGCAAGTTATTAAATACGGCATTCCGACTTTTTTGATTGAGGGAGTGCCGGTCATTGGTTTTGACGGTTTCAAAAACCACAACAGTATTTTTCCTTATAGCGGTTCGTTTAATGCACGACTAAAGGAAGAACTAGGGAAGTACGAGCAAACCAAGGGGTCAGTTCATTTTGAAGTAGGGATGAGTATTCCAAAGCCACTCATAAATAAAATTCTCAATGAAAAAATCATTCAGATAAATTCTTTATATCCAAAAAAAACAGGCGAATATCTTGAGTTTTATAAAAATGGAGTTTTGAAAGCTAGAGGGAGGTTCAAGAGTGGAAAACTCCACGGTGATTGGAAATGGTTTCGGAAAACTGGCGTAATCATGCGTTCAGGTAGTTTCAAGAACGGTGAGCAAGTCGGAACGTGGATTACTTACGATGTCAATGGCAAGGAATATAAAAGAACCCTCATCTAGGGATCGTGAGAGATTCTTAATTGAAGTAAGTGATTATCGCGCCAGCAATTGTTAAATTAATCGCATCATTCGCCGTTTCAATAATCCAAACTTTGAAGCTTTCGCCACCAAATAGTCGGTGCGATAGTGACGCAAACATTGCGATACCTACTCCCAGAGCTAAACCAACCAGCGCTCCATCTTTCACTCCAAAATTCGCATTGTTATGTGCCAGCGAAGTCACAACTAAAGCGACAGTGAAAGTTTGAATTGAGACTCCAACGATGGTTCCGCCAAAGAGTGCCACAGGTTTGTTCTGGCTCGTAGTGAGTTGGCCAGATGGAATTCCCTTGGCTCTCATCCAAATCGGATAAAAGGTCTTGGGCCCAAACCAGATGGCTCCACTGATAAATGAGACAAAGAATGCAATTAATACGCCGAGTAAGTTCAGTCCAGAAAAAGTCATGTAAAAATTTTACATGGGCGCATTCTGAATTTCGGCTATTTCGCTTAACTTGCATATTTGAAATTTGAATGATTCCAAGAACTTCCGGCTTACAGACCGACTCGTCTACCACTATTTAGCAGAAAGAAACTGGCTAGCAATTCGAGAGCAGTATTGAGGCGAACTCATAGGGCGAACCCCTACGTTTAAGGCGGGTTTTTGCCGATTTAGATTTGCTTTAGACGGAGTAGCATCTCAAATATGGCAAAGGTAATTGAAATTGGTGACCAGTTAGTTCTTAAGCTCTCTCGACTAGAAAAAATTGGATCACTTCATAAGTCACTTCGAGTACCTAAAAGTTCACTTGTTTCCATCGAGGACATTCCTAACCCTTGGTTTAAGGCCAATGGCTTGCGGGGACTTCGCGCGCCAGGAACAGGTCTACCGGGAGTTGTGATGCTGGGTACCTTGCGACGTAAGAATGGTAAAGAATTTGCAGCTGTCTACGGGCGGGGTGTTGCCAAGGTTTATACATTCAATGGTGGACCATTTAAAAGATGGATAGTTTCGAATCGTTGAGGTTTGGGATTTGATTTTTATGCCGAAATCTTGATGGTGTGCCAGCCTGATGCACCGTTTGGTGCAATGTCTGCGACGTCCTGGGTCTGCACCTCACCGCTAACTGCGACCGCACGGACTTGAATTTCATGCATTCCTGCAGTCGGATCCCAATCAAGCCACCACTGGCGCCAAGTGGTTCCGGAAAGAACTGGACCAAGAGTCGCATCTTTCCAAGTTCCATCGATGTTCACCTGTACTGAATCAATGCCAGAAAGTGGTGCCCACGCGACTCCTGCAAAGGTAAATTTTCCGTGCGGTATGGCGGCGCCATCAGTTGGATAATCAATCCGAGATTGGATCTTTATTGGTCCAAGTTGAGACCAACCACGTGAAATCCAGAACCCTTGCTTCACGTCGAAACGTGTCAACTCGATGTTAGTTAGCCACTTTGTTGCCGATACGTATCCATACAGGCCAGGAACTATTACGCGAGCTGGAAAACCGTGGGCTATCGGAAGGGGTTGGCCATTCATGCCAACAGCGATCATCGCATCGCGACCATCCAATAAATTAAGCGGGAATCCGGCTCCGAAGCCATCGCCTGATGAACTCAAAATTTGATCGGCTGAAGTTAGTGACCCAGCT
Source organism: Actinomycetota bacterium (assembly GCA_947452765.1). Lineage (GTDB taxonomy): Bacteria > Actinomycetota > Actinomycetes > S36-B12 > UBA5976 > UBA5976. The sequence continues at coordinate 15,203 of CANGDR010000007.1, read as the reverse complement.
TCATTGATCAAATCATCAAGTCGACATCCAAGCCAGCGCGCATTTCCAACCAATGTTCCGCCAACTGGATTGGAGACACATGACATGGTGTCATCTAGTTCAAACATGGGGCGGTTTAGTAAGTCGGCATAGCTCAAAGTGACTGGATTTTTCACCATGCCGTTGATAGTGAGCGACCACTCTGCAACATCAATAATCGGAGTGTTGATTGCGGTATCAATTCGATAGAACTGATCATTTGTGGTGATTAGCGGGGATAAGCCAGTGATTTGCAGTGCGGGGTCAACTGGGGGAGGCGGAAGTGGTTGCGTTGCTGTTGGCAACTTGACTGCTAATCGTTTGATTGCGTTAAGTCCGTGGGTTTTTACTTTTTGACCCGAGATAAGCATCAGCGCGCCAAGGACTCCCGCACCACCGGCAAACATTAGTACTTGTCGTCGAGAACTTAATTGCGCCGATTGATTCTCTTTAGTCGTCTCTATCTTTACTCGCCCCAAAGCAAAATAGAGAACCAAGGCTGTTGATATTCCACTTAGCAAGGCGGGCACTACTGCCGAGATGCCGGAATGTGGACGGGCAATTACAGTTAATGCGCCGAAGATGGTTTCTAGTGCCACGATTGCATAAGCAATTCTGCTTTTTCCTCGCAGCAATAAATCGCCAGCCAATCCACCCAGCAGAAGCGCAACCAGCAGGATGATTCCGACCAAGACGCTTTTATCTTGAGTGCCGAATAAGTTGATAGCGAATGATTCCAGGAAGCGCGGAATTACGCTGATGATCCAGCTGCCAAGTGAGTCAACCGGTGACTTCCATTCGGAAGATCGGTTTGAGGTTAATTCGCCAACAAATATTCCAATGCAGACGGCAATCACGCCTAGGGCAAACGCCTCGCGTTGTGTGGTCTTAGAAGTGTTCATCCGTGGGTCCTAGCTGCTTTCAGTCAGGGTACAGCCACGGACTCCAGCTCGCAGATCGAATCGTTTACTTTCTATTTCACACTTTCCAGTGACCTAGCAGAGTCATCGGTCGCATGTTCTTCTGCAAGGTGTTTAGAAACTATCTGGGAAATTTCAATCAAGGCATCTAGATGTGCTTGAGTTAAAAGATCAGCGAAGCAATGTTTTACATCTTGAAACTGCATGGGAAGTGCTTGCTTCATGTATTTGCGCCCAGAAGGCGTGATTTCTATTACGCAACTTCGGGCATCTGTTTCGCAAGTAAACCGAGAAACTAATCCTCGCGACTCCATGCGCTTTGCTTGATGCGAAATCCTGCTCTTTTCCCAATCCAGTTGCTCTGCAATTTCGCTGGAATGCAGGGAGCCATTGGGGGATTCCAGCAAGGTGACCATCAGAAAATATTCAGCCGGTGTTAATCCAGTATTTCGGTAGATCTTTTTGGCCATGTGTGGAAGTAATTGCGACCTCAGCTTGTGAAATGAGCGCCAAGCTCTTAGCTGCCTTACTGAAAGCCCGTATGTTTCCATATGATTACTGTATCAAATGGTTGACAAATCAACCATTTATGGCGAAGATTACTTTCAAGGCAAGAATCAGGGAAAACTAATCAGAGATAGGTGAATATGAGTACTGCATATTGGGTTGTTGCGGGGATTGCTGCATTTGCATTCTTAGCATCAGGAATGATGAAAGTTACTTCAAGCAGGGAAAAGTTGCTTGCAAACAAGAACATGGGTTGGGCTGCTGATTTCAGCGATTCTCAGATAAAGATGATTGGGCTTGCTGAAGTACTTGGCGCACTTGGATTAATCCTGCCGCACGTTTTTTCAGTTGCAGAAGTTCTGTCTAAGGTTGCGGCAGTTTGCCTATTTCTTTTGATGGCCGGCGCAGCTAATGTCCACCGCAAGCGCAAGGAACCATTTGCCCCTGCACTAATTTTGGGCCTGTTGGCATTGGTCACGATCTTCCTCTAGCCCGTAAGTGTTAACACGATCCCGCATTGCTATAAACAGTGATGCGGGATCGTCGCTTTAAGCAGCTTTGATGTCGAGCGACTTTAGGGCTGCTGCAAGAACATCTTTTTTCGATGCAAGAGTTTCCTTTGGATTCCCGGTAGCGCCTTGGGCAGCCAATCCAGCAAACCCATGGACCATGCTCCAAGCAATCATGGGAGCGGTTTTAAGGTTCTTATCTGGCAAGCACCCAATCTCACTTAATTCACTGAGTGAGGCCATTAATAACTCAGATGGATTTGGGGAGTCTGGTTCCAGTGTTGGGGAGTCAAAGCAGATAAATGCAATTTCGCAAAGGTTTGATTCCTTAATTCCAAAATCAATGTAGGCGCCGCCGATTGCAAGAAAGCGGCTGATTGCACCTTTTGCAGTTTGAGTTTTAGGAGCGGCTATTAGTGCCTCTAGCATCATGGTGCCCAAAACTTCGCGGCTTGCCCTTGCTATTGCAGCCTTTAGGTGTTCAAGATCTGCGAAGTGGCGATAGACGGCGGTAGGACTCACGCCGGTAGTTAGGGCAAGTTGTCGAAGGCCCAAAGAATTCAAGCCATGCTTTTGGACATGCTTTAGCCCCGCCGTCACAAGGGCGGCCCGTAGGTCCCCGTGATGGAATTCTGACTCGGATTTTTTTAATGTTGACATTGTTAACATTGTGCCATTATCGTGAGCCTTAGTCAATTTCAAGGGGAGCGTGTCATGAACGAAATACATTTGGTCGTAGGTGCAGGCACAGTCGGTAGTGCGGTAGCTGAGTTACTTGCAAATGATGGCAAAGAGGTGATTTTGGCTACCCGTTCGGGTTCTGGGCCAAAGCACGAAAACATTAAGTTAGTTTCTGCCGATGCCAGCAATGTCTCTAGCCTTTTGTCTGCGGCTCCAAGTGCTGTCGCAATCTACAACTGCAGTAACCCGCCATATCACCAGTGGGCAAAGCTTTGGCCGCCAATGGCTGCCAGCTTCCTGGCCTATGCCGAAAAAACTGGCGCAGTCTTAGTAACTTGTTCCAACCTTTATGGCTATGGTCCAGTTGATGTTCCAATGACCGAATCTCTGCCACTGAATGCAACAGGAGTAAATGGCAAAGTTCGAGCGACCATGTGGGTCGAAGCAAAGGCCATGCACGATGCCGGGATCATCAAGGCCACTGAAGTTCGAGGTTCCGATTACATATCTGCCAGTGACCAAAGTCGTGTTGGCGCCCGAGTCTTGCCGAAGGTGCTCGCAGGTAAAACGGCGCAAGTTCTGGGAGCGATCGATCTAAAGCACACCTGGACTTATCCATTAGATGTTGCTCGACTGATGAAGATTGTCGCTTCGGATTCAAGGGCTTGGGGTAAGGCTTGGCATGTACCAAGTAATGAAGCAAAAACTCAAAATGAAGTTGTAAGAGAACTGGCAGCAGCTGGTGGAGTTAAGAATCCAAAGCTTTCGTCAGTTCCAAGCCTGATGTGGAATCTCCTTGCGCGATTCAACCCTTTGTTGAAGGCTCTAAAAGAGACCGCCTATCAATTCCAACGTCCGTACATTTTGGATGACAGCGCTGCGCGTGAAACTTTTGGGATGCATCCAACCCCGTGGAATCAGATTCTTAACGAAGTTGTCGCAGAAACGAGAGCGAGTCTGAAGAAATGAGCATGACACCAGCGCAACCCAGAAGGCGATTTACAGCTTGGGTTTTAGAAATGGTTTTGGTCATTGGAACTGCCTACATCGGTTGGCTTGCTTGGAGTTTGATTACCTGGGGTAGGGGACAAACCCCAGCTCAAAACTTATTGCGAATAGTTACGATCAATGACACAACAAATGCACCAGCAAAGCGTCCTCAGATGTTTATTCGTTACTTCTTGATTTTCACGGCGTACTGGTTTGGGTATTTTGCAGTTTCAAACATCGCATACGCGATCAACCCAAATGGGATCTTGCTTGGCCTTGGAATAGCACTTCTACTTTGCTTCCACTTATGGGACATTTCAGGAATTGTGCGCAGGCAAGACCGCAAGCGACTAGCGGATGTTGTTTCTGGAATTGCGGTAGTGGAACAGGAAGTGCGCGATTAGCTGTTTCGAAGCAAACCAAGTACGACTTTGTGGGCAAGCATGTGGGCAAACCGCGAAATTTTCATTTAAGTAGTGGCTCTTGAACAGTGTCCGGCTTACAGACCGACTCGTCTTCTACTATTGCTACATGGCGCAATACCTCATTTATTTCAATCAGCAATGGGTGGGCGATCATCCAGCAGAGTGGTACGAACCACGAGGTCCGCTTTCTCGAGCAGTGGTAGCCGAAATGAAAGAGGCCGGCGTACTCGTCTTTGCCGGTGGCCTAGAAGAAGAAATCGAGTTGGCCTTTGGTTCAGATGACGAAGGCAATGTTGGTGGACCAATAACAACTAACGGAGAATTTCTGGGCGGGCTAACCATCATTAACGTGTCGACGGATGAAGAAGCAAAATTGTGGGGCGCCAAAGTTGGTCAGGCATGCGGTTGGCCACAAGAAATTCGTAAGTTCAAGGGAAACTAATTTTATTTTTGTAAATCTACGTAAACCCAACTTGTAAGTGCCACACTCTAGTCATGACTGTCAAATTTTTCATTCGTGCAAACGGGGATCGGGTTGACTACTTCGATGGTGGAGAGGGCTCTGACCTTTTGATCTACCATCATGGAACACCTGGTGCTGGTCCGCTACACGCTGATTTACTTGAGCCTGCACTCGCGAGTGATTTGCGAATAGTTGAATTGGTCAGGCCGGGTTACGGTAACTCAACTCGGCAACCTAACAGAAGCGTTGCTGATGTCGTCACACTCGTCGATGAGCTTGCAAATCACTTAGGTTTTGATCTATACGTAACGATGGGCTGGTCTGGTGGCGGACCACATGCCTTGGCAAATGTCGCGCTGAGTCCGAAAAGATGCGTTGCCGCTATGTCTCTTGCTGGTGTGGGCATGTTTGGTCAATTGGATTTAGATTTTCTAAATGGAATGGGTCAGGACAACCACGATGAATTTGGTGCTGCCCTTAAGGGTGAATCAGACCTACGCAGCTACCTTGAATCCGGACTACCTGAAATGCAAAAGATTTCAGGTGAACAAATCGTCGACATGATGGGCTCGTTACTGCCAGAAGAAGATCGTGATTCACTTACTGGCGAATTTGGCGAGAATATGGCAGAGATTTTTCGATGGGCTGTGCATACCGGAGTAGACGGTTGGCTAGATGACGACATCGCATTTGTACTTCCTTGGGGTTTTGAGTTGTCAGATATTTCCAACCCAGTGACAATTTGGCAGGGAGCTACTGACTTAATGGTGCCTTTTGACCACGGGAAGTGGCTTGCAAAGAAACTGCCACATGCCAACGTGAACCTACTTGAGGGACACGGTCACTTATCTATTGGAGAACCTGCACTTAGTGAAGGCTTTGCTTGGCTAAAAACTAAGTTAGCTACAGAAAAATCTTGAGTAGCGAACCGATAGGTTTACTGGCTTCTGAGGGATGACGAAACTTTAAATTCGAATTGACTTTATAGGTATTGCGTCTACCTACTCGAGTGATCGTTAGGTAGCCAGCCACTTCCAGATCGGCCAGTATCAGATGTGTGCTTCGTTCGGTTATTCCGACAGCTTGGGCAATGTCCCGAATTCGAGCCTCTGGGTCCTGACTGATGTGGACTAAGACGTGCCCATGATTTGAGAGAAATGTCCACTCGCGGGGGATTGCCACTTCTTTGACCATGAATCGATTATAGCAGTAATTTGACACCTGAATTCAATTACAGGTATTATGCTTCAGATAAAGGAGATTAAATGTCAAGTTCATGGTCGCTCGCCCTAGAAAACCTCACATCGGTAGCAGTATTAGCTTTCGTCTTTGGCTGTATCGCAGCTCGGGTAAAGAGCGACGTGCGAATGCCGGACCAGATCTACCAATTCATGTCTATCTATTTACTCTTTGGAATCGGACTAAAGGGTGGCCATGCAATTAAGTCGGTCCAGTTTCAGGAAATCATCAGCCCAGCACTCTTGACGCTAGTAATTGGATCACTAGTTCCAGTGGCTGCGTACTTCGTCTTGAAACTAGTGCGAACGCTAACTGACTTAGATCGTGGCGCAATTGCTGCACATTATGGCTCTACTTCACTAATTACATTTTCAGCGGCCTTGCTTTTTTTAGAAACCAAAATGATTGAAGTTGAAGGTTTCGCAACTGTCTTGCTGGTCTTGATGGAAATACCTGGGCTTGTCGTTGGAATCTATTTGGGATCAAGGCACCTAAATAGAAATGTTGAATGGAAAGAAACTTTGCTTGAAGTTTTGACGGGTAAAACGGTGCTTCTACTAATCGGCGGTCTTGTTATTGGCGGACTCACAAGTGATGCTGGTTACGAAAAAGTCTCACCATTCTTTATCGGGATACTTGGCGGGCTATTGGCTCTATTCCTAATGCATCTTGGATATCTAGCGGGCAGTAATTTTGCAGAGATTAAGAAGGTGGGACCAAGAGTTGCAGTATTTGGAATCATATTCCCGGTAATCGTTGGAACATTAGCTGTAATAGCAGGCCACACCATCGGTATGAGTGTTGGTGGCGCGACAATCCTTGGTGTACTCGCTGCCAGCGCTTCTTACATCGCCGCTCCTGCCGCCGTGTCGATCGGATTGCCAACTGCGAACGCATCACTTGCCCTGATGTCCAGCATCGGCGTTACATTTCCATTCAATTTAATTTTTGGAATTCCGATTTACTTAGAAGTTGCAACACTGTTGGCCTGATTATCTGCCAACAAACTTCGCTCCTGGCTGAATAAGTTAAATTCACCTTGAATAGTGGTACTTTTCGATAACCAGAATTCGAAAGAGAGCAGTGCAGTGAACAGTTACATGGTGGTCGCAAAATTCAAAGAAGGCGTTTCTCAGGAAGATATTCGCGAGTTGGTTCCTGCCGAGCAAGCCCAAGCAAAGTTACTTGAAGAAAAAGGCGCTATTGGAACTATCAAAATCGCCATGCCGAAACGAACGGTGTTCATTGAAGCTTTTGGCGACGATGAAACCCAAGTGAATTCAAACATTGAATCTTTGCCGCTTTCGAAATTATGGGATTGGGAAATCTTTGCCACAACTCCACCAGCAGGCGCACCTAGTTAATTGCCGATTGCAGGCATACTTAAATCATGACTAAATACACAGCAGGTCGGGGCATGGGAATCATGCTGATTATTACCGGAACTGGGCATTTTCTTGCGCCAGCCTCACTCGACAAGATCATTCCGCCAGGTCTACCGTTTGATCCTCGGTTCTGGACGTATCTAAGTGGAGTTGCTGAACTTGTAGTCGCAATTATGCTGTTAGCGCCAATGACCACCAAGTTATTTGGAAAGCCTGTTAGGCAACTTGGAATCTGGTGTGCATTTGCATTATTCGTTTTGGTTTTCCCAGCCAACATCTATATGGCAGTCGATTGGATGGATCGACCAATGCCAGACCCAATTTATGCATTCTTGCGACTACCGCTGCAATTTGGATTGTTTTACTGGTGCTGGGCTTTGAATAAAGACATCAAGCAGCACCAAGCAACAACTTCCTAACTTCCGAGGATTGCTCGGTATTAACTTGTCTGATCTGGGTCTCCCGAAAAGGTAATCTCGGTATCCATCAAGGATTTAACCCCGATAAACTGCAAGCCATAACAAGGTTTTTGAGTAGTAATCATTTTGAATGGAGTCCAAATGTCTGACCTAAAAAGATTTGTCGGCCAAGTTGCGTTAGTTACTGGTTCAGCGCACGGCATCGGTCAAGCAATTGTCGAGCGGTTTGCCCAAGAAGGCGCATCTGTAGTCGTATCCGATATCGATCTGCCTGGTGCGAACGAAGTTGTAAGCGGAATTGAATCTCGCGGCGGATCTGCCATTGCAGTTAAATGCGACGTTAAATCTAAAGAAGACATCGCCGCAATGATTGAAAAGACGATTGCAACTTACGGAAAAATTGACATCTTGGTTAACAATGCAGGCGACGTAACGATTGCAAAGCACTTCCTAACAACTGATGAAGCCTGGTGGGATCATTTCCTAGATACCAATTTAAAGAGCCAGTATCTAATTTCGCGTCTTGTCGCACCTTTCATGGCGAAAGCTGGCAAGGGTTGCATCATCAACATGTCTAGTGGTGGCGCAACTCGTTCACATCGCGGAATGGTTGCTTACGATGCATCCAAGGGCGGAGTAGAGGGATTCACTCGCGCACTCGCACTTGAACTAGCGCCGTACGGAATTCGCGTTAACGCATTAGTACCTGGCTTGATTGTTACTCGACCAGAACACGCAGAGCCTGTTGCTGACGAGCGTCGTAATAAGACAGTTCCAATTGGTCGCGGTGGAACACCTGCAGATCTAGCCGGACCCGCAGCATTTTTGGCCTCCGAAGATGCGGCTTACATCACTGGCAGTTGCCTAGTAGTAGATGGCGCCGTACTAGTTCAACAGCGCAGCCCGCAGGTTGAAACTTTCCCAGTGGACACTTTCCCGAAGCTCGAAGATATCTAAGATAAGTGCTTCGCATTCAATTTGATGTGACTGCATAATGAAAGATATGCAAACGAGTTTCACTTGCCAAGAATATGGTGACTCGGCAGTTCTCATCAATATTGAAAATGACGATTATGAAGTTCGCTGGCTAACGGTTCAACTACTTGGTGATGCCATGCGAGAAAAAACTTCACTTGGAATCATTGATGTTGTCGCCAGTTTTCAGTCAGTATTTATTAGCTTTGATGCCCTGGTAATTAACCACAGCCAAGTTTTCGAAATAGTAAAAGACGAATTGCAATCGGACTTAACGCCTCGGGTTCCAAACCATTTCAAAATTCCAATTGTCTATGGTGATGTTTTCGGTCCACACATTAACCAAGTTGCAGAGATTTGTGGGATTTCAGTCGATGACGTGATTGAAATTCACAGCGGCCAAGACTGGGCCATCCGGTTTGTTGGATCCCCAATTGGCGCGCCATTTTTAGATGGACCAAAATTTCCGGTAAGTGTGCCGCGGTTAACAACGCCGGTCACACGCATGGAACCTGGTTCAGTTGCAGTAAGTGGCTTGCAGTCGATCATTTACAACGCACCTTCACCGGGTGGCTGGCAAGTTGTCGGAAGAACTCCGGTGAAACTTTTCGACCTTGAAACAAATCCAAATGTGCCTTACCGAGCAGGCGACCGGATTCGATTTATTCCGATTTTGCCGTCTGATTGGGACAACTGGAATAAGTACTTTCATCAGGTGAAACTGTGAACACCGCAAATATTTCAATTGAGCGCGTTGGTTACGCAGTTATCCAAGACTTAGGCCGCCCTGGCTTAGCCAAGCTGGGTGTTTCTGCAAATGGCGCCGGCGACCAAAGATCTGCGCGATTAGCAAATATTTTAGTTGGCAATGACGACAGTCATGCAGTTGTGGAAGTCATCGGTTCAGACCTGGTTTTTGTTACCGATGCAGATCTATTGATTTGCGTTACTGGCGCAGCAAAAACTGTATTGATTGATGAACTTCCTCACGGTACGTATGAAACTTTAGTTATTCCAGCCGGTTCACGAGTGATTATTCCTGGTCCTGAATTCGGTCAACGAACATACCTTGGCATCAATGGAGAGCTGCACGGCAAGCGAATTTTGGGAAGCTTCGCACCAGATTCATTTTTGGAATTCGGGGAAAGACTTACCAGCGGTTCACAGCTAATAGTCGATTCAAGTTTTGACATGGAAATTCCAGGTAATGAACTCCCGGTCTTTAGATTTTCAGTGCCACACGAAATTTATTCTAAAAAATTTACGCTAACTGCAACTCTTGGCCCTGATGTGTCGCGACTAAAAGGTGGCGAACAGTCATTCGTGCAGGAATTTGAGGTCCTGCCACAATCGGATCATGTTGGCATGCGACTAAGCGGAGTTGGACTCGACATTGGGACTGCAGGTGAGATTCTCAGTAGGGGAGTTCCAATAGGTGCAGTTGAAGTTCCACCAAGTGGGGAATTAATTATTTTGCTGCGGGGAAGACTTGTGACTGCTGGCTATCCAGTCGTTGCGGTTCTGACCAAGTGCTCAATCGATAGGGTTTCGCAGGCTAGACCAGGAGATTCGGTGGCGATTTCGATAATAGACATGGATCGAGCACAACTTGAGTTACGTGAAATGGAAACCAAAATTCAGGATCTTAAATCGCGAGTTGGCAAGGCATTCAAATCTCGCGGCTGGGAAAAACTTTTATCCCATTAAATAGGATGGCATTGTGACTCGGCTAAATCGATATATTGCCATCGGGGATTCCCTAACCGAAGGCCTTTCTGACAAATATCCAGACGGTTCGTATCGGGGTTGGGCTGATCGAGTTGCTGACGAGTTAGCCAAACAGCACGAGAACTTTACCTATGCAAACTTGGCTATTCGCGGCAAACTACTCGAGCAAGTGGTTGCCGATCAATTAAGTGCGGCGCTACCACTTATAGAGGGATCTTCGACAGTTATCTCCTTCCATGCAGGAGCAAATAACATCCTGCGTCCGAAACTCGATGTTTCCAAAGTAATAAATGAGTATCGAGAAGCCGTGCGGAAACTAACCGCGACCGGTGCCAAGGTTTTAGTTTTCACAGTGCGCGAGGTTGCGAATCCTAAATCAAAAACTGAAATCTATTGGAATGAAAGATTTGGACCTTTCAACGCCAACGTTAGGCAGGTCGCATCCGAAACTGAGGCAGTACTAATGGATGCTAACTCGCTAGACGTTTTCGGAGATCCAAGAATGTTGGCAAAAGATCGCCTTCATCTATCTGCCGAAGGACACCGCAGAGTTGCGGCAGCCGTATTAAAGGAACTAGGTCTGCCTCATGATTTGGATTATGCGGAAGAGATGCCACCCATGCAACAAGCACCCGCACCAATTCGCGTCATCGGAACTGTCGTTTGGGGAATTGGATTTCTCGTGCCATGGGCTATCCGCCGCATCACCGATAAATCATCCGGTGATGGACGAGTTGCAAAATATCCCGAGTTGATTTCGTGGCCACCTGCTAATTAGTGATGTGTTTGTATGTCATTTTGCATGCAAACGTTGAAAATTGAGTCCTTAATTCGTTGGTAGAATTGTGTTCTTACCCAAATTAGAACGGACCAAAATGACTCGCTTCGTAGATGTACCAGCAATGGCAAAGCTCATCCAAGCCATTGGAATCGAAGAGTTCATTGCCGAACTTGCCGATGGCATCCAAGCCAATTTCGTGCGCTGGGAAGAATTCGATAAGTCACCACGGTTTGGCGCGCACAATGACGAAGGTGTTATTGAATTAATGCCAACTGCTAATGCAGAGCGTTATGGGTTTAAGTATGTAAATGGTCACCCAGAGAACATCAAGCACGACTTATTCAGTGTTATGGGATTTGGCGTACTTTCCGATATGGAAACTGGCTACCCGATGTTGCTTAGCGAATTGACGCTAGCTACCGCTTTGCGTACTGCAGCGACCTCAGTAATGGCTGCGCGAGCTTTGGCTCGCAAGGACTCAAAAGTAATGGCAGTCATTGGCAACGGCGCGCAGGCAGAATTCCAGGTAATTGGATTCCATAAAGTAATTGGCATTACCGAAGTTCGGGCATTTGATATTGATCCGGAAGCAACCGAAAAATTGATTCGTAACCTGTCGGAATTTTCCGGACTAACGGTTACCCGTTGTGACTCTGTCGCAGAAGCTGTTAAGGGTGCTGACATTGTCACCACTATTACTGCCGACAAGGCAATGGCAACAATCATCACGCCAGAAATGGTTGAACCAGGCATGCACTTCAATGGCGTAGGCGGAGATTGCCCAGGCAAAACCGAACTCGCAGCCGGAGTACTAACCCAAGGCAAAGTGTTTGTTGAATTTGAACCACAGACTCGGATCGAAGGCGACATTCAACAAATGCCAGCTGACTTCCCGGTCAACCATCTTTGGAAAGTACTCGCTGGAAAAGAAGTTGGCCGCGACAACGATGAGCAGGTAACCATTTTTGACTCAGTGGGTTTTGCAATCGAAGATTTTTCCACGCTTGAATACATCTACAAACAAAGTGTGCAACGCGGAATAGGTACTGAGATCGAATTAGTACCAACTCCGATTGGGCCGAAAGATTTGTACACGCACACTGGACGTGGCAAGTTACGTTCGGTAAAAAGCCAAGCAGTTTAAGCAGTCTCGCTCCGCGTCCCTAGGTTCCTTACGCGTTAAATCTGTCATAAGTTTGTTCTTGTGAGCAGCACATTTCAAATTGAGATAGTTGGCCCTGACAGCTGGGCGCGCGTGCGCGCAATTCGGTTGGATGCGCTAAGTGCAAATCCAGAAGCATTCGGGGCGACTCATGAATCTGAGTCCGAGATACCCGAATCACAGTGGCGAGATCGACTAACTAGCCTCAATTTTGTGATTGCTGCCGATTCGAGTGGAGACGTTGGAATCATGTCGGTAGAGACACATGAAGGCGATTTTGGAACCACGTGTTGGATCGGTGGCTGCTGGGTTCGCCCAGCTGCTCGCGGCAACGGCGTGATGCGAGCTTTGATTGACTTCATAGATCAGCAAAGTGAAACCCGACCTTGGGGCTGCCAAGGGCTCGGGGTTTGGACTGATAATTACTCGGCGATTAGCACGTACAAACGACTCGGTTTCTTAGAAAAGGGAGACCCACAAGAAAGCACCCGCCAGCCTGGCAAGTTCTATCAACGTATGATCCGGACGACACAGCAATAGGGAAGTAGACCCCGCTTGCTCCAATAGACTTTCCTCATGTCCAAAGTCCTTGAATCCTTGCCAATCGGCGAAAAAGTCGGCATTGCCTTCTCAGGCGGCCTAGATACCTCGGTAGCAGTTGCTTGGATGCGAGCTAAGGGTGCAATTCCATGTACCTACACCGCAGACTTGGGCCAATACGACGAGCCAGATATTGAATCAGTACCAACTCGCGCTGCCGAGTATGGCGCAGAAATTTCTCGGCTAGTTGACTGCAAGGAAGCGTTAGTAAATGAAGGATTAGCCGCGATAGCTTGTGGCGCTTTTCATATCCGATCTGGTGGCCGTCAGTATTTCAACACAACTCCACTAGGTCGTGCTGTTACTGGAACATTGTTAGTACGTGCGATGCTCAAAGATGATGTTGACATTTGGGGCGATGGTTCAACTTACAAGGGCAACGACATTGAACGCTTTTATCGCTATGGTCTGCTAGCAAATCCAAACTTACGTATTTATAAGCCTTGGCTGGACGCCGACTTTGTTAAAGAACTTGGCGGCCGCAAGGAAATGTCGGAATGGTTAGTTGCGCACAACTTGCCATATCGCGACAGCACGGAAAAGGCATATTCAACTGATGCAAACATTCTTGGTGCTACTCATGAAGCAAAAACGCTTGAGAATCTAGATGCATCACTTGAAATAGTTGAGCCGATTATGGGCGTTCGATTCTGGGATGAAAAAGTAAAGATCGCCACCGAAGATGTAACCATTACGTATTCGCAAGGCATGCCAGTTGCGATAAACGGTAAAGATTTCACTGACGTCGTAGCTCTCATGAAGGAGGCTAATTCAATTGGTGGTCGCCATGGCCTTGGTATGACGGATCAAATAGAGAACCGAATTATTGAAGCCAAAAGCCGTGGAATTTACGAAGCACCTGGCATGGCACTGCTATTCATCGCTTACGAACGTTTGTTAAGCGCAATTCATAACGAAGACACCATTGCGAATTATCACGCGGAGGGTCGCCGGTTAGGTCGACTTCTTTATGAAGGTCGCTGGTTTGACCCACAAGCCCTAATGTTGCGGGAATCGCTGCAGCGTTGGGTTGCTTCGGCAGTTACTGGGGAAGTCACAATTCGCTTGCGCCGCGGCGACGACTATTCAATTATCAATACGTGTGGACCGGCATTGAGTTATCACCCAGAAAAACTCTCGATGGAACGCACTGAAAATGCTGCCTTCGGTCCGACGGATCGCATTGGTCAGCTAACTATGCGAAACCTCGACATCGCAGATACCCGCGCAAAACTCGAACTGTATCAAGCGCAAGGCCAGATTGACTCAAGCACATTTGGCTTAGTTGGAGACATGAAATCTGGGCAATCAAATGCCATTACTTCCTCAAATGCAAATGATGCTACCGACGATGGCCTCAACCGCGCTGCTTTTGATTCGGGTACCGACTAAGTGCCACTAAAGCTTCAAAAGTATGCCCCAGCACTTTTTGTATTCCTTTGGAGCACTGGATTTGTCGGCGCCAAGTACATCGTTCCGTATGCCGATCCATTCACTTTCCTAACAATCAGATATTTGATTGCATCCGCAATCTTGATTGCAATCGCTGCAATCCTGAAGCAACCCTTGAGGCTAAGTCGAGACCAAGTGAAAGCATCAGTGGCCGTGGGAATGCTGCTGCACGTGATCTACATTGGCGGAGTGTTCTATGCAGTCAGCCTTGGTGTATCAGCTGGAATCAGTGCAGTAATTGTAAGTATTCAGCCAGTTTTAGTTTCTATTCTTGCGGTCCCACTTCTGGGCGAGAGAATTCGCTGGATTCAGGTTGTCGGACTAATTTTGGGTGTAGCTGGAATTGCGCTTTTGCTACTTCCCAAGGTTTTTCAAGGTGACTATTCTTCTTCAATCTCTGAGGTTGGGATCATAATTTGTATCGTCGCCTTGCTGGGAACGAGTGCGGGCTATTTAGTACAAAAGAAACTTGGTGGTGAAATCCCATTCCTAACTGGAACTGGCTTGCAGTATGCCGTTAGCGCGGCAGCTTTTGCTTTGCTTTCGGCGTTTACTGAGGATCAGCGAGTTGAATGGTCGCCAGCATTTTTCTTCGGCTTAGCCTGGATCGTTTTAATGCTTTCTATTGCTTCTATCGTTTTGTTGTATGGCATGCTTCGTGCGGGCAGTGCCAGCAAAGTTTCCAGTTTGTATTATTTGGTGCCGCCGGTGGCAGCAATCCAGGCTTACTTTCTCTTTGATGAAGTAATCCCACCAGTTGGCATCGTGGGCATGGCCCTTGCTGGCCTGGGTGTTGTCCTCGTTATGCGACAAAGTACTGAAGTGGGTCACTAAAAATAGATGTCTGATAATTTCAAGCGTGCCATCCCACTGGGATTTGCATTCCTATGGAGCACTGGGTTCGTCGGTGCTAAATATATGTTGCCGCACGCTGAGCCTTTTACCATTT
>CANGDR010000006.1 GCA_947452765.1 Actinomycetota bacterium | reverse complement strand
TACATCGCAAGCGGGTCATCAAGTTTTTCGCCAATCTTGAAAGCAGTTGTTGGCGCAGTCGGAGAAATCAAAACATCAGTTTTGGTGAATGCATTAGTGAAATCGCGGGCAATTAAAGTACGGATCTTTTGAGCTTGACCGTAATAAGCATCGTAATAACCGGCTGAAAGTGCGTAAGTGCCAAGAATGATTCGACGGATAACTTCATCACCAAAGCCAGCTGCGCGAGTCTCGCTCATCACTTGCTCAACTGACTTGGTGCCGTCGTCGCCAACTCGGTTGCCGAATCGAATGCCATCGAACTTTGCCAAGTTACTTGATGCTTCACTTGGCAAAATCAAATAGTAAGCAGCAAGAGCAGCCGGGAAACTTGGGCAAGAAACTTCCACTACTTCAGCGCCCATACTTTCAATCAAGGCAACGGTTTCATCGAATCGAGATTGCACTCCGACTTGGTAACCTTCGCCACCTAGTTCCTTAACAACACCGATCTTCATGCCTTTAATGTCGCCACGCTTAGCCGCAGCCACTACGTCAGGGACTGGTGAATTAATGGAGGTGGCATCTTTTGGATCGTGACCCGCAATAACGCTGTGTAATAACGCAGTATCAAGAACGTTTCGGGCGCATGGGCCAGCTTGATCAAGTGAGGAAGCAAGTGCAACTAGACCATAGCGACTTACGCCACCATAAGTTGGCTTCACACCTACTGACCCAGTGACCGCAGCAGGCTGACGAATTGAACCACCAGTATCCGTGCCAATCGCTAGTGGAGCTTCGAACGCAGAAACACATGCAGAAGAGCCGCCGCCAGAACCGCCTGGAATTCGATCGAGATCCCAAGGGTTATGAGACGGACCAAATGCCGAATGTTCGGTTGAGGAACCCATCGCAAATTCATCCATGTTTGTCTTGCCAAGTATTACGATGCCAGCTTCGCGCAGTTTTGTTACAATCGTGGCATCGTATGGCGGAATCCAGCCTTCAAGAACTCTTGACCCGCAAGTTGTAGGCAAGCCCTTACTTGCCAAAACATCTTTAAGTCCAAGCGGTACCCCGGCTAGAACTGAGAGCTTCTCCCCTGATTTAACTTTTGCGTCAACGGCAGCAGCAGATGCAAGTGCACCTTCGGTGTCGATGTGGAGAAATGCATGTACGTCGCCGTCAACAGCCCATATGCGATCTAGGTGAGCTTGCGCAACTTCAACTGCCGAAACTTCTTTTTTAGCAATAAGGTCGGCCAGAACTGAAGCGTCTTTACGAATTAGATCAGACATGTCTATTCCTCATCCAAGATACGAGGAACTCGGAAACGTTCATCTTCTACGGCTGGCGCTCCGGCTAACGCTTGTTCAGCTGTTAAGGAAATGCCAGGAACGTCCTCGCGAAAAACATTTGTCATTGGAACTGGATGGCTCATGGCAGGTACATCGCTGGTATCGATACTTGATACCTGATCTACTGCGTCCAAAATTGCATCCAACTGCTTTGCATAGTGCGCTAATTGATCCGTTGGGATGCTAATTCTGGCTAGGTTGGCCAAATGGGCAACGTCATTTTGAGAAATTCCTGACATAACCCAATTCTATTGGGAATTGCGAGTTACTAGGTTCGCGCTAACTCAAGCCCAAGTGGGCAAGCGCAGCAGCTGGGCCATCGTCTAGCAGGATCTTAAATCCAACTTCATCCAGGATCGGTCGACCCAATTCCATGGCCTTGGCTTCTTTCGATCCTGCGCCCGGCCCGACTACAACAAAATCGGTGTTCTTGGAGACTGAACCAGAAGCTTTGCCACCACGTGTGGTGATTGCTTCCGCTGCGCCATCTCGGGTGAAATCTTCTAAAGTTCCTGTCACAACAACAGTCAATCCTGCAAGTGGCTGTGGTCCAGATGCTTGGACTTGTTCGACTAATTGAACTCCTGCTGCGCGCCACTTTTCGATAATTTCAAGATGCCAGTCTTCAGTAAACCATTCAGCAACCGA
The DNA here is from genome assembly GCA_947452765.1 of Actinomycetota bacterium. GTDB lineage: Bacteria > Actinomycetota > Actinomycetes > S36-B12 > UBA5976 > UBA5976. The sequence continues at coordinate 75,637 of CANGDR010000006.1, read as the reverse complement.
GGCAGCAATCGTTACACCGATTCCTTCCACATTTGCAAGCTCTGCGCTTTTGGCAGTTGCCAGCTCATCAATGCTGTGGAATTGACGAGTAAGGGCTTGAGCAGTCGGTGGTCCGATGTGGCGAATTGAAAGCGCACATATAAAGCGCCAAAGTGGTTTGGTTTTTGCAATCTCTAACTGCGCCAGCAGCAGCTTTGCATTTTCGGCTAATTCTCGATCGGTGCCCTTAACAAAAAAATCACTCTTGGCTAGATCCTGCGCCGTCAACCTAAACAGATCGCCCTCATCTGAAATAACTTTGTCTTCGAGTAACGCGCGAGCTGCCTTTTCGCCTAGTCCTTCAATATCAAGAACACTTCGCGAACCTAAGTGTTCAAGTCGACCTCGGAGTTGAGCTGGACAACTGCGGGTGTTGAGGCACCGAAGGTCTTTGTCATCTTCTTTTTCTGGCGCCAATTTGCTGCCGCATTCTGGGCACTTAGTTGGCATCTTGAATTGTCGTTCCGAACCGTCGCGTAGCTCGACCACTGGTCCAAGGATTTCTGGAATGACATCTCCCGCTTTTCGCAAGAAAACCATGTCACCTAGTAATACGCCTTTTCGCTCAACTTCATAACCGTTGTGAAGTGTGGCAAATGAAACCGTTGAGCCTGCAACTAGCACTGGCTCAACCTGAGCTCGCGGTGTTATACGACCGGTCCTACCTACTTGCACTCCGATATCAAGCAATCGGGTTCGAACTACCGTCGGCGGATACTTATATGCAGTTGCCCAGCGCGGTGCACGTGCGGTAAATCCAAGTTCGGCTTGCTCAGACAGACTGTCCACCTTGATAACGACACCATCAATGTCGTGTTCGATTTCATGCCGATGCTCACCAAAGTAAGTTATGTATTCCTTAACTTCCTTGGCAGACTTGATAACTTTCACACGCTCTGAAGTAGGCAATCCCCAGCTCTTGAGAATTTCGTAGGCATGCGATTGTGCCGAAATATCTAGACCGTCATGGATTCCAATTCCATGAACAATCAGTCCTAAGCGAGCAAGTGCACTCTTCGCTCGATCAAGCTCTTCGATATGTTTTGCCAAACTGGCTGCTTGCTTAGAGTCATCGCCCTTGCCGGTCGCTCGCTTTTGTGCTTCAGCAACTGCTTCAATTCGATTATCGATTCGCTGTCGAAGTGTGCCAGCGGCTGCATTTCTTGGGTTTGCAAACGCAGTTCTACCTGTTGCAGTTACTTCCAAATTTATTTGATCAAATTCCTCAAGTGAAAAATACACTTCGCCGCGTACTTCAAGTAACTCGGGAATTTCTACACCCTTAGCGACCTTGAGCCGTTTTGGAATACAAGTTAGGTACTCCAAACTGGCGGTGACGTTCTCGCCAACTGCGCCGCTTCCTCGCGTTGCCAAGGTTTCCAACTCTCCATTGCGATAAACCGCATTGATCGCCAGTCCATCAATTTTCAGTTCGCACAAGAAGTTGTGATTACCGACTCTGGCAAACCAAGCATCGAGTTCGGCTTCGTCAAATACGTTATCCAAACTCCACATTCGAGTTGGATGTTCAAATTCCCCAAACTCTCCTGAGGCTTCACCGCCGACACTTTGTGTTGGTGAGTCACCAGTAACTAGCTCTGGGAATGCAGTCTCAAGTGCAACCAATTCTTGGAAGTATGCGTCGTAATCAGCATCCGAAATAGTTGGCTTGTCATGTTGGTAATAATTAGTTCGAGCCATTTCAATCAGATCTACTAATTCGTCGCGGCGCTTGCGGGAAGCAGCTGGGATTGCCACTATTCCACCTCCAACAATGCGCGGGAAACCTCACCCAATAATTCCATTCTCTCGCGAGCATCTGACAGCGACATGTCGATTAAGTCGCAGGGTGGCGATAAAACTATGTGGGTATTCCACTCTTCTTCGCTATAGCCAATCCGGGATCCCACTCGGCGAACTCCTGCCAAACCGGTCTTTGCGGTTTTTGGGGAAATGCCCAATATCACAAATCCCCCAGCTTCAATTTGCTCACCTAGGTAGTCCGTAGCCTGGTCACCCACCAAAGCCACATCATAGGAAATAGCCGAAATTCCAGCCTGGCGAATTAGGTCGAACGGAATTTCATCAGCGCAACTGTGCACAATCGATTTTTCATTGTGGGCTTCACTTACTTGCTTCAACGCTGCACCGAGCACTGCAGGTTCAATCTCGCGATATGCCGAAAAGCCACTTTGAGTTTTTATTGAACCACGCAACACATCGCGTAACAATGGCTCATCAAATTGCACGATCAGCTTTGCACCGGGAATTCTGCGCTGCACATCAGCTACATGTCGGGTAATCGTGTGGCATAGGGCTTGGGTTAAATCTCGTACCGCACCAGGATCACGCAGAATCATTTCGCCTGAATGCATTTCAATACTTGCCGCAAGTGTCCAAGGTCCAACTATTTGGATTTTGAAGTCACCGTCATAGCCTTCATAAACTTGTTCGATCTCATCCAAGTCATTGCTCATGAACGAATCAGCACGCCGCATGTCTTTGCCGCGACCATCTGTTAGGCGCCAACCAGTTGGCACAGTTTCAACTGCAAAGTCATTCGATACTGCACTTACGAGCGCCATGGTCCGCCCGTACATTTCGGCGCCAGGTCCACGTTCTGGAAGTTCGGCTAAGTGCGGCAGGCCAATGCAGACATCACGAATCGTTACCGCAACTTCATGGACTTCGGTGCCAGGCCACGCGCCAACACCAGTTACCGCAGCAGGCTGCACTAAACAGTCGCCGATCGACGAGATCGTGACACCGTTGCTGAACCAATGACCCGCGTTCCGTCGTACATAACTGCCGCTTGTCCAGCTGCTAAGCCACGAAGGTGCTCTTCTAGCTGAATCGTTATTAGGTCTTCGCCAAAGTGGACTGTTGCTGGCAAGGCATCACCATGTGCGCGAATTTGCACATGGATACTTTGCCCGTTACTTGGTAATGGTCCAGCCCAGCGCGGCTTAATCGCTTCGATGACATCGATGTCTAGAAGCACTGGCGGTCCCACCATGACCAAATTATTTTTAACGTCAACGTCTACAACGTATCGGCGCTCGCCATCACCTGTTGGGTTTCCGAGAGCAAGCCCGCGACGTTGACCCACCGTAAATGCATGTGCACCGGCATGGGTGCCAACTTTGTTTCCAGTTTCGACGTCTATTACTTCACCAGGAACCGACTCGATTTGCCGTGAAAGCCAGCCCGCAGTGTCGCCATCTGGGATGAAACAGATGTCGTGACTATCTGGTTTAGCGGCGACCAAAATCCCACGCCGATCAGCTTCGGCTCGCACTTCAACTTTGGTGCTATCCCCCAACGGGAACATTGAGTGTGCAATCTGTTCTTCAGTCAGCACACCGAGCACATAGGACTGATCCTTTAATGGATCGATAGCGCGATGTAGTTCTGGTCCATTTGGGCCGCTGAAAATCTGGGCATAGTGACCGGTACATACTGCATCGAAACCAAGCGCCATTGCTCGATCTAAAACCGCTTCGAATTTAATGCTTTCATTGCAACGCAAACAAGGGTTTGGCGTACGGCCGGCTGCGTATTCGGAAATGAAATCTTCGATCACTTTTTCTTGAAATTCGGAAGATAAGTCCCAAACATAAAACGGGGCACCCAGCATGTCAGCTGCGCGAAACGCATCATTTGAATCTTCAATAGTGCAACAGCCACGTGCACCAGTGCGATGTGACTGTGGATTTCTCGAAAGTGCTAAGTGGACGGCCGTGACATCATGGCCAGCATCGACAGCGCGCGCAGCAGCAACGGCAGAATCTACTCCACCAGATAACGCAGCAAGTACTTTCATTAGACACGCACCGGTGCAGAGGTAAGTGTTGGCATACCTGCGCGCTTAGCGCGTTCAATCGCACTTGGCAGTGCAACTATCAACGCATCAACATCGGCTTGAGTTGTACTGTGACCAAGCGTAAATCGCAATGTGCTTCGAGCTGCATCTCTGTCTGCACCCATTGCCAGCAAAACATGCGACGGCTGTGGGACTCCAGCATTACAAGCTGAGCCAACCGAACATTCAACACCTTGGGCATCGAGCAGCATTAACAATGAGTCACCCAAGCATCCTGGGAATGTGAAGTGTGCGTTATTTACCAATCTACTCTCGATTGAACCGTTGTAAATTGCTTCAGGTGCGATTTCTTGCACTCTTCGGACTAAGTCATCGCGCATGATGCGTACACGCGCTACCGTTTCAGTACGTCGCGCTTTAGAGATCTCAAGTGCAGTTGCGAATGAAACAATGGCGGGCGTATCTAACGTGCCAGAGCGAACGTCTCGCTCTTGACCACCTCCATGAATTAATGGAGTTACGTGACAATCGCGACTGATCACAAGAGCACCAATGCCATGTGGGCCACCGACTTTGTGTGCCGAAACTGTCATCGCACAAACACCCAGGTCTGAAAAGTTAAGTTCAAGCCAAGCCGGAGCCTGCACTGCATCAGTGTGGAACCTAATACCGTGTTCACGCGCAACTGCTGTTAACGCAATGATGTCGTTTACAGTTCCAACTTCATTGTTAGCAAGCATGATCGTAATGACGGCAACATCCGAACTATCTGGTCCAATTGCTTCCCGTAATGCGTCCGGAGTTATTAACCCGTAAGTATCGGACTTAACCCACGTCACACTAAAGCCTTCGGATTCAACTAACCATTCAACTGGATCCAAGATCGCATGATGTTCGGTGCTGCCAGCGATTATTCGGGTTCGTTGGGGTTCTTTTTTCCGCTGGTCCCAGGCAATTCCTTTAACCGCGATATTGTTCGCTTCGGTGCCACCTGCTGTGAACACAACTTCAGCCGAACGAGACCCTAATGCTTTGGCAACTTTTTCCCGAGATTCTTCGACAAGTCTGCGAGCGCGACGTCCGGAAGCATGAAGGGATGACGGATTGCCTGGCTGAGCCAGCAAGTTCGTCATGGCCGCAACGGCCTCTGGGTACATTGGGGTCGTTGCAGCGTTATCTAAGTAAGCCACTTGTCTATTGTAGGTCAGCCGAGCGCACGAGGAATTTTCAAAAATCCACCTATTGCAACGCTTGGCGCGATATTTTGCCTACTTGTGGCTTTTTACCCGAGTAGTTAAGTCAGGGACGACACTGTGTAGGTCGCCTACTACGCCAAAATCAGCAAGGTCGAAGATCGGTGCATCGGCATCTTTGTTGACCACAACTACGGTTTTTGAAGTCTGCATTCCAGCTCGGTGTTGGATCGCTCCCGAAATACCATTCGCAATGTAAAGCTGTGGCGAAACGGTTTTGCCAGTCTGACCAACTTGGAACTGATGTGGGTACCAACCAGCATCAGTTGCTGCGCGTGAGGCACCTACTGCGGCACCAAGTGCATCAGCAAGTGGCTCGATGACAGTCTTAAATCCTTCATCACTTCCGACTCCACGACCGCCTGACACTACGATTGCAGCTTCGGATAGGTCTGGTCTTCCGCTTTTTTCAACTGAGACCCGATTGGTAACTTTTGTGGCACTCGCTAGCGCGGTTAAATCAACATCTACATCAACTCGGGAAGCAGTGCCGCCCGATTGCACGGGGGCAATCGAGTTGGTGCGAACCGTGATGATTGGGGTTCCTTTAGAGACTTTGGAATGCACAATAGTTGCGCCACCGAAAACATTTTGAGTTGCGATGGCATCACTGGATACCGCAACCGCATCAGTTATCACGCCAGAATCGGTGGCGATTGCTAGTCGGCCAGCAATTTCTTTGCCATCCGCTGATGATGGAATTAGAACTGCAGCTGGAGATTTTTCTGCGACAAGCTTTGCCAGTACGTCGACAGTTGGCACAACAACATGATCTACAAATGCCAGGTCTGTTGAAACGAAAACCGTCTTTGCACCGTGGTCACCTAATGTTGCAACCGCTGCATCAGCACCCGGTCCTAATACAACTGCACTTGGCTCTCCGATTCCGGCAGCCATCGCAAGAAGTTCAAGTGAAACTTTCTTAACTTCACCAGCGGTGTGCTCTACAAGTACTAATACTTCAGACATCTTTATCTCCTAGATGAACTTCTGTGCGACAAGGAATTCTTCAATTTTTTCTGCGCCCGAGCCATCATCGGCAACAACTGTGCCCTTAGCTTTGGCTGGACGTTCTGCGAAGTCAGCAACTTGGCTCCAGGCATTAGCAAGACCAACCGATGCTGCATCAAGTCCTAGATCTGCAAGCGTCAATGTTTCCATTGGTGCTTTCTTGGCGGCCATGATGTTTTTAAATGACGGGTAGCGCGGTTCGTTTGTCTTTTCAACGACAGAAACAACAGCAGGAAGTGCGGACTTAACTTCGTCATAACCGTAATCAGTAACACGATGAATCGTTAATTCAGAACCAGAAACTTCAACTTTATTAGCGAAAGTCATTTGTGGCAGACCTAGCCGAGCTGCAACCATGGCTGGCACGACACTCATGCGCGCATCAGTCGATTCGGATCCGAAGATAATTAAGTCAAAGCCACGGCCCTCAAGTGCTTTAGCTAGCACTAATGAAGTTGCAAGTGCATCTGAGCCATGAAGTGCGTCATCTACGACATGAATTCCAGCATGTGCGCCCATTGAGATTGCTTTGCGAACTGAGTCGGCTGCTTCGGCGGGACCCATAGAGAGAATGGTTACTTCGCCTTCTCCAGCTTCGACGATACGCAATGCTTCCTCGACAGCGTATTCATCTAGTTCATTAACAACTCGGTCGGCGGAAGCGCGGTCAAGCGTGTTGTCCCCAGCAGTTAATTTCTTTTCTGCCCAACTGTCTGGAACCTGCTTAACGCAAACACAGATCTTCACTTGCACTCCTTAGTGTCGTATGACAAAGCCTTACCCTGCCTACGAATTCCCGCAATCTCCACCGAAGTCAGATTGGATACAATCGCTAGCTCTCCTAGCCTAGCCTGATTTGAATTGGCCCACCCGCTGGGTCTACCGAGGATATCCAGTCAGACTTGAGTTCGGCTGGGCGCCCGGGTACGAGTCTTAATCTCTGGCTAAATAAGGTCTGCGTGCCCTGCTGAACCACTACCAAACTCGAGCTAGGAAATTCGGTTACCCACAACTGGAAGCAGTTTCGCGGAGGCATGCCCGCTCCGACTAGGACTTGCTGTGGCGAAACCCAGGTAAAGGGTGGAGCTACATTAATCGACACGGTGTTGCCCAACAGCGATCTACCGGTCAAATATTCAGCCGCGGAGCGTGCTGCGATAACACCGTCAAGCGCCGCAACATCAGCAGTAGTGACTGGGTGCAAGATATTGCCCGCTGCAAAGACATTCGGCTGCGAAGTTCTCAGCAATTGATTTACGAGCGGTCCCGTGGTTCCGGAATCGCGAGTAATTCCACTTCGTTGAGCTAATTCGTAATCTGCAATCCAATTGCCTGTGAAAACTACTACGTCACATTCAACATTAGATTCGTTACCGCCGTTGTCGCGAAGCGTGACTGACTCAACTCGATCTGTGCCATTAACAGATACCACGGACGTCGTGGTGCGAAGCGGAACCTGGTAGCGAACTTTAGCGCCAAAATAAAAAGCGGGATAGGACTGATGCTTATGGTGTTCGGTAACCATCGCTACAACTTTTACATCTGCGTGATTTAAGGTCATGAGAGCGGAAAAACTTACGTGCTCAGCACCAACTACAACTGCCCGCGTACCAATTGGAAGTTTGCGTTCATAGACTGCTTGTTGCAATTCACCGGTGGTATAAATTCCGCGAACTCGATTTCCAGCAACTAAGCGAGCGGGTCGCGGTCGCTCTCTTGCCCCCGTGGCCAAAATAACTACCTGCGGCATCAAAAGTTGTCGGCCATTTTTTGAAGTTGCAGTAATTAAACCGTCTTGCTCCCAGTCTGTGACACTGAAGTTATTCGCAATTCTCACGCCGGCGTCTTTCGCCCGAGTAACCAAAGTCTTTGCATAGCTCGGGCCATTCATAAATCTGTGTAAATCCCTGATCCCATATCCAGGGTGGTGGGAATGCCTTGGAATACCGCCAGCAACAGCTTCACGTTCTGCAACTAGTACGTTTTCAATTCCCAAATTTTTAAGTGCCCAAGCAGCAGTTAATCCAGCGGGGCCAGCGCCGATTACTAAAGCGTCAACATTTTCTGCCATTACTTTTTCGCCTCAGTCAACCGTTGCGCAACCTCGGCACCACAATAAAAGCCTTGGCATCTGCCCATTGTTGCTCGCGTTCTACGCCTGAGTCCTTCAAGTGTGCAGGGCGGAATTGTTGAATCAAATGCCTGATCAAGTTCACCAATAGTTACCCGCTCGCAGTGGCAGATCACCTCGCCAAAACTCGGATTCTTAGCAATTGCAACTTCGTCCTGATACGGGCGAACAAAATCTTCTCCGATGTTAGGCATGGGGGCTGGCAAAATGTCAGCTCTTTCCCCAATCGGATGGCCGGCAATAAATAATTGCTCGGCAACATATTCGGCAATTGCTAGGGCACTCGTCAATCCGGTTGAGCGGATTCCACCAACACAGATATATTTTTGATCAAGATGAAAAGTTATTTGATAATCCGAATGTTCAGTTGCTGCGCGCAATCCTGCATAGGTGGCGGTAACTTCATTAGTTACTAGGCCTGGCAGCATCGCTTGGCCCTTAGCTAATAGAAATTCAAAGCCAGCTTGCGTTGTCGAGGTATCGGTTTTATCTGTCTGGTCTTCGGCAGTCGGACCAAGAATTACATTTCCGTAAACCGTGGGACTAATCAACACGCCTTTACCCTTACTTGATGGCACTGGAAGAATTATGTGATTCACCAAATTGCGAGCAAGCTTGTCGAAAACAATTAACTGACCTTTGCGCGGGGTAACTGAAAAAGTTTGGTGACCAAACATTCGGTGAATATCATCGCTATAAAGGCCTGCTGCATTCACTACGAGGCTTCCGGTAATTGTTTGGTGGGTATCAGTCTGAATTTCCATTCCGTCTGGAACGGAATTAACTCCAACGACTTTTGTGTTCAAGTAAAGTGTGGCACCAGCTTGAACTGCTGTAGTGGCGTAAGCAAGATTCGTTGTCCAGGTACAAACAATTCCCTCGTCTGGAACTAACAGGCCACCTAAGGCCGATTCACTCAAGTTGGGCTCTAGATTTCTAACTTCCGACTGAGACAACCCTTTAGTTTTTTCGTAGCCATTCTTATGTGCCTTATCGGCTAGCCCATCAAGGGATGCTAATTGCTCCTCATCCCAAGCCACCAAAACTGCACCGGTCTTCACTATTGGGATTCCAGCCTGCTTAGCATAATTTTCAAGCAAAAAATAGCCTCGGCCCACCAATTTTGATTCCAAGGAACCAGGCACTGCATCAAATCCTGTATGCCAAATCGCAGTATTGGCTTTAGATGTTCCATTTCCCACATCATTTGATTTTTCAACTATGCAAACACTCTGACCGCGAGCAGTGAACTCTTGGGCGATTGCGCTTCCAACCAGCCCGGCACCAATTACTACAACGTCGAACTTCACTTCGAAATCACTGCCATTGAAATAGCTGCGCGATGCTTTCCCATTGCGTCAGCAGCTTGGTCGGATGAAATTTTTGGTTCATAGATGATTGGCTGGCCTGCTGGGAATACTTGAGAAGTAGTACTTGGGCCATACCCAATTCGGGCCAAAGCTCCAGCACCTAGCGCTGTGGCATGCGGTGACGCAAACACTTCTACTGGGGCTTGCAGTAAGTCAGCTTGTTTTTGCATAAGTAATTTGGAGTGAGTCAAGCCACCATCAACAAGTAATGAAGGAATGCCAACACCAATGGCTGTTTCCATCGCGCGCGCAACCTCAACTACTTGCGCTGCAATCCCATCAAGTAATGCATGTACCAAGTGAGCCCGTGTCATTCCCAGCGTCATACCAGTGATCAAACCTTTTGCATCAGGTTCCCGCCATGGCGCACCAAGCCCGGCGAGTGCTGGGACAAAATGAACCCCTTCGGAACTTTCCGCATCCGCAGCGACGATATCGATCTGATCTGGAGAGGAGATGACCCCTAAATCCACGAGCATTCGAACGGCGGAGGCAACCGTATATAGCTGACCATCCATAACAAATGTTGTTTCATCTCCGATTTTCCAAGCCACCGAAGTTGGCAAACCTTCGGATCGAATATCCACCGTGCCGGCATTCGCTAACAAAAAAGCTCCAGTTCCGTAAGTACATTTCGCCGAGCCTAAAATTCGACAGTCTTGCGCGAACAAGGCAGCCTGCTGATCTACGATCGCTCCTGTTAGCGGAATCTCTGCTCCAAAGGCTGACGTAATACCTATGTGTCCTGCGCTAGGCACCACTTTTGGCATTTCTTCATCCTGCAAATTAAATGTTTTTAACGCAGCTTCGTTCCAGCAACCAGAATCCAAATCAAGAAGCAAAGTTCTAGATGCGGTTGACGCGTCAGTTACAAACTCACCAGTCAACCTATTTATCAACCAAGCATCTGAAGTTGTGACTACGCCAGATTTAGTTACCTGCTCGCGCAGCCAAGTCATTTTTGGCGCTGCAAAATATGGGTCCAGGTAGAGTCCGCTTGATTTAGTGATTGCATCATTAGCGTCAAGTCGCTCATTGCAGATTTGAAGTGACCGACCGTCTTGCCAAACTACTAACTGCGAAAGTGGCTCACCCGTTGATTTATCCCAAGCGAGAACCGTCTCACCTTGATTTGCCAATCCGACGGCGCTAATAGCAACGCCAGCTTCTGCAACTGCTTGACGCCCGCTATCAATTACTGAGGCGAGGAGTTCGATTGGATCTTGCTCAACTGCTGAGTCGTCTCCGTAACTAGGGCGGATCGAAATCTCGACACTTGAAAGTACGCCGCGTTCATCATCAATCACAATTGCCTTCGTACCAGACGTACCTTGATCAATTGCTAGAAAAGCATTCGACATGGGTTCGCCTCGAATTTCAGCTAGTTAAAGGTTGCTTTGCCTGGACCATTTTCGATAAATGACTGCATCCCAATCACTTGGTCCTGGGTATCAAATAACGCTGCAAATAGTTTCTGTTCAACCAGCAAGCCATCATGTAATGACTTTTCACTACCTTCATCAATTGCTACCTTTGCAGCTTTCAAAGCCTGACCTGGCCCCGCCGCAAGGATATTCGCTAGTTCTAGCGCCCTGGTTAGCACTGAGCTTGGCTCAACTATTTCATTTACTAAGCCAATTGACATTGCTTCGTCAGCTAAAACAAATCTTCCGGTAAAAATTAGATCCTTCGCGCGAGAATTTCCTATCAACCGAGATAACCGCTGGGTACCACCTGCACCTGGGATGATCCCAAGCAAGATTTCTGGTTGCCCAAGTGTCGCATCAGTGGCTGCGATTCGCAGATCGCAGGAAAGTGCAAGTTCAAGTCCGCCGCCAAGTGCATATCCAGTTATCGCTGCAATAGTCGGTACCGGAATTTGGGCCACCGCGTTGAAACTTTCTTGCAAGCCTGGGGTTTCGCGAGTTGCAATGACTGAGTCCCAATCCACCATTTCCTTTACGTCAGCACCCGCCGCAAATGTGCGTTCGCCGCCATAAATTACGACTGCTCTTACTTCCGGAGATTTGGAGATTTCGACCGCAGCCTGACGGATTTCTTCTTGCATAGCCCGTGACAATACATTCATTTTTGGGCGAGCTAGGTGAATGATCGCTACCCGACCCTGATTTTCTACATTTATAAATTCGAACACACAACAAAGACTAGTCAAGAATATGAGCCAGCAATGCGCAAAACTCGAAACTTCAGTTGACCTTTAAAAGAGCGCGTTAGTCAGCGCACTTCGCCCCTTCGCGACCGCGGGATCTGCCGGACCAGCTATTTCAAATAGTTCAAGTAATCGCTCTCTAGCTGCATCTTTGTCTTTTCCAGAGTTACTGCGGACATGATCAATTAATACGGCAAATGAATCAGCGAAATCACCAAGCATAAACATTGCATCCGCGGCGTTCAATCTGCTTTCGGTATCTTGTGCCTGATTCTTTGCATCACTGGCTAGGTCGCGACCATCAGATCGCTTCATTAGGTTTACGTTTAGCAGTCCAATTCTTGCGATTACATCTGATGGCGTTTCAGCCAGGATTTCTTTGTAGGCAGCAATCGCAGATTCCCAATCGCCCGCTTCAATCGCGGACTCGGCTTTGTCATATCGTGGATCACCTGGAACCTCGGGTGACACTGGGTCGGCTTCAGTGACTTGCGAATCGCCAACCCTGCCATTGATGCCAGCCTTCTCGGCTTCGAGCAAGACTGCATCGATCACTTGGCGAATTTGTGATTCTGGCATGGCTCCCTGAAACATGGGCGCAACCTGACCACCAATTACAACAAACACCGCTGGAATCGACTGCACTTGGAATGCAGCAGCAATTTGCTGTTCTGTATCCACATCAACTTTCGCTAAAATCCATTTGCCGTCGTACTCAAGAACGAGCGACTCTAAAATCGGCGAAAGCTGTTTACATGGTTCACACCAAGTTGCCCAAAGATCGACCACGACCGGTACTGTCTGCGACTGCTGAAGTACATCCTGTTCGAATGTTGTTGTAGTTACATCTACTATCAACTTGGATGCAACAGGGTTATTCGATCGCTCTTCTGCGGCTTGCTTTGCCTTTGCCTGCGCATCACGGGCAGCAACTACTGCGCCGAGATCTATGGCACCCTGCAAGTTCATTGGCGACTGCGTCATAACACCATTGTGCCCCACAGCCATTCGGGTTAAAACTTCCGTAGACTCAAGTTATGGATTGGAGCCTACGGACCTGCGCTCGCAAGGGACATTTGACTTATCAGCCAGATGAAGAGTTTTGGGCAACTGGCCTCTCGGCTCAGACTCCAGTTGGAATAGCTTGGAAATGTATGCGTTGTGCTGCGTTCATTCCTGGCGAAGCGTTCGCGCACGGCCCAGCAACTGAAGCGCCAGAAGTATTACATGACCGGCAAATCCGGGATCAGATAATCATTCGCGTACTCTCGATCGAACGTGCGATTCGCGGAGCACTTGTGATTGGGTTTGCATTCTTAACCTGGCAGCTCCGAGGATCACAGGATTCCCTAGAGCAACGAATTACATCTGGTTTGCCACTTCTTAAACCGTTCGCAGACCAAATTGGCTGGAACATTCAAGAATCCCGTGTGATTCATGTACTCAATCAAGCTGTCGAAGCTTCTTCCAAGACACTCTTAGCAATCACCTTGGCATTACTCGCCTATGGCGCACTTCAATTAACCGAAGCAGTTGGACTTTGGTTAACCAAAAGATGGGCAGAGTATTTAACGGTTGTCGCTACAAGTGCGTTTATTCCAGTTGAAGTCTATGAACTTTCGCACTCAATTACATTTTTAAAATTAGGTGCATTGCTAATAAATATTCTCGCAGTGCTATGGCTCGTTTGGAGTAAGCACCTGTTTGGGTTCAATGGTGGTAGTGCTTCTGCTCATGACGAAAAACTGTCGGGTGAATCTGCTCTCACTTATGCCAGGTTGATGACTTCTGAGTTTGAAGAAGTAAATTAATTAAGGGACGCGAATAATTAAAGCGTCGCCTTGACCGCCACCACCACAGAGTGCAGCGGCGCCAGTTCCACCACCTCGACGTTCTAGCTCATTGACTAGGTGCAGAACTATGCGCGCTCCGGACATACCAATTGGATGTCCTAACGCAATCGCACCACCATTTACATTAACTTTACTGTCGTCAATTCCAAGCTCATCCATACTTTGCAATGCAACGGAGGCAAATGCTTCATTCATTTCGTATAAATCAAGTTTGGCAGGATCTAGACCGGCTTTTTTCGCAGCTTTAGTTATAGCGCGAGCTGGTTGCGAAATCAGAGATGCATCTGGACCTGCGACCATACCGTGAGAAATAATTTCAGCACGAACCTTTACACCAAGTTCCGCGGCTTTCTTTTCACTCATCACGATTACAACTGCAGCACCATCGCTAATTTGAGACGAGGATCCGGCTGTGATCGTGCCATTAGCATCGAAAGCCGGGCGGAGTTTCCCCAGAGTTTCTTTAGTAGTTTCCCCGCGAATGCCTTCGTCTGTGGCAAACATAATCGGATCACCTTTACGTTGCGGGATTTCAACTGGAACTATTTCATCGTCAAAAATTCCAGCGGCATGGGCATCAGCAGCGCGCTTATGTGATTTTGCTGAAAACTCGTCTTGCCTTTCCCGTGAAATCTTTGCTTTTGCTGTGTACTTATCAGTTGCTTCACCCATACCAAGGTTGTCAATTGCACAATACAGACCATCAAAAGCCATAGTGTCTTTCAGCGTCCAATCGCCATACTTCATACCTTCGCGGCTTCCCACAAGTACGTGCGGCGCATTAGTCATACTTTCCATGCCACCGGCAACTACAACATCGGCTTCCCCGGCACGAATCAATTGGTCGGCAAGTGCGATTGCATTGATGCCTGATAGGCAGACCTTATTGATGCTCATTGCTGGAACGTCAAAACCAATTCCCGCTTTCAACGCCGCCTGGCGCGCCGGCATTTGCCCAGCACCAGCTTGGAGTACATGGCCCATGATTACGTAATCCACATCGCTGGCTGAAATACCTGCCTTTTCGATAGCACCCCTAATCGCAGTGGCACCAAGCTCAACTGCAGATACATCTTTTAGGCTGCCTAGGAGTCGACCAATTCCAGTGCGAGCTCCACCAACTATCACGGACATGCAGGGCCTTTCGGTTCGAAGATATGGGTTGGAATTGCCTAGGGCAGTGCCATTCCCCTACTGTCACAATAGCGAGGATTTCAGATCCAACAGAAATCCGCCCATCAATTAAGAAGGTAATAATGGCCACAGTTCAAGAAGCGCTCGGTGGAACTCTGCTTGGAATTGATCATGTTGGGCTTGCTGTTTCCGACCTGGATGCTGCAATCGATCGTTGGTCAAAGACTTTTGGACTCAAAGTCACACATCGCGAAACCAATATCGAACAAGGTATTGAAGAAGCCATGCTCGGTGTTGCCGATGGGTCTCGAATTCAACTTATTGCGCCGCTTAATTCAGAAAGCACGATTGCAAAATTTCTCGCTAAGAATGGCGAAGGAATCCAACAACTTGCATTCCGCGTTTCAAATATTGACTTAGCCATGGCTGCCGTAACTGCGGCAGGAATGCGACTTATTTATCCGGACTCCCGAATTGGTACTGCCGGTTCACGAATAAACTTCGTTCACCCCAAGGATGCTGGCGGAGTTTTAGTTGAACTAGTAGAGCTACCAAAATAGTTATTTAGATTTATTTACTAGATCGTCCCAGCGTGACATTGGACCATCCCAAGTCCAGTCAAGTTCAGGCATTTCAGGTCGGATTCGCTTAAGGGCCAAATCCCACGCAAGGCGCACAAATTTTTCACCCACCCAAAGGTGCTTACCCTCAGGAATTGCTACAACCTCACACTGCGGAACAGCTGCAAATCTCTGTTTCGCCTCATCCGGTTTTAGATAGTCATCAAATTCCGGAACTAATGCAACTAATGGACGGCGTGAGCTTGCCCAGTCCGCTAAGTGCTCATCCTTACCCCACATCAATGGTGGGCTAAATAAAATTGCACCTTGGACTGGGTCAACATTTCCATGCATCAAAATCACATCAGTACCAAACGACCAACCGATCAGCCAAATATTTGGAAGCCCGCGTTCTTTTGCGAACTGCAGCGCTGCTGCCAAATCTTTTCCTTCGGCGCCACCTTCGTCATAGTGGCCTTCGCTAGTTCCGGCTGCGCTCGTTGCCCCTCGGAAATTCCATCTAAGTACGGCTACATCAGCCAGTGCTGGAAGTCGCCAAGCTGCTTTTCGATAAAGGTGGCTATCCATCATCCCGCCACCCGTCGGGTTGGGATGAAGTAACAACAGTGTCGCTTTAGGCGGAACTGATTCAGGCAGTGCCAACTCGCCCACCAGCGTTAGGCCATCACTTGTATTAAGCGTGATTGCTTCACGAATTGCTGGAAGGACGCTATTTGAAACTATGTCAGTCAAAACTAAAACCTCTTTGGGGTGCGGCGCTTCCAGCACGCAGTGTGCCAGTGACGCCGCTCTTCAACGGGCATATCTAACAGCCAGGCAACTACATGAGGTGTTTTAGGTTGAATTTCGCTATTGCAGCCTGGGCATTTGTAGACCTTAAGTGAAGTCTCACCCGTTAACGAAACAACTTGCCAATCACCATCAGAATGCGATTCGGTGCGGCCAAAGTTTCCTAACTTCAGCTCGGAAACCTCTTGGTGTGGTTCTCTGCGATTTCGGCGGCCCATACATTCAATTGTAGATTCTTAATTCGTGATTAAAGCGACAAGGGCTGATAGGACGAAATACCGGTTCGATTTGCTAAATCAGCTTGATTTTTCCGCACCTGTGAAAGTCCGACGCGTTCAATAACTTCGAATGGACCTTCTGGTAGCCCACAACCAAGTTTCATACCTGCGTCGATATCTTCGCGAGATGCATAGCCAGTTGCCTGCATCGCGATGCAATCACCCAAATAAGCTGTGACTAGATCTAGGTGCACTTGAGCCTTTATCAATTCGTCAGAATCTGTTGGCGCTTCGTGCGATTGCGAATAGTCATAAAAACCTGAGCCAGTTTTGCGCCCCATTTTCCCGTCTGCGACGAGCTCTAGCATTCCTTGCGCCGGAATATCAATATCCAGCCCAGTATCCGCATGTATGGTTTTCATAATTTCGACGCAGGTATCAATCCCTACTAAGTCCAGCAATTCACATGGACCCATCGGGTAGTTTGATAATTCGCGCATTGCCGCATCCAGTTGTTCCTTAGAGGCACTGCCGGCATCAAGAATTTGTACCGCGTGATTCAAATACCGAAGTAGCAATTTGTTCACGATAAATCCTGGCTTATCCGTTACCTGTGCAGTGCGCTTACCCAATGCAGCGCCTAATGCAGTTACCGAGGCGACAACATCTGGATCCGAAATTTTCGTTCCGATCACTTCCACAAATTTTTGAACTGGAGCGGGATTAAAGAAATGTAACCCAACAACTTGACCCGACCGATTAGTTGCTTGGGCGATCTGAGTTACGGAAAGGCTGGATGTATTGGTAGCCAAGATGCCTGAAGGTTTAACCACTTGATCTAATTGCGAAAAGATTGAGGTTTTTAGCGAAAGGATTTCAGGAGCAGCTTCAACAACTAAATCGCAATCGGATAGCAATTTAAACTCTGGCCCGAAAGTTACTCGCCCAGTAATCACATCGCTTTCATTTTGCGAAAGCTTTCCTTTACTGACTGCCCGACTTAATGATTTCGCTAAGTTGCCTCTACCGATTTCTACGGCTGCCTCACTTTCAGCGACCCCAATTACCTCGTAACCAGATCGAGCAAAAACTTCGACAATTCCGGCCCCCATGATGCCAAGTCCGACAACGCCAATCTTTGAGTAACTCATAGGCCAATTCTGTCAGACGGATAAATTCTGACTACCCAAGCCTGTCTTCGAATGAAACCAGATCGAATAACGCGCGCTGACTAGAAATCTCAGGCAGAATCTGAAATGTGCCAGCCTGGAATTCGTTTTCATACTTCTTTGGACCCTTGATGGGTTTCATTGGTGTTGGAGTGATGATTCTGATCTTGCGCTGGGCTTTTGCCCGCGGAACTTCTGTCGTTGAGCGGCCCGTTAAACCTGGTAATCCCGAAGAATATGGAATGCTGACACCCATTGCGACCCCGAACAATTACATCGAAGGTGAAGTCCTGCGTCGCACGTTAGTCGATTCTGGAATTCGCGCCAGTTTGGCTCAAACTAATGACGGTCCGCGCATAATGGTTTGGCCTAAAGATGTTGACTCTGCGAAAGCAATTCTTAAGAAAGGTCAGCGATAGATTCGCGCACAATATCTGCGCCAAGAAGTGTTAGTTGCTTCTCAAAATTCACATAGCCTCGATCAATATGATCTACGGCATGAACTGTTGTCTCGCCATCTGCCACCAACCCAGCCAGCACTAAACCAGCGCCCGCCCTAATGTCCGTTGCCTCGACTGGGGCGCCAGAAAGACCGGTGCGCCCGCGAATAAGAGCATGGTGTCCATCAGTTCTAACTTCGGCACCCAGTCGAGAAAGTTCCTGAACGAATCTGAATCTTCCTTCGAATAGGTTTTCAGTAACCATGGCAGAACCTTCAGCGATTGCATTTAGCGCAATGAACTGCGGTTGTAAGTCAGTAGGAAATCCTGGATAAGGAAGCGTAGCTATGTCAATAGCAGTTGGGCGCCGCTCCATTTGAATCCGAAATCCGGTACCTGTTTTATTGACTATTGCGCCTGCTGTAACAAGTTTTTCTAATGCAATCGCTAAGTGATCCGGGTTTGCATTGTGAACTGTTATGTCGCCTTGCGTGATAGCAGCGGCAACAGCCCAAGTACCAGCAACAATTCGATCAGAAACTGTCGTGTACTCAACAGGATTCAAAGCTGACACACCTGTTATCGTCAGCAAGTGTGAACCTATGCCTTCAATTTGTGCGCCCATTCTGACCAACATGTTGCAGATATCAACGATTTCAGGTTCACGCGCTGCGTTATCAATGACTGTTGTTCCGTTTGCAGTAACTCCGGCCATCAATAAAGTTTCGGTCGCGCCAACACTCGGGAAGTCAAGAAATACTTGCGTTCCAATAAGTCCTTCAAGCGGAGCATGAACTACCAAATAGCCATGTTCGTTCGTAACAGTGGCACCCATTCGCTCAAGGCCAGCAGTATGCATATCTAAACCACGAGATCCAATTGCATCGCCGCCAGGAAGTGCAACATCGGCAGCGCCAGTTCTTGCCACAAGTGGGCCGAGCACTGCAATTGATGCACGCATCCGTCGAACTAAGTCATAGTCAGCGCGATGTTCAATCACTTCGGGGACTTCGATTACTACGGTTTCGGAAGTAGCATCATAGGAAACGGTGCACCCAAGTCTGCGAAGCAATTCCGCCATGATTGTCACGTCAACGATGTTTGGGACGGCGTGAATTGTGGTCACTCCAGGTGCAAGCAGGGCGACCGCCATCAACTTAAGGCTGCTGTTTTTTGCGCCCGAAACATAGACCTCGCCAGCTAGGCGAGCGCCTCCTTGAATCCGAAACACGTCCACGATTAAGCAGAATAACGTGAAATCGGGCCTTTCTTGAGCCCTGACCCAAATGCTCAATGAACAAATGCACTCTAGGCTAGGAACATGGTTAATTTAACGAGAATTTACACCCGCACTGGTGATGACGGCACGACCAATCTTGGTGACATGAGCCGAACCGGAAAGAACGATCCGCGCCTAAAGGCGTATGCGGATGTTGATGAAGCCAACAGCTCAATTGGCTTAGCCATCGCTGCTGGCGAGCTACGCGAGGATGTTCGTGAATTACTTTTAAATATCCAAAATGAATTGTTCGATGTAGGTGCAGATCTCTGCACTCCTGTTATCGACAACCCAGCACATGAACCGCTACGAGTAACTCCTGAATATATCGAGCGGCTTGAAGCGGCCTGCGATAAATACAACGAAGAGCTTGAAGCTTTGCGATCATTCATTTTGCCTGGCGGAACGGTTGGTGCTGCATACTTGCATGTTGCTCGTACGGTTGCTCGACGTGCTGAGCGAAGCACTTGGGCTGCTGTGGATATGTACCACGGCGGGATGAACGTACTAGCTGCAAACTACTTAAATCGACTTTCAGATTTACTATTCATACTTTCGAGAGTTGCAAATAAGGAAATTGGCGACGTACTTTGGAAGCCAGGTAACACTCGGTAATTCACCGATAGATTTAAGTTGCTAACTGAATTAAGAAAGGCCCACCTACTGGTGGGCCTTTCTTAATGTGAGAGAGGAAATATTCAAAGTTTTACTGAACTGCAGTTGAACTGGTTGGAATAGGAATTGGTTGTCCTGGTGCCAACTGACCTGGTTGGCCAGGCTGCATCATTGCACCTGGACCACGTTGTTGTCCGTCTTGAAATCCTTGGCCGGGAGGGATTGGCATACCGCCGCCCATCCAATTGCCCCCATCTTGATCTGAACCACCTTGCGGACCAAACTGATTGTTATTACCCTGCATGCCAGGCATCCCGTGATGATTTCTATGCCCAAAACCCTCACCAGAAATACCAGCTCGGCCTTCTTCGTGTGAGGTTGCACTACCAATAGCGAAGCCGACAATTCCAGAAGCTAGTGCTACTCCTGCGATTGCAACTGCTGGCTTAGCCCAAAAGTTACGGATCGGCGTGGCACTTGCCATAACTTGCTGTGCTGCAACCAATTCTGGAGTTGGTTCTTCAGCAGTTGGCTTATTATTTTTCGCCATGAGTTCGGACCTTTCAGTTGTGGGTAGTCGATTGACTTTCCCGCCTGTTAAATATCAAGTTACGTCACAACTGTGTGGGAATGAGCAGAGAATTATTTGGATTGTGTTAAGTCACACGTCTAAGAGTTGAATTCGTAGGAGCATTAGTTAATTGTGGCTGCCAAATTGCTTAATGCAGACATTAATCTTTCGTGAAAAACATCGCCATCTATAGTCCAAGCTACTTGACCGTTGACTACGCCTTGTCGAAGCCGCGTATCGGTAACAGTCATACCTAGTGTTAATTCCCCTTGGCATTCCACATCGATAAAGGCATCTTCCAGGGTCATAATTCCTGGCCAGATGGCTTCCGCCATAGCTAACGCATCATGTTGGTGAGTCATTCGTTCGCCGTAAAAGCTTGAATAGAAATCCGTGTAAGAACCCAGGATGTGTCCGAATACTTCTCCGAAACGACCTGCTCCGGATAACCATTCCCACAAGTTTTCGTAAGTCTTTACAGAATGTGTGACATCTAAGCCGACCATCACGGGTTTTAAGCCACTTGCAAATACTCGCTTGGCAGCTTCGGGATCATGCCAAATATTGAACTCTGCGACCGGAGTAACGTTTCCAGTTCGGGCAGCCCCGCCCATGATCACAAATCGATCGATCATTGGAATCACATCAGGGTGCTGATCAACTAAGTGTGCGATGTTCGTTAACGGTCCAATCGCTACCAGGGTGACTGGATCTGGTGAAATACGAATTTTCTCTGCCAAAAAAGCTGGTGCATCAGTTGAAACCACTTTGGTAGTTGGTTCAGGAAGATTAACGCCAGCTAGGCCATCGTGCCCATGGACTGGCTCGTAACCAGTTTCCATTTTTGGTCGAGCATATGGTTCGTCGTAGCCAGATGCCACCGGAACATCGGTTCGGCCAAAGAACTCAAGTAGGCGAAGCGCATTGCGAGTTGTGTACTGCAAACCAGAGTTGCCACCAACAGTGGTAATCCCAATGACCTCAACATCAGGAACAGCTAATGCCAACGCAATTGCTACCGCATCGTCAATGCCAGGATCGGTATCGATAAGTATTGCGCGTCCCATGTCGAGCCTTTCGATTTTGTTTACTTAGCCTTGCATGAATACGTCTACTGCGCCTGAATTGGGCATACCTGATTGTGCCCCAAGTTTAAGCGTCGATAATGCGCCAGCTGCGCAAGCGCGTTCGATTGCTGCCTGGATTGATGATCCCCCAGCGTAAGCAACTGCGAAGGCTCCAACAAAAGTATCACCAGCTCCGACGGTGTCGACGGGCTCAACTTTTTTCGGCTGGCATTGCGCTACCACTTCGCCGTCTTGGTAGGCAACCACCGCTTTGGAGCCAGCGGTAACGATTACAAGTCCATGTGCTGGCTTTCCGTATTGCTCAAACTCGTGCTCATTAACAATGAGTACATCGATTAGTGCGCTTAACTCTTCGGAAATCGGCCGAACTGGAGCAGCATTAACTATGAAGATTCCTTTGGTTGCTTTTGCCGCTTGCAACACAGCAGGTTCTGGGATTTCGAACTGTGCAACTACGGCATCAAAACTGGCTAATAATTCGGCGTCAACTTCAACTGCACTATTAGCGCCATCAGTAACCACAATTTGGTTTTCGCCCGAGTCTTCGACCATTACAAGCGCAGTGCTGGTCGCGGCAGTTGTCTTTAAAACATACTCCGCGTTGACACCACTGGACTTTAGAGCGGCTAAACACATTTCCCCGGGTGCATCGCTTCCAACGGCACCGACCATGCAGACAATCCCGCCCATGCGAGCTGCGGCTACCGCTTGGTTTGCACCTTTTCCGCCTGGGAACCATTTAGGTTCAGAGCTGGTTACGGTTTCGCCTCGGTCAGGCAATTTTGGCATCAAAACCACAAGGTCTGCGTTAATACTTCCAACGACTGCGATGCGAGATGCCATGAGTAGAGCCTAGACGGGTCTATCGAAAAAATTTTAGTCTGGTGAAACTTTGCTAAAACTTGGACTAATTCCATGGTTTTAAGGTTTTACTAATTTTTCGATTGGGTAAACTGAACAGGCCGAGAGGAAATCATGAATCCCAAAGAATTGCGCAAATTACCTATGCGTAATCGGCGAACCCGAATTTTGGTTGGCGCTTTGTCACTAGTTATTGCTGGAGCTGGATTTTCAGCACCTGCAAAGGCATACGCTCTAACCACAGGCAAGGTTAGCTGGGAAGTCCAAGCCGAAGCAATCTCATCGACCCAGAATGAACTTAAGAGTGAAATAGCTGACGGATCTTTGGATTTGATTGTCGTGCGGAACGTAAACGACGCTCCAGTAATTGATTCGGCACATTTAAGTTCTAATTCAGAACTTGTTTCTACTCTAACAAAACTAAAGAATGATCCAACGGTCGTGGCAATTGAACCCGACAGGCAAGTCCACTTAATGTCAGCTCCTCTGTCAGCTCCTCCATATTTTTCATCCCAATGGGGACTAGGTGCAGTTGGATCAGATGCAGCATCCGTATCAACATCTACACAAGGTGCCAGCGTTATTGTTGCTGTAGTTGACAGTGGTGTTGATGCAGGCAATCCAGACTTGAGTGGAAAAGTAATGGATGGAGTGGACTATCGCGATGGGATAAGTTACCTAAATAATTCAGGCACCTTAATTGATCACTGCACTTCGTACACAGACCAAGTGCCTGCTGCAAACCAAACTCACGCTGATTTTGGTAAATATGACCCCAATGGCCACGGGACTCACGTTGCTGGAATTATAGCTTCCAATGGGATTGGCGTCAGGTCTGTGGCGCCGCAAGCAATTATCATGCCAGTTCGAGTAATCTCGCCGCAAGGCACCGGCGATATGGCTGATGTTGCATGCGGAATTATTTATGCCGCAGAACATGGTGCGAAAGTAATAAATTTATCTATAGTTGCGACTCAAGATAGCCCTGCATTGAACGCAGCAGTAGCTTACGCGATATCCAAGGGCCTAGTAGT
Organism: Actinomycetota bacterium; assembly: GCA_947452765.1. Taxonomy (GTDB): domain Bacteria; phylum Actinomycetota; class Actinomycetes; order S36-B12; family UBA5976; genus UBA5976. Next base: position 52,208 of record CANGDR010000006.1, on the reverse strand, counting down.
GGTTGCCGCTGCGGGCAATGGCGGTCCATCGGCATTGCCAAGTTTTCCCGCAGCATATCCAAATGTCATCGGTGTCGGAGCGGTTGATCAATACGGAGCGATTGCAAACTTTTCAAACAATGGTGACTATGTTGACGTGGTGGCTCCAGGAGTTGACATTTGGTCAACTTGCACCAGTCCAGGCACTGTATGCACTACGACTGATGGTGATCCAAATTACGAATCCTTGAGTGGAACTTCTATGGCAACCCCTTTTGTATCCGGCTTGGCTGCATTAATTTTCGCAATGGATCCACACCTCAATAATTCCGACGTTGAAGGCATTATTACTTCATCTGCCGTCGATAAAGGCGCAACTGGCAAAGACCAAATTTATGGCTTCGGGTTAATAAATGCTCCAGCCGCCGTCGACAAATCAAAATTTGTTTCTGCGCTGAAAGCTCAACAAATGGCAACCGCTCAAGCAGCTGCGGCCAAAGCTGCTGCTGATAAGGTTGCGGCGGACAAAGCCGCAGCTGATCTATTGGCTGCCCAGCAAGCTGCGGCATATGCGATTTCAGTGCCTGGGGTAGCTAAATCATTGAACATAACTAAACTTTCGCACCGAAAGTTAGATATACGCGTTGCTGCGCCCGCGAAATCTAAAATCTACATTCAACGCAAGTCCGGTAGTCAATGGCTAACCGTTAAAACTTACACAGCCACTGCGCATCGTGTTGTAGCGCTTTCTCGTAGTGGTTCATATCGTCTCAGGATCGTGATTCCACTGGGAACAATTACGACAAGTGCGTATACCTTTAAATAGTTTTTAGCTATGAAGCCCTTGCGAGGTGACGGCGGCAGCTGCCTTAATGCGAGTCTCGGCCCGATGAAGTGCAGCCATAGCCTCAGGTGTCTCGACACCTTGAACTCGAGTCAACGCCGTTTGCGCACGATCCAAGTCAATGTCCGAAGCAAGCTCTGCGGTTTCTGCAAGGACTCGAACATTATCCGAATCCACTGCCACGAATCCGCCGTGAACTGCGATCGCTACATTGGCACCTTCAGTTGGTTCAATGCGCACTACGCCATTAACCAAAAGTGACAACACCGGTTCGTGACCCGGCAGGATGCCAATTTCGCCCTCAGGTGTTTTGGCAACGATCGACTTAGCGGTACCGACCCACACACTGCGGTCGACCGCTACGACGGAAACGTTGAGTTCTGACATGTTTAGCCCTGAAGTTTCTTGGCGTTCTCGATAACGTCATCGATGCCACCAGCCATGAAGAATGCCTGTTCTGGTAGGTGATCGTATTCACCTTCGGTTAGCTTCTTGAAGGAAGCAACAGTTTCTTCTACTGGTACGAAGGAACCCTTTTGTCCAGTGAAGGCTTCCGCCACGAACATGTTCTGTGAAAGGAAACGTTCAATACGGCGAGCACGGTTAACCAGGATCTTGTCTTCTTCAGAAAGTTCATCAATACCAAGGATTGCAATGATGTCCTGAAGTTCCTTGGCCTTTTGCAGAATTCGCTTAACTTCAGCAGCAACTGCGTAGTGTTCGGCACCAACGTAGCGGGCATCCAAAATCCGGGAGCTGGAATCAAGTGGATCCACAGCTGGGTAGATACCCTTTTCGGAAATCGGACGGCTAAGTACGGTGTTCGCATCAAGGTGAGCGAAAGTTGCCGCAGGTGCCGGGTCAGTCAAGTCATCTGCAGGTACGTAAATTGCCTGAAGTGAAGTGATTGAGTGACCGCGAGTTGAAGTTATGCGCTCCTGGAGCACACCCATTTCGTCAGCAAGTGTTGGCTGGTAACCCACAGCAGAAGGCATACGGCCAAGAAGTGTTGAAACTTCAGAGCCTGCCTGAGTGAAGCGGAAAATGTTGTCGATGAAGAGCAATACATCCTGCTTTTGAACATCTCGGAAGTACTCCGCCATCGTCAGCGCTGACAAAGCAACGCGAAGACGCGTGCCTGGTGGCTCATCCATCTGGCCGAAGACGAGTGCGGTATCTGCGATAACGCCAGACTCAGTCATTTCTAGGAATAGGTCGTTACCTTCGCGGGTACGTTCACCAACACCAGCGAATACCGAAACTCCACCGAAGTTCTTGGCAACACGAGTGATCATTTCCTGAATCAAAACCGTCTTACCAACACCGGCACCACCCATAAGGCCGATTTTTCCACCCTTAACGTAAGGGGTTAGCAAGTCAATAACTTTGATACCAGTCCAAAACACTTCAGTCTTGGATTCAAGCTGATCGAAAGTTGGAGCAGGACGGTGAATTCCCCAACGCTCCTTGATTTCTAAAGATGCTTCTGGCACGTCAAGTGGCTTACCAAGTGTGTTCCAAACGTGACTCTTTGTAACGTCACCAACTGGAACAGTAATTGAGTCGCCAGTGTCGCGAACTTCGGCGCCACGGACTAAACCGTCAGTCGGCTGCATCGAGATCGCGCGAACCATGTTGTCACCAATGTGTAAGGCGACCTCAAGAGTTAGCAGACGCTTGTCTCCATCACCGAAGTCAACATCTACTTCCAACGCGTTATAAAGCGCTGGCATGCCTTCGACTGGGAACTCAACGTCAACAACAGGACCGGTTACGCGAGCTACGCGGCCGACAGATGTCTGTGTCGTGGTTGTCATATCTACTTACTCCCTGGTTATGCGGACGCCAGTGCGTCGGCTCCGCCGACGATTTCACTGATTTCCTGGGTGATTTCTGCCTGACGAGCCTGGTTGGCTTGGCGGGCAAGTGTGCGGATTAATTCTTCGGCGTTATCAGATGCAGACTTCATAGCGCGACGACGTGCGGCGTGCTCGCTGGCTGCAGCCAGTAACAACGATGTGTAAATGGTGTTTTCGACGTAACGCGGAAGTAGCGCAGCAAGCACTTCTTCTGGGCTTGGTTCGAAATCGTAAAGTGGGAATACTTTGGTATCCAACTTCTCGGATGCAACTTCCTTCGATAGTTCAACAACCTCAACTGGCAGAATGCGTCGGACTCGAACTTCTTGCACTGCCATGTTTACAAAGTGGGTGTAAACCAAATGAATTTCGTCTACGCCACCCTCTGCGGTTGGAGTGTTGAAGGCTTCAAGTACCGCGGCAGCGATTCGCTTAGCGTCTTCGTAAGTTGGTTGGTCGGTAAAGCCAGTCCAAGAGTTTGCAATCTTGCGCTCGCGGAACTTGTAGTAACCAACGGACTTACGTCCAACCAGATAATGCTCGGGTGTAACGCCGGCCTCGGTTAGCAAGGCGTTTAAGCCTTCGCCTTCCTTAATAACTGCTGAGGAGTAAGCGCCTGCAAGTCCGCGATCTGAAGTAATCAGAATTACCGCAGCCCGCTTACGATTCTCAACTTCAGAAACCAAGGCACCTTTGTTATTGCCATGCGACACGGCTGCCGAAATTGCCCGAAGTAACTCTTGGGTATACGGCAAAGAAGCTTCAACGCGCTGTTGCGCCTTGACGAAACGCGAAGAAGCAATGAGCTCCATTGCCTTCGTAATCTTCTTGGTCGACTGGACGGATTTGATCCGTCGTCGGTAGACCCGCAGTTGAGCTCCCATTTTTAGGCCTTGACCTTCACAATCTGAGTGACTTCAACGTCATCTTCGTTGATTGCTGCAACTGGAGCATCGTTAACTAAAGAATGACCCGCAGTTGTGCGGAACTGCTTCTTGAATTCACCGATTGCTTTTTCCAGTGCACTTACGTTGTCATCGGAAAGATCCGTTGTTGTGCGAATGGATTCGAAGATTGCGTTGTGGTTGCGTTCAATTTGATCTAGGAATTCAGAATCAAATCGACGAATATCTTCCACTGGCACGTCATCTAAGTTGCCTGAAGTTCCAGCCCAAACTGAAACAGCTTCGCGTTCCATCGATTGTGGCTGGTACTGACCCTGCTTTAGCAGTTCAACTAGGCGCGAACCGCGTTCAAGCTGAGCTTTGGATGCAGCATCAAGATCGGAACCGAATGCCGCGAAGGCTTCTAGCTCGCGGTACTGGGCTAGGTCCAAACGGAGACGACCGGCAACCTTCTTCATCGACTTTGGCTGTGCCGAACCACCAACACGAGATACCGAAATACCTACGTTGATAGCTGGACGAATACCAGAGTTGAAGAGATCTGATTCCAAGAAGCACTGACCATCAGTGATGGAAATTACGTTTGTTGGAATGTATGCCGAAACGTCATTTGCCTTGGTTTCGATGATTGGAAGTCCAGTCATCGAGCCGCCGCCAAGTTCATCAGAAAGCTTTGCGCAACGTTCTAGCAAGCGGGAGTGTAAGTAGAAAACGTCACCTGGGTATGCCTCGCGACCTGGCGGACGACGAAGTAGCAAGGAAACGGCGCGGTATGCCTCGGCTTGCTTGGAAAGATCATCAAAGACGATAAGTACGTGCTCGCCCTTATACATCCAGTGCTGGCCAATTGCAGAGCCGGTGTAAGGCGCTAAGTACTTAAAGCCTGCTGGGTCAGATGCTGGGGCGGCAACGATGGTTGTGTATTCCATGGCGCCGAATTCTTCGAGTGCACCCTTAACTGCCGCAATCGTGGAACCCTTCTGGCCAATTGCGACATAGATGCACTTAACCTGCTTCTTCTTGTCACCGGACTTCCAGTTCTCGCGCTGATTAAGAATGGTGTCAATTGCAACAGCAGTCTTACCGGTCTGGCGGTCACCAATGATTAGCTGACGCTGGCCGCGACCAATTGCAGTCATCGCGTCAATGGCCTTAAGGCCAGTCAACATTGGCTCCTTAACCGGCTGTCGCTGCACGACTGTTGGTGCCTGAGTTTCCAGAGCACGGCGACCCTCAGCAACGATTGGACCAAGGCCATCGATTGGGTTACCAAGTGGGTCAACAACACGACCTAAGAAACCGTCTCCGACTGGAACCGAAAGAATTTCGCCAGTGCGCTTGACTGTCTGACCTTCAGCAATGCTGGAACCATCGCCAAGAAGCACAGCTCCAATTTCACGAACGTCAAGGTTCAAGGCTAGGCCCTTAAGGCCTCCTTCGAACTCAAGCAATTCGTTAGTCATGGCTGAGTGAAGTCCTTCAACACGTGCGATACCGTCACCGGTCTGTGTCACATGTCCAACTTCTTCACGAGAAGTGCCAGCTGCAAATGACTCGATGTTACGAGCGATTGCATCGCGGATCTCATCCGGGCGGATCGAGAGTTCCGTCATGGTGTCCTGCTTTCTTCTTGGTAGTTCTTGCTTGGTAGTACTTGGTTAAATTTCGGGTGTTAGGCCAGCAGAGCTCTGCGGGCACTTTCGAGGCGGGCAGCGACGGTACCATCGAAGACTTCTTCTCCGATAGCAACTGAAATGCCACCTACAACGGATGAATCAATTGCGACATTGATTCGAACATCTTTACCGGTGATCTTCGAAAGAGCTGAAGCTAACCGGCGAGTTTGTTCCGCATCTAATGCAATAGCAGCGCGGACTTCTGCAACAACTTGGTTGCGCTGAGAAGCCGCCAAGTTACCAAATGTTTCCAAAACTGAATCAACGCGACGACCACGCAAATGTCCGGCGATGTACTTGATCAAGTTCAAACTGGTTTCATCGACTTTCCCGCCAAGTAGATCGCCGATTATGGCGGACTTTGTGGCCGAGTCGATCGCCGGATCAGTCAAGGTCATTTGGAGTTCAGAAGAGGCATCAACCGCGCGGCCAAAGTGGAAAAGTTCATTTTCTACTCGGTCGAGCGATCCAGCTTTATCTGCGACTGCAAAAGCAGCCTGGGAACCTAAGAGTTCTGCTGCGTCAACTAAGTCGATATCGGATGACCAGCGCGCAGCCACAAGTTCATTCAACACATCAAGAGTTGCTGAATTTACCTTGGTGCCGAAGACATCCTTAATTACAGATGCACGTGCGGCAGTTGGCTGGCCACTGTCTGCCAAGTTCTGACGAAGTGATTTCTCATTAGCCAAGACATCGGCGACCGCAAGAAGTTCAGCGGACATGGCGGACAGATCGCCAAGCCCAGAACGGGAGCGCAATGACTCCTGTACTAATGCCAAACTATTGCGGGATGCGCCGATCATTTCTTGGCTGCCTCGCCTTCGAGATCTGCGATGAAGCGGTCAACCGAAGCCCGGGCGCGAGCATCATCAGATAGGGACTCCCCTACGACTTTGCCAGCTAAGACAAGTGCAAGTTCACTCACATCACGGCGAAGTGACGTCATCGCTTGGGAGCGTTCCGCATCCATTTGAGCCTGCGCGCGTTCAGTTACTACTGCAGCAGCAGTTGCGGCCTCGGAGCGAGCTTGCTCGATCATGGCTGTTTTATCTGCTTGAGCTTCAGCACGAATGCTTGCCGCTTCGGTTCGGGCTTGCGCCAATTGCGCACGATACTGGTCAAGCATGGCAGCAGCCTCTGCTTGCGAGTCTTCCGCGCGCTGTAGGCCACCCTCAATTGCATCAGCACGGGCTTCGAGCGTCTTGTTGATCGCAGGGAATGCGAACTTAGCAAGCGCAAAGAAGACCAAACCAAACGCAATTGTGCCGATGACAAGTTCATCCAGCGGAACCCGCAGGATATTTACTTGCTCAGCTCCAGCAGCGAAGATGTTAATCACGGTTTATAAATCCTTTTGAATTACTTACCGAATACGAATGGAACAACGAAGCCAATTAGAGCCAGGGCTTCTGTTAGCGCGAAGCCAAGAATCATGTTCTGGCGAATTACGCCGTAAGCCTCTGGCTGACGTGCGATTGCCTGAACACCGTTACCGAAAATGATTCCGATGCCTACGCCTGGTCCGATGGCTGCAAGGCCGTAGCCGATTGAGCCGATTGAGCCAGTTAGTTCTGCGAGCAGTGACATAACTTTTCCTTCTGTCGAGAGTTACTGGCTTGTCCAGTAACTCAGGTTTCTATCTGTCTTGCTGTCTTGCAATCCTGCCCAGTTTCCTAGGCACGAAGTTTTAGTGTTCGGCGTGCAACGAACCACCAATGTAAACGGCAGTAAGTAGCGTGAAAATAAATGCTTGCAGGAATTGAATAAACATTTCAAATCCAGTTAGAACGACGGTAACGCCGAACGAGGTTGCAGATCCAAGTGCGCCAATGATCGAGGGTGACAACAAGTAGTAGGCACCCACTGTGAAAGTTGTAATAAGTAAGTGGCCAGCAAACATATTTGCAAACAAACGAATTGCCTGTGTTACTGGCCGAGTAACAACTAGTTGAAGTAATTCAAGTGGTGCAAGCAGAATGTACATAGCTTTTGGCACGCCGGCTGGAAACATTGCAGCGCTGAAGAATTTAATTGGCCCCTGATGCTTCATACCTAGGTATAGGTATGTCGCGTAAACCACCAAAGTCAGCGCAACTGGGAAAGCCAAGCTCGACATAATCGGGAATTGCGCCCCGGGGATAACGCCCATCAAATTAGAAAGCCAAACAAAGAAAAACAAGGCACCAAGGAATGGCACAAAGCGATCACCATCCTTGCCAATTACTTCGCGAGCAATTTGATCGCGAATAAAGAGGTAGCCCTGTTCGCCGATGGACTGAAGTTTTCCAGGGACCATACGCTGTGGGCGAGCTGCGGCTAAAAAGAAAACTGAAATAACAAGTGCAACTAAGGCAACCAGGATTGTGGTTTTACCAATTACGAAGTCCATCCCAGCAATGTGAAGCGTTGCGTATGGCTCAAGGAAGAAAATGTCGGCGCTTGGTGCTGGGAATCCACAACCAGAGTTGAGGTGACATCCCTCGCTAGCGACGATTACAGCGCTCATTGCTGTTCGTTCCTCCGGTCATTCGTTAGGTCTCGATCCATGTTCGAAACTCGTACATACGTTAGGTAGAGCGCCAGAACTATTCCGAGTACAAGTCCTGTTGCCATAAAGGCTGACTGGTGTCCGACTTTACGTCCGATTAACCAGCCAAGTCCCCCGTACAACAACATGCCGGCGGTCAGATTACTTACTGATCGCCATGCCATATCTGCTGTTGCGCGGGTGTCGTCACTGTTGGGGAGATCGGTGCCGTCTGCCTTCATTTCGTGCAAGATTATCAGGTTTGGTTGGGCACTCCGAACCAGCCCCTGTCATTTCAAAGTGAGTGCTTTGCCTCAGAAATTGCTCGGTTTTCCATCATCAAATGGCATGATTTCTGGACCTGATCCAGGCTCCACATAAAGGACTTTTGCAGTGGCAAACGCCCAGGTTTCGGCCACTAACCAAACAATCGTGCAGGTAACAATCGTCGCAGCAAAAACCTTGGTATCAAAGGCCTTCGTATCCTGAAATATCAGAATTAGAACAAATAGCACTGCGACCTTTATTAGATAGAGGAGGAGTGCCATCGAAGTTGCGATTCCTGGATTAGTCCGAATTACCTTATCTAGGGCTAATTGCCCAGCGCTGAAGAAAACTACGACAATTAGTGCGCCGAATGCGGCGCCGACAAGTCCTTGAGTTCCAGTCTTTAGGTACCCGACAACAACGGCCATTATGCCCACAACGACCGTTGGGATAGCTGCTCGGACAATTATGTTTTTGCTGTTCATAATTTCATTCTCTCAGTTAAGGCTGGTGACTAGTTACTTGTTGTGGCGGATTCAAAACCCAGCCTGCAATTGCAATTCCGCCTGCACCAACGCCAAGGGCAGTTAGCCAAACTGGCACAAACGCTGTGCTCACTGCGCCAAATGCGATCAACCCGGTAAACGCAGTCATGATCAGAACTGCGCGCTCTTGCCCATGGCCGAGATTGAGTAGTCGATGATGAAGGTGTTCTTTGTCAGGGGTAAACGGTGAACTACCCTTTCGAGTTCGCCGCGCCACAGCCAGTATGAGGTCAAGTAACGGAACTGCCAAAATCGAGAGCGGTAAAACAATTGGAAGAAAAGCTGGAAGCAATGTGCCGCCGCTCAATCCGCTTGGGTCAACCTGACCAGTCAGCATGATTGAAGAAGCTGCCATTAGTAGACCTATCAACATTGAACCGGTGTCACCCATAAATACCCGAGCGCGGTACCAGTTGTGCGGCAAAAATCCTGCACACATTCCAACCAGCGAGGCAGAGACAAGAGTTGCAAGCGCAGCGCGCTGGTAGCCATTTTGCACGGAAAGGAAATACGAATAAGCAAAGAACGCACTGGCGCCGACCATAACAATGCTTGCGGCCAGCCCGTCAAGTCCGTCCACCATATTCACGGCATTAATACTGACTAATACGACCAGCACTGTTAGCAATACGGATGTACTTGAATCGAGAATAAAAGTTCCACGGATTGGTAACCACACCAGGGTTACACCCTGCATAGCCATAGTTCCGGCAGCCAAAATTTGTCCGACAAGTTTTGTAGGAGCATCAAGTCCATACTTGTCATCTAATAATCCAAGTATCACGATTATTAGGCAGCCAAGAAGCAGCGCAGTTATCTGGCGGCGATCAGTAAAAATCGTGGACATCAGCGGCAATTGACTGGCCAGCACAATTGCGACACATAGTCCAACTAACATTGCCAGTCCGCCCCATCGTGGGGTTGGCCTCAGATGTACATCGCGATCTCGCACTTGGGCCATGGCGCCAAAATGAATCGCTAATGCGCGAGCTAACGGTGCCAGTAAATATGTGACAGCCGCTGCAGCAACTAGGCACAGCAGATATTCGCGCATAGGGAAAGGTTAAACCCCTTTAGAAATTATGGACGTGGGTACGCAGGGAACTTAGCAGTGAGTTCCGTTACTTCAGCCTTAATTTCCGCATGAACTGCTGGATTATCAGTCTTAACAGCCCGCCCAATCATGGAAGCAATCTTTTCCATTTCAGGAACGCCCATACCTTGGGTAGTTACTGAAGGTGTGCCAACACGAACACCGGAAGTTACTGCTGCCGGCTTTGGATCGTACGGAATTGAATTCTTGTTAAGGACAATGCCGGAATCACTTGCTCGCTGCTCAGCATCCTTGCCTGAAACGTCGATTCCTTGCAGATCAAGCAACGCTAGGTGCGTATCAGTTCCACCAGTCACCGGGCGCATACCTTCCGTAGCTAAACCTGCTGTTAGCGCCTGGGCGTTCACAATGACATCTTTTGCATACTTCTGATACTCGGGAGTTGCACATTCTTTTAATGCGACAGCCTTTGCAGCAATCACATGCATCATCGGTCCACCTTGCATCAAAGGGAATACTCCCTTGTCGATCGCAGCTGCATGCTCTGATTTGCAAACGATCATGCCGGAGCGTGGTCCACGAAGCACCTTGTGAGTTGTGAATGTAACTACATCGGCGTACGGAACTGGAGACGGGATTGCCTTACCTGCAACTAGTCCAATGAAGTGCGCAGCATCAACGTGCATGATCGCTCCAACTTCGTCAGCAATTTCACGAATGGCTTTAAAGTCAATTAAGCGAGGAATTGCAGATCCACCGGCGACAATCATCTTTGGCTTGTGTTCACGTGCAAGGTCGCGTAACTGGTCGTAGTCAATATTTTCAGTTCCTTCAGCAACACCGTAGTGAACTGGATTGAACCATTTACCAGAGTATGAAACGCCTGCGCCATGTGTTAAGTGACCACCGTGTGGCAAAGCCATTGCTAAAAAGGTATCGCCTGGCTTCATGAATGCACCAAACACCGCAATGTTTGCGCTTGCGCCGGAGTGTGGCTGTAAGTTCGCATGTTCTGCGCCAAATAAGGATTTGGCACGTTCGATACCAAGGTTCTCCGCTATGTCCACAACTTCGCAACCGCCGTAGTAACGCTTGCCTGGATAGCCTTCGGCGTACTTGTTACTCAGAGTTGAGCCAAGTGCAGTTAGGACAGCTGGTGAGGTGAAGTTTTCGGAAGCGATTAACTGAATTCCAGTGCGCAACCGATTTAGTTCGGCAAGCAGAATGTCCGCTATTTCTGGATCGGTTTCATTTAGCTCGTCGAAATCTGAACCAAAGAATGTGTCGCTCATAGTGGTCACCTTTTACCCCGTAGTGCGCTTGTGCGCAGTTTCACAAGTCTAGGGCGTGACCTATTTTGATGCAGAGGCATCTATGACGATTTTGATGCAGAGGCATCTATGACGATCGGCATAACCTCGCGGATTTCCTGCAGGGTAAGCGATCCTGCCCTGATGAGCCGTAAGTGCTGGCCAGTGGTGTCGATGACTGATGAGACCTGATTTGAAAGTTCCCCCGCATCAAGGAAAATTGCAATACTCTCGCCCAATGCTGAAATGGCTTGATCCACGGTATTAACTGGAGATTTACCAGCTATCTGCGCTCCGGTCATAACTGACGGCCCGATTTGATTCAAAACTGTTATCGCCACATCATTATGTGGAACGCGAACGGCAAGCGCAGTGCCACTTCCACCAATATTCCAAGCAAGCGAATCCTGTGCGGTAGTTAGCAAGGTTAAGGCACCGGGCCAAAATGCACTCGCTAAGTCATTTGCCAGGGTCGAGAGGTTTGCTACGCCTTTAATGGTTTCAATCGAACCCGCAGAAATTGGTAATGCAACATCAGAAGTTTGCTTCTTAGCAATTCGAAGTTGTGCAATTGCCTCGGCATTAAATGCATCGCACATGACTGCATAAGAAGTATCAGTTGGAATTACTACTAATTTTCCAGCTTGAATAGCGGCAACCGCTTTACTTATCGCTGAATCAATTTCGATTTGCGATGTATCGGGTGTGACTTTGAGAGTTTCAAACACAGGACTATCTTCCTACGCTTGGTTGATCAGTTCGCACCGCGGTAGTAAACCTAGGCAATTTGTTGTAGTCCTTATGGTCTTGCACTTGCTCCCATGTGCCAGGCATGGAATTCAAAAATGCAGGAACACTTTCACCTTGCACGTCTGCATGCTCCATGCCAAAGAATCCGCCAGATTTAAGTAAGTCTGCGCCGACCCACGCAACTTGACGTGCGACGTCTAAGCCATCTAGCCCGCTGAAGAGCGCCATTGCCGGATCATGGTCACGAGCTTCTGGATCACGCGGAATCATGGCTTCTGGAATGTAAGGCGGATTTGTTACCACAGCATCCAATTGGCCAGCCATGTCATTGAGCAAGTTTCGGTCTCCAGCATTTCCATGGTGCAGGTAAACCTGAGATCCGACTGCTTCAAGTTTTGATGCATGGTCAACGATATTGTGCGCTAACCATTTCACCGCATCATCTGAAAGTTCCACAGCTAAAACTAAAGTTCCTGGAACTTCCAACGCGATCGATAGTGCGATTGCTCCGCTGCCAGAACAAAGGTCTACTGCGATTCGTGGTCCGGATATTGCTTTTAGGTACTCAATCGCCGCTTCAACTAAAAGTTCAGTTTCTGGGCGAGGCACAAAAACACCGGGCCCAACTGCTAGTTCTAGGTGACGAAAGTATGCAACTCCAGTTAAGTGTTGTAATGGCACCCGCTTTACTCGTAGGGCAACTAAATCATTGAATTCCTGGGTTTGATCTAGTGAGATTTCGAAGACCGAAGCAAGCTGTGAGCGTTCGATGCCACAGACGTGTGCCATTAATAATTCGGCGTCAACATGCGGGCTAGCAACTCCTGCTTCACTAAGTAGCAAGCTGGCACTACTTAATAAATCCTTGGAGTCAACCATGGTTAATCTCCTAGAGTTGCAAGTCGTTCTTTGGTGTCTGCTTCGATGCAGGCACCGATTACTGGATCTAAATCACCGTTCATAACTGCATCAAGATTATTACTTTTGAAGCCAACTCGGTGATCCGCTAGCCGGTTTTCTGGGAAGTTGTACGTACGAATTCGTTCGGAACGATCGACCGTACGAACCTGACTCTTTCGAACATCGGATGCCGCAGCCATCGCAGCTTCTTGAGCCGCAGCGAGCATGCGAGCACGAAGAATACGCATCGCAGATTCCTTGTTTTGCAATTGTGATTTTTCATTCTGACAAGAAACTACGATGCCAGTTGGTAAGTGTGTGATCCGAACCGCAGAGTCAGTTGTGTTTACGCTCTGGCCACCAGGTCCGGAAGAGCGAAAGACGTCAATTCGCAAATCATTAGGATCGATAGTTACGTCAACTTCTTCTGCCTCAGGAAGTACTAGTACGCCAGCAGCAGATGTATGAATCCGTCCCTGCGATTCAGTCACCGGAACGCGCTGTACTCGGTGTACTCCCCCTTCAAACTTTAGATTTGCAAACGGAGCATCTTCCGGTGCGACTACACCCTTGGACTTAACTGCGATCGCAATATCTTTATAGCCACCCATGTCAGATTCTTCAGCCTCTAAAACTTGAGTTGCCCAACCACGCTTTTCGGCATACTTCAAATACATACGCATCAAATCGCCAGCGAATAAAGCTGACTCTTCTCCCCCTGCACCCGCTTTGATTTCAAGAATTACATCGTTGCCATCCATTGGATCGCGCGGTATCAACATCTCCTGAAGTTTGTCAGCAGCAACTTCTCGTGCGATTGCCATCTGATCTGCTTCTGCCAAAAATGCGGAATCCTCTTCACCCATTTCGCGAGCGGCAATTTCGTCGTCGTGCAGTTGTAACCACTCGCGATACTTGGCAACTACCGGCTTAAGTTCAGCGTGACGTTTACCAATCCGGCGAGCTTCGTTTGGATTGCTATGGGTTGCAGGATCGCTGAGCTTGGCTTCGAGCTCGTCCAGCTCGGTAACCATTGCATCAACTTTGTTGAAGTCTTGCCCCATCAGGTGTCCTTAAGGTAGTGGTGCACTATTAAAAATTATCTGGAGATAAAAAATGAGGCGTTGTCATCATCCGTAGACGACGACAACACCTCATTAAGAAAGCTAGGACTGCTTACCGAAGCGCTTCTCGAACTTGGCGACGCGGCCACCGGTGTCAAGAATCTTCTGCTTGCCCGTGTAGAACGGGTGGCAAGCGCTGCACACATCGGCATGTATGTTTCCGCTCTTCTGCGTGCTGCGTGTGGTGAATGTATTTCCGCAACCACAAGTAACTGCGGTTTCTACGTACTCTGGGTGGATGCCAGTCTGCACGGATTTCTCCTTATAAATACTGTGATCGGGTCGCAGACTCGGATGCCTTGCGTGAACCGACCAACCCCTTGATTGTGCCAGTTTTCAGGGATTCCCACAAAACGTCCAGAAAACTGGGGTTGCGCAGCATCAACTAACTGTCGAAACGTCACTAGCAATACCCTTATTTCCATGTTCACTCGCCAAGATGCCCAGAACCTAGATGTCACCGACCCCCTTGCAAAATTCCGGGATCGCTTCGTGGTTATGGATCCGGACATTTGCTACCTAGATGGCAATTCCTTAGGACGCCTACCAAAATCCACAATCGAGACCATCAATGAATTCTTGGTTACAGGTTGGGGCGCGAAGATGGTCGATGGCTGGGCAGAGTGGATCGACAAAGCCGAGACCACTGGAGACTTAATAGGTCGAGCTGCTTTAGGCGCAGCGAGTGGCCAAACCCTCGCAATGGATACCACCAGTGTAAATTTTTATCGCTTGATTAGAGCCGCTATTTCGGCGCGACCAGGTCGACGAACCATCATTACTGATGAAGCGAACTTCCCGACTGATCGATATATCATGCAAGGTATTGCCGACGAGTTAGATCTAAATCTGGTAATTATTCCAAATGATCTGAGAGAACATATTGCGGGCGAAGATTTCAGCAACGAACGAGTTACTGCAGAGTTATTGCAACCGTACTTAAATGCTGATGTTGCGGTTGTCACGCTTTCAGTTGTTGCCTATCGTTCTGGAGCTCTACATAACGTTAAGGAACTCACTGACCTAGTTCGCACAGCGGGCGCTCTGATGGTTTGGGATGCAAGTCATGCCGTTGGCGCAGTCGATTTGCAATTTGATCGTGATGGCGTAGATCTTGCGGTTGGCTGCACATACAAATATGGAAACTCTGGACCAGGGTCACCTGCATGGTTATATGTGAGCAAGCAGATCCAAACAGAACTACAACTGCCGATTCAAGGTTGGTTTGCGCAACGGAATCAATTCTTAATGGGATCGCAATTTGATCAGATCGAAGGAATGCGGGGTTTCCAGATCGCTAGCCCTTCCATAATGGGTTTACTCTGCATCGATGAAGGTTTTGGGATGATTGCAGAAGCAACAATTGCAGCCATCAATGCAAAGGCCGCAAAAGGTACTGACATGATGATTGAACTTTATGAGCAATGGCTAGTAGAAATTGGATATCAACTTATAACCCCACGCGAAGCAAATCTTCGTGGTGGGCACATCAGTATTTACCATCCGGATGCGGCGCAGATAGCACGCGGGTTGCGTGATGACATGAAGGTCATTCCGGACTACCGTGCTCCGAACTGCATCCGTCTGGCTATCTCGCCACTAGCCACTTCATATTTAGAAGTATTCGAAGGTTTCGAGCGCATCCGCGACTACACGCAATCTGGTAAATACAAAGCTTTGGATCTCAGCGCCATAAAAGTGTCTTAGTTTCTTAGCATCCTTGCTAAGTCCTTTAAATCAACGCAGACATCAATTCCTAGGGCAATAAGTTGATTGGTTACATCAACTGGCATGCCTTCGCCTTCAATCTCTTGATTCAACCGGCCCCCAATTATCACTTGCGGTGCAATGTTGCGGGCCTTAAGTTCAGCTAGAAGTTTCTCGGCATAACTTAGGGCCATGCCATTGTGTGTTGAAATTAGTACTGAAGTTGCCTCTTCTTGCAGCGCTAGCTCGGCCAATTCATCTGGATCGATTCCAACTGGGCTAATTACTGGCTTAATGTCCAGGCTTTCGACCGCATCAATTACCAATCTCATGCCGAGTTCATGAACATCGCTGGAAGCAACAATCGGGGTATGAGCCTTATTCAAAACCCATTTCTCGGGGCGTACCGCACTTCGAATTTGGGTTCGTTCCGTTAAGAAATCTTTTAAAACATCGGTCGGGACAAGTGGTTCGTAACCATCAACCAACGGATCCTCTGTCGCATTGCCAACTCCAAAGTTTCGTTCTATCCCGCTGGGGCCAAGGCGCCTGACTGCAACCAATAATTGCAGTGGGTCGTTAATATCCACACCAGAATCCGAAAGGCCGTTGAGTAAGTTATCGAAGAATCTATTTCCATTTGCTACAAGTTGTTGGCTTCGCTGCTCTAGTTCACTCCAATTTGTGACTTCGTAAATGGAATTCAGCTTTGCTTTCGTGTTGTGGGCAATAGTTTGGACATCAATAATCTCATCTGGGGTTGGAACCCGAATTGCTTCGGTGACCGGTACCGGCATGATTGACGATCCTGCTTTCAAGTGTTTATCCGCCAACATCATGTAAAGAACGTCGACACCCAGCACGCCATAGTTTTGTTCAATATTTGGCGTATAGCGCGTAGTATTTCCAAAATAGAAAGATGAACAAACATCGCTTGGTCGCAACGCTTCAACTGCCATAGTTACCACAGTTTTGGTAACTGGATCATGCGTCAAACCACCGTATGCGTGTCCTAGCTTTGCGCCAATCAAGTCTTCGATTAGATAGCGTTCAAATTTTGCCCAGCCAATATAGGAGCTGTAGTCACCAAATTGTGCAGGAAAGCCATCATCTAGGTACGAGTGAACGACTGCACCTTGCGCTGCTTTGCTCGCCATTAATCCCAGTGCTTTAACTACCTCTGACATTTGCGCTACATCGTCGCCAGGCCAGCCAGGATATTTCCAAGCGAATTGAGATAAGTTACCGATGTAATTTACGCCAGACTCCAAGGCCCTACGTGTGTTGTCTAGCGATGAGGGTGAGCCAATCATCATGTCGCCCATGTGTGGCTGGATCTCGATCGATTGCGCAACCTCCAACCATTCAGAATCTGAAGTCAGCATTGGTCCAGTTTCTTTTATTGCTCCCGAACGCAATTCAGGTGGCAATCCCATTCGACGATCAAGGGCAATAATGAATCGGTCGATATAGAATCCGCGATCTTGCGTAACTTGATAAATGTGCTCCAGGCCCTTTTTAGTTTCTGGCCAATCAGTCAATCCAATAGTTAGGGCCGTCATCGTTCGGCCTTCGCGCGCCATTTTTAACTTATATTCAAGTTCGGATTTAACTCCGTGAGAACGACTGAAAGCACTTACTCCAACTTCAATATTCGAGCCAAATTCAATTCCTTGGCGTACCAAGTCATTGCCATCCGGGCAGTTGAGACCCAGCAATGCCTCGCGATCTAATTTCATAACTCACCTCTTACGGCAAGTATGCCTGATCCGGTGAAAACGTTCTGGTAACACGAAAAAGGGCCAATCCTCAATTGAGGTTCGGCCCTTTTTCTAATGACTAATTAATCAATACTGTCCATGGAGTCAGATCCCATGCCATTTGGAGCTTCAGGCGTGGTCTTCTGAACCTGCATCAAGAAATCAAGATTGCTCTTAGTCTCACGAAGCTTGGTTAACAACAGTTCAAGAGCTTGCTGGGAATCAAGGGCGTGAAGCACCCGACGAAGTTTCCAAATTACCTTTAGCTCATCTGGAGCCAAAAGAATTTCTTCGCGACGGGTACCTGAGGCTTCGACGTCGACTGCAGGGAAAATACGTCGATCGGCTAAGCGACGATCCAACTTGAGTTCCATATTTCCAGTGCCCTTGAATTCTTCGAAGATAACTTCATCCATTCGGGAGCCAGTATCAACAAGTGCCGTTGCCAAGATCGTTAGCGAGCCACCTTCTTCGATGTTGCGTGCGGCACCAAAGAACTTCTTGGGTGGATAAAGTGCAGCTGAATCAACACCACCAGAAAGAATACGACCGGACGCTGGAGCTGAAAGATTGTAAGCACGGCCGAGACGAGTCATCGAATCAAGCAGTACCACTACATCGTGACCCATTTCAACCAGACGCTTTGCGCGCTCAATTGCGAGTTCAGCGATTGTGGTGTGATCCTCTGCTGGACGATCGAAAGTGGAAGCAATAACTTCACCCTTAACCGAACGCTGCATATCAGTAACTTCTTCAGGGCGCTCATCAACAAGCACAACCATCAAGTGAACTTCTGGGTTATTTTCTGCAATCGCATTTGCAATGTTCTGCAAGATCATCGTCTTACCAGCCTTAGGTGGCGAGACGATTAGCCCACGCTGACCCTTACCAATTGGTGCAACCAAGTCGATTACGCGAGTAACTAAGTTGTTTGGCACGGTTTCCAGACGTAACCGGTCTTGTGGGTAAAGCGGCGTTAGCTTGCCAAAATCAACACGCTTAATTGCTTCGTCTGGCTCTAGACCGTTAATCGATTCAATTCGAACTAGTGGATTGAACTTCTGCGGACGATCGCCTTCACGTGGCTGCTTAACCTGACCAGTAACTGCATCGCCCTTGCGAAGTGAGAAGCGCTTAACAAGACCCATGGAAACATAAACATCATTTGGACCTGGCAAGTAGCCAGACGTACGAACGAAGGCATAGTTATCAAGGATGTCGATAATTCCAGCAACTGGAAGTAGCACGTCATCTTCAGAAACTTCTAAATCATAATCACGATCGCCGCCACGGCTACCACGATTGTTGCGACCATTGCTATTGCGATCATTACGGTCACGGCCACGGCGATTACGGTTATTGCGATCATTACGGTCGCCTCGTTCACCACGATCACCTCGGTCGTTATCACGACTTTCGCGTTCGCCACCTTCGCTATCGCCACCGTTGTTACGTGGTGCACGATCTTCGCGAGCTGGTCTTTCATCGGAGGATTCTGAATTGGCAGCACCTGCTGGTCGAGATGCTGAGCGGCTCGAATTGCCACCACCCTGTGAGGCACCAATCGCTTTAACGAGGTCTGCCTTACGCATGCCAGAAGCACCATCGATGCCTAGCTTGGTTGCCATTGCCTTTAATTCTGGAAGCAGTTTTGCGTTAAGCCCTTTATCTTGGGCTACTGTCTCGGTCACGTATGTGTCCTTTATGTTTTAGTGGATTTTGATCCAGCACGACTGCACGAAAGTTCGTGAGATTTAGCGGGATTTTCGGTGGAAGAGATCCAACCGATAAATAAAGACTAGCAGGTGATCTCACTTGATGCGAAATTCTGGGCGTGAGTGGGAATTTTCCTAGTCTTCTTCGACTTTCTCGTTGTTATCGTAAATGGCGCCTTCGTCAGCAACCGCTACTGGAACTGCTGAGAATCCGCCGGATGCCATGATTTCAATGGCTTTCTGGGTCTGGTCTGAAGTAGTGAGCGCTAAAACCGTAGGTCCAGCGCCACTGATACAAGCCGCAATCCCCAGTTCTCGTAGCGAGCCAATCAAGTCCATAGACGATTGGTAAGCGCTGGCTCGGAACGGTTGATGCAAACGATCATCCGTAGCTTCAAGCAGAAAATTAGGATCACCAATCATTGCGGCAACCAGAAGTGCCGAACGACCCGCGTTAAACGTCGCATCAATATGCGATATTTCCGCAGGTATCAAACCACGCGCTTTATGAGTATCAAGTTCGGTTTGCGGGATACCCAGTACTGGAACGATGTCTGGATGAACATTCATAGATACCGAATTCGCGCGCCCATCTACCTCAAGCCACGCAATCGTCATCGCCCCAAGAAGGCAGGCAGCTACGTTATCAGGGTGTCCTTCAATCGCATTCGCCATTTGGAGAAGTTCATCTTCACTCGCGCGCGCATACGTCAATTCACTAGCGAGTACTAGCCCAGCCACAATTGCAGCTGCACTTGATCCAAGTCCACGACCTTGCGGAATTGCATTTTTGCAAACTACATGAAGTCCGGTGATTTCAGTACCAAAAGTTTTGCATGCATCAATAATGGTTTTTGCTACTAGGTGAGTTCCATCTTTTGGCAATGTGTCTGCGCCTTGCCCAGTTATTTCGACTGTTACTAAGTTGTCGTCAGTTATGGTCGCAGATACAAAATCTCGAATTTCTAGCGCTAAGCCAAGTGCGTCATAGCCAGGTCCCAGGTTGGCACTAGTCGCTGGTACGGAAACTGAAACGGTTCGAGACATTAGACAAGTCCGATCGCAGCAGCGGCAGCTTTAACATCAACTGGAACGACAACGGGATCTTTGGCGCTTTCTAGCGCCCATTGAGTATCTTTCAAACCATTTCCGGTTACAGTGCAAACGATCGTTGATCCCGAATCAACCAACCCGCGTTCTGCCTGTTGCAGTAAACCAGCAACCGAAGCTGCGCTAGATGGCTCTACGAAAATTCCCTCGCTGCTTGCGAGCAGTCGGTAGGCATCCAAAATTTGTGCATCAGTTACAGCGTCAATTAAGCCACCAGAATCATCGCGAGCTGCAATTGCTAAATCCCATGAGGCGGGTTTGCCAATTCGAATGGCAGTAGCAATGGTTTCGGGTTTTTCGATGGGGTGACCGGCAACAAATGGCGCTGCACCCGCAGCTTGGAATCCCCACATGACTGGACGTTGGGTGGCAACTTTGTCTATGTAGTACTCGCTATATCCCATCCAGTACGCACTGATATTTCCAGCGTTACCTACGGGTAAGCAGTGAATGTCAGGCGCATCACCTAGGGCGTCGACAATTTCGAATGCTGCAGTCTTTTGGCCCTGTAAGCGAGTTGGGTTAACCGAATTAACCAATGCAATTGGGTAATTTTCTGCAAGAGCGCGCGCAATGTCCAAGCAATCATCGAAGTTGCCATCAACTTGCAAAATCGTTGCACCATGAATAACGGCCTGGGCTAATTTGCCCATGGCTATTTTTCCTTGTGGTACGAGTACCGCACTTCGCATTCCAGCTTTGGTGGCATAGGCCGCAGCTGAGGCACTTGTGTTTCCAGTGGATGCACAAACAACGGCTTTTGCCCCCTGCCGGGCAGCATCGGTAATTGCCATAGTCATACCGCGATCTTTGAAGGATCCAGTCGGGTTCATTCCTTCGACTTTTAGGTAAACCTTTGCGCCAGTTCGCTCAGATAAGGTGCAGGCGTAAACAAGCGGAGTTCCACCCTCACCTAAAGTGACAATTACATCGTTTGGCCCGACAGGTAACCGATCACGATATTCTTCAATTACCCCGCGCCACTGCTGAGCCATATTTATGCGCCAATACCCTCAACGCGCATCACGCCAATTACGTTACGGACAGCTGACATGTTTTTCAGAGCTTCAACGGTTGCCTGAAGTCGACGATCTGGTGCGATATGAGTCCGAATCATTAAGCGTGCTAAATCACCTTCGCCATCTTGGCGGACCGCTTGAATCGAAACATCGTGCTTTGCAAATTCATTAGCAATTGCTGCCAATACACCCGATTCGTCGGCCACTCTAAGGTTTATGTAATAGGCAGTCTTAGCATCTCCGATAGCACGAACTTCCAAGTCTGCATAAATACTTTGCGCCGGTCCTACGGTTCCAGTTACTCGGTGCCTTGCAGCTGCAACTACATCGCCGACAACTGAACTTGCCGTAGGAGCGCCACCAGCGCCACGACCGTAGAACATAACCTGTCCCGCAGCGTCAGCTTCAACAAAGACAGCATTGAATGCATCGCGGACAGATGCCAATGGATGGCTAAGCGGAATCATGGCTGGATGTACCCGCACTATTACGCCCTTGTCATCTTCAGTTAATTCCGAGATTGCTAATAATTTGATGACGTAGCCCAATGACTTTGCGGCCACGATATCTTCAGCCGTTACGTTGGTCATACCTTCACGGTAAACATCGTCAGCTGTGACGTTGGTATGGAAAGCCAGTCCCGCAAGAATTGCGGCCTTCGCGGCACTATCAAATCCTTCGACATCAGCAGTTGGATCTGATTCGGCATAGCCTAAGTCTTGCGCCTCTTTTAATACTTCCGAGTAGTCTGCGCCTTGGTCATACATCTTGCTCAAAATAAAGTTTGTGGTGCCGTTTACGATGCCAAGAACTTTTGTGACTTTGTCTCCGGCAAGCGACTCACGTAATGGCCTAAGCAATGGGATAGCTCCAGCTACTGCGGCTTCGTAGTAAAGATCGACACCAGCTTCTTCGGCAAGTTTGTGTAAGTGTGCGCCATGTGCCGCCAGTAATGCCTTATTTGCGGTAACTACAGATGAGCCATGTGCGAATGCAGATTCGATCAGCGATTTGGCAGGCTCGATTCCACCAATAACTTCAATGACGATATCTGCGCCAGATGCAGCCAAGGCTGCGGCATCCGTTGTGATCAAACTTGGATCCACCCCAGCACGGACCTTAGAAGCATCCCGTACCGCAACGCCGGTTAACTTCAATTCGCGACCTACGCGAGCCGTCAAATCTTCGGCACTTTCAGTAATAAGGTGAGCAACTGCAGCACCAACTGTTCCACCGCCGAGAATTACTACGGTTAGCGGGGCGCCCATTTCTTCTCCTTATTAATACAGTGCTCGAAATTGCATGCAACTGTGTTCCAATTCTGGCAGAAACCCTAGAAACAAGCCAAAACCGCCGCCGTTGCCACGCCCGCCCGTAGACTAATCGCAAGATTTAATAACAAACGGGGTCAATATGAAGCAATCTAAATTTGCACGCATTACGGCAAAAGCCTTAATTGTCTTAGGTACATTAAGCCTGACAATTGGCGCTTTAGCGGGAATTGTCAATAACAACCTGCTCAACGGACCTCGGTTAGCCGATCACATCGAGTCGATTCGGCATGATCCTGCAGTTATCGACAAATTAAGTGTCCAATTCGCAGATACGTTAATCACGAAGGCACCAAATGCTGCGGCATTTCGCCCGGTCATTGAAAATGCTGCGGCCAAAATCTTGGATAGTAATGCCCTTTCCAAGCCAATTCGTGGCGCTGCCCTAAAGCTCAAAGATGCATTCTTAACCGGACAGCAACTAAAACTTGAATTTACGGATACTGCAAATGCCGCAATTGAAACAATAAATAAATTTGCACCTCAGCTTGGAATTGCTCCAATAGATCAGCTCACTCTTGAACCACCAGCAGGAAGTTTGCTTTCTACGATTAAGACTTTGCAAACTGTGTTAAAGATTTCAGACACTCTGTCAACTGCACTGCCAATTGCAGCAGCAGTTTTATTCCTGCTTTCCATTCTGCTTGCTCCGTTTTGGCGCCAAGGGGCTCAGCGGGTCGCAAAGTCAGTAATAATTTCCGGAGGCATCTTGGCAGGAATCAGTGCTGTGGCTTGGATCGCAGTGAACTTCTTTGGCCGTGATCCTAAGTTAGGAACCTACTTAATTGCCTCTTGGAATGAATTCGAAGGTGCATTCTGGATTCCAGCCGCTATCTTGATCCTTGCCGGCGGCCTGTCTTACACCTTGCTAGGTGGGGTACTACCGGATATTGATGTACCAACATTAATTGCTCGCGAATGGAAGCGAGTCTGGTCACGGCCAGCAAACAAATGGATTTCGTTATTGCGTGCGGGAATACTTCTAGTTCTCGGAGCGCTCTTTGCGATCCATACTCAACAAGCTTTGCGTGGACTTTTGTTTGTAGGTGCGGCCATTATGGTTGTTACTGCGGTATTTGAATTTAACCGTTTGCTTGCTGGATCGATCGCGCGCGAAAAAGCAACTAGCTAATACCAGCGTCAAGCGAAAGTAAATCGTCAATCGTTTCTCGACGTAGTAATACTTGAGATTTCCCGCTCTTGACCGAGACAACAGCCGGTCTAGGCAAGTGATTGTAATTACTTGCCATCGAGCGACAATAGGCTCCGGTGGCAGCGACTGCAAGTAAATCTCCAGGGCGAATATCTGTCGGTAGCTGGGCATCTCGAACTACGATGTCACCGCTTTCGCAATGTTTACCTACTACTCGCGATGCTGCAGTAACTTCACCTACGCTTCGGTTTGCCACAGTCACGGTGTACTCGGCGTTGTAAAGCGCAGTGCGAATATTGTCACTCATTCCTCCGTCTACCGAGATATAGTGGCGAACTTTCGAATCATCTAGCTCAACCGGCTTAACAGTTCCTACTTCGTAAATCGTTATCCCTGGATTTCCGATGATGGCTCTTCCTGGCTCAACGCTGATGATTGGGACTGGCATGTGTACGCGAGCGCACTCAGATCGAACAATATCCAAAATTGCTTTGCCCATGTGGCTAACTTCGAGCGGATCGTCACCGTCGACATAGGCAATTCCCATACCGCCTCCGACATCTAATTCACTAACTGTGAAATCGTGTCGGTCGCGAATTTGTACCGCAAACTCGATCACGCGATGAGTTGCTATTTCGAATCCAGATGCATCAAAGATTTGAGAACCAATATGTGAATGTAGGCCTGCAAGTGACAGCGAATCACATTCCAAAATATTGTCTACGGCTGCCATGGCCATACCCGAGGCAATAGACAGACCAAATTTTTGATCTTCATGTGCCGTTGATATCGCTTCATGGGTATGCGCTTCAACTCCAACAGTTAAGCGGACAAATACTTGCTGAACTATTCCCGCTTTAGCTGCGATTTCATTCAGTCGCTCGATTTCTATCAGGCTGTCTATGACAACCCGGCCGACACCAACTTCAACGGCGCGCGTCAGGTCAGAAACACTTTTGTTGTTACCATGCATAACTATATCGTTCGGATCTATGCCAGCTCGCAAGGCAACTTCCAGCTCACCGACACTTGCCACATCGATGCCCATGCCTTCTTCGTGCACCCACTGCGCAATTCGAGTGGTGATAAAAGCTTTGCCAGCGTAGTGAACTTTAGTAGCTACGTCATCAACAGTAAATGCAGCTACATAAGCACGAGCGCGAGCGCGAACATCTGCTTCATCGAATACAAAAAGTGGCGTCCCATATTTTTTAGCCAGTTCACTTACCGATACTCCGCCAACAACAATTTCGCCACTGTGAGATCTTGTGGCTGATGCTGGCCAGATTGCTGGATCAAGGAAATTGGCGTTCGACATGATTACATTCTCTCGGGTGCGCTAACACCCAATAGATCTAAGCCGTTAGCAATCACCTGACGTGTTGCAGCACATAGCCATAATCGCGAAATATTAAGCTCGGTTACCTCTTCATCTCCTTGCGGGAGTACTCGACATGCTGCGTAGAAAGTGTGGTAGCTAGAGGCGACTTCTTCTACATACCGCGCAATTCGATGCGGTTCTCTAAGTTCAGCAGCCGATGCCACGACGCGCGGGTAATCAGCTAGCAAGCCAAGTAGTGCTCCCTCACGCTCATCCGTCAGTAGCGAAGGATTGAAAGTTACTGGGTCCCAGTCCGCTGTATTGGCTGGAATTAAGCCAAGATCTGCCGCATTTCGAACTACGGATGCAATACGAGCGTGCGCATATTGCACGTAATAAACCGGATTGTCATTGGTGCTTGATACCAAGAGATCCAAATCAAGAACGAGAGGTGAATCAACTGGATAACGAATTAATGAGTAGCGTGCTGCGTCAACACCAACTTCATCAACCAAGTCTTCCAAAGTAATAATGTTGCCGGCACGCTTGGATAGCCGAACTTCTTCGCCATTCTTCAGCATCTTTACCATCTGGCCAACCAAAATTTGTAAGTGGTCATCTGGATTATCCCCAGCGCAGGAAGCTAATGCGCGCAACCTGTTTACGTATCCGTGATGATCGGCACCCAATAGGTAGATACACAAATCAAAGCCACGATTGCGCTTATCTACGTAATACGCCGTGTCCGAAGCAAAATAAGTTAATGCACCATCCGCTTTGATTAAAACTCGGTCTTTATCATCATCAAAGTCAGATGTACGTAACCAAGTTGCGCCATCCTCGACAAACATATGGCCCTCGGACTTTAACTTCTCAAATGCTCGATCAACAGCGCCAGACGTATGGAGTGAACGCTCGGAATACCAAACGTCAAAATGTGTATTGAAGTTTTCGAGTACGCGTTTTTGGTCGGCAAGCTGAAGCGCATAGGCAGCGTCACGAAATGCATCGCTGCGTTCTGGTTCGGGCAGATTAATTATTTCAGGGCTAGCTGAAACAATTTCCTTCGCTAAATCTGGAATGTAAGCACCGTGATAGCCATCTTCAGGGATTGTTTCACCGATTGCTGCCGCTTTAACTGAAGCGCCAAACTTATCCATTTGGACACCAAGGTCGTTGATATAAAATTCACGTGCAGTCTGCGCACCTTCTGCTTCGAGTACCCGCGCAATCGCATCACCCACAGCAGCCCAGCGAGTATGACCCAGGTGTAGCGGGCCAGTTGGATTTGCTGAAATGAATTCAACGTTTATTTTTTTACCAACTAGTTGGGTTCCTCGACCAAATGAAGCACCCTTCGCAATAATGTCTCTCGCAAGTTCACCTTGACTCGCAGCACTCAACCTAATGTTTATGAAACCTGGTCCAGCAATTTCAATTGCCTCAACCCCTGGTAATTGCTCAAGTATTGGCTGCAAAATTTCAGCTGCGGCACGCGGATTTAAACCAGCTTTTTTGCCAATTTGCATCGCGATATTCGTGGCCCAATCACCGTGGTCCAGATTCTTTGGCCGCTCAACCACAATTTCATCGGGAACGTCCGCTATTTCAAGATTCAAAATCCCCGCGGAAATCGCACCATTAACCGCAATCCGGATCTGCTGGGCTAACTCCTGCGGTGTCATACCAAGTAAGACTAGCGAAACCCATCGTTTACAAGGAAATCACACTCGCTTGGTGTGGCAAATAGTCAGTTAATCGAACTTCTTAACACAGCCCTTACAAGTTCTTGGACCATTCCCAAACGTTCGCTCGCCAAACTGGAACCATGTTCTCCAACACTCAGAGCCCGCGAACCAGGCGCAGCCAGGCAAACTCTCGAGAAGTTTCGCCGGTAGCAGCAAATGGCAAGAGCCACACGGTTGCAAATGCGGCTGGAATTATCGCGGGCCTTGGGTTGGGAGCTGCTCTCGCTCTTGAACTTCAAGGTATGACTTTCGAAGCCGCTATGAACACCGGTTCATTGTTTATCTTCCTGGGTCGCATTTGCGCCATGGTCGGAACCTATGGCGTGATCATTACACTTTTCTTAATCGCGCGCATTCCCTGGTTTGAGCGAGAAGTTGGGTTCGATAAAACGGTTTATTGGCACCGCAAGATCGCGCCATATGCATTGTTCCTAATTGGGTTCCATGTGATATTCACAGTTGTTGGCTACTCAATCACAGATAAAACCAGTGCCTTACACGAGCTTTGGTCTTTGGTGACCACGACTAGGTGGATACTTCCAGCAACTGCCGGGTTAATTCTGATGATCATGGCAGGAGTAACTTCATATAAAGTCGCACGTCGTCGGATAACTTACGAAACTTGGTGGGTCATACACCTTTATACCTACCTTGCGGTCGCACTTTCTTATGCACACCAAGTTTCGCTCGGTAATGCATTCATTCGAAACCATTTAGCATCCACTATCTGGTTAATCCTGACGGTATCTGCTGCCGGAAGTTTGGTGTTGTTCCGCTGGGGACTTCCTATCTTGCGCGGGTTACGCTATCAACTTCGCGTTCATGCAGTTGTTGTTGAAGGGCCAGGGGTTGTCAGCGTTTGGCTAACTGGACACAACTTACGCAAAATGAAGGCTTCGGCAGGACAATTTTTCTGCTGGAGATTTATGACACCTGAACTTTGGTGGCATGCACACCCCTATTCATTGTCGGCTCCACCCGATGGCAAGTATTTACGCATAACTGTTAAAGATCTCGGTGACCACAGTCGGGCCTTGGCTGATTTGAAACCTGGAACTAAAGTCATTGCCGAAGGTCCTTACGGTGCATTTACCGCATCGCGTCGTAATGGGGAGCGAGTAGTCCTAATCGCAGGAGGAGTTGGAATCACTCCAATTCGTGCTGTGCTCGAAGAGCTACCAGTGAACACCCAAGTTGATGTGCTTTATCGCGCACGCTCACATGATGAAGTAGTGCTGAAGCGCGAGCTTGATCAACTTGCAGATCGGCCGCATACAAACATTCGATATCTTGTTGGAAATCGAAAAGAGTTTCCGATGGATGCAAGATCACTTCGCAGGTTAGTGCCGCAAATTGCATCTAGTGATGTGTACATTTGCGGTCCAGAATCAATGACAAACACGGTTCGTCATGCAATAACGGTCTTAGGTGTACCGGAGTCCCATATTCACGATGAAGCATTCGCATTCTAAGGAAATTGAAATGAAACGTACTCCCCTGGTAGCTATTAGCACTTTGGCAGGTGTTGCAGGTGTACTGCTCTTTAATCCAAGTGGGCCAAACCTAACTGCCGCGGGTAAGGGTGTTGCTCCAAAAAGTACAACCACGGGAACTACCCAACCGATAACTGGCACGCCAGCAACGACTACCAGCTCTGGTACTAAGACCGCGACCACGAGTTCCGGTACCAAGACCGCGACCGGACAAGCGGTTGATGCTAGATACGGCTATGTGCAGGTTCAGGTAACTGTCGCAGGCGGAAAAATTACTGGTATCACTGCGCTGCAGTTACCTAATAGCGATGGGCGCTCGATGCAGATTTCGCAAGCGGTTGAACCGATGCTACTTCAGCAGGCAATGCAGGCTCAATCGGCAAAGATTTCTGGAATTAGTGGAGCCACTTATACCTCGATGGGGTACGCCCAATCGCTGCAATCAGCTCTGGATCAACTAGGACTTTAATGTCCCATGCAGTTCGGCACGTTCATGTAGAGCACGTTTGGGGAACTGTTGTTTCGATCGATATCCGATTGCATAGAACGAATAGTGAAGCACCGGTTTCTGCTACTAAAGAAGTCGTGGAATGGCTACATGATGTAGATCAAGTTTTTAGCACATTTAAGTCGGATAGCGTGATTTCTCAGCTTCGAGATGGTCGGATTTCCCGTGATGAAGTCGATGCCGGGGTTACTGACGTTATAAGAAGGTGCGAAAGAATCAAGTCGCAAACCGATGGCACTTTTGATCCCTGGGCTATCGCCAGTGGATTTGATCCCTCGGGTTTAGTAAAAGGGTGGGCTGTAGACCGAACCGTAACAATCCTTGAAGGACTTGGCTTTAACGACTTCATGATTAACGCTGGCGGCGACATTGCAGTTCGAGGTGAGTCCGCGCCTGGTGAGCAATGGGTGATTGGAATAACTCATCCCGAAATTCCAGGAGAAATTTACACATCAGTTCCACTTACCAATCAAGCAATAGCCACGAGCGCGCTTTACGAACGCGGCGATCACGTCACAAATCCAAGTGGAGGCAAGATTGCAGCAAGTTCAGCAACTGTCGTAGGTCCAGAATGTGCAACGGCAGATGCTCTTGCTACTGCTTTATTGATCGGTGGTGTGCCGGGACTGCAATGGCTCGAAGCATTCCCTGAATATTCAGGTCAAGTGGTAACTGGGAAAGTGGTCACTTCCCAAGGATCAGCCTTTAGCTAGGTTTGCTAATTAGTTCGCTTACAACGCTTACGGAATTTTCGCGATGTGCGGCTTGTAGTGCAATCGACTTTTCAACATCGCGCGCTCGGAGAGCTGCCAACATAGCCCGATGTTCTCTATTCATTTGATCAAGATTTGAAGCCGCTGCAAAATACACCCCACGATACGCATCGGTGGCATCCCACTGGTTTCTAATTAGGCGTACTAAGCGTGGCATGTTGCTCGATTCAAATAGCGCAAAGTGGAACCGCCTATTTGCTGAGGTAACGGCAGTTACATCAGCACTTTTTGCCGCCACTTCAACATCTTGAATTAATCCTTCAAGGTATTCAAGGTCTTCATCAGTCAGTAGCGGCACGCCCACCCGAAGTGCCTCATCTTCTAATAGGGATCGAATCCGATAGACCTCAACTAGGTCGGTAACACTCAAATCTGCAACAAAATATCCACGATGCGGATGATAAATAACTTGCCCTTCACCTTCCAAAACTTTTAAGGCCTCGCGCAACGGCACGCGGCTAACTCCAAGGCTGGCAGCCAAGGAATCTTGGACAACTTGTTGTCCGGGTCCCAATTTCCCAGCCGCAATTAGGGTGCGCAACTCACGCAAGACGCCAGCTTGTGCAGTAACTACCTCGGTCATGCTTCATCCAAGCTGGGTGGCGCAACTGTGTAACGCACTGGGGTCTTGGAGAAGGTAATTGGATTGGCAACTTGCTTACGTTGTTCGCCTTCTTGGTTAATAGTCACGATTGGATTGAGTCCGAGTGAATCGGCCAATTTAAAGGCATCGTCTAAGGCGTTAATCGGTCCGCATGGAACACCAATTTCAGTGAGCATGTGCCACCAATGATCTGCACCTTGCTTACTGAATTCCATATTGAGTAGTTCGTTGATGGCGATTCGATTCGCTACTCGATCGGGGTTGGTCAAGAATCTTGAGTCCGTTGCAACTTCTGGAATTCCCAGTACGCTGCAGAGTTTTCCAAACTGTCCGTCGTTGCCAACTGCAATGACAACTGGTCGATCAGAAGTTTGATACACCTCGTAGGGAACGATTGATGGATGGGCATTTCCTAGAATTCCTGGCACAACATCACCAGACACATAACCGCTTGACTGATTCACCATTGCGGAGAGCAATGAAGAAAGTAAGTTAACTTCGATTTCTTGACCCTCGCCAGTTGAATTTCGATGATTCAGCGCCGCGAGAATTCCAATCGTGGCATGCATTCCCGTAATTACATCCACAAGTGCCACGCCAACTTTTGTTGGTTCCCCAGGACCAGGTCCGGTCACGCTCATCAGACCACCCATTGCTTGCACCAACAGGTCGTAGCCAGGCATTTGGGCGCCGACGCCAGAGCCAAAACCTGTGATCGAACAATAGATAACGTCCGCTTTTAGGTTTTTAATGCTTGAATAATCAAGCCCAAACTTTTCGCTATTGCTTGGTGGAAAATTATGAATGACTATGTCGGCACGCTTTACAAGTTCTCTGGCCTCAGCTAAGCCTTCGTTTGAGTTCATATCGATTGCAACCGATGTCTTGTTACGGTTAACCGATTCAAAGTAAGTAGCGCGACCAGCTGGGTCGTAAGGTGGTCCCCAATGCCTGGTGTCATCTCCAAATTCAGGGCGTTCAACTTTTATTACAGTTGCACCCATGTCGCCTAGCAACATAGTTGCGTATGGTCCAGCAAGTACGCGCGTAAAATCTGCGACCACAAGTCCGTCGAGTGCACCCATGGATTGATTGTATCCAATCTCGTTCATGGTTTAAATACAACAAGAGGCCGACCAATTGGCCGACCTCTTGTTGTTTATTGCTTATTAAATTGTGTGCTTTGGTCCAGTGAACCACTTCTTTGCAGATAGCTGCCACCAGATTTCCAAGATGATCAACGTACCGAAAGTCAAAATCGGTGCGTAGTTCACGGAAGTCCAAGTGAAGTCAGCATTACCTGGCACGCCAGTTGGTGTGAATGGCAATACAAAGTAAACCGAAACTATAGCAATTTCAAGAACTGCAAGTACGTTCATCCACTTGTATTTATTTCCATTGGTCCAAGGCCCTGCGGTGAATCGTTCCGGCCGACGCCAGCGCAAGAAAATTGGAATTGCAAACGCTAGGTAGAGGCCAATAACTGAAACAGATACCACTGCATAGAACGCGGTAGGTGCACCGGTTGGTGATTTCCAAAGCGCAGGCAATGTGATGATGATGCCGATGATTGCAGAGGTAAATACTGCATTCTTTGGTGCCTTGTTGGAACTGATCTTGCTTAGCTTTGCGCTACCTGGGATGGCACCATCACGGCTGAATGCAAACATCATGCGAGCACAACTTGTTAGACATGCAGTTGCACAATACATCTGACCGATTGTCGTGATCGCCATAACCAAAAGGAAGAATCCCTTTGGAAGTGCAGTCCAAAGCACAGACATAATCGAACCGCCACCGAATGGGTTAACAGCTGGATCGAATGAATTGATTACGTCGGTGTTTGATGCTGCCCATAGGAATGAAAGCAGAAGTACCCAACCGCCAATGGCTGAGTAAAGAATTGACTGCCAAATTCCCCGTGCTGAAGACATTTCAGCATTGTGGGTTTCTTCAGCTAGGTGAGCTGAGGCATCAAAACCAGTGATTGTGTACTGGGTCAAAAGAAAGCCGAGTGGCAAAACATAGAACCAGAAAGAGTTGTCGCTGAATCCGGAGTTATTAATGCGCTCCGTGAATATCCAAGACAAGGACTGGTGCTTATCTGGCACAACGAACATGACCACAATAACGATGGCTGCACCGAAGACGTGCCACCAAACGGAAATATTGTTGATCAAACCGAGCAGAGACGATGAGTAAAGGTTAAGAACAGTTACCAGCGCCATTACGAGCAAGAACAAAGCGAATTGCTGCTTAATGTAATCGCCACCCATGAAGCCAGTTGCATAGCTATCTGAAAGTGATCCCAGGATCACATTCAAGAACGATGCAGCACCGTAGACAACAGATGCGATAACTGCAAGCAAACCGATTAGATTCAGCCAGCCGGTGTAGAAACCAGCTTTTGCGCCGCCAAGCTTTGATGCCCACCAGTAAATACCACCGGAAGTTGGGTATGCCGAAGCAAGTTCTGACATGCAGAAACCGATGATCAAGATAAATGCGGAAATAACTGGCCAGCCAAGTGAGATTGCAATTGGTCCACCGTTATTCCAGGCCTGACCAAATGTAGTGAAACATCCGGCAAGAATTGAAATGATTGAGAAGCTAATGGCAAAGTTTGAGAACGACGACCATGAACGATCTAGTTCCTGCTTATAACCAAGCTCCGCGAGACGACGCTCGTCCGCATCTTTCATGTCACTAATAGACATACAAGTCACCTTTTCCCTCGACCGAGATCGAGTATCTGATTAAGACTTGTTTAGCGTAGGTTTGGCCTCAATTGCGGGTATTTAAAGGGCATTTTTCAGTAACGATCGGTATTGCAAGAAAAAACCCAATGTTTATAGGGCATCTCAAAATTAACTTTTCTTGATTTCCACAGTTCTGCCACGCTCGCCAGGTGAGTCTGCCGTTGGCGGCAGGCCTTTGGTCCGAACAGTTATCCGAGTCCGATCGCCTCGAAATAAGTCATGCGAATATTCGATTTTCCGCCCTTGCGTATCCATGGTTGTTCGAGTCACAGATAACAAAGGTGATCCCAATTGCACTTCTAGGATTCGAGCTTCGTCAGTAGTGGCGTTAATCAAATCAATTTGTTCCACTGCCTCATCCGGAACAGTTCCATAATGTTTGCTCAATAACTCATAAATCGAATCACCCAGTGGACGTTCTAGTAAGCCGGGAAACATATCAGCTGGGAACCTTGCATGTTCAAGCGAAATTGGAATGCTATCTGCCAACCGAATTCGCACGACATCAAAAATATGTTCACCTGCCGAAAGCCCCAAGGCAAGCTGAGTCTTTGCGTCGGCCTGCATTACGGATGCGCTTATCAATTTCGTACCGGCTGTAAATCCTTGGCCCCTAAGTAACGATGGCACGCCAACAATTTGTGACAAGTCACGATCAAGTTTCTCGGAAGCTACAAATGTGCCACCACCCCTGCCGGGCAGCCTTCGAACCACGCCCATTTCTTCTAAAGCTGAGAGAGCTTGTCGCAAAGATGACCTACTGACTTGATAATCAGCCGCGAGTTCTCGTTCTGCAATCAATTTTTGACCTGGGCGAAGTTGACCAGTCGAAATTTGTGCCAAGATGCGCTGACGCACATCTTCGGCAGTGCGACCTAGATCGTTTTCATTCACAGAACAACAGTAACTGCGTACTTGCTACATTGCTTCGAGTGCTGCAAGTGATTCTGGCAAAATCTGGCCACCATCGATGACTAGCGCTTGGCCCGTAACATAAGCCGCCTCTGCTGTTGCAAAAAAGAGTGCTGCGTTACCAATATCTTCAACTACGCCGAGACGACCTTGCGGAACTGATGCTTCCATTGCTTTTCGATACTCAGGACCCATATCAGCTAAGCCTTCAGTCGCAATATTTCCTGGCAACACCGCGTTGACTGTTATTCCTTTTGGAGCTAATTCAATTGCAGCTGTTCGCATAAAACCAAGTTGCGCTGCTTTACTAGCTCCGTAATGGGACCACCCTGGGAATCCTGTGATTGGGCCAGTGATCGATGAAGTAAGAACAATTCGGCCATGCCCAGATTTTTCCAAGGCTGGTAGGCAAGCTTGAACTGAAAGCATGGTTCCTTTCACATTGGTACCGAAGACTAAGTCCATGTCAGCTTCCGACATAGTTGCCAATTTTGAGTCTGGGAAAATTCCTGCGTTGGCGCAAAGTACGTCAATTCCACCATTGCGCTCGATTGCAGTCGCTGCAACACGATCACAGTCAGATTTGCTACTAACTTCAGCAAGCAAATAAGTCACGGTGCCGCCACCCAAAGCAGTTAGTTCTGCGCAGGCTGCTTTTGCACTTACTTCGTCTCGACCCGTGATAAGAACATTTGCCCCAGCTTTAGCAAAAACTCTGGCAATGCCTTTGCCAATTCCTTTGGTGCCGCCAGTAACAATTACTGAGTATCCAGCTACTGATGTAAACATTTGTACTCCCAATTTACGATTATTCGAGTTACCGAAAAGTATCTCTGATTATGCGAACTTGGATAGGTAGTTTTCCGCTAATTCACAACTTACTTTCGTGAAATTTGTGCCCATTTCCTTGCCGGTCTCGGTATCTTGATGTGTCCCTACCCAAGACACAAGAAGTAGCCGACGAAACATTATGAAAGTTGGAAGTTCCGCTTCCTCTTCTTTGCTCAAGGTGGCAACGCTTCGATAGCCATCGACCCAGGACGCAGTCATATCGGGTATCAGTGGGTGATCCTCGATAAACGAAACGGACGACCCAAGGTCATACATAAACCAGCTAAATCCGCAGTCGTCAAAATCGATAACTGTTACGTCGCTGCCTGCAACTAATAAATTAGCTAACCGCATGTCTGCATGTACCAACCCAAATCGATCTTCACTCTTGCCATAGCGTTCTAATCGAGATTTGAGTGTGTCAGACAGTTTGCCAAGTATTTCAAGTTCAGTTGGCCCCATGGCAAGTCCATCGCGCCAAGATCCCCAGTGACCATTCGGGCCTAGCGCAGTCTCATGGTCCCAAGTAAATCTAAAGAAATTACTTGGACGTTTCCATTGCTTTGATTGATCATGGAGTCGTGCGGTTATGGCGCCTAAAGTTTTGAAATCATCAACCATGCGATCTTCGGTGGGTTCAACTCCGGGCATAAATTCAAACATCACAGCATGTCGCTCTTCACCGGTCGAATCTTTTGCGAGAATAATTTGCTCACCAGAACCAGCCGGCAAAATAGCCGGAGTTCTAACTAATTGAATTTCGCGCAATGATTGAACCCAGTCGAGTTCACTTTGGATCGCTTCTTTGGTGTGATATTGCGGACGATGAATTCGAAGGATCGTATCAAGGCCAGAGTTCCGATCGGTTACCTTAAAAGTTGCATTTTCCGACAGGTTGAGTAGCGAAATCTCGGAATCTTGTGGATACCCGAACTTCGCGACAGCATCCACCGCGAACTCATGCAACTTTGTAGGTTCGTTTGAATACCCACTCATTTAACTCTCCTACTAACACCCTTATTTTGGCTTACTTGCCAATCGGTTTTGTCACTTTTGGGGAAGAAAAATGTTTAACCTTGCTCGCGGCCAACCACAGACTCGAGAGCCTTAGTAATTGCATCGCGAGCTAACGTAACCCTTGCGGTAGAACCGCTCATATAGACACGTCCCGCGGCGCCAATCATTTGAACGTCAACTAATGTCACATCTGGGGCGACTTTCTCCGCTTCATTTGCAGCCACTGTCGCAAACAATGCCGGAGTCATTTCATAAACCAATAGCGACTCACCGGGCATCACCATAGATGCTTGGCGATTGCGGTTGAGAATTAT
The DNA here is from genome assembly GCA_947452765.1 of Actinomycetota bacterium. Taxonomy (GTDB): domain Bacteria; phylum Actinomycetota; class Actinomycetes; order S36-B12; family UBA5976; genus UBA5976. The sequence goes on along the minus strand of CANGDR010000006.1, from coordinate 16,390 downwards.
GGCATGTTGATCCGTGATGTTCTCGATGATGTCGCTGTAAAGAATCCGTGGGCGTAGTTGGTCAGCTGCCGATGCATTAATGCCATCAAGGATCGCTTGACCAGCCCGTTTGACCAATTCGATATCAGAAGCATGAACTTCTAACACACCAAACTGCCGTTCCACGAACAAGATGCCGGGCTCAACTTCAGGAACCGACTTCAGCGCCAAATCAATTACTCGCTCGATCGCAAGCCCGGGTGCCACCTCAATGATCAACGAGTGTTGACCACCATAAGGCGGATAACCCCGAGCCCGCGTCGGCGTGCCCATGTATGCAGCAAATTGCTGCTGGAGCTCTTCAACAAGTAAGTAGACGCGTAGTTCGGGCCCCGCTACGAGTGGGCCCGCACTCACGCGGACTCGCCTACCTTGAAGTACTTACTTAGTTCTGCGTGTGGACGTGGAATCACGTGCTGTGAAACTAGTTCGCCAACTTGGTTAACTGCTTCGGCACCTGCGTCAGTTGCAGCCTTAACTGCGCCGACATCACCCACGATGACTACAGTTACAAGACCGTCGCCAACTTCTTCACGCGCAACAATAGTTACATTGGCTGCCTTAACCATGGCATCTGCGGCAGCAACGGCTGCAACATATCCCTTAGTCTCGATCAAGCCCAGTGCGTTGCTTGACATATTCTTTCTCCTATTTGTGATTGCAAACGGTTGTTTGCTTTCGGTTTATTCGGTCTTACTTACCTGGTTTCCCAGGCGGTGTACTAAGAAGCGCTGTGCTTCCCAGAACTCTTAGAGTCCTCATCAATCGAACCGATGATGAGAGCATCAATTGGTGGTGTTACGTCTGAGAACCAAGCTGCTGCTACCGAGCCAGTTGAAACTAAAACGCTTTCCCCAATTCCGGAACCCAATACGTCGAAAGCAACCAAGTGTGCGCCACCTTCAACTTCGACCTCGAGAAACGCCCCATGGGGAATCTCGGTTAGACGACGGGTCGCCCATACATTGCCGATGACTCGCGCTTTTAACATCAGCGCATCACCGATCCCTTCTGATTATCTTGTTGACTTTCCTTAATGATCGTCACACCTAAATCGCGAGCTTTATCTCGCGCTAATGATGTGACGACAACTTTGCGCCCTACGATCAATGTTGATCCTGATTCGGCGGCTTTTCTAATGGTTGACTCGGTAACAGCACCCTTGTCTACGCGAGTGGTTCCAGAATTGTCAGCAGCATTAGCTTTAGCTTGGTCAGACAATTGAAAAACGATTTCACCCTGGCGTAATGCGCTCAAAGTTTTTTCATCGGCCGCTAGGTCAAGAATGCGATGTACAAAAGATTGCACTTGCGCATCCGTTGCCAAGGAAACCATCTCTACAACTTGCACCTGCTTTTGAACGGGTGTTGCGTTTCCAGACAATGCTTTAGCAATTTCGCTAGCACCGCTTGCGCCACCAAGAGCATCACGCAGCGCTTCACGCACAAGCGCGCGTAGCATTTCGTTATCTGTAGCCATCAGCGCTCACTCAAAACTCGTTCAGCAACTTCTGCTGCTGCTCGAACATTTGCTTCTTTGCCGGATAGATATACGCGGCCGGTTGCGCCAATCATGCGATAGTCGACAACTTTAATGTCAGTTGCCTTTTCCGCTTCGTTGGTTGCCAAGATTGCATACGAAGCTGGCTGAACTTCGAGTATGTACAAAGATTCACCAGGGAGGATCATCGAGCCGACCTTGTTGCGATTGATCAAGAATGCATGTTGCTGATCAATCGAAGGTACAACTCGAGAAGCCAAGATTTTAGGCTTAGTCGCTTCCGCCTCAGATGTTCCGAGCGCTGCAAGTACTGCCTGACCTGCTGCCCGCACTTCTTCAGTGGGCCCGTGTATTTCTAAGTAGCCAAACGTGCGTTCCACGAACAGGATTCCAGCCTGAACATTTGCGTGTTTAAGTGCCACATCTGTTAACGCTTCAATATCTAAGCCAGGTGCGACTTCGATGACTTGTGCAGCCATATTTGCTCGAGGCAAAGCGCCCTTAACCCATGTACCTAGGTAGCACATAGTTTGAGGTTGCATCTGGTCGATATAGATGAACGACCGTAGCTCTGCCATGTATCTCTCTTCTCTAATTAGTTCTTAATCAATGCGTGAAGTTCTTCGACAATCAATTTGCGAATTTCATCTCGCAATTCCGCAACATCTTGGGAAATTGGTTCACGATGAATCGGCGCAGGCACTTGAGCGTTATTGCGATCATTTGATGCCGTTGGGTAGGCAGGGACCGGACCAGCCGGTGCAACCCAGGGATTCAAACCAGCAAATGCTGGCATGACTTCGCGTACATCGGAGTTATACGCCAACCGGGTGTAGTTAATAAGGTGCTTTGGTTGCAGATTTTCACCGACCGAAGAGCGACCAGCAAATCCAGTGCCGATGGTCATAGTTGTTGGCAAGTTCGTTTGGATTCCTGAAGCACCAAGACTATTTCCAACATTTACTGAAACCCGAAGCACTGGGACAGCAGCACTAAATTTCATAATGAGATCTGGATTTGCACTATGAATTGCAGCCGAATGTCCCGCTCCGGTGATTCGCAAAATGGCGCGCGCAATATCAATGCCGCGCTCTGCAGTTGGAACTCGAACAAATCCAAGGACCGGACACAACTTTTCATGTGCAAATGGTTCTTCCGGAACTACTAAGTCAAACGGTGCAACTAAGACTCTTGTTTTTGCTGGAACTTTTAGGCCGGCTTGCTCTGCAATCCAAACCGCATCTTTACCAACCATCTTGATGTTGAAATGACCTTCTGGAAATACCGTGTTACGAATTGCGTCGCGCTCTTCATCTTTTAGAACATAGGCACCTTCACGGGCGAAAGCCGAAAGCAACTTATCTGCAATCGCTTCTTCTGCGATTACGACACTTTCGTTCGTGCATAAAATTGAGTTATCGAATGCTTTGCTCTCAATAATTCGAGCGGCCGTCTTTTGAATATCGGCGGTTGAGTCAACGAGTACGGGAACATTGCCCGGACCAACGCCAATAGCGGGATTGCCACTTCGGTATGCCGACCGAACAACCGGACTGCCACCAGTAGCCACAATCACATCGGTTCGTTCATCTGTCATGAGGGCATTTATCAGTGGGATCGAAGGATCCTCCACAATTTGAATGATTCCATCTGGGGCACCGGCAGCCACTGCCGCTTCTGCCATTGCCTTGGCGGCTGCTGAGCATACCTTCTTAGCCATCGGGTGCGGGCTGATAATGATTGCGTTTCGAGTCATCAAGGCCAAAATAATCTTGAACGAAACGGTAGCTACGGGGTTAGTCGATGGTGTTAATGCCAGGACTACGCCGGCTGGCCTAGGAATGGCCACAATTTTATTTACGTCATCAATTTCAGGCGAAACAAAATCTTGACCGCGATAAGCATCGACGATTCCAGTGGAGCAAGCTACATTTTTTAGAACTTTATGTTCAACTACACCAAAGCCAGTTTCGGCTACGGCATCGCGTGCGAACTCTTGTGCCCTGGCTGCCAGGGCGGACGCTGCGGCATCAACGATTCGATTTACAGTTGCAACGTCGTACTTCGCATAAGCACGAGCAGCCCAATCGGCCCGCTCTATCATTGCCCGACCACGCGGCACACCTGCTGGTTCAACCATCAACGGTTCGTAAGTCATCTCGCTCATCATGATCTCCGCTCGTTGCGGATTTCGGCATATGCTTTTCCAATTGCAAGCTCGGTGCGATCCAGCATCTCTTCGGCTACTTCTGGCTTAAGTAAAATTCCTGGCTTGTATTGCAGTACCCGCGGATCAAGCGTGGAGAAAATTGCCCACACGCCGTTCTCGTATAAGTGGCGCATCACATACTTTGCACCTTGTGGGTGAGCAAATTCCAAACCTAGAATTACGCCGTTTTGCCGGATGCCAACAAACCAATCAGGATATGTTGCTTGAACTTCGGCAAGCCGCTTACCAACGTAGTCAGCAATGTAATGCACCATCGACCGGGTTTCTTCACGGGAGCAAATTTCTAAAGTCTTAAGTGCGGCAATACAGCCGAGTTCAGCGCCGCCAAAAGTTGAGATGTGCCCAAAGCCATCTTCGTTTAACCAGCCGGCAGCTTTCTCGGTTGCAAGCACTGCTGCAATTGGATACAAGCCGCCAGAGATTCCCTTGCCTGTGACAAGAATGTCTGGAGTTATTCCGTGCTTGGTAATTCCCCAAAGTTCTCCGGTGCGCATTAAGCCGGTTTGAACTTCGTCAGCAATGTACAGCGCATCATATTTCTCGCAAAGTACTTTTACGGCCTCTAAATATCCTGGGTTAGGAAGTGGGAATCCATATGTGGCTGGAATAGTTTCCATAATTACTGCCGCTACATCGCGTCCCCGTAATGCATCTTCCATTGCTTCTAGGTCATTAAACGGTACATGCGGAAATTCTTCTGGTCGATCTGAAAGGAAAAGTTTCGAGAATCGATCATCGCCAGTGCCAACTGCAAGTCCAGTGTGTCCGTGATATGCCTTAATAATTGAAACAATTTTCCGCTTTTGCGTTGCATGACGTGCAGTCTTAAGTGCGATGTCAATTGCCTCTCCACCACCAGAGCCATAGATAACTTTGCTTAGGCCAGCTGGCGCAGTTTTAATCAAAGCTTCCGCTAATGCAGTTCGGGCAAGTGAGGGGAAATGGTGATTACCAATATCAAAATGCTGCATTGCCATGGTCACGGCTTGCACTACTTCAGGATTGCGGTGACCTAAGTTGTAAGTTCCGCCATTTAGGTGCGCATCAATCAGGCGTTTACCTGACATGTCATAAATGAAGTATTCTTCGCGGCGATCAATTACAAGTGGAACGCCAGAATCAATCCAGAATTGCGTTTTACCTGGATTCCAAAACTCTTTTGACTTATCAAGCATTTGCTCTTTGGAGTCATATGAAAAGAGTCCATAATCAAATTCGGGTGCAGCAACGTGTTCTTGGGTCATCCCGAAACCTTTCGTTATCGCCTGGCATCTGCATTCACAGCTCACCTAAACAAATGATTACATAGAATTAGACCAAAAGACCATACCTTTTAGCAACTTTTGGTTGAACTTTGGTTTATCAACTAAATCCCCATAAAACCTTAGTTTTACTGGCAAGTATGTCTATTTTGTCTGCTTCACTATGATTTTTTAGACCAAATTCAATATTCTCTTGACCAAAAAACACTGGAAAACTCTCCCAATTTCATTGTTTTGCTGTTGCGTTTCTGGCAAAGTCGTACCAAACGTGTGACTGACGTCACCGCAAGTGAGCAATGTCGGGAGCTCCTCGACGTTAAAACGAAAGGGTCGTACGAATGTCGACAAACAATGATTCGCGCCTAGATAGTGCGTCTCCGGGAGATCACGTGGTTCACACGGGTCTGAGAACGGGTGCCGTAGGCATGGTTTCTGTTCTGTTTATGGCAGTTGCTAACGCAGCGCCTATTACTGCAATGAGCTTCAACGTTCCTGTTGGTGCTGGTTGGGGTAATGGAATCGGAGTACCAGCAGGTTACCTATTCGCAACGATAGTTCTGACAATCTTCACAGTTGGCTTTGCTGCGATGTCGAAGTACATAACTACGACTGGTGCGTTCTATGGCTTTATCTCACACGGTTTAGGTCAGGTTTGGGGTATGGCTGCTGGCTTGCTTGCAACTATCGCCTACATCCTGTTCGAGGGAACTTTGATCGGTGGTTTTGCATACTTCGCATCAAATACTTTGACAGCGATGGCTGGGATAACTGTTAATTGGTTAGTTATTGCATTACTTGGCATGATTTTGATTTGGATACTTACGTATTACGACATCACTCTCGCCGCTGCAGTTCTCAGTGTGACACTGGTCTCCGAAGTTCTATTGCTTCTTGCCTTTGGTATCTCGGTGCTTATCAAGGGTGGACCTGATGGCTTCATGGTTAACGACACAGTTGGTCTTGGCTCAGCATTCAAGAATCTTCCTGAAGGCGCATATGGTTCATCAGTTGCCGCTGGCACAGCTGCGCTAGGTATCTTCTTCGCTTTCTGGTCTTGGATCGGATACGAAACCACAGCCGTTTACGGTGAAGAATCCAAAAACCCTAAGCAGATCGTGCCACGGGCAACACTTATTGCAGTTATCGGCCTTGGCTTGTTCTACACCTTCCTTTCCTGGATGGCAGTAGTTGCTAATGGCGCCAAGACAACTGTTGAAGTGTCATCCGGTAGTACTGGAAATCCAGTCGACCTCTGGCTCGTTCCAGTTCAGGAAAATCTAGGTACATTGCCTTACAACTTGTATCGAATTCTCCTAGTTATTGGTTCATTCGCATGCGCTATGGCATTCCACAATGCAGCATCACGCTACGTATTCGCACTTGGTCGCGAACTGCCGTCAGCAAATTTGCGCGCAAGGATTGGCGGAGTTAGCGCAAAGCATCAATCACCTGCGGTTGCATCCTCAATCGTGACCGTCATAAACATCATCATGGTGTTGTTGTTTACTACCTTCTCAACCGCTTGGACATCTGATCCAGCTGTAGCAGGTGCGACTTCAGACCCTAACTTGTTGCCGTACAGCGTTATCTACACCGTGCCTTCACTCGTCGGAACGGCTTTCGTTCTTGTGGTACAGGTCATGTGTTCATTCGCAGTAATCGGTTACTTCTGGGGTAAAAAGAAGCAAAAGGGTAACGTGCTAACTACGCTCGTAGCTCCACTTGTTGGTGCTGGCGGCATGATTTATGCGCTTACCTTGCTCTTTAGTGCAGTCGGTTCCGGCTTCGCTGCCGGCTACCAGTCCCAGTCGTTGATGGTTAAGTATCTGCCGCACCAGATTATTGGAACATTGCTAGTTGGCTTGCTCTACGCCTATTGGGTTAAGGCAAAACATCCAGCAATCTACGATGAAATTGGGCGAACGACTCTTTCGGAAGCTCACGAGCGCGTCTAGCGTAAAAACAACTGAAATTGGGCATCAGCATTGCTGGTGCCCAATTTCAGTTTCGAATACTTTTTGGGGCAATACATAAGTGTCGAAGAAGTCGATCCACAAGAATAAGGTCATGACAATGGATTTTGAGATTTGTAACTGGGCACCGGATGAAGATGCCGATCCTGCCACCCATACCTTTACATTCGGTGGACGCGAAGGTGTCGTAAGTGTTAAGCCAGGAACAATAATTGATTCTTGGTCATTTGATTGCTTCGGTGGGCGCGTTAAATCCCCAAGTGACATGTCCACCCAGGTTTGTGATCCAAGATTTCTAAATCCGCAAACCGGACCGTTCTATGTCGAAGGTGCCGAGCCAGGTGACACCTTGGCGGTTCACTTCATTTCTATTGAACCTCGTGAAGCTTGGGGCGTTAGTACGACTGTGCCATTCTTTGGCGCGCTTACTTCAACACCGACAACTGCAACTTTGCAGCCAGCACTTTTGGAACGAACTTGGATTTATGAACTGGACTTAACTGAGCGCTTAGTTAGATACGCAGCAGCCGATACCAAATTCACTGCCGCCTTACCACTTGATCCGATGCATGGAACTGTCGGAGTGGCACCAGCCCTTGGCGAAGTTCGCTCATCCTTAACACCAGGCGACTGGGGCGGCAATATGGATTCGCCAGAAATGCGCGCAGGCGTTACTTGCTACCTCGGAGTCAATGTCGAGGGTGCCCTATTTTCATTTGGTGATGGTCATGCCCGCCAAGGTGAGGGTGAAACGTGCGGTGTGGCTGTTGAGACTGCCATGGATACCGTACTGATAATCGATTTAATCAAGGGGACTCCAACACCGTGGCCCCGCATTGAATCAGATGATTACATCATCACTACTGGCTCAACTAAACCGCTTGAGGATGCATTTCGAATTGCACATACCCAGATGGTGCATTGGGTGAGCGAGCTAACTGGTCAATCAACTTTGGATAGCTACCAGTTTGTTTCACAAACCGCATTGACTCCAGTGGCAAATGTGGTTGATACCAACTACACAATGGTCGCTAAAGTCGCCAAGGAATACTTAGGTAGTGTGAACGTTATGCAGGGTATGCATCAGAAAATGCGAGCTAAGGCTGCGCAGTGGCAAACCTATAAGAAAGGCAACTGATGCCAAGGGTGGAACGTATGGAAATTGATCTAGCACTTGCACTCGAAATGACTAATGCCGCTAAAGCAAAAGCAATCGAGATCAATGCTCCGATGTCCATCGCCGTCTTGGATGCGGGTGCAAATTTATTGAGTTTTGAACGTATGGATGGCGCAGAACTTGCTGGACCAAATTTGGCAGTTGACAAGGCGTACACATCAGTAACAAATCGAATTGAAACTGGTGAGCTTCGGGCACGAGTTGCACCCGATGGCGACTTGCCAGGTATGAATGCAAACGGCAACGGACGATACATTGCATTTGCTGGTGGAATTCCGTGTTGGGATGGCGAACGAGTAGTCGGATCAATCGGAGTTAGCGGCGGATCATGGGACGAGGATCAAATCTGTGCCCAAGCCGGAATTGAAGTATTTAAGCGAGCATGCCAGGCATGACCCCAAACGAGCCGATTGGCCGCTTTCGTTTTATGAACGAACAGCGCGTCAATCTCGATGGCTTCGCAACTCCGGCACCTGAGCTAGGGCTAGTTGCATTTGACGGACCAAACGACCCGAAGCCTTCCATAAAAATTTCTGACGGCCGAGTGGTTGAACTCGACGGAAAATCAGAATCTGACTTCGATGCAATCGACGAATTCATTGCACGCCATGGTTTGGATTTAAACCTTGCGCCCGAGGCTATGGCTATCGACAGTCTCGAGTTTGCTCGAATGCTAGTAAATCCAAACGACTCCCGCAAAGACATAGTTCGCCTTGCTGCAGGTATGACGCCAGCAAAACTTGCCGAAGTACTTTCGCGACTGACTGCCGCGGAATTGGTTATCGCAATGACAAAAATGCGGGCAAGGCGTACACCGAGTAATCAGGCCCATGTAACTAACAGGTCGGATGATCCGCTACTACTTGCTGCGGACGCTGCTACTGCTGCCGCCTTTGGATTTAGAGAACTTGAAACCACAGTTCCGGTTGCCGGGGATGCGCCATCAAATGCTGTTGCAGTTTCAATTGGAGCCGCTGTCGGAGCGGCCGGTGTGTTAGTTCAATGTTCCGTCGAAGAAGCTGCGGAACTGGCACTTGGTATGCGCGGGCTAGTTTCTTATGCCGAGACTGTTTCGTTGTATGGCACAGAGCAAATCTTTATTGATGGTGACGACACTCCTTGGTCCAAAGCATTTCTAACAAGTGCATACGCAAGTCGTGGAATTAAAATGCGCGTAACATCCGGTGGCGGCTCTGAAGCTCTAATGGGTGGGGCTGAACAATGCAGCATGTTTTACCTTGAAGCTCGTTGTGTTGCACTTGCCCGCGCCATCGGATCGCAGGGCGTACAAAATGGCGGCATTGACGCGGCCTCGGTTGCAGGCGCAGTACCTGGTGGAGTTCGATCCATGATGGCGGAAAACGTTATGGTCATGCTGCGTAATCTTGAAGCCTGCACAGGTAATGACGCATTAATGAGTGAGTCAGATGTACGACGAACCTCGCGAACTCATCCAATATTTATTGGTGGCTCAGATTTTATTAATAGCGGATTTGGTTCAATCCAAAGATATGACAACATGTTTGGTCCTAGTCAGTGGAACGCCGAAGACATTGATGATTTTCTTGCGATGCAACGCGACTGGGGAGTTGATGGTGGATTGCGCACCGCCGACGAAACTGAAGTAGCTAGATTACGTAAGCGTGCGACCGATGCAGTTACTGCGGTTTATTCCCACCTGGGACTTGGTGACTTTAGTCAAACTTGGGCAGATCAGGCAGTTGACGCGGCGGGTTCTAAAGACGTTACCGCCGGCGATCTGATGCTGCCTTTGAATGCGGCCCGAACAATTATGGAAACCAACGTAACGATGCTCGATGTAATTTCAGCGTTGGCAGAAAATGGCTTTGATCTAGAGGCCGAACGTTGCCTCAATATGCTTAAGGCGCGCGTTGTCGGTGATTACTTACAAACTTCCGCGATTTTTGATGAAGAAATGAATGTGCTTTCGCTAGTTACCGATCCGAATGAATATTCCGGCCCAGGTACCGGATACCAGCCAACTGCTAAACGACAAGCCGAGATTGACAACATTCGGCAACAAAAATCGGTTGAAGATTTACGAAATGAACAAAAAATATTTGCGAGCCAGAACCTTCGGGTAAGAGGATCTGCTGAAATCAGTTACGACCCAAGGGACGTAGTGATTGGAGTTTCACCTGCTACCGGGCGAGAGATTTGGATGACGCTCTCTGGCTTGAGTGTTACAGATGTCATCGGCGAACTAATGGCTGGACTTGAAGAAGAAGGCTGCGTCGGTCGCATTGTGCGTATCAACGACAGTCTGGATTTAGGCATGATCGGCTTAACTGCGGCTCGGCTTTCTGGATCCGGAATAAGTGTTGGACTGCAAGCTAAGGGAACTGCATTAATTCATAGGCGGGATTTGGCACCGCTAGCCAATTTAGAACTGTATTCGGTTGCGCCAACAATAACTCGAGAGCTTTATCGCATGCTTGGCATAAATGCTGGTCGCCATGCAAAGGGTGCAACTCCGGAGCCAGTTCGAAATCCATATTCTGACGAGGCTATCGAAGCGCGGTACCACACTAAAGTGGTTTCCCTCGTTGCAATAGAACGCAATTGTGTCACTAATGCCTCGCCAGAAACTTTGGAGGTCGTCTAATGTCTAAAGGTGATTTTGGATTCTCGGGTAAGCCAGTAACTGATGTAACTATCGAAGCAATTCGCCGAGGCGACATAACTCTTGATGATGTACGGATCCATCCCGAAACTTTAGAGATGCAAGCAAAAGTTGCGGAAGCCAATGGCAACCCCCAGCTTGCTGCAAACTTTAGACGAGCTGCGGAATTAACCTCGTTGCCAGATTCAGTTGTGCTGGGTTACTACGATGCGCTTCGCCCAGGTCGATCTACCGCGGATCAGTTAACTGCTATCGCAACTGAACTATCAAGCCAAGGTGCCATCAAGAACGCTGAGCTATTTCTGCAGGCTGCCGATGTTTATGCTCGGCGCGGACTAACAGCAAAATAGAACTCATGCATCTAGTAGCAGGAATAGACATTGGAAACTCAACGACTGAAATTGTGGTTTCGCTAGGTGACAAGCCTGTCGCTTGGGATAGGCGACCAACACGGGGGCAAAAGGGATCCGAATCCTCGGTTCATGCGGCGGCAGGTCTATTGCGATCGATTGAACGCAACCACAATTTGCAAGTCGACCATGTTGTTGTTGCGCCGTGGAGTCCGGTAACAACTGCAACTTCCACGGTCCACGAACCGCAACCTGATACTGGGCGGCTGCGGATAATTTCAAGCTCTAGCAACAGTGTTTCTGGTGATGGGTCGGCAACTGGCGCTCCTTGGTCGGTTTTAAGTCCGTTACCAACAGGTGATGATTTAATCGCAGTAGTTCCGAGCGCTACCGGATTTGAAGTCGCAGCCCAATTTATTAACCAAGCGGTAGCAAAGGGTTGCAAAATTGGCGCAGTTGTTGCCGCTGATGATGAAGCGGTACTTATTTCTAGGCGCCTAGACGCAGCGATTCCAGTTATCGACGGCGTAGATGTTGACTTAACGGTAGCTGCTTCATATTTGTTTGTGGAAGTTAGACCTTCTGGAAAATTACTAAAGACTGCAACTGACGTCTGGGCAATGAAGTCGCTATTTTCATTAAGTGACGTCGAAGCAGAACCCCTTAACTTATTGACTCGGTGGGTTAAAGATGAACGATCTATCTTGATTGGGCTGTTTCCTCTTGCGCAGCAGCCCGCACCCGAAATCGAAAGTTCGGTTACGTGGCGATCTGGAGTTACTGAAAACCTATTCCACGCTGTTCCAAAATTTCCAGAGTCGCAAATAGGCGATGTGACATCGATATTCATTGACGAAAATCAGGCTACTTCGGATGTTTGGGGTTTTGACATAACATCAGCCCTAGCAATCACGGGACTACGGAATTCTGGACACACTCGCGACCTTGCGATTGCGCAATTGTCCAAGGCCACTAATTCATCGGATTATCCACTTGCTGAAATTTTTGCAACTAACGTAACAGTCGCAACTTCCGAAGCTGCGGCAGCTGCTCTTGGGGCAAATAGCACACCAGGTTTAATGACAGATTCATTAATCCTGGACATTGGGGGCGGAACGATTGACTTAATTGGAGAGGTAGAAATTTCTGCTGCTGGTGCTGGTGAATTACTCACTGCCGCGGTTTCGCAAGCCTTAGGTATTTCCCGCGGCGCTGCCGACTGGGTAAAGCGCGGCTCGGCGCAACGTCTTGACTCACCGCATGTGCTCTTGGGTGAAGACGGCACCAAGGATTTTGTTCCCGAGACTAAAGAGTTTCCGGCCACGGCAACTGGATCACTGGTAACTCAAGGCCCTGCTGGCTACTTAACATTTGGCAAAAATTTGCAACCTGCCGAGTGGCGAATCATGCGCCACTCGCTTAAGCGTGCGGCATTAGGTAATAACGTGGCACGAATAATCAGAAGTCTGTCGATCCAAACTGGTCACAGCGAACCGCGCGACATTGTGGTTGTGGGCGGTCCCGCTGCTGATGATGAACTAATTCCAATCCTTGGTGAACTTAATGAAGTAAGTGGATTGGGGCGGGGCAATGTTGCTGGCTTGTTGGGACATAGATACGCCGTCGCGTATGGCCTTTCTCAGATGGCCAAATAATATTCTTAATACGGGCACTGAAACGAAATGAATCTGGAACAGTGTGTTTAGGCGATCTAAAGCGAATGAGTAGGTAGAGCAATGACAACCACAGTTTGGGTGAATGGCAAAGTTTGGATTGATGAAAATAATTCAACTCATGCACTAGCGGCTACAGATGGGGTCATTGTTGCGCACGGAGATGCAGCACTTGCACTTAAAGCTGATGAATCAATCGACTTAGCGGGCCGAACCTTGTTACCAGGATTTGGAGATGGACATGCTCACCCGGTATTCGGTGGCATCGAAACTTTATTCGCGCCAGTTCGCGGACCTGAAACCTTAGCGAAACTTTTGGCCGCGATTAAGAAATGGGCAGACGTAAATCCGAATGCCGAATGGGTTAGAGGCGAAGGTTACGATCCGAGTTTGGCGCCACGAGGTGAATTTGATGCCAAGTGGTTAGACGAAATAGTTCCCGATCGGCCAGTAGTTTTACGCGCGATGGATTACCACACCGCTTGGGTTAATACGAAAGCTTTAGAACTTGCTGGATTCAACAAAGACACACCCCAACCAAGCGATGGCGAAATATCGTTGCGTGCAGATGGCACACCCTCCGGTACTTTGCGCGAGTGGGGAGCTTGGGGACCCGTCTATGACTTACTTCCCGCATTAACTTCGGAACAACGTGACCAGGCATTGCGTGCTGCATCGGCCGCCTTTTCGGCTTGCGGTGTTACTTGGGCGCAAGATGCCTGGGTGGAAAATGACACCATGGAGTCTTGGCTTCAAGCGGCCAAATCAGGGGCACTGAAATTTCGGGCAAACTTAGCTTGGTTAGCCGAACCCGAAGGAGTTTGGCGGACCAAAGTTGATGGCTTCGAAGCTAATCGCGATCGCGTAAATACTGAAGCTCCGGAATTTTTGACGGGTAATACCGTCAAGTTCTTTGCAGATGGAATTCTCGAAGGTGGCACTGCTGCCGTACTTGAAGATTATTGTGACTGCCCAAACAAGGGCATTCCGAATTGGAAGCGAGAAGAACTGATCGATGCAGTTGCCGAAGTTGTAAAGCGTGGCTTCCAAGCTCACATCCATGCAATCGGTGATGCCGGAATTCGCACTGCGCTAGACGCTTTTGAAAATGCCCGCAACCTACATGGCCATTTAATCAATCCAGTTATCGCACACTCACAACTAATTGATCCAGCAGACTTACCGCGATTTAAAGCCCTTGATGTGATTGCAAACTTTGAGCCACTTTGGGCACAGCTTGCCAGCGAACAGGTCGTGCTCACCATCCCTCGCCTAGGTCAAGAGCGCGCCGATCGACAATATCCAATGGCGACTTTGCTGCGCAGCGGAACTAAAATTTCATTCGGTTCAGATTGGCCAGTTACCTCTCCTGTGCCTATGGAAGGGATTGGCGTAGCAGTTACTCGCCTAACTGACGAAGGATTCCCAGAAGGCGGCTGGGTTCCAAGTGAACGGCTAACTTTGGATGAATCGCTAACCGCCTACACAATGGGCAGCGCAGTTCAAGCTGGCGAATCCAACTTATGGGGTGACTTGGCTGTTGGTAAAAGGGCGGACATAGTACTTCTCGATTGTGACGTCCATTCCCTTGCGCCAATGGAAATTCGTAATGCCAAAGTGGTTGGAACCTGGCTTGGTGGCGTTCGGGTTCACGGATAGTCAAGAATAGATTTGTGGAACTAACTCCTTCGGAACAAGATCATCTGCTGATTTTTACAGCGGCTCAACTTGCCCAATCCCGACGCGATCGCGGCTTGAAATTAAATTTGCCCGAAGCAACGGCGCTAATCTCACACGCGGTAGTTGAGGCGGCCCGCGATGGGAAAACTCATAGTGAGGCACTAGCCATCGGAAAGTCGGCAGTAACTCAATCCGAGTTACTTTCAGGAATTGGTCCGCTACTTACTGGCATAGCCGTTGAGGCGGTATTTCCCGACGGGCGCCGATTAGTAGTTGTTGATTTTGAATCGAATGACTTGGACATTCCAGGTGAAGTAGTTCGACTAGAAGCCCTCCCGGTTTCAAATGTTGCTGACGTAGTAACGCTAACGGTAAAAAATATTTCGAATATTCAAATTTCAGTCACCACACACATGCACTTCTTTGAGGTCAATCCTCGGCTCAACTTCGATCGCGAGGCTGCCTACGGTCGACGATTACAAATTCCCGCAGGTGAACATGTCGACTTCCCGCCGGGCGAGACTGTCCACATCAACTTAATTCCCATTTCTGGCGATCGCATTCTGATTGGCTTTGCCGGGTTAGTAGATGGGCCACTGGATGCACCGGGTATGAAAGCGCGAGCCATGGAGCGAGCTAAGGAACTTGGTTACTTGGACGGTGGCAAGTGAATCAAAAGGATTTAGCCGACGCCCAGCGCGACATCGCAATTCATGGCGCGCGTAAAGGCGACTTTGTGCGACTGGGTGATACCAAACTTGTAGTTCGAGTCGAGGCAGATGATCGCGAATTAGGTACCGAAACTCAAATTGGTTTTGGAAAAAATTTACGCGATGGCATTGGAATGCGTTCGGTTCTAAGCGAAGCATCTTGCGATGTCGTGATTACCAACGTGTTGATAATTGATGCAATCCAAGGTATTCGAGTTAGCTCAATTGGGATTCGCGCTGGTCGCATAGTTGCGATTGGCCGAGCTGGAAATCCAGACACCATGAACAACATTGATGTTGTCGTCGGAAGTGGCTCAGTCATAATTCCTGGCGAAGGCCTAATTGCAACCGCCGGTGGTATTGATACCCACGTGCATGCAATGTCACCACGAGTGTGTGATGCTGCCCTTTCCAGCGGCGTTACCACCATAATCGCGCAGGAATTTGGATCCTTTTGGGGAGTTGGCGTGAGTTCCAAGTGGGCACTCGAACAAGCCCACAACATGTTTGCGGCATGGCCACTTAATGTTGGTGTCCTTGGTCGTGCCGCTGGCTCAACTACTGCTCCAATGGAAGAAGCTTTGGAAGGTGGCGTGTGTGGCTTCAAGATTCATGAAGATACTGGTGCACATCCCCGCACAATTGACACCACTCTGACTTTTGCTGATGAAAATGATGTAGCAGTTGCATTACATACTGATGGCCTAAATGAAATGTTGAGCGTTGAAGACACGATCCGAGTTATTGCCGGTCGTGCTGTTCACGCATTTCACGTTGAAGGCTGCGGCGGCGGGCACTCCCCCGACGTACTAACTATGGCGGGACGTGACAACATCCTTGCCTCGTCTACCAATCCCACCCTGGCTTACGGTGTTAATGCCGCAGATGAGCATGTTGCCATGATTATCAGTGCGCACGGCATGAACCCAGAGCTCCCAAGCGATGTTCAAATGGCTCGCAATCGAGTTCGAAATGCCACGATGGCTGCCGAAAATCGCCTACCCGATATGGGAGTTATCCCCGTTACTTCCTCTGATGCCCTGGGCATGGGTCGCGTTGACGACACTTGGCGCAAAACTTTTTCGATGGCAAGTATGTTTGCGGACGAAGCAATTCTTGACGGCACAGTGCACGCATCTGAAGTCATGGATT
>CANGDR010000005.1 GCA_947452765.1 Actinomycetota bacterium | reverse complement strand
GGATCGGTGTAATCCAAACTATCGACGTTATAAGTTATGCACTGATTAAAACCGTTTGCATTCGCTGCAGTTCGGATTATGGAATTTGAAATCGGAGTACCACTGGGCCGGAACCACTTTGGATCCTGCCCCACTGCAGCTCGAATTGCTTTGGTGCATAAGGAAATTTCGGTATTTGCTTGCGTACTATTTAAATGCATCATTGCCTTATGGGTCATGGTGTGATTACCCAGGTCATGTCCTTCAGCGACTATGCGCTTAGCCCATTGCGGCTGTTCGACCACCCAGGTTCCAACTGCCATAACAGTAATGCCGATCCCAGCGCTCTTAACCTCATCCAAAATCGCTTGCGCTAATTTCGCATCTCCAGCGCCGTGGAATGTTAAGGCAACATTTTTCGTACTCGTCAGTAAGTGGCTGATATCGGAATTCGAAGCCAGAGCGGAAGTGCTTGGCGAAGGCGTTACTGGACTAGGCGAGTTAGTTGCCCTGGCTGTTGCTGTTGTCGCGCTTGTGGAGGGCGTCTGAACCGGCTGAGCGCTGCCTTTAGCTGATAGCGCTTTGAGCGAAAGCCCCATTCCACCCAAAACTCCCGCTGCGAGTCCGCCTCTAATAAATGCTCTTCGATTTATCGCCACATCATCACAATACGTTGCACCAGCACCTACGAACCCTTGCATTCCCGTGTCTTACTTTTTAATTTCGAATAAGATGAAATTAGTTATTCTGGCCCGCATCAAAGAGGACATTAAATCAATTGGCACAAAATTCCCCGCTAAACGAACGTTATGAATCCACAAATGGCACGGTAGTTCTGACCGGTATGCAAGCACTCGTGCGCGTATTAGTTGATCAAATGCGAGTAGACCGTGCTGCGGGATTGAATACGGGGTCTTTCGTATCTGGGTATCCCGGTTCCCCAATTGCCACTTTCGATTTGGAGTTGAGCCACCAACGAGAACTGCTCAGCGAGTACGGAATTGTGCACGTTATGGGAGTTAATGAGGAATTAGGACTTACTGCGGTAGCTGGGAGTCAAGTAGCTCATACTCGAGAAGCTGAAATGAAAGTGGATGGCGTAGTCGGTGCTTGGTATGGCAAGGCCCCTGGCCTAGATCGTTCAATCGATGCATTGCGACATGCAGCGATGGCAGGCACAGACCCCAAAGGTGGTGTTGTCTTATTCGTTGGGGATGACTCAGCAAGCAAGTCATCAACAATCCCTTCTTGGTCGGAATCTGTCCTTGCTGCTGTTGGAGTTTCAGTTTTATATCCTGCCGATCAACAGGAATTACTTGACTATGGCCGGCATGCAATTGAAATGTCGCGTGCAAGCGGCATGTGGTCTGCACTAAAAATAGTCGCAGATGTTGCAGATGGAACATCTGCAGTCAATATAGATGTCGATCGCATATCGATAGTCAAACCTGACAATGTAATCAATGGAGTTGAATTTCAGCACGCATTGACTGGATTTTTACTTCCACCATCGACTTTAAGTCTGGAGGCAACGCTAAATAGTCAGCGACCAATAATGGCCATGCGGTATGCGTCTGCAAATGGGTTGAATAAGTGTGTAGCCAAGTCTGCATCCGACAAACTTGGAATCATTGCAGCTGGAAAGACGTACTTAGATCTAATCGAATCACTGGCAAGAATTGGGTTAACCCTGGAAGCCTGTGAAGCAGCTGGAATTCGAATTCTCAAACTCGGCATGATTCATCCAATAGATCCAACGGCTATTCATGAGTTTGTATCAGGTATCGACACCGTGCTGGTTGTGGAAGAGAAGCGAACATTTGTCGAAGCTGCAATTAAAGATGTTCTGTATGGCACTAAGGATGCGCCACAAGTTCATGGAAAGCGCGGTCCTGCGGGAGACGAGTTATTGCCTTCAGCCGGCGTCCTTGATGTCGGACGCTTAACTCCAATTTTGGCTAAATACTTAGCTGAACGGATTAATAATGAGAAAGCTCAAGCTTGGCTATCGAATCAGCGGCCAACTTCCATAAGAATTGACCTTCCCATGATTTCCCGGCCGCCATTTGTTTGTTCGGGTTGCCCACATAGTAGTTCAATGCGCATACCTGATGATGTGTTTATTGGAACTGGAACTGGTTGCGGGTTCTTAACCTCGCTACAAAAACCTGGTATTGCCGAGGGCGGTCTGTTGGCACAGATGGGTGGTGAGGGTGCGCAATGGATTGGCATGGCACCTTTTATGACTCGCGATCGAATGACGCAACACATTGGCGACGGCACATTCCATCACTCTGGTCATCTAGCTATCCGTGCGGCGGTGGCCGCAGGCGTCAACATGACTTACAAGATTTTTTATAATTCTGCAGTAGCTATGACTGGTGGTCAAAATGCACCAGGAGTTTTAACTATTCCTGAGCTCGTAGACGTTTTGGTTGCCGAAGGCGTAACGCGCGTTGTAGTCACCACCGATGAATTAAAAAAATATCGAGGCGTTAAATTTCCTAAAGGCGTTAAGGTCCGAGACCGCACCGAGATAGTCGCCGTGCAAGAAGAATTCGAAAGTGTTAAGGGAATCTCAGTACTCATTCACGAGCAAGAATGTGCCACCGAGAAACGACGTAAACGTAAGCGCGGTTTAATGCCAGACCCAGTAAAGCGAATCGTTATCAATGAACGCGTCTGCGAGGGTTGTGGCGATTGCGGTACAAAGTCCAACTGCCTGTCTGTCGAGCCAGTTGAAACTGAATTCGGCCGTAAAACGCGAATTAATCAAACTACTTGCAATAAGGACTACACCTGCGTCAGTGGTGACTGTCCTTCGTTTGTTCAGGTAATCCGCGGCACCAAAATCGTTCGCAAGGTTTCTAGTTGGCCGCAGCTATCTCAAGACGAACTACCCACACCTAAGTTGCGCTCAGCCGATGAATCTGTGGACATCCGCATCTGTGGCATTGGCGGCACCGGTGTTGTCACGGTTGCCCAAATTTTGGCACAAGCTGCCCACATTGCCGGAGTTGATGTCCATGGTGTGGATCAAACTGGATTAGCGCAAAAGGGTGGCGCAGTTGTTTCTGACATCAAACTTGGACGTCGGTCCGAAGAACCGGCCGCCCGAGTTGCCCCAGGTTCGGCAGACGTCTACATAGCCTGCGATCTAATCGTGGCCGCAGATCCAATGAATGTTGCAGTTATTAAGCCAGGTCACACGATTGCGGTTGGATCAACCCGGTTGGTGCCAACGGGCGCCATGGTTGTTAATCCAAAAATGCAGGCACCGAATCTGGAGGCAGTTGCCGCCGAACTTACCGAACTTTGTGGTGAAGGCCGCTACTCGCTGTTTGATGCGCAAACTATTTCGAAAGAAATATTTGGTGGCGAACAGTATTCAAACATTATGTTGCTTGGTGCCGCCTTCCAACTAGGCGCATTATCGCTCCCAGCTAGCGCAATCGAAGAAGCAATTGCGATAAATGGAGTCGCCGTCGAATCCAATGTCCAAGCATTTCGTCGAGGTCGCCAGATGGTTGCAAATCCAAAGGCCTTGGCGAGCATAAGTGAATCATCAACTGAATTTGTGGTATCTCAGGTTGAGAAAGCCATAACGGATTCTATTGGCATCGATCCAGATAGTAATTTGTACCCGCTTGTGAGTAAGCGAGTACAAGAACTTAGCGCTTACCAAAACACAAAATATGCGCAGCAATTTGCAACGGTTATGGCCGATGTAGTTAATGCGGAACGCACAATTGAGTCAACAGAATTTAGTGAAGCAGTTGCTGTTGGGTTACATAAACTCATGGCTTACAAAGATGAGTATGAAGTCGCGCGGTTACATTTGGACCCACAAATGCAACTTCAGATTCGCGAAGAATTTGGCCAAGATGCCAAAATCAGCTTGTTGCTTCATCCACCGATCTTGCGCTCGCTAGGCATGCAAAACAAAATTGCTTTTGGACCCGGTTCCCGATGGATCATCAGGCTGCTAGCTGTTGCTCGCAAACTTCGGGGAACTCCATTCGACATCTTTGGCTATGCACACGTTCGCCGCGTAGAACGAGAGTTAATTGAGGAGTACAGCCAGGATATGCATTGGGCTATTGAGCACCTGAATTCGCGAACGCATGATTCGGTTGTAAAGCTGGCAAGTCTGCCAGATGTCATTCGAGGTTATGAATTTATCAAGCTAGATAACGTCGAAATTTATAGAGTCCAACGCGCAGAATTGCGAGAAGAAATCGCACTTAAATTCTCGTCAACTGAAAGTATTTCGCACTAGTCCTTACTACCCGATTAGATAGCTATATAACCGGGTAGTAAGGAGCTTATGTAAATCAAACGTTTGATTAAAGAGCTGCGATTGCAGTTACTTCGACTACAAGTCCTTCAATCAAAAGTCCACAAACTACTGTGGCACGGGCTGGTCTATGGTTTGAAAACTCTTCGGTCCAAGCGCGGTTGTAGTCAGGTAAGTACTTAAGGTCCGTGATGAACACTGTTGTCTGCGCGATATTGTCTAACGTTGCGCCTTTTTCAGCAAGAATAACTTTGATGCGATCGATAATGCATTTAGTTTGTGCATAAGAATCATTAGGAGAAACAACATTCGCCTCTGGATCAAGTGCTACCTGACCTGCCACAAATAAAAATCCGTTTGCGACTGCGGCATTGCTATAAGGCATAATTGCCGGGCCAAGGGATTGCGGGTTGAAAGTTTCTACTTTTGTCATTTTTCTCCTCAGTAATTTATGTGTTTCGCCAGGTTTAGATTGGCAAGTTAAGACATTTTCTTATTTGGTAATAGTTTTACACAAAAACTGGAATATTATTCCAGTTGGACTCAAGGTGCATTAGCCGACTTTAATAATTTTCCCGGTGCCAGAACCTTCTACTGATTGTGCGTATGCGACACCAACAGCTGCAAGAGTTACTTGCTCGAAGCCTGGAAAGTATGAGTGGTATCCGGGAGCTTCAACAAGAACACTTGGGCTGACTGCATTAATTCGAATACCTCGCGGCAACTCAATTGCAGCAGCAAGCACGAATGATTCCAATGCGCCATTTGCAAGTGATGCAACGGCTCCGGTTGGAATTGCAGCCCGTGCAAGAATTCCTGTAGTAAGCGTGAAAGATCCGCCATCATTAACAAAATCGATACCCTGGCGAACCAATTCAACCTGACCCAGAACCTTGTCGTCGATCCCTGATTCATAATCCGCGAGGGTAAGTTCGGTAATAGATTTAAATGGGACTTTACCGGTGGCACAAATGACAGCGTCCACTTTGCCAACCTTCGTATACATGTCAGCGATCGATTTTGGATTAGTTAAGTCAACAGAAATTTCATCACTGCGCGAAGCCGTTATGATTTCAAACCGATCAGCCAGGGCTGTAACAGCTCCAGATCCAAGTAGCCCATTAGCTCCGACGATCAAAACTTTCCTTGTCATTTAGCCCATCCATTTCATAGTTAAGAACTTCAGTCTATTCATCCAAAATTCAGCCAAAAGATCTGGACAAAACCTCCCAAACTGGGCGAACCGCCAGAAAAATACATTGACTTAATTGACCTCAAACTGAGACCTTTGTTACGCAAGTGAACTATGTTTCTATCGGTACCGGTAGGGACAACTTCCCCTAGATAGGTGAAAAGTAATGATGAAGCTATTCGTGAAATTCCAAACCCTAGCAAGTCAAGATCGCGGCGCTACAGCTGTTGAATATGCCCTACTTGTAGGTCTTATCGCAGTGGCAATTATTGGCACCGTCACTGCACTCGGCGGTCAAATAAACAGCCTGTTTACTACGGTAAAGAACGCCTTAGCAAACATCTAGACAAAACGTGACAAATCGGACGAACCGCCATAAAACTACGTTGACTTAATTGACCTCAAACTGAGATGTTTGTTACGCAAGTGAACCATGTTTCTGTTGTGATTAACAGGAACACCTTCCCCCAAGATAGGTGAAAAGAAATGATCAAGTTATTCGTCAAATTCCAAACCCTAGCAAGCCAAGATCGTGGCGCTACAGCTGTTGAATATGCCCTACTTGTAGGTCTTATTGCAGTGGCAATCATTGGTGCTGTTACCGCACTTGGTGGCCAACTGAACAACCTGTTCACCACCGTTAAAAACGCAATCACTCCTTAAGCAACATCAACTAAGGAGAGAGCCGTCATGGCAATTAACATGTTTCCTCGGCGTGCGCTCAAAAGTGAAAAGGGAGCGGCGGCGGTTGAGTTTGCAATAATTCTTCCGCTGCTGCTTCTTCTCATTCTGCTAATGATTGATTTTGGCCGACTTTTCTTTATTGAAATTAGCCTTAACTCAGCGAGTAGAGAAGCTGCGCGCGGCAGTTCGCTTTCAATGTCGCAAGCGCAAATCACCAAAATTGTAAACGATTCCGCACCGGGAGTTGGTGCGCTAGCAGCGCTTTCCCCTTCGGGACTGGTTGTCACTACTTCGCCGTGCGTTTCAGGAAACGCACCTACAGCAACAACAACGGTCACGATCAGTACAAACTTCCAGTGGATTACACCAATGCAGTTAGTGCAATTCTTCGATCCGAATTCCACGCTGATCGATGGCGCCGGACTCGGTATGAATGTCTCTAGTTCAGGGCAAATGTTATGTTCCCAGTCGTAACGAAATTGCGCCTACCTAAAACTTTGAATGCAGACGAAGGTGCCGTAACAATTCTTTTTACGGTAATAGTTCTAATGGGCATTATGGGTGGCCTATTTGCCCTGGTCGTTGACGGCGGACAACTTATGTTAGAGCGTCGCATAGTTCAAAATGCTGCCGATGCTTCCGCGCTTTACCTTGGCCAAAACTGCGCCTTAGGTCTTAACTGTGCGACCAATGACCCAACAATATTTGCGCAAAATAATTCACCAGATTTGAACACTGCAATTTCTGAGAGATGTGGAAGTTCGCCCCTAGCTGGATGTGGACCACTTAATGGAAATTCAAAGGACTGCCAAACTACTCCTTCAGCCGCACAGCTACCAACGTCTGGGTTTGTTCGTGTTAGATCACGGACCCTTACGTCCACTGGTGGAACTGCTTTAGCTCCGGCGTTCGCAGGAATGTTTGGGGCCGGAAATGCATCAGATGGCAGCTGGACCATGAAGGCTTGCTCTCAAGCCATTTGGGGGAAGACCGTCAAGGCAAATGTAATACTTCCGCTAGCAATGTCTGCGTGTAGCTACGCAACACCAGGTGCTTCCAACAAAATTATTCCGCAGTTCACTCCAGCGAGTACAACTTGCACCGGTATATCCAGTCTTGATGGTCTGACGCTCACAGGGAAAGACGCCGGCTTATCAGTTGTCGCTATTCCAAATATGGATTCCACATGTGATTCGGGAACAATAGTAAATGTTGGAGACTCACTCAATTATGTGGCGCCGGCAAGTATGTCAACACTATGTTCTGGACTATTGAATCGGCTTAAATTAGCAATCAATCAACAAGTCTATTTACCAGTATTTTCTACCTCAACTCTTTCTGGAGTCACAAGAAAATTCCAGGTAATTTCCTTTGTGCGAATTAAGCTCGTCAGCTTTAAATATGGTGGAGTGCTTTACGGCTCACCAACATTTACTTCCACGGCTTGCGCAAACCTCTGCATCGTTGGGCAGTTCACCAAAGGTGTCGTTCCACTTGGAAATGTTTCTACCAGTTCGTCAGTTCCTGCGCTAGGCGCGATGGCCGTCAATTTGATTCCTTAGAAGGGGAAAAATGAAAACCAAAACAAGATATTTATTAATTGCTGCGATTATCGCGGGTGTAGTTGCTTTCTTGGTATTTCGAGCTAGCTCGCAATCATCACCGACAGCGCAACCAACTGCCGCAGCCTCAAACTTGGGTATGCAGTCTGGTAATCCGCAACCAGCACTTGCTGCTGCGGTTGGGCCGCTCAGTGTCCCTTCTGGAAAGATCGCAATGTCCGTTGACTTATCGGATGCGGCACACGTTGGCAGCTTCCTGCGGCCAGGTTCTTACATCACAGTATTCGACACGGTGATTTCTGTATCACTTGGTGCAAACGGACTTCCAATTAAAGAAACCCGGGTTCTTCTGACCAAAGTTCAGGTGATTGGTATCGGAGGCTACACAACCGCTAAAGAAGTTGATGCCGTAATTACCGATGCCACGAAGTTCATTGTGACCGTTGCAGTGACCCAAAATGAGGCTGAGCGCCTCGTCCACGGAATTCAATCCGGCTCGCTCTACTTCGGACTATTAAGCGGTGATACCAAAGTTGTCCCAGATGCCGGGGTAAACGACGGCACCATTTTCTCAGGAGTGAATTAATGGCTGTGGTATTAGGTATAAGCCTAGAAACCAACGAAAGATTTAGATTTACCTTAGGTGAAGATACACAATTTGTTGAATCTATCGCGAAGCTTGATGAATTTCTTTTAGAGAATCCAGGTGAACAACTCGTAATCGTGGGACCAGATATGGATCTGGATTCTGCAACGAATCTGGCTGAAAGATTTCGAGTCTCTCGTCCAAGTCTTGGAATTCTTCTTACTAGACGACGTGTTGATCTTTCAATCTTGAACCAAGCGATACGTTCTGGTATCCGTGAAGTCATTAACGTTGATGATTCGGCAGAGATTTTGAAAGCTGCCAAGAGATCGCAATCCCTTTCGAGTAAGTTCTCAGGCTCAACCGATACAAATCCGCTTCACGAAGTTGGCAAAACAATCCTTGTGTTTTCAGCTAAAGGTGGGTGTGGAAAGACGACTATTTCCACAAACTTGGCTGAATCGTTAGCAGCAACATCTGGCAGAAGCGTTTGTTTGGTTGACTTTGACTTACAGTTTGGCGATATAGGTATTGCTCTGCGAATAACTCCAAGTAAGTCGATTTCTAATGCAGTCGAAATGAAAGATCATATCGATAAACAAGCGCTCTCGTCGCTCGTAATAAATTACAAACCAAATTTCGACATTCTCCTTGCTCCACCTAACCCAGTTGATGCCGAATACATAACAAGTGAATTGGCTCGATCGGTGCTTACTCAACTTCGAGAGATGTATGACTATGTAGTCATCGACTCATCCCCGGCGTTTACCGACGTAATTTTGGAAGCATTCGATATTGCTGATTACCATTTGCTGATTACCACGCTGGATGTTCCAACTCTCAAGAACTTGCGCGTCTCAAGCAATACTTTGGATGAACTTGGGCTGCCACCTAGCAAACGAATTGTGATTGTAAATGAAAGTGATCTAAATGCTGGGTTAACTGTAGGAGACGTGGAGCGTTCGATAGGTACTTCAGTAGCTATCAGAATCCCTTCTAGCAATGCAGTGCCAACTTCAGTAAACCGTGGCGAAACACTCTATGGTTCTGATTCCAAGCATCCTGTTAGCCGAGCTGTTCAATCAATAGCGGATTTGATACTTGATAGACCTGCCCAAAAGAGCGGTAGACGAATCTTACGCAGGTTAGGTGAATCAAAATGACACTGGCAGATCGCTTAGCAAGAACTGATGCTTCCGAAGCAAAATCAGTTATTGCGGCACAAAGTTTGCGCCACATCTCGCACGATATTGCGTTTGACGATGAGCGCGACATCAAATTTAGAGTCCACGAAGAACTAATCGAAATTCTGGGCCAACAACTTTATGGCGATCAGGTTGATATTGATGTTCTCGAAAAGCATGTATTCGAAGCTTCAACCAAAGTTTTAGATGCAATAGATCGGCCACTTTCTGGCTTAGATCGAGCTCGAATGATGCAAGAAGTCACTGATGAAATCTTGGGACTGGGCCCACTGCAGCCACTCTTGCGCGATCCAAATATCAGCGAAATCATGGTTAACAGATTTGATCGAATATTTGTTGAGCGTGACGGAAATATATTCCCATCACAATTGAGCTTTGCAAGTGAAGAGCATTTACGGCGCACGATCGATCGAATTGTTAGCAGCGTTGGTCGGCGTGTTGATGAATCAAGTCCAATGGTCGATGCGCGCCTCGCTGATGGAAGTCGAGTTAACGCAGTAGTGCCTCCAATTTCACTAGATGGCTCGTCACTCACGATTCGTAAATTCAGTGAAGATGCCTTTACGAGCCGCGATCTAGTTGCTACGGACACTATTCCGCAGAATGCGATGGACGTCTTGGCCGCCTGCGTAGAGGGACGTCTGAATATTGTTATTAGTGGCGGTACGGGCTCAGGTAAAACGACCACTTTAAACGTGCTGTCATCCTTTATTCCTGACAACGAGAGAATCATTACTGTTGAGGATGCAGCAGAACTTTCACTTGGACAACCTCACGTCGTTCGGTTGGAGACACGGCCCTCGAATACTGAAGATAAGGGTCTAGTAACAATCCGTGACCTAGTAAAGAACTCACTTCGCATGCGACCAGATCGAATTGTTGTAGGTGAAGTTCGAGATGGCGCGGCCCTAGATATGTTGCAGGCAATGAATACCGGTCATGATGGTTCGCTGACTACAGTTCACGCAAATACCACACGCGATGCGTTGTCCAGAATTGAAACTATGGTGCTGATGGCTGGCATGGATTTGCCGGTAAGAGCAATCCGGGAACAAATTACACACGCGATAAATATCATTGTTCAGCAATCAAGGATGCGTGATGGTTCACGCCGGATCACAAAAATTAGCGAGATTACTGGCCTAGAAGGCGAAACCATCGTGATGCAGGATTTGTATTCATTTGAATATTCCGATTCCAGCTCACGCGTAGAAGTGGGGCAACTGCTACCTACGGGAATTATGCCGGAATTCCTAGATCGACTTGCACAACGCGATGTTCACCTATCTGGGGAGTATTTCCGGAGATGAAGCGGTTGCTATTTGGTTTAGTTACCTCACTTGCATTATTGGTGAGTCCGCCAGGGATTACGCCTGCAAGTGCTTCAACCACAGATACCGTAATTCTGGTACTAGATGCCAGTGGCTCTATGGCCGGCGCCAAAATTACTTCGGCCGTCAATGTAGGTAAGACTTTTTTAACTACGGTGCCCCCAGGAATCAAAGTTGGCTTGGTAACTTTCAATTCAACCGATGTTCGGGTCATTCCTCCGAGTTTTGACTTTGCTGTTCTTAGCAAAGCCTTGAGTGCAGTGAAACCTCAAGGTAGCACTGCGCTGTATGACGGAATCCTTTCTGCAATTAATTCCATAGGTTCCGGTGCGACGGCGAGAATTGTGGTTCTCACAGATGGTGATGACACTGCGAGCAAGTCTTTGCCAGCGGATGTAGTAGCTGCAATTAACCAAAATCATGTTTCGGTAGACGTGGTTACGGTCGGAAATGCTACTAAACAAGTTGGAATTCTTAAGGAATTTAGTCAGGCGGGAAGCGGGCGACTGCTACAGACAAAGGATGCGGCCCAACTCACTGACGTATTTACTCAGGTTTTGGCATCGGCGCCACCGACTCCAACACCTACGGCGATAGCGCCCACGCCAACTGTTGTCGCACCAACTCCTGCGGTGCAAACTCCTGCCAGTTCGAATCTCGCATTTAGTGCGCTGATGAAATTTCTTCGGATCGTTGCAATCCTTGCCTCACTTATTGCCGCACTGTATATCTTCATTCGAGTCTTGAATCGCAGGAGACAGGTACGGAATATTGATGAGGCACTTGAAACATATTCAACAACTTTCAATCCCGGCGAAGTCGATAAACCAAAGACCCGAAGTGAATTTGAACCTTCTGATCGCGAAATTCAAAGACCAAAACAACTAAACCTAGCTCCTACAAAATCACAGCTCTTTCCAGATCTTGCAGACAAACTCGATCGTGCTGGTATGGCGATGAGTGCCGAGAAATGGATCGCATACTGCGTTTTTGGCTCGTTCTTAATTACTGGCGTTCTCACGCTGTTCTCTAAATCACTACCTATTAATTTTATTGTGGGCCTGGTCGCAGCTTATTTGATCCAGAACACTGTTTTGAAATCTCGAGAAGCAGCACTCAAGCGAGAATTTGAAGAGCAATTGGCCGACTTCTTAACAATCATTGCAAGTGGTTTACGAGCTGGCCTGTCCTTTGCTCAAGCTGTTGAGTCTGCAGTTGGCGATGGAACAGGCGAGGTAGAACGGCAAATTCGTCGAGCCCTTGCACAAGTCCAAGTCGGCTCGACACTCGACGCCGCACTCCTGCGAGTTGCCAAAAAAATGGATAGTGATGACTTGGCTTGGACTATCGCAGCGCTACGCATTCAACGAGAAGTTGGTGGCAACTTATCTAAAATTCTGGATACGGCGGCCGTTACGATTCGAAATCGCGCTGAATTGAAGCGAGAAATTCGTACTCTCTCGGCTGAGGGTCGTATCTCTGCATATGTTTTAGTTGCTCTACCACTTGGAATTTTCGGCTTCCTGTTATTGAGCCGTAGAGATTACGTAAAGATTTTCTGGACTGAATCCATCGGGATGATCATGCTCGCGGTATTTGTGATCCTGGTAACTGCCGGTTGGTTTTGGATCCGCTCGGTAGTTGAAGTGAAGGTGTAATCAAATGTCTGCATTAACACTTTCGTTACTTACCTGGGCAATAACGTTTTTAGTTATTGTTTGGATATTCTCAGCCATTTTAAATGGGGCAAAATCCCAAGATGAAGATACTGTTAAAGATCTACTAAATTCGTATGTGCCGGAAAATGAACTAGCAACAACAGGTCAAACTGATGTTGATAAAACGGGTCTTATCGACACCATCGGCGACCTCTTCATTTCCAAAAGTTATCAAAAGCGAATGCGAAATCGCTTAGTTGCTACTGGCAAGCAGGATATGAATTCCTACCGCGCTTTAGTGCGAAGAAAAGTAATTGGCACAATTGCGGGACTAGGTTATGGCCTAGTTACTCAGCTGGATGCTGGTTGGCATGGGATATTGATAATCATCGTCGCAACAATGGCAGGATTCTTTTTACCGGATGTCCTTACCTATAACACGGGTACGAAACGGTCACTAGAACTCGATCAGACTTTGCCTGATGCGATCGACATCTTGAACCTGTGCGTGGAATCTGGACTAACTTTCCAGGCATCGATGGCTCAAGTATCGACAATCCTGGACGGCCCGATAGCGGATGAATTTGCTCGGGTATTGCGCCAAATGCAACTTGGGCAATCTCTGATCGCCTCATTGCAGGACTTGGCAACTCGAAACAATAATGATGATTTGAGCCGATTTGTTTCGGTCGTTATTCAAGCTGACAAATTGGGTATCCCAATTTCCTCGGTACTACATGAACAAGCTCGCGAGATGCGTAGCAAGCGCCGGGACCGCGCTCGGGAACAAGCCCAAAAAGTGCCAGTCAAAATTTTGATGCCCGTCATGCTCTGTTTCTTACCAGGAATTTTCATTGTGATTCTTGGACCGGCTGTGGTTTCTATTATTCGCGCCTTCGCGGGTATGTAAAGATTGGCTATGGGAATTGATGCACTTCGGTTTGCGCCACTAATTGTCTACCTGGTAATCGGTGGACAATTGTCCTTAATCGACTTCCGGACGCACCGACTCCCAAATCGCTTGGTCGCAATGTGCACATTGCTAATGCTTGCTCTTCAAGTTGCCTATTGCCTTTGGATTAGATCCGGAACTGACCTATCGCGAGCAGGATTAACTGCTGGAAAAATATTTGCTGCTTACGTCGTGCTTTACCTATTTAGCAGAGGCCAACTAGGTATGGGAGATGTGAAATTTGCTGTCCCTGTTGGCTTGCTAGTTGGATGGTACAACCCAGATGGCTGGCTAATCTCGCTACTTTTAACGTTTCTGCTGGCCGGAGTAGTTGGGGTAATCGGATTACTTACTGGCAAGTTAGATCGAAAAAGCAATATTCCGTTTGGGCCCTACATGTATGTGGGTTCCATAATCACAGTGCTAATGGGAATGTAATTCAGTAGATTTTCTATATGGCTGTTACATGGACCAACTGGGTTGGCAATCAATCTTTCGAGGCAGAAGAAATCGTTAAACCCGCGGATGAAGCAGGTGCGGTGGCTGCCGTTAAACGAGCTGCAGTGGCAGGTCAACATGTGCGGGTGCCAGCAACTGGCCACTCCTTTACCCCAATTGTGCAAACCGATGGAATGTTACTGGATCTTGAACAGCTTAAAGGTATCCGGTCAGTAGACCTAGCAAAGCAGCGCGCAGTTGTTGGCGCTGGCACTCCAATTTCTGAACTGGGTGAACCACTTTGGGATAGAGGTTTAGCACTGCGAAATCAGGGTGATATTGATTCGCAACGAATTGCGGGTGCGATCGGAACTGGCACACATGGTTCGGGAACCCAGTTCGGGTCTTTCTCAGCGTCGATGACTGCTTGCCGGTTAATCACTGCTTCAGGAGACGTAATTGAAGTTAGCGAGTCCACTCCGGAATTACTTGCAGCTGCGCAGGTATCGGTAGGCATGCTTGGTGTAATGACAGATGTTGAACTTCAAGTTAAAGAAAAATATCGACTGCAAGAAAACTTTGGTTATGAATCTTTCGAAGATGTAATGAGTACCTTTTATGATCGGGTAGCACGCCATCGAAACTTTGGTTTGTTTTGGTTTCCTAGTGAGGAATCAGCAGCGCTTTACAACATTGAATTACCTGATGGTGCTAGTGCATTTGATATGTGCAATGTAAAGGTATTCGAAGAAGTCACGGGTGAGGTCTCTGATAGTGATGTCATAAATCACAGGGTTGATCGCTCCTACCGAATATATCCCATGGTTTACGATCCCAACTTTCACGAATTGGAATACTTCGTTCCACTTAAAAAGGGTGTGGATGCAATTCGTGAATTACGCGAATACATGCTCAAGTCATTGCCAATTAGTATCTTCCCAATGGAGGTGCGCACGGTAGGTGCGGACAACGCTTATCTGTCATCTCAATATCAGACTGACACCATGGTTATTTCGGTATCAGGGATGCCTGGCACTGAATATTGGGATTACTTGCGCGACGTCGATGCCCTCTTAGGTAAGTATGACGCCCGAGTGCATTGGGGAAAACTTCATTTCCTTACTAAGGACCAACTCCTTGCACGCTATCCAATGGCTGAAGCGTTCATCAAAATTCGGCGCGAACTCGATCCAACGGGGATGTTCCTAAACGACCACTTACGCCAGCTATTTGCCTAACGTCAAGTGCAGGTTGCACTAAGAGTTAAGTGCTGGAATTGCACCTAAGCGAGTAACGGCTAAACCTAGTTTTGTCAGGGCAACCGTAGCTTCACCCATTGTGCTATTTGAGCCAGATGCAGCACCTAGTTGTTGACCACTTAGATTTCGGTTATGGATTGATTCCATAATTACCGCAAGTTTGAAGCAAGCAAGTGCAACACATTCATCCAGGTGCGAAACATCAAACCCAGTCTGAGCTACATAGCGCTCTACGAATTGTTGGCGAGTCCAAAACCCAAGTCCGTTTGTAACACCTTGCGCTACTGGAACCTGGCTTCGTAGCGTGTCCGAGCTCTGGGTCCAATAAACCAGCGAAATTGCTAAGTCTGAAATTGGATCGCCAAGTGTGGACATTTCCCAATCCAGGACTGCAATTATGTCGGAAGTTTCTGGTGCCAAAATTACGTTATCAATGCGGTAATCGCCATGAACTATTGAAGTTGGTAAATCTTGTGGCAGATTAGAGATGGCGGACTCCAACCAGGCATGTAAGGTTTCGATCTCTGGTAATTCCCTCGTTTTTGTGAGTTGCCATTGTTCCCCCCAACGTTTAACTTGTCGTTGCAGGTAGCCAGCAGGTTTACCGAGCTGATCCAAACCAGCCAATTTTGCATCAATTGCATGCAACGCAGCCAGATTGTCCACCAATTCTTGCGAGATTTGAGTTGCTTCAGCTTGACTTAGTTTGGCTGCTGCCGATGCGTCATCGATTACTCGGCCATCCACAAATTCCATGAGCATGAATTTTGCACCAATCACAGATTCATCTTCGCAATTTGCGATCGCACGCGGCGTTGGGTACTTGACTGAGTTCAAGCCAGTAAGAACTCGAAACTCACGACCCATGTCATGAGCAGTAGGCATGATGTGTCCAAGTGGTGGGCGACGTAAGACCCATTGATTTCCACTTGCGTCCTGCAATTTATACGAAACATTTGAGCGACCACCAGCCAGCAGCGTGGCTTGTAAGGGTGCGCTGGAATCAACTTGATCCAGGCTTAAGGACATCCACTGAAGTAACGGTTGCAGTTTCAGGCCGGGAGGATCAGTTAATTGATCACTCACGCCCAGTCTCCAGGTAGTTTCCCACCCTGAGACTGCCTAACCGCACGGCGTGAAATCGACCAGCGATGCACTTCAGATGGACCGTCATAAATTCGAAATGGCCTGATGTCACGGAAGATCTGAGCAATCGGTAGATCGCCTGTGGTACCAGAAGCACCACATAACTGCATCGATCGGTCCACAATTCGGAATGTGGCCTCGGCTACAAAAGTCTTTGCAACCGAAGTCTCTTTCCGTGCTGGTGAACCTTGATCTAGTTTCCAGGCAGCTCGGTGAATTAACGCACGTGAAGCTTCAATATCGATTTCGTTGTCAGCGATCATTTGTTGTGCCATGCCAAGGGAGGAAAGTTCGGTTCCAAACATCGGGCGTTGTGCTGCATATGCGACAGCAGTTTCATGTGCTCGGCGGGCAGCTCCTAGCCAGCGCATACAGTGTGTCAATCGCGCCGGCCCAAGTCGCACTTGTGCATTTACGAACCCTTCATCAACTTGTCCCAGAACGGCATCATCAGAAACAACACACTCATTAAAGTCAACAACTCCATGGCCACCAGTGAAAGCGCTATCCAAAGTGTCCAAATTTCGAACAACTTTCATACCTGGGTTTTCGTTGTCAACCAGGAACATAGTTGCGCCACCCGAGGTCTTCGCCATCACAATCGAGAAGGCAGCACCGTCGGCACCGGTAATTAGCCACTTATTGCCATTTATTACCCAGCCACTGGTGGTCTTCACGGCCGTAGTTGAAAGTAAATTTGGATCCGCGCCAGCACCAGGAGAGGGCTCAGTCATTGAAAATGACGAACGAATTTCACCGCGTGAGAGTGGAGCTAAGTACTTGTCGCGCTGCGCTGGTGTTGCGATTTTATTAAGAAGCAAAATATTGCCTTCATCGGGCGCTGCACAGTTTAAAGCGGTTGGTCCTAGCAAACTGCGGCCAGCTTCCTCCAGGATTACTGCTTGGGCAGCGTGATTAAATTCCTTGCCACCGAATTCCTTTGGAGCCGTAGGCGCAAATATTCCAGCCGCCTTGGCAGCCTTTTGTAACTGCACTCTGAGTTCAGGTGCAATGCCATGTGCTTGTGCGTCAATTTGATTTTCTAGCGGGATAGCTTCAGATTCCACAAATTTGCGAACTTGCAACGCAAAGTCGTGAACTTCTGGGTCGGTATCAAACTCATAACTCATGCGAGGAATCCATAACGTTGATCTGTGTTACTTCAATTCTACCTGCGCGCTAGGATTAAAGCGTTTAGTTTATACGGATTAAGGGCAGACAGAATGACTCTTTCGTCACCTAATCGATCATTAACGCTTGAAGCGCTAACCCAGATTCGGGATGAAATAATCCAAGGGAAATTACGCCCAAATGAACGACTGATTGCGGCCGACCTAGCCGAACGCTTAAAAACTTCGCGAACTCCTATTCGGGAAGCACTCCAACTACTGGAAGCCGAAGGACTTGTTTCACCTGCGCGACGCGGATATATCGTGCGAGAACATACCCGCGATGAAATCGTAGAAATTTACCAAGTTCGGGCGGCACTCGAAGGTATGGCCGCTCGGCTGGCAGCCGAAAAGACAGGTAGCGCAGCTTATAAAGAGATTGAAGCGATCGGTGCCCATAAAGAGAACTTGGCCCAACCAGGTATGCGGGAATTACTGGTGGACCTTAATACCCATTTTCATAAGGCAATCTTTAATGTTTGTGGCAATGAACGGATTGGCCAACTCAATCGAAGCAACAGTCAGCATTTCTTTAATTTCCGAATTTCAGAACAATACACACCTGAAGAAACTAGACAGTCAGTCAAGGGTCACGCCCTAATTTTGAAAGCCATCAAAGCCCACGATGGTGATGCTGCCGAAGACGCTGCACAACAACATGTAATCGAGGCGCTTGAAGTTACGTTGCGCAAGCTGCGTTAATCAACAAGTTAGCTAAATTTACTCGCGAATTACTTTCGGATTGAGCGGACCACGAATGCATCCATGTCTATTTCAGGTGTTCGGCCCGCAATGATGTCAACAATTGCAGCACTAGATCCACATGACATAGTCCAACCCATGTGTCCATGACCAGTGTTGTAAAAAAGATTGGAATGCTTCTTTCCCTTACCAATAATTGGCGGGCCATCAGGCGTCATCGGGCGAAAGCCTGCTGTCATCGAACCAGCTTGCCAATCAGCAGCGTCCGGCCATAGTTCGCTTGCCGTTCCACGAATAGCTTCGAAGTCTTCTGGCTTATGTGACTTATCAAAACCACTGAACATTGCAGTTGAGGAAATTCGAATCTTGTCGCCCATTGGTGACCAAGCCACCAAAGTCTTTTCATCAACACCGCCAAGTTCAGGTGCCTTTGCTTTATCCTTCAGGTCGAATGTCATTGAAAAACCCTTTGCCGGGTAAACCGGAAGGTTTTGGCCAACGGTACGAGAAAGGAATGGACTCCAAACGCCCATAGCTAGGACAAAATTGTCAGCGATGAAATCGCCCTTATCAGTCTTTAACCGCGTGATCTTGTTGCCATCTGCGACAAAAGCTTTCGCAGTTGTACCAAGTTGGAATTCAACACCCATGCGCTTAAGAACTTCCATTAACTTCTGAGTAAAAAGTTGTGAATTACCACTGCCATCATTGGGCGCATGAATTGCGCCGGCAAGTTCAACCTTTGAGTTAGCAAATGCTGGATCAACAGCAGCCAAACCCTTCATATCTAGTTGATCCAACTTTTGACCATTGTCGATCAGCAGCTTCATTTTCATCATGCCAAGTTCAAGCTCTTGGGCATCTCGATAAAGGTAAAGTAAACCCTTGTCTACACCTTGGTAATCAATGTCTTCAGTCTTAGAAAGTTCTTTGAGTTTTGTTTGGCTGTAATCGCACAAGTGCATTTTGGCCAAAGTATTAATTGCAGCACGCTCTGAAGTACATTCACGCATAAACTGCATCCCCCACCAAAGGAAACGAGGATTCAAAGATGGCTTGACTCGAATCGATGTCTTTTCGCCGAATAACGACCTAACCAACATCTTTGGAGCGGCAGGAGAAGCCCAAGCAAAGCAGTGTGCCGGTGCGATGAGCCCAGCATTAACCGCGGTGGCTTCCGTTCCCACATCAGTTGCTTTATCGATCACAACAACTTCGTGACCTTCTTTAGCTAAGTAATAAGCAGTTGTAATACCAACTACTCCGCCACCAACAACAATTGTGCGCATGTGTATCTCCTAGGTAAATTTCTTTATCAAGTGTTTCAGCAAATCCCGTCGTAGTCATGCGGAACAACCGCGTTGTAGACATATGTGATGTAACTCGCCCAATCGAAAACGGGTAATCCAGTGGCTTGTTCAACTGCCTTACTATACGGCGGTAGATCGCTGCACTCGAACATGAAAGCCCGGATTGATGGATCGCGCTTTATCAAATCTTTTGCAGCTTGCACAACTTCCATCCGCATCCTGTCTTCGTCTAATGTTCCTATCTCTTTGAGAATTACATCGTTGAAATGCGAATAAGTCTCCATACCTTGAATCGAAAGACGATCAATGTCAGTGATTCCAGCCATTCCTAGAAGTTCAGAACTTAGCGAAGCAGAATTTGCCGTAAGAATTCCAAGATTATGTTTAGGGTTTAGCATCTTGGTGAGCATTGGAACTTGCAGCAAGCTGGTTAGAAACACCGGGATGGAAACTTGGCTAGCAACGTGATCCTGAAACGCTGCCATAAAGCCGCAGTTTCCAGTGATTGCACGCACCCCTTCGGCTTCCAGCTTCTTAGCAGCCTGCGCCATCGCATCGGCAAAACTAGAACCGCCACCACGCAAAACATCAGCACCTGAAACACCAGGTACTGACTCGTAGCGGACCGGGAACGGGAACGTATTTGCGTTATTCAAGTCACCCGGGATAAACGGGATATTCCATTCGGCACACAACATTCCGATTGCATAACCGTAGGCGACCTGACCAGCGCGAGCTTCATAAATCATTTATGCCCCAACCCGTTTATTGCATACAAGTCTGCATGCAATAATCATTCTTAACCCTATGGTTAATAGAGTCAAGCACATTGAAATGCTTGATAAATCAACCTAGGGTTGAAGGATTGCAAAAATGAGCGAAATACCTAAGAAGGGAAGTACGTTTTAATCATGCGTATTACAGAAGCCGACAAGAAGTTCCTAAAAGCCGAAATCGAAGTGCTTAAAGCACCAGAACTCGATTCGCCTCCAGCCCAGCGTTTGCCCGAAGTCATCGAGACTGTGTCAAAGATGCTTTCTGAAATTGAAAAGAATGGCATTGATGCAGTTCGCAAGTATTCCCGCAATTTAGACAAGTGGGATAAAGACTTCGAACTTAGCGCTGCCGATCTAGCAAAGACAGGCGACAAGCTTTCGCCAGAGCTTCGTAAGGCATTAGAAATTGGTTCAGAGCGCACCAAGATGTTCGCAACCGAAACTCGCAAGCACCTAGTTGATTTCGAATTAGAGACAACGCCCGGTGTTGTATTGGGCCAGAAGTACATCCCAATCGAGCGCGTTGGTGCTTACTTGCCTGCAGGTAACTTCCCAATTCTTTCTTCTGCCTTTATGACCGTCGGAGTTTCCAAAGTTGCTGGCGTACCAATGACAATGGCTTGCACTCCGCCGATGTCTGAAACTGGTGGTAACGATGCCGTGCTTTACTCCGCCTACCTATCCGGGGTAGATCGCACATTCATCCTTGGTGGCGTGCAGGCACTAGCTGCCATGACATTTGGTCTACTTGGGGAAAAGCCAGTAGACATTTTGGTTGGCGCAGGCAATGCCTACGTTGCTGAAGCCAAGCGTCAGTTATTTGGTCGCGTTGGAATCGACTTACTTGCTGGACCGTCCGAAGTCGCAGTCATCGCTGATGATTCCGCAGATGCTCGCATGGTTGCTTGCGACCTTTTGGGTCAAGCAGAACACGGTATGCAGTCTCCAGCTTCACTAGTGACAACCTCTCGTGAACTAGGTCTTGCCGTAATTCAGGAAGTTAAGCGTCAGCTTGCAGAACTTTCAACTGAGTACATCGCAG
Organism: Actinomycetota bacterium; assembly: GCA_947452765.1. Taxonomy (GTDB): domain Bacteria; phylum Actinomycetota; class Actinomycetes; order S36-B12; family UBA5976; genus UBA5976. The sequence goes on along the minus strand of CANGDR010000005.1, from coordinate 59,537 downwards.
GCCCAGCTTGGCGTGACTACGGAACGGTTTACTTAGTTAAGTCCCCAGATGATGCGATCGAAGTTATGGACACTTTGGCCCCAGAACATTTGGAAATCTTAACTAGTGACAATGACTACTACCTAAAGCATTTGAAGAACTACGGATCGCTGTTCATCGGCGAATGGTCCACAGTCTCTTATGCTGACAAGGGAACCACCGGAACTAACCACGTACTTCCAACCGGTGGTGGCGCAAAGTACACCTCAGGTTTGTCAGTCGGTCGCTTCCTAAAGCCCGTCACATACCAAACCTCAACCCGCGAATCCACAATGCAGGTTGCTCCGCATAACTCAGCAATCGCAGGATTCGAAGGTATGTCTGCTCACAAGGCAACTGCTGATCTTCGTATTGAATTGCTCGAAGCAGGTAAGTAAAACCTAAAACTAAAGCCCGCTCACAATTGCGAGAGCGGGCTTTAGTTATGGAATTTATAGGTCGATACGAGTACCGATAGTGATTACGCGATCGTAAGGCAGACCATAGAACGCAGTTGGTGACACCGAGTTGCGATGCAAGATTTCAAATAGCGCTTCGGTGCGATGACCTAAAGATCCGGTATCCGAGGCAAGGAAGTGGCGTTCGGAAAGGTAATACGTAGCGTCCTTTTCTTTATCGCCTAAAACTGCAGTGGCAAGAACTTCAGGCAGCTTGATGGATTCCATGTAGCCCGCATAGATAGTGACGCGGCATAGGCGATCTGAAATGTGATCACAAAGAACTGGCGTTGTACTAATCGGCTGAGTGTCGGACTTAACGGTCACCACAATTACTTGCTCCGGAAGTGAGTGCATCACAGTTACGTGTGAGATCAGCGCTGATGGGACCATTTCTGCAGGGGATGCCATGAAGATTGCAGTTCCCGGAACGGTAGCAATTTCACCGGTTTCCAACCCGTAGTAAATGTCCTGCCAAGTACGGCTGGACTCGCGCATACGTCGGTTTAGGGCACGGTTGCCTGCACGCCAGATCGACATGACTGCAAAAACTACACCGCCGAGTGCGATTGGCACCCAACCACCTTTGAAAATGTGGGATGAAGTAGCTACCAAAAATGACAAGTCAACGATCGAGAAACCAATAGTTAATGGCAGGATTTTTTTGAGCGGCCATTCCCACACTTCGCGTGCAACGATGTGGAAGGCCAGAGTTGTGATTGCCATAGTTCCAGAAATTGCTAATACGTAAGCACTAGCGAGAGCAGATGAAGACTTGAATCCAACCACAAGTGCAATGCTGGTGATACCGACCAACCAGTTCACGATTGGCACATAAATCTGGCCTTCATGATCGGCATTCGTATGCAGAATCGTAAGGCGCGGGAATAGGCCAAGTTGCACGGCCTGCCGCGAAAGTGAAAATACTCCGGTAATCAAAGCCTGCGAAGCAATGACGGTTGCAAGTGTCGCCGAAATTACTAACACCACTGTAAGGGCACTATTTGGCGCCAGTGCGAAGAACGGGTTTGCAGTTGCTTCCGGATTATGAACTACGAATGCGGCTTGACCCAAGTAGCAAAGAATCAAAGCTGGGCCAACTAGGAACATCCATGCCCAACGAATTGGATTGGCGCCGAAGTGACCCATGTCTGCGTAAAGCGCCTCTGCACCAGTAATACAAAGAATTACGGAAGCAAGAATGACAAAAGTTTTTAGACCACTATGACCGATGTATTCAATGGCATAGACCGGAGAGAGCGCTTTGATCACCGATGGTTCTTGCGCAAATCGATAAATACCTAGTCCACCAATTAACCCAAACCACCAGATCATTACTGGGCCAAAAATATTTCCGATCGTGTGCGTTCCACGTGATTGCACCATGAATAGCACTGCAAGGATTACTACTGTTAGTGGCACAGCTGCACTTGCTAAATTCTCGTTAACTAAGGAAAGACCTTCAGTTGCAGAAAGCACTGAGATTGCTGGTGTTAAAACTCCATCACCAAACAGAAGCGCTGTACCAATCAGAACTAAAACTAAAATTAATTTGTGCTTCGGGGTCTTAGGTCCACGAATCTTGCGGGGCATTAAAGATAAGAGTGCGAGGATGCCACCTTCGCCATTGTTATCAGCGCGCATTACGAATGACAAATACTTAATTGTCACAACAATGTTTAGCGCCCAAAAGAGCAAGGAGATAACGCCATAAATATCATCGATTGAAGTTCCGGCCGCATGGAATGATTCCCGCAAGGCATAAATTGGACTCGTACCAATGTCGCCAAAGACTACGCCAGTTGCACCTAGTACTAAGCTCGCGGTTCCGGCTGTGGAATGGTGCGACTCAGTATCATCGGAGGTATTCGTATGAAGTGGCATCTATAAACTTTCCAGAGAAACTGTCTGTGTCGACTGCACTGTATTTATCTTAGGCATGTCTTGCTAGAGAACTTACCTACCGAGGTCACTTCGCCACCTTTAAAGTTTGAATTTTTGGTGGTAATTCAGGGCTCATCAAGAGTTCGATTGTGATGTGACCCGATTCACCAACAATTTCCCATTTGGCATGAGCGGGAGTTGTGCTCGTGAAGGAGTCGGGCACTCGCTGAATTTCCACAATGGGGCCAGTGCTACTTCGGATTGCAGCGATCCGTTCAGAACGCGGCTGATCCATGTCCATGTTGATTGCAAAGTTTGCACTGGCAAGATCGTCATCCCACTTGAGAAGTAATATCTCTACAACCTTCATAGCTGTAACTGTGGCTGGCCAAAGCAGGGATTCAGTCCGATCAACTTTTTCGTGATGATCTTGGACCAGGGTGTTCATGACCTCGGTACAAGCTGGGCCCATAGGCGCATAAGTGCGATTACCTAAGCCGATGATTCCCCAACCTGATTCGGGATGCCAACGCATGTGGGAACCAAAACCTGGGTAGCCACCGCTGTGAGAAACAAATCTGCCTAGCAAGGAATCTTGATCAACATATAAACCGAAACCGTAGGAAGTCGTTACTGATTTCATTTCTCCGGTTGAGTTGTCTAGCGATGTTGTGGTGCGCACATGACGCTGTGGTTCTTGCATTTCACGTCGACTCCATTGCTGTAACGGATGCTTTGAATCTGATGACCATGATTCCTGAAATCCAACAACCCATTTTGCAAGATCTGAAACGCTACTAAGAATTCCGCCCATGGCGCTAAATGCTCCAGGGATAGTTAATGGTTCATCAACCATGCCGGCTTCGTATTCCACGTAACCCTGAACGAATGATTCATTTGGAACATCAGATTGATGATACGTTGTTCCAGTCATACCAAGCGGTTTGTGAATTTCTGATTCCACAAACTTCAAATAGTCCACGCCGCTGGCTTTGGTAATTACCCGACCAAGTAACGCATAACCAAGATTTGAATATTCAAATCCCATTCTTGGTGCTCGGGCAAAAGATAAACCTTGACTCACCAAGTCATCGAATGTTTCGATTTCTAGACTTTCTTGCCGATCGCCCCAAGGATCATCGGTTGGTAGGCCAGCGTTCATAGTTAACAAATCACGAATCGTGATGACGTGTCCATTGTCCGGAATACCCATGCTGTCAGTCCAAGGCAAGTACTTTGTTATTTCATCATCAAGTCGAAGTGCGCCACGATCCCGCAGAATCAAAATCGCAGTTGCAGTAAAACTCTTAGTCATTGAGGCAATCCGAAATGCGCTCTCGCCGTTTGGAACTGAACCTGAGCCAATTACGGTTTCGCCAAATCCCTGAACATGAACAAGCTGACCATCTTTAACCAAGCCATATGCCAAACCTGGAATCTTCTTCTCAGTTAGATAGTTAGAAAAGAATTGGTCGGTATAGGCGATTGCCGATGAAATATCCACGACTTCAGTTTGCCAGCAATTTAGCCGCTGTAACTAGTTCTTAAGTTCTGCAGATACTGCCAACTTCTCATAGATTTGAGAAGTAGGCAGTATTTCTTGGGAGACTTAAGTGGCAGGTAACGCGTTGCAAGAACGCTTTGGCACCCGTTTCCGCAGGATCATCACAAATACCGAAGATGGAATTCCGCCATGGATGGATCGCGTTGCCGAAGGCGATACCGCCGGCCTTTATTTGCCATCTGATGCCCCTTGGGTAGTCCATGGCAATGTGGCAACGCTTATCGGCGGTATTCGCGCATTACTTATGCAAGCACTTCACCCTGGAAGTCTCACAGGCGTCGAACAACATTCGAGGTATGAGCACGATCCACTTGGGCGTCTAGCTGGCACAACTCGTTGGCTTACTGTTATGACTTTTGGATCTCAAGAAGCGATTGATCTGGAAGCCGGCCGAGTTAATCGCATGCACGATCACGTTAAAGGCGAATACACAACTGGACTTGGGGAAACTAAACCCTATAAGGCAGCTGATTCCGATCTACTTCTTTGGGTACACATTGCATTTACCGAATCCTTCTTAACAACGCACGAGCTTTATGGCGAAGAAGAAATCCCTGGCGGACCGGATGAATACATCGCCCAATGGTCAAAAGCTGTAATTCCACTTGGTTTAACTAAGGCTCCGATGTCTAAAGCCGAAATGCAAGCTGAGATTCAGCGCTTTAAGAATGACGGGCTACTTGCTACAAGTGAAACTACAAAGCGAGTTGTGGAATTTATCCGAAAGCCACCGCTTTCCAAGACAGCGCTACTTGCATATGACCGAATGTTTGATGGTGCGGTTGCATCGTTACCTACGGAATTTCAAGAAATGCTTGGGCTGAAAGGTAAGCCACTAAAGTTTGTTGCTCCAGTTACTCGTGGAATATTGCGCTCGTTACGCCTTGCGCTAGGTCCAAGTTCGCCATTGGAAGACGTCGCAATCAAGCGCCTAAATCGAATTGGTGCTTGGCCGAAAAGTTAAGCTTTTTCGTTTACAACTTCGGAGGCAGCGCGGAATGCTTCTAGTGCAGTTGGCACTCCTAGATAAACCGCCATGTGCAAAATCATTTCGCGCAGTTCGTCGGAGGTCCAACCATTATTCATCGCACCTCGAATATGGGTTCGGAATTCATTCCATTTATTTCCAGCTGCGAGGGCGGTCAAGGTAACTACGCTGCGAATTTTTGGATCTAGTCCTGCGCGGGTCCAAACTAAACCCCAGCAATTTTCATTTAAGAAATCCTGGAGCGGAGCTGAGAAGTCATTTGAGTTGGCAAGTGATCGCTCCACATAATCCGCGCCAAGCACCTGCTTGCGCATCTCTAATCCGGCGGCTGAACGGTCGTCATACTTGTCCATCTGAACTCCTCTTATTTGTTTCTTATTTGATTTTGAAAATTACATCCGTAGGTAAGAAGCACCATTGAAATCAAGTACGGCACCGCTTGCCCATTCCGCATCAGCAGATGCCAAGAAATAGATTGCGCGGGCAAGTTCGTCTGGGTCTGCAACTCGGCCAAATGGGCTTTGATTGCGAATATCATCCCCAGTAGGACCGTCCAGCAATGTCGCTGCCATTTCAGTATCGACAAAGCCTGGTGCCAAAGTTGTTACGCCAATTCCTTCCGGTGCCAACGCCTTTGCAATGGATTGACCGAATGCGACGATTGCAGCTTTACTCGCGCCGTAGGCAGGACTAACTGGTTCACCGCGGAAAGCACCACGGGAACCGACGTTCACGATTCGGGAAGTTCCATGTCGTGGCATGTGTTGTAGCGCGCACCAAGTTACGTTCGCAGCTCCTACTAAGTTCACACCAAGGGTGTCTGCCCAAGCCTCTTGCCAAACTTCATAACTCGAAGATTCAATCGGGTGATCAAAGAAAACACCTGCGTTATTGATCAGAACGTCGATCTGGCCAAAGTCTGCGGCCACTTCGTCAACCATGGTTTTGACGGCAGCTGCATCTCGCAAGTCTGCTTGGGTAACGATGTGACCTTCGCCAGGCAATGTCGTTAAGACGTCGTCGGCTTTGGATTTCGCGGAACTGTAATGAATTGCAATTCGGTCACCCTGTTGGGCAAAGTGTTTTGCAACAGCAGCGCCAATTCCACGAGAGCCACCAGTTACTAGAACATTGCGTCGATTAGTCATACCGCGAGCGTACTAAATCGTTGCGGTATCGATGACAAAACGGTAGCGAACATCACTATTAACTACCCGCTCGTAAGCCTCATTTATCTTGGCAGCCGAGATAATTTCGATGTCGCTGACGATATTGTGCTCACCACAGAAATCCAGCATCTCTTGGGTTTCCTTGATGCTTCCAATATTGGAACCCGAAAGACTCAACTGGCGGCCCATCAAGATACCGCCATCGATTGAATACGGCGAGCTTGGCGCGCCAACAACAACTAGTGAACCCCATTGCCGAAGAGTTCCAATGTAACGGCGAAGTTCAATGTCCGCGGACACTGTATTAATAATGATGTCGAAAGTATTTGCCAACTTCTTTAAGGCTTCTTTGTCGGATGTAACCACAAAATTGTGGGCTCCCATGCCAAGTGCGTCATCCCGCTTACTTTCGCTGTGACTCATAACTGTCACATCTGCACCCATAGCAACGGCAATCTTGACTGCCATGTGCCCAAGTCCACCAAGTCCCATAACAGCAACTTTCTTTCCGGGACCTGCGTTCCAATGACGAAGTGGTGAAAAAGTTGTCACACCAGCACAAAGAAGCGGTGCGGCTCCGGCGCGATCTAGATTTGCTGGAATGTGTAAGGCATAGTCTGCTTTAACTACGATCTGCTTTGAGTAGCCACCATAGGTAGGAGTAACGCCATCACGTTCCATGCCGTTGTATGTGTAAGCGGAATTATCCAGACACCAGTGATCATTGCCAGCAACGCAATATTCACATTCGCCACAGGAATCAACGAAGCACCCAATTCCTGCGATGTCGCCAACTTTGAATTTGGTCACATCGGAACCAACTGCAGTAACAGTACCCACGATTTCGTGACCTGGGACCATCGGAAATTGTGCAGTTCCCCATTCTTCGCGGACTTGGTGAATATCAGAATGGCAAATTCCGGCGAATTCAATATCTATCGCAATGTCATTCGGGCGAACTTCGCGACGCTCAAATTCCCATGGCTCCAATTTTCCGTTGGCAACCTGTGCGGCATAACCCAAAGTTCGTGACATTTGCTCTCCTAGTGTGGAATTTCAGGATACTGGAGTGTGCGGTGTCCACTTGATCGTGCCCAGTAAAACAAGACCTACGATCATTGAAATCTGGAGCGCGATCGCTCCAGGTGAAGTCAGCGACTTAGTCAGCAATTCACCAAATGATGAGGTTGCCACGGCATTTGCCCCAGTCACGGTAACGCTATAAGTCACGGTCCGTCCGGCGGCGAATGCAGCAACCAGTGGGCGCAGGGCTATCGACTTCATAATCCCAGCCGCTTCAAAAAGTTGCGCAGATGAAAGCGGTGAAATCAAAAATAATGCCAGAAGCGCGCGTGTGTGATTCTGGGATTTGGTCAGGTGAGTAGCCGCATTTTCCATATTTGCCACATACGATGCGGGTAATTTATTTCGGTAGCGCCGAAACATATTTGCAAGTACCCATCTACCAGCTGAGGCCGAAATCACCCCTATAACTATCAGTGCTGCCATTGGAAGATGTTGTGTCAGGGCAAAATAGGCGAGCACAGTCCAAGTTGGTGGTGCGAAGGCAGGCAAGATGTTGATTCCAAATACAACTGCCGCAACGATTAAAAGTTCCTGCACCTATTAAGGATAGGTGGCTCTAGAGTTCAACACCTTCGTGCACAAGAAGCTTTGCTTTTAGGTCCACGCCAAATCCATAGTTTCCCAGTGCGCCGCCAGTCTTTACTACCCGATGGCACGGAACAATCGGCGCAATCAGGTTTGCAGCCATTGCAGTTCCAGCAGCTCTCACTGCAAGTGGTCGACCCGCTTTCGCAGCCAAGTCCGCATAACTAATAACAGTGCCACCTCTAACTTTGCGAAGTGCTTTCCAAACTTCCTGAGTGAATTCACCACCCGGCTGACGAACTTTCAAAGTATTGAAAGCATTTACGTCGCCATCAATCCAGGATTTAACTGCCTGAGTTACGCCAGCAAGCTTGGCATCAGTTTTGAATTCCACAATGTCGAGTTTCTGTCCAGCCTTTTTCAAGAACTTCGGGATGTCACTAAAAGCGGCTGCAACAACGACTGGTTCTTTTGTCACATCAACAAAAGTTGCAATTGGACCCCAAGGAGTTTTGATTTCGTAGCCCAAGATATTTGACATTGTTAGTTTGGCTTCCGCTCGATAAAGTCCCACTTGTTTCCATACTTATCGGCGAACACCACCACTTTGCCAAAGTCTTCATTACGCGGTTCTTCGGTGAATGCAACATTGTGCTGCGCCATTCGGGCATAGTCGCGATCGAAATTGTCAGTGTAAATAAAGAACATAACTCGACCACCAGATTGATTTCCAATGGCTGCAACCTGCTCTGGAGTTGTGGCTTCTGCGAGAAGTAAAGCGGCACCTTGGTCTGGATCTGGAGCAACGACTACCCAACGTTTGGTTTCTGACATCTTGGTATCTTCAACCAGTGTGAAGCCAAGTGCCGTCGTGTAGTACTCGATTGCATCGTCATAGTTGTCGACAACTACAGCGATCATTCCTAAGTGAGCCATTACAGGTACTTAAGCTTCTAGAACGGAAGCCATGCGCTTCACAGCTTCTTTAAGAATTTCTTTACTAGTTGCCAGATTCATCCGCACAAAATTATGACCGGTAACACCAAAGTCACAACCATTGTTAAGGGCAACGCGACCCTTATCCAGTAGCAAGGCAGCGACATCTTCTAATTCGTAAGCACTCAAATCAATCCAGGCAAGATACGTGCTATTCGGAATTGAATACTTAGCTTTCGGCAAGTGCTTATCAATCAGCTTCTTCAAGTAGTGGCGGTTCTCATCAATGTTTCTGATTACGGCCGCTAACCACTCTTCGCCCTCGTCGTAAGCGGCAACGCTAGCCCAGGCACCAAGGATGGATGTGCGCCATGGGATTGCAATTGGCAAACCCTGCAACACATCGTGAATTTTCGGATCATCAGAAATTATTTGAGCACACTTCAAACCAGCTAGGTTCCAAGACTTCGAAGCGGAAGTAATACAGACACCAGTTTCCCGCGCTGCGTAATTCAATGCCAAGTAGGGAATGAATTCTGATTCGGAAAAAATAAGTGGGGCATGGATTTCATCACTAATAACTAAGACGTTGTAGCGTTTGGCTAACTCAGCGACTTTTTCTAATTCCGCTTTAGTAAATACATGTCCAACTGGATTGTGTGGGTGACATAAGAGGTAAACCTTGGCGCCCGCAGCAAATGCTGCTTCCAAGCCAGAAGCATCCAGTGCCCATTGATCGCCAACATGTAACAGTGGCACATCTTTAACTTCGCAATGAACTTCTTTAATCCAGGTAAAAAAGTTCAAATAGACCGGTGAGTTAACAACAACAGTGTCGCCTGCTTGGGTGAAAAGACGAAGCACTTCAACTCCAGCGACACCGACATCGGTTGCTAAGTGAAACTGCTCAGCATTTACTTCCCAATTCCAATTACGTTTTGCATAGTTGGCAAATGCAGTCGTTAGCTCTGGCACAATTCCGGAGTAGCCAGTATCGGAACGTTCGATCATGTCGATCAGCGTCTTTTTAATCGGCTTAGCTAATGGGTAATCCATTTCGGCGACCGGAAGCGGCAGCACATCTTCAGGAAATGAACGCCACTTTGCGCTACGTCGCTGACGTAACTCACTTAAAGAATCTGCTTTAACCCGAACCATGGCTTCAGGCTAGCAACATCGAAGGCTTGATTATGGTGATACCCGGCAATGGATTCTTGCCCAATTGTTCTAGGGCTGCTGGAACTTCATCCAAGGAAATCATGCGTTCAACCAATGTGTCAGGGCGGAGTTGGCCAGAGGTAATGTCGGCAAACATTTCTGGGTAACTTGCGGCAGCCATCCCGTGACTTCCCATGATTGAAAGTTCGCGCCCAATTACGACGTGCATTGGAATTGTGGCATGGTCACCAATCTGGGCGGGTGGCAGCAGGCCAACTTGAACATGGCGACCTAAGCGACGAAGCGACTCGACCGCTAGGCGACTAGTTTGCACGCTGCCTAACGCATCAACTGTTAAATCTGCTCCCGCAGGAACCAGCTTCTTAATATCTTTAACGACATCATCGTGATCGGAATCAAGTACATAATCAGCACCAGCCAAGCGAGCTCGATCGCGTGCACCATTTGAAGTGTCAATACCAATAACTATTGCCCCGCGCGATTTTGCGATCATGATCGCTGCCAGTCCAACCCCACCGCAACCAAACACAGCAACCGTTTCGCCGGATTGGACCTTGCCAACCTGAATGACTGCTCTATATGAGGTAGCAAACCGGCAACCTAAAGCAGCAGCAGTTTCAAACGACATCGAATCAGGAAGCGCCACCACATTGAAATCAGCTTGTGGGATGCGCACATACTCGGCAAAGGATCCCGGGCCATTGAATCCTGGCTGCCATTGATACAGGCAAACCTGGGCATTGCCATTTAGGCAGTCGATACATTCACCGCAACCGCAAACAAACGGCACGGTTACTCGATCGCCGACTTTCCAATCTTTTACATCCGAGCCCACTTCGAAAATTACGCCAGCAAATTCGTGTCCAGGAACATGTGGCAGTTCAGTGATGTCCGAATCGTGGCCTTGCCAGCCGTGCCAATCACTGCGGCAAAGTCCGGTGGCTTCAACCTTTATGACAACGCCATGTGGCCTAGCAACAGGCATATCCCGTTCGGCTATATATAAAGGGCTACCAAAGGCATCAAACTGGGCTACGCGCATGAAATAAGGCTATTCGAGCCCTAGTTATCCACAGAATTCGGGCTGGGAATAAGCATGCGCCCTTATGGGTTATGATTAATGTCCTTGAGCCGACCCGACTCAAGGTATCTGATGCCAGAGGTTTCAGGTGCGATGAGTCGGGTATGACTTAGGGCGGAACACCCTTTCTTGGAGGAAACAAAATGGCTAAAGCCGTAGGTATCGACCTGGGAACCACTAACTCGGTGGTCTCAGTATTAGAAGGTGGCGAACCCACCGTTATTGCAAACGCAGAAGGCGCACGCACCACACCGAGTGTTGTCGCATTCGCAAAGAATGGTGAAGTTCTGGTTGGCGAAGTTGCCAAGCGCCAGGCTGTCACCAACGTAGACCGCACGATCCGTTCTGTGAAGCGTCACATGGGTGACACCACATGGAACGTCGACATCGACGGCAAGAAGTACAACGCGCAGGAAATCTCTGCTCGCATTTTGCAGAAGCTAAAGCGTGATGCAGAGGCTTACCTTGGCGACACAGTAACTGATGCAGTTATCACTGTCCCGGCTTACTTCAATGACGCCCAGCGTCAAGCAACAAAGGATGCTGGTCAGATCGCGGGTCTGAACGTACTCCGGATCGTTAACGAGCCAACTGCTGCTGCTTTGGCATACGGCTTGGACAAGGGCGACAAGGATCAGACGATTCTAGTATTCGACCTTGGTGGTGGAACGTTCGACGTTTCACTTCTTGAAATCGGTGAAGGCATCGTAGAAGTTAAAGCTACAAGTGGCGATAACAACCTCGGTGGCGATGACTGGGATCAGCGCGTAGTTGATCACTTGGTCACCACATTCAAGAACTCAAATGGTGTAGATCTTTCAGCTGACAAGGTTGCGCTACAGCGTCTTCGTGAAGGTGCTGAAAAAGCAAAGATTGAATTGTCGTCTTCCCAGTCGACAAACATCAACTTGCCTTACATCACCGCATCCGATGCTGGTCCACTTCACCTTGATGTAACTCTGACTCGTGCAGATTTCCAGAAGATGACAGTTGACCTAATCGATCGCACTAAGGCTCCGTTTAACCAGGTCATTAAAGATGCTGGCGTAAAAGTTGCTGACATCGATCACGTAGTGCTCGTTGGTGGCTCAACTCGTATGCCTGCTGTCACCGATTTGGTTAAGGAACTAACTGGCGGACGCGAACCTAATAAGGGCGTTAACCCTGATGAAGTAGTTGCCGTTGGCGCCGCGCTTCAGGCTGGCGTACTTAAGGGTGAAGTTAAGGACGTTCTACTTCTTGATGTGACTCCACTGTCACTTGGTATTGAAACCAAGGGCGGCCTCATGACCAAGATGATCGAACGTAACACCACGATCCCAACCAAGCGTTCGGAAATCTTCACGACTGCCGAAGATAACCAGCCATCTGTTTTGATCCAGGTCTTCCAGGGCGAACGTGAAATGGCGGCTTACAACAAGAAGCTTGGAACTTTCGAGCTAACTGGTTTGCCACCGGCACCACGTAACGTGCCACAGATCGAAGTTGCATTCGACATCGATGCCAACGGTATCGTGCACGTTTCAGCTAAGGATCTTGGAACTGGTAAGGAACAGTCCATGACTATCACTGGTGGTGGAGCTCTTTCTAAGGAAGAGATCGATCGCATGATGGCCGATGCGGAATCGCATGCTGAAGAAGATCGGCAGCGTCGTGAAGAAGCCGAAGTGCGTAACCAGGCAGAATCCTTGGTCTTCCAGACCGAGAAGTTCCTAGAGGAAAGCGGCGACAAAGTTCCAGCTGATGCCAAGGCAAATGTAGATGAACCGCTTGCTGAACTTAAGGCTGCAATTGCTGGTGAGAACATCGAGGCAATCAAAGCTGCCGTTGAAAAGGTTGCAACTGCAAGCCAAGCTCTAGGTGCTGCGTTGTACGCAAACACCCAGAACGAAGCTGGCGAAGCACCAGCCGATGGTGACGACGATGTTGTAGACGCCGAAATCGTGGACGAGACCGAAAAGGTATGAGCGACAACGACCAAGGCGTAGCCGAGGGCGTAAAGATCACCGATAAGCGAAAGCTTGATCCAGAAACCGGAGCTCCTCGCACCCCAACGGGTGACGAGGAAGCTTCGGCTTCGGAGTCAGCATCGCCCAGTGATCCAGTCGCTGAATTAACCGCGGACTTACAACGCCTGCAAGCCGAGTTTGCTAATTACCGCAAGCGCGTGGATCGAGATCGCGAAACCGCTCGCGATCTAATGGTGGCCAATACGTTGTCAGAGCTATTGCCAGTTCTTGATGACATTGGTCGCGCTCGCACCCACGGTGAACTCGAAGGCGCATTCAAGAGTGTTGGCGAAGCACTTGAGGCCACAGTTAGTCGATTAGGTATGAAGCCTTTTGGCGAATCAGGCGATGAGTTTGATCCAACACGTCATGAAGCTATCTCACACGAATATAGTGCCGACGTAACTAAGTCGACCTGTGTCAATGTGTTTCAACCAGGATATGAATTCGCTGGCCGCACAATTCGTGCTGCAATTGTCAGCGTTGCCGATCCTGAACCTGCTAACGCCGAATAACAAATAATCGACATCCGAAAGGAGACGCTATGAGTGCAAAAGATTTGTATGAAAAGGATTACTACAAAATCCTTGGTGTTTCCAAAGATGCTGATGCTGCTGCAATTAAAAAGGCATATCGCAAATTAGCCAAAGACCTTCACCCGGATAAAAATGCCGGAGATAAGAAGATCGAAGATAAGTTCAAAGCTGTTAGTGAAGCCTACGATGTGGTTTCCGATCCAAAGCGTCGCGCCGAATATGACGAAGCAAGACGCTACGGAGCATCCGGACCAATGGGCGGCGCCCGGCGCGGACCTGGCGGCGGTTTTCCTGGTGGCCAAAACGTAAACGTAGAAGACCTCTTTGGTGGTGGCCAAAACATGGGCGACCTCGGGGATATTTTTGGCGGACTATTTGGCGGCGGCCGGCAACGTGGTCCACGCAAAGGTTCCGATTTAGAAACGTCAGTAACAATTTCATTCGAAAACTCAATCCAAGGTGTGACGCTGCCACTGCGATTGAGTACTGGAAATATTTCAGCTCGTATTCCAGCTGGTGTTAAAAACGATCAGCGCATTCGACTTAAAGGAAAAGGCCAAGCAGGTGAGCCAGGCGCATCGGCCGGTGACCTCTTTATCAACGTAACTGTTGCGCCTCACCCAGTCTTTGGTCGTGACGGTGACAACTTAACTGTTGTCGTTCCAGTTCGCTTTGATGAAGCAGTGAATGGTGCTGACATTAAAGTTCCAGTACTTGATGGCCCTGCCGTCACAATTCGAATTCCAGCCGGAACTAAGACTGGCGCCAAATTCCGCGCTCGCGGTAAGGGCGTAACTCGACCAGACAAATCAGGGGACCTGATTGTTTCAGTAGATATCGCGGTACCAAAGGCCCTTTCGAATGCGGCCCAAAAAGCATTGGATGAATTCACGGCTGCAACTTCGGATTTCGATCCGCGTGAAGAGCTAATGCGTAAGACTGGAAACATGTCCGACAAGGGTGTGTCTGATGCTTGATTTTGAAAATGACGACGAAGTTCCGGTTTACGTAATTTCAGTTGCTGCCCAACTTGCCGGATTACATCCACAAACTTTGCGGCAATACGATCGGCTTGGCTTAGTTTCCCCTGACCGTTCCGAAGGTCGCAACCGACTGTACTCCTTGCGCAATATCCAGCGCCTGCGGGAAGTTACCAAACTCTCAAACGAGGGCGTAACCCTTGCAGGAATTATGCGAATTCTGATTCTTGAAGAACAACTTGAGCGAGCACTTAAAGAGAACATTCGCTTACGCGAAGCTATGGGACCATCGACCGCAGTTGTGGTCTGGCGTCCAAACCGTCGCGCTTAAACCATGACCGCTTTAATCACGGGCGCCACCGCAGGAATCGGGGAGTCCTTTGCGCGCCAACTCGCAGCTAGCGGCACGAACTTAGTTCTAGTTGCCCGGGATGTAGATCGACTCAACGCATTATCAATTGAGTTACGAGCGAAGTATGGAATTAAAGCTGAAGTGTTACCTGCCGATTTATCAGACCGAATGCAATTAGTTCAGGTTACACATCGTGCGAGTGCCGACGATATTGAATTAATCGTCAACAATGCCGGTTTTGGAATCAAGCAATCTTTTGTTGGTGGCAGCGTTGAGGCAGAACAAAATTTGCTTGATGTTTTAGTTACAGCGGTTATGCGGATAACTCATGCAGCACTACCGGGTATGGTTGCGCGAAATCACGGCGGTGTAATAAACGTAAGTTCGGTCGCAGGTTGGATGTCCAGTGGAACTTACAGTTCAGCTAAAGCCTGGGTAACAAGTTTCAGTGAAGCGTTAGCGACACTTCATAAAAAATCAAACGTGCACGTAATGGCTTTGTGTCCAGGCTTTACCCGAACCGAATTTCATGCGCGGGCAAATATGGAAACCGCCACGATCCCAAACTGGATGTGGTTAGACGTAGACAAAGTTGTTGCAAAGGCTTTGAAAGATTTCAAAACACAAAAGCCAGTCAGTGTGCCTGGTTTGCAATACAAAGTTTTAAGTTTGGTCGCCCAATATATTCCTCGACCATTCGTGCGAAAGATTTCAATCGCATCTCGTCGCTAAATCGCAGCTAAAACTTCCTGAATTGGTTCGGTGGTAACTTTCCAACCACGCAAGCGAGATTGCAATGAGGCTTCCTTAGCTGATTCGCCTGCTTCGTCAGTAATAACAACCGTGACCGGCGCATCCGGCCAGTCGCCATAGTTACCTCCGATAGTTGGCATCACAGGATCAATTAGGACGTAACCAACCGCGGGCCGGCGCAGTGATCGTCGGCTAAACCCAATTGCCGGAGCATGAATACTCATTGAGCCATGGAAAACCAAGACCAAAGGTTCAGCTGTACCGGCCAGTTGGGATGCCACATGTGTAACCCACCGAATCGAGTCGGTTGGCGGTGAAACTATAAGCGGCGAAGCAGCGAGCGTAACTTTAGCCGAGACTGTATTAATACAGTCTTCCTCGGGTAAGAATGCAAGCGTGGCCATGGGGATAACTCTGCCATGAATACCTGCCATGAATATGGGGACGCCTGAGCTCTCCGGGGACCTGCGAAATAGGCTGGGGGCATGTCAGATCGCGAATTACTCCGCCAGCAAATCATCGATAAAGCAGTTGTCCATGGAAAAGTAATTCTTTCCAGCGGTAAAGAAGCTGATTACTACGTCGATTTGCGCCGCGTAACACTTGATGCCGAAGCAGCACCAATTATTGGTCGAGTCATGTTGGACCTGACTAAAGATCTCGACTTTGATGCCGTTGGTGGCCTAACACTTGGTGCCGATCCAGTTGCGACGGCAATGTTGCATGCCGCCGCTGCCCAAGGGCGCAACCTGGATGCTTTCGTAGTACGCAAGGCTGAAAAGGCTCACGGCCTACAACGTCGGATCGAGGGACCTGACGTGAAAGGACGTCGCGTACTCGCCGTTGAAGACACAAGCACAACTGGTGGATCAGTTCTAACTGCGGTTGAAGCGTTGCGCGAAGCTGGTGCGGAAGTTGTAGCCGTAGCTGTAATTGTGGAACGAGCGGCTGCGCCTGCGGTTGAAGCAGCAGGCTTTAAATATCTTTACGCTTACAACTTGCCGGACTTAGGACTATAACTAATTCTGGCTATTTGCGATTTCTTGTTTAATGTTGCGTGACTGACGGCGCACTTCAAAATAAATTGGAATCGTACTTACGATAACTAGGCTAATAGTTACAAGTTCGATGTGGTCTTTAATGAACGGGATATTGCCTAAGAAGTATCCGGAAAGTGTTAACAGCACAACCCAAAGCACGCCACCGAAAGTGCTGTACATCGCGTAGGTTCTGTAATTCATTTTGGCGACGCCAGCCATCGCAGTAATAAGGGAGCGAACAACCGGAACAAATCGAGCCAAGATGATCGCACGCGAGCCATATTTTTCAAAGAACACCGAAGTTGTAACTACATATTCTTGTTTAAAAATTCTAGAATCTGGTCGATTGAAGAGTCTCGGTCCTACCTTTGCTCCAGTCCAGTAGCCGAGCAAATTACCAGCCGTTGCTGAGATGCTCAAAAGTATTAGTGCGAGCCAAAGTGGAGTTGCAATAAATCCAGAGGCAAGCAGTAATCCAACAATGAATAGCAACGAGTCACCAGGCAGAACCAAACCAAGCAAGATGCCACACTCAACAAACAAAATGGCACAAGCCGCACCTAGTGCCCAGCCGCCAAAGCCCTTGAGTAAACCCTGCGGATCTAGCAGTCCGGTATGAACTGAGGCTGCTGAGACGATTGAGGCGGTGGTTGCGATCACTCTTTGACTTTACCCGTGACACAATAAACAAGTGGGCAACGGCGCCCGTAACCCACTAACTACCCAGTTCAGGAGTTTGCAGCATGCCTATTGCTAGTCCAGAGGTTTACAACGAAATGCTTGATCGCGCTAAGGCTGGCGCATTCGCATATCCGGCGATCAACTGCACTTCATCCCAGACAATAGTTGCCGCGATTCGTGGATTTGCGGAAGCAGAAAGTGATGGCATCGTTCAGGTTTCTTGGGGCGGCGCCGAATTCGCATCGGGCCAGGGCGTTAAAGATATGGTTATTGGCGCAGCCGCACTTGCCGAGTTCGCACATTCCGTTGCTAAGGGTTACAGCGTAAACATTGCTCTACATACCGATCACTGCCCAGCCGAAAAGCTTGATGGATTTATGCGTCCGTTAGTTCAGATGTCTGCGGATCGCGTTAAAAACGGGCAAGAACCTTTGTTCCAGTCCTACATGTGGGATGGCTCAGCTGTTTCGATGAAAGAGAATCTTGCAGTAGCAGACGAGATGCTTGATAAGTGTGCTGC
The DNA here is from genome assembly GCA_947452765.1 of Actinomycetota bacterium. Lineage (GTDB taxonomy): Bacteria > Actinomycetota > Actinomycetes > S36-B12 > UBA5976 > UBA5976. The sequence goes on along the minus strand of CANGDR010000005.1, from coordinate 41,778 downwards.
TGCTCGCACGATTTTGGAAATTGAAATTGGTGTTGTCGGTGGCGAAGAAGACGGCATCGAAGCCTCGCATGATGCAAAGTTGTTCTCAACTCCGGAGGACGCACTTGCCATGGCTGAACGTCTTGGCCTTGGCGAACGCGGTCGCTACTTAGTTGCAGCAACTTTCGGAAACGTACATGGCGTTTACAAACCAGGCAACGTTGTACTTACACCTTCAATTTTGAAAGAGCTGCAGGATGCAGTTCAGGCAAAGCACAACACCAAAGACAAGCCGCTTGATCTGGTATTCCATGGCGGCTCAGGTTCGCTACTTTCCGAAATTCGCGAATCACTCGATTACGGTGTTATCAAGATGAACATAGATACTGATACCCAGTACGCATTCACGCGTCCAGTTGTTGATCATATTTTCAAGAACTACGATGGCATCTTGAAAATTGATGGTGAAGTTGGAAACAAGAAGGTTTACGATCCACGTGCTTACGGAAAATTAGCCGAAGCAGGCATGGCGGCTCGCGTAACTCGCGCCTGTGAAGATCTTCGTGCTACCGGAACGCGGATCAAGTAATGACTATTGGTCAAGATTTACTAGACGGTCCACCACCAACTCTGCTTCCGATCGACAATCGCACATCCGATGCCCTTGAGGCTGGCTCAACACCCGAGGAAGCTGCCGCCCAGTTCCCAGATAGCAGTTTGGCTTGGGCTGTGCTTGCGGACCAGGCCTGGAACAACAAACTCGTCATCGAGTCCTATGCATTTGCTCGTGTTGGCTACCACCGCGGTTTGGATGCCTTGCGCAAAAATGGCTGGAAAGGTTTTGGCCCGGTGCCATGGAATCATGAACCAAACCAAGGCTTCCTCCGCTGCCTAAACGCATTGGCTCGGGGAGCTGCTGCCATTAACGAGACCGCAGAAGCCACTCGTTGCGCCCAGTTCCTGAATGACTGTGACCCAGCCGCAACACAAGCCCTAGCCAAGTAATTAACGGTCCATTTTGGGGACTAGCCTTATCTAGTTCGCATCGATAACTAAGGGGAATTGCCATGCCTGCCGTAGTGCTAGTTGGTGCTCAATGGGGAGACGAAGGTAAGGGCAAAGCCACTGACCTTCTCGGAAGTCGCGTGGATTACTGCGTTCGCTATCAAGGCGGAAATAACGCAGGTCACACGGTTGTAATCGGCGAAAAGAAGTTCGCACTTCACTTGTTGCCAAGTGGCATTCTCACACCCGAGGTAACTCCTGTTATCGGTAATGGCGTTGTCATTGACGTCGGTGTTCTCTTTGAAGAAATCGATGGCCTAGAAGCACAGGGCATCGACACCTCAAATCTTTTAATCAGCGCCAATGCCCACCTGATTACTCCACTACACGTAACTCTCGACAAAGTTACCGAGCGCTTCTTAGGTAACTCCAAGATCGGAACAACTGGTCGCGGCATTGGCCCGGCGTATGCTGACAAGATTTCTCGTCTTGGTATTCGAGTTCAGGACCTATTTGATGAAAAGATTTTGCGTGCAAAAATCGAAGGCTCGCTACTAAGTAAGAATCAGATTTTAGTTAAGGTCTTTAACCGTCGCGCTGTGACTGTTGATGAAATCTTTGACGATTTAATGCAGTATTCAGAACGTCTACGACCATATGTTGCCGACACCTCTCTACTTCTTAACAAAGCATTAGACGAGAACAAAGTTGTTTTGCTTGAAGGTGGCCAAGGCACCCTGCTCGATGTTGACCATGGCACTTACCCGTTCGTAACGTCTAGCAACCCAACTGCTGGTGGCGCATGTGCTGGTTCTGGAATTGGTCCAACCAAGATCACTGGCGTGGTTGGCATCTTGAAGGCTTACACAACTCGCGTTGGTTCTGGTCCGTTCCCAACTGAACTACTTGATGACGACGGCGAGAAGCTTCGCACTATCGGTGGCGAACGTGGCGTTACAACTGGTCGCGCACGTCGCTGTGGTTGGTTTGATGCACCGATTGCCCGCTATGCAACCCGCATCAATGGTTTAACCGATATCTTCCTGACCAAGCTTGATGTACTAACTGGCTGGGACAAGATTCCAGTTTGTGTTGCATACGACATTGACGGAACGCGTTCCGAAGAATTGCCAACTACTCAGACTGAGTTCCATCACGCAACTCCGATCTATGAAAACTTGCCAGGCTGGAAGGAAGACATCAGCGGCGCAAAGACAATTGAAGATTTGCCAGCTAATGCTCGCGCCTATGTAAAATTCCTGGAAGATGTTAGTGGCGCTCCAATTAGCGCAATCGGTGTTGGTCAAGATCGCGATGCAACCATCAGCATTAACGACTTGCTAAGAAAGTAATCTCATGAAGATCAGTTCAGTTAAGAATGAATTCGGCGATCCAATTGGCGTGCCATTGGGTGAGGTAGTTCGTCCAGGTTTACCTGATGAAGCAGTCAAGTTAACTGGCCAATACTGCTACCTAGAAGTTCTGGATGCGGATAAGCATGCCGCCGATCTTTATTCGGTTTACTCCCTTGATACTGACGGTCGCCTTTGGACTTACATGCCACAAGGACCATTCAAGAGCGAAGCTGAATACCGTACTTGGGTTGAAGGCGTGCAACATAAAGCTGATCCGTTTTTCTACGCAATCATCGATATCGAATCAAATAAAGCAGTAGGTGTTGCTTCCTACTTACGCGTTGATCCGGGTGCGAGCTCAATTGAAGTTGGTTGGATTACTTATTCGCCGGTAATTCAACAAAAGCCAATCGCAACTGAAGCTATGTACTTAATGATGAAAAATGCTTTCGACATGGGATACCGCCGCTATGAGTGGAAATGCAATTCCCTAAATCAACCATCAATAAATGCTGCGATGCGATTGGGTATGTCGTTCGAAGGCCTATTTCGCCAGGCGACCATGGTCAAAGGGCACAATCGGGATACTGCTTGGTTTGCAATTATTGATCGGGATTGGCCAGTTGCCCAAGATGCATTTGTTGCCTGGCTCAACCCACAGAATTTCGATGCAGATGGCAAGCAAAAACTGCGCCTTTCCGACCTAATGGACCCAATTGTGGAAGCCCGCTGGCCAAGCTTGAATCTGGATGTCCAGCGCTAAACCTTTTAGGCAATGGCATTACCAAGACCCACTTCGCAGGCGTAGCATTGACTCGACCACTTGGTAATAGGAGTTATTGATATTCATGGAAGCAAATTCAGCCCGCGGTAAAGAAGTTTTAGACCTAGACCGCTCACACGTATTTCACTCATGGAGTGCACAGGGTGCATTGAACCCGATGCTCATCCAAGGTGCTGAAGGTTCTTATGTTTGGGACTACGACGGCAATCGATATCTTGATTTCTCCAGTCAGTTAGTGAACGTAAATATTGGTCACCAACATCCAAAAGTAATTGCCGCGATCCAAGAACAAGCTGGCCGCCTTGCAACTATCGCACCTCAGCATGCAAACGACATGCGTGGCGAAGCTGCAAAGCGCATTGCTGAACTTGCTCCTGAAGGTATGAATAAAGTTTTCTTCACAAACGGTGGCGCTGACGCAGTTGAAAATGCAATTCGCATGGCTCGCTTACATACTGGTAAGAACAAAGTGCTTTCGTTCTACCGTTCGTACCACGGCAACACCGGTTCTGCGATTGTGGCAACTGGTGATCCACGTCGTTGGCCAAACGAGCACTCTGATGGCCACGTACATTTCTTTGGTCCACATCTATATCGCACTAGCTTCTGGTCCGAAACTCAGGAACAAGAAACGCAGCGCGCCCTTGCTCACTTAGCTGAAGTAATTAAGTACGAAGGGGCAAGCACCATTGCAACAATCCTGATGGAAACTGTTGTTGGTACTGCTGGCGTACTTGTGCCACCTCCGGGTTACCTCGAAGGTGTTCGCAAACTTTGTGACGATAACGGCATCATGTTGATTCTTGATGAAGTTATGGCTGGCTTTGGTCGTACCGGTGAATGGTTTGCATTTGACGCATTCGACGTAAAGCCTGATCTATTTGTTTTCGCTAAGGGTTCCAACAGTGGTTACGTTCCAGTTGGCGGTGTAGTCATCAGCGATCATGTTGCTGCTACGTTCAACGAGCGGGTATTCCCTGGTGGCCTTACTTACTCAGGTCACCCACTCGCAGCAGCGTCGATCGTTGCAACTATCGATGTTATGAAGGAAGAGCGAATCGTCGAAAATGCCAAGCACATTGGTGAAACGATTCTTGGTCCAGGACTTAAGGATCTACAGGAACGTCATCCAATCATTGGTGAAGCTCGTGGCGCAGGAGTGTTCTGGGCACTTGATCTTGTAAAGAACCGCAAGACCAAGGAAATGCTTGCTCCTTACGGTGGCACCTCACCTGCGATGGCGGAATTGGTTGCCTCATGTCGGGCAAAGGGTTTGATGCCTTTTACTAACTACAACCGTCTGCACGTAGTTCCACCTTGCAATGTCACCGAGACTGAAGCCAAAGAAGGTTTGGCAATTCTTGATGAGGTATTTGCAGGCTTGGCTCATCACTACGAAGGTTAATTAGCAAAACTCCAGAAAATCCCGAGCTCCCATCATGCGGAGGTCGGGATTTTCGTTGTTTAAGCCCTTTGGCAATAGGCTTAGGAAAGTGTTAATCCTCGTTATTGGTCAAGGTGCGAGAGAACACGCCATAGTCGCCACCCTCCTAAAAGATTCAGGCGTTGAAGTAGTTTGCGCCCCAGGGAATCCAGGTATCGCAGAAATTGCACGTGTGGCACATGTAAATCCAAATAACTCAGCCGAAGTTGTGGCACTTGCTAAAGATTTCAACGTAGACCTAGTCGTTATTGGTCCAGAGGCACCCCTAGTTGCAGGCGTCGGCGATGCACTTAGGGAAGCCGGGATCGCGGTATTTGGTCCATCTAAGGTTGCGGCAGCGCTTGAGGGCAGCAAAGCCTTTGCTAAAGAAGTCATGGAAGCGGCCGGGGTTCCAACCGCCGCAGCTCGATACTGCGTAACGGTTGAGCAAGCTGCAGAAGCACTCGACACTTTTGGTGCGCCTTATGTTGTTAAAGATGATGGGTTAGCTGCGGGTAAGGGTGTAGTTGTAACGAATGATCGTGCCGAAGCGCTACGACATGCGTTAGCGTGCATCGACAGTCGTGATGGTGGCGCGGTCGTAATCGAAGAATACTTAGATGGACCTGAAGTCAGTTTGTTCGGAGTTAGTGATGGGACAACGATCGTTCCACTTACACCAGCTCAAGACTTCAAGCGGGTTGGCGATAACGACGAGGGCCCAAACACCGGTGGTATGGGAGCCTATTCGCCATTGCCATGGGCACCAGAGAATTTTGTTGCCGAAGTAACTAAGAATGTCCTGCAACCAATGATCTATGAGATGAATCGTCGCGGCACGCCATTTGTTGGTTTGCTGTTCGCCGGTCTGGCAATTACTTCGAGCGGAGTTCGCGTAATCGAATTCAATGCTCGGTTCGGGGACCCAGAAACCCAAGTTGTGTTGGCTCGACTGGATTCACCACTTAGTGAATTACTTATGGCGGCTGCCACTGGGAAACTTTCTGGACTACCGGAACTTAAGTGGAAGTCTGAATCGGCCGTAACTGTCGTGATGGCTGCCGATGGTTACCCAGATTCGCCAGTCCTCGGCGCCGTGATTTCGGGAATCCCAGCAGCACAAGCCCAAGGGCTTTCGGTTTATCAAGCCGGAACTAAGGCTAATGAATTAGGGGAAATTACCGCCAATGGTGGGCGAGTGCTGAGTATTACTGCGACGGGGAAAGATTTGACTGGCGCACGTAGCAAAGCGTACGCCGGAATTGAGACAATTGAGTTTGACGGGGAACATCACCGATCAGACATTGCTTTAAAAGCCGCACTTAGTGAGATCAGATTGGGAGATGACAGTTGAGTAAGCCAAACATTCCGAATGTTCTTGCTGGACGCTACGCCTCGACTTCGATGGCACAAATTTGGTCGCCAACTAACAAGATCGTGCTCGAACGCCAACTTTGGATCGCAGTATTACGCGCCCAAAAAGATTTAGGTATCGAAGTTCCAAACGGTGTTATCGAGGCTTACGAAGCTGTTGTCGAAAACGTTGACCTAGCCAGTATTGCGGCACGCGAAAAAATTACACGCCATGACGTGAAAGCGCGAATTGAAGAGTTCTGCGCGCTTGCCGGTCACGAACACATTCATAAGGGTATGACTAGTCGTGACCTAACTGAAAATGTGGAACAACTTCAGGTTATGGCGAGCTTGCAGTTGATTCGCACTAAGTCAGTTGCAACTGCAGGCGTATTAGCTGAACTAGCAGTTCGCTATACCGATGTTGCACTAACGGGTCGCAGTCATAACGTGGCAGCTCAAACAACAACTTTGGGTAAGCGCTTTGCATCGGCTGCTGACGAATTACTTGTTGCAATTGCACGCTTGGATGATTTGATTTCGCGCTATCCACTTCGTGGAATTAAGGGTCCAGTAGGAACTGCGCAAGACATGCTCGATCTATTGGATGGCGATGCCAGCAAACTTGCTGACTTAGAGTCTCGGATTGCGAAACACTTAGGCTTCACGAACGTATTTACAAGTGTTGGTCAGGTTTACCCGCGCTCAGTTGATTACGACGCTGTGACCGCCTTGGTGCAATTAGCGGCTGGCCCAAGTAGTTTTGCAACCACGATTCGCTTGATGGCTGGCCATGAACTTGTAACTGAAGGTTTCAAAGAAGGCCAAGTTGGATCAAGCGCAATGCCACACAAGATGAACACTCGTTCCTGTGAACGAGTTAATGGGTTTGCCGTAATCCTGCGTGGTTATGCATCCATGGTTGGCGAACTATCTGGTAATCAATGGAACGAAGGCGACGTTTTCTGTTCGGTAGTTCGTCGGGTTGCGTTGCCAGACTCGTTCTATGCCATTGACGGACTATTCGAAACTTTCTTAACAGTCCTCGAAGAGTTTGGCGCATTCCCTGCAGTAATTGAACGTGAACTCGCGCGCTACTTACCATTCCTAGCAACCACCAAGATATTGATGGCTGCCGTTCGTAATGGCGTGGGCCGCGAAACGGCGCATGAAGTCATTAAGGAACATGCGGTCGCTGTCGCACTAGAAATGCGCGGTCCGAATGGTGGCGATGGCAATGCGGTGATAGATCGCCTAGCTGCTGATGCCCGTCTTGGACTTAATCGAAGTGACCTTGAGGCTTTGATTTCGCGACCACTTGAATTCACTGGAGCTGCGCGCAACCAAGTTGCTGCAGTTGCTGCCCAAGTTTCTAACCTCGTAGCTGCCACCCCGGGTGCTGCAACTTATCGACCGGAGCCAATTCTGTGACAATTCAGCCTGCCGACTACAACTTAGGTGCTGAGTTCAAGCATGTTTATTCCGGAAAAGTTCGCGATCTTTATGAAGCCCCAGATGGGCGATTACTTTTCGTAGCTAGTGATCGTATCTCGGCGTATGACTGGGTACTACCTTCGGTAATTCCGGACAAGGGACGAATTCTGACTGCCATGTCGATGTGGTGGTTTGATCGCCTGCAGGGCATAGTGCCAAACCATGTGCTTTCGGCAAATGTTCCAAATTCAGTTCGCGGTCGCGCAACCTATTGCGAAAAACTCGAGATGCTTCCAGTTGAGTGCGTTGCTCGCGGATATTTAGCTGGCTCGGGATATACCGATTACCTGCGCGATGGGTCAATCTGTGGCAACGGTTTGCCACCGGGCCTGAAAGACGGTGCCAAACTTCCTAAAACACTTTTCACTCCGGCGACGAAAGCTGCTATTGGCGATCACGACGAAAATGTAACGTTTGATGAAGTTATTACCTCAATAGGCATGGAAGAAGCCCAGCAACTAAAGCGCTTCACAGTTTGGATCTATGACGTTGCCGCTGAAATTGCACTTGATCGTGGCATCATTCTGGCTGATACCAAATTTGAATTTGGCTTAGGAATGATCGGCAACAATAAGGACAAGATCGTTCTGGCAGATGAAGTATTGACTCCTGATTCTTCAAGGTACTGGCCCGCAGATCAGTGGGTTCCAGGACAAGCGCAGCCTTCGTATGACAAGCAGTTCGTGCGCGACTGGTTAACTTCCCCGTTTTCAGGTTGGAATAAGAATTCTGGTGAAGCACCACCTGCTTTGCCAGAGGATGTAATCGAAAAAACTCGCGAGCGTTACATCGCAGCTTACGAACAACTAACCGGCCAGAAATTTCAATAATTTAAGCTGTTTTAATAACTAGTCATAAGTATGACTAGTTTGCTATAATCTCGGTATGTCGATTTCTGAATTCATGCCGCTGGCTGAGGTGAAAAGCCGCCTATCTGAAGTTGTAGATGAAATAGAGCGTGAAAGCTCGCACACCGTGATTACAAAACACGGCCGTCCCGCTGCAGTCGTCATAAGCGTTGATGAGTATGAATCCATGGTTGAAACACTAGAAATTCTTTCCGATCCTTCGCTTGTTGAAGATATCTTCAAATCGAAACTGGAAGAATCTCAAGCTGTAGTTTTGAGCGCCGATCAGTTACGCAAACGAATCGCGAACCGAGATAAATAGATGACCAGGTTTGAAGTTGCCTGGACCCCCACAGCACTACGAAACTTTGATGACTTACCAGAAAAGGTTGCTTTCGCAATCCTTGAATTTGCAACCGTGACATTGGTTGATGAACCGATCAAAGTTAGTAAGGCTTTGAATGCGCCGTTTGAAGGTTTGCGGAGTGCTCGCCGTGGACAGTATCGAATTATTTACAGTGTGGATGCCAAGAAAAACAAAGTGTTAATCCATGGCGTAAAGCACCGCAACGTAGCGTACTTTAAAAATTAATTACTTTTCGTTCCAACGAGGACTAGTGCTTTTTGGTGGATAAAGTTTTTCGCGAATCAAAATAATTCCAGGTTGCTTTAGATCTAATGCATCGCCCAAGTCTTCGACTGTGGTTTCAGTAAATGACAAACCAAAGGACTGCGCCAGGATTGCCCAATCTGGTGAAACTAAATCAACGCCGCGTTCCGGATGGCCCATCACTTGTTGGTCATAACGAAGCATGCCGTAGCCACCGTCATCAACAATTAATAACGTGTATGGCAGATTTTCTTGCACGATAGTTGCCAGTTCACCAAGTGCGAAGGCCACACCACCATCACCACAAACTGCAAGAGTTCGACTGCCGTTTGCAGCTGGACCGATTGCAGCCGGCAATCCAAAACCTAAAGTTCCCCAACCAACTGGGTAAACAATGCGACGGGAGCGCGGTTGCACTGCATACACACCAGTCCAGTAACCACAGACCGACATGTCGCAAACGATAGTGCCATCGGCTGGCCAGTGCTTTTCGATTGCTTCAACTAGTGCAATGCCACGTGCGGATTTTTCACCAACGCGAAGACGATCGCGAACTGTTGTGTTAACCGACACAACATCAACCCAGGAATTAAGTGCAGGCGTACCAGCAACTAAAGCGGCGGCAACACCATCTATGTTGTTGTTCAGAACAACTGCAGTTGGATCAACATTGCGCATGGTTTTTGTTGGCTCAACATCAACCAGCACAATCGTCCTTGGCCAAGCAATTGCCCAGTTCTTGGTATTCATGCCATCAAGCTGACTTCCAAAAACCACCATTGCATCTGCCTGTGCAAGGACTGCTTCGGTTTCAGGTTCGTGGATCGGAGCTACCAAAGTTAAATCTGAATCAGCCGCAATCCCACGTCCGGCAAACGAAGTAAAGATTGGTGCGTTCCAGTGTGCAGCAAGTGCGCAAAGTGAATCGGATGAGTCAACCGCGCCACCGCCAGCCCAAATCACAATCTTGTTGGCACCAACAAGCGCAGCTTGGGCTGCAGCTATATCTATTTCAATAATTTCTTGACCAATTTCAAGCTTTGGCTTAGTGCCAGTGAATTGTTGACCCAACACGTCAGCCGGAATACCTAAGTAACCAGCGCCAACAGGAGCTCGCAATAAGTCGCGAATCATTTCCGCGGCAACATCCACAGCAGTTACACCGTCAGTAACGCTGATAGCCATGGATACGCCAGCAAGTTTTTTGGCTAGCGGCGCGAACATGGCAGCCTGATCATCCATCTCGTGTAGCAAGCCGCGGGAGCCATCTTTGGAACGCTTACCAATTGGAGCTTCCGAAGAAATTACGAAGACCGGGGAGCCACTTATCGCAGCCTCACCAAATGCACCGAGGGTATTTGCAGCTCCTGGGCCAGTAGTTGTGAAGGCCACACCCAGCGAACCGGTGGTGCGAGCAATGCCATCAGCGGCGTAAGCGGTGGTTTGTTCATGCCTAACCCCAACAATTTCGGGGCGTTCTGGACCTAATGCGTCCCAGAACGCAAGGTTGTGGACACCTGGGATGCCAAATGTGGTCTTAACACCTGCTTCCCAGAGTAGATCCAGGATTACCCCGGCTACAGTTTGGTGGTTCGAACTGGCATTGTTAGACATAGAAAACACTTTATCGTCAATGAAAGGGGCCCTGGTGTCCACCTTCAAATCCCTAAATCCGACCAACTTGAGCGATGTCGTTCTTGAGACGAAATTAGCAACTGCCGATGACATCGCAGATGCTGCTCGCCGAGCTAAGGCTGCCCAGAAAGCATGGGCCAAAATGCCTGCCCCAGCACGTGGTCGAGTGATTGCAAACGCTGGTCGCCTATTCGAAAACAACAAGGAAGCGCTTTCCAAGTTGGTCACCCGCGAAATGGGCAAGGTATACCGCGAAGCACTTGGCGATGTTCAGGAAGTAATTGATACTTGTGACTTCTTCTTAGGCGAAGGCCGTCGTCTATACGGTCAAACCGTTCCTAGTGAAATGCCAAACAAGAACTTATTCACTTTCCGCATGCCAGTTGGTACTGCGCTAATTATTACTGCCGGAAACTTCCCAGCTGCTGTGCCATCTTGGTACATCATTCCTGCGCTACTAACTGGAAACTCCGTAGTTTGGAAGCCATCGGAATACACCCCAGCCGTAGCTGAAGCAATGACTGCAATTTTCCATGCTGCAGGTGTGCCAAAGGATGTTTTGATCACAGTTGTTGCCGAAGGTAAAGAAACTTTCGAAGGCATGGTCAAGGGTCTTGATGAAGGAACCATCAACAAAGTTGGTTTCACTGGTTCAACTGAAGTTGGTCGCTTAATTGGCGCCAAAGTTGGCGAATACATTCAGAGTGCTTGCCTAGAACTTGGTGGCAAGAATCCGATGATCATCATGCCGGATGCAGACCTTGAGCTAGCTCTTGATGGCGCATTGTTCGCCGGCTTTGGTACTGCCGGGCAGCGTTGTACTTCACTTGGAACTCTTTGGATCCACGATTCGATTTATGACAAGTTCCTAAAGATGTATGCCGACAAGGTTGCTAGCTCAAAGGTTGGCGACCCGATGGAAGACGTTCTCTTTGGTCCAATGATCAGCGAGAAGTATTTGGAAACTCACGAACAAAATCTAAAGTTGATCAAGTCACATCACACTGTGCTTGGTTCAACAGGTATGGGTCGCATAACTAAGGACAACCCACGCGAAGGTTTTGTTGGCGATCCGGAAGCAGGCGTATTCGCGCATCCAACAATCGTTGCAGGCATCACTAAGGACGATGAACTTTACGACACCGAAACATTCGGACCACTTGTAACAGTTGGTCGCTTCTCTACCCTTGATGAAGCAATTGCACTTGGTAACGATCACGGCTTTGGACTATCTGCTGCGATTTACACCAGTGATCCAAAAGCAGTTTGGTCATTCCGCGAAGGAATTTCTGCGGGCATGATCTCGATCAATAACTCAACCTCCGGCGCCGAAGCCCACCTACCATTTGGTGGAAATGGCAAGAGCGGCAACGGCTCACGCCAGTCCGGTATCTGGGTACTTGATCAGTTCACTCGCTGGCAGTCACTTAACTGGGACTGGTCGGGCAAACTGCAGAAAGCCCAAATGGACAACGAGGAAGTTCCTCATAACCCTGACTTCAAAATCTAAGGAACAGCTAGATGGCCAACCTCCCAGAAGAAGTAGATGTAGTAGTCGTCGGTGGTGGCGTCATGGGCGCCTCCACCGCGTTCCACTTAGCTGAAGCCGGCGTGAGCGTTCTGTTAGTTGAGAAGAATGAACTCGCAAGTGGTTCGACTTCAAAAGCTGCCGGCGGCGTGCGCGCTAACTTTTCCGATGAATTGAATATCGCAATCGGCGCTCGTTCCCTGGATCTACTGGCTGATTTCCCTAATCGCCCAGGTCAGGAAATTGACTTACATCGCCCGGGTTACATGTTCGCGCTTTCAACCCAAGAAGATGTTGAGCTATTTGAGAAGTCAACCGCCCTGCATATTGCTGCTGGCGTGGAATCCCGCATGATTACGCCAGAAGAGGCCAAGGCACTAAATCCGCTTCTGGAAATTGATGGCATTCTCGCTGCATCCTTTACCCCCAACGATGGCTACTGCACCCCAGAATCCGTAGTGCTTGGCTATGCAACAGGTGCTCGTAAACATGGCGCAACTGTGATGACGCAGACCGAAGCAACAAGTATCGAAGTTGCTGATGGTCAAATTGTCAGCGTCACAACAAGTGCCGGAATTGTTAAAACTAAAACCGTAATTAACTGCGCCGGTGCTTGGTCACCAACAATTGGCGAAATGGTAGGTGTAGTAATTCCGGTTCAGCCGCTTCGCCGTGAACTTCTAATTACCGAACCACTGACTGCCGACTTTGATGACATTCCAGAAAATATGCCAATGACAATTGATTACTCGACTTCGCTGTATTGGCATCGTGAAGGTAACGCCATGCTCATGGGATTCTCGGATAAGACTGTTGAATATTCTTGGGATCTTCGTCGTGACCCAAATTTCTTAGAAAAGATTGGCGAGCTCGCAGATGTTCGCGCACCTCGACTTTTGGAACTTGGCGCGGCAAGTGGTTGGGCAGGTTTATACGATCTAGCTCCTGATCACAATGCAATCTTGGGTGAGTGGACTGGGGTCTCACGATTCCTTTACGCAACAGGCTTCAGTGGACACGGATTCTTGCAGGGTCCGGCTATCGGTGAAATCTTGCGGGACTTGTATTTAGGGAAGACACCATTCGTAGACATCTCACCGTTTAGTAACGATCGTTTCTCATCCGGTGGCGAACTGCGACCAGAAAAAAATATTGTCTAGCAAATGTCAAAATTTGCTGAATTGCTAAAGCCGTCGAGAACAGTTCCCACAACTTCGTGGAGTGCTTCTGGATCGATGTGGAAAGCCAGCCCGAAGACTTTATTTTTCCTGATGCTTGGCAACTGGCTTTACGGAACTGGAGAAGCAATCCTAATTAAAGCTGACATTGGTCAGTCGGCTGGAACAGTATTAGCGCAAGGAATCCAAAATCTCACTGGTAAAAGTTTGGGTTGGACTAGTTTTTATATTTCTATCGGCGTGATGTTTATGTGGATTCCATTGCGGAACAAGGTTGGAATCGGAACGGTGTTGAATATCATCTTCGTGTCAGTTGCGATTGATGTCATGATGCCGGTATTCCCAACGCCAAGTAACTACGGATTCGCTGTCGTCCAAGTTTTGATTGGCATTTTAGTTATTGGACTCGGAAGTGCGTTCTACATCCCAAGTAACTTAGGACCCGGTCCACGTGATGGTTTAATGACTGGGCTGCATTATCGCACCGGAGTTCCAATTGGCCGAGTGCGTTTTGTAATTGAAGCCGCCTTCCTATTAGCTGGTTGGCTGTTAGGCGGGTCGGTCGGACTCGGCACGATATTAGTGACACTATTAGTGGGCGAAGTAGTTGCAATTTTCTTTGGAATTGTTGGTCGAGTAAGTAAGCCAACTGCAACTCACTAATTTTTATTCGAAGGGCAAGGCAGTGGCTTCAATTGGGCAATGGTTGCGACCAGCTCTAACAGTTCCAAAAACTTCCTGGTCAGCTGGTGAATCCAACTGGAAAGTGAGCCCTAAAACTTTCATGGTCCTCATGCTTGGTTTGTGGTTATTCGGTACCGGGGAAGCCTTTTTGGTCGATGCTGGCATTGGCCAGTCGCCTTGGGTGGTACTTGCTTACGGCCTAGCCAAAACATTCAATATGACAATTGGCGAAACGACATTTTTTACTTCGGTTGCTGTCTTGCTGTTGTGGATTCCACTAAAGCGTCGGCCGGGCTTAGGTACCGTAATGAACATAGTGGTTGTCGCAACCGCACTTGAAGTCATGATTAAATTTTTGCCTTCGCCAACAAACTTCATAGCGCAGCTTGTTGAGGTACTAATAGGTATTGCGATAGTCGGTCTCGCCAGTGGCCTCTACATCACATGCAATGTTGGGCCCGGTCCACGCGATGGGCTTATGACTGGATTAAATGCCCGAACTGGGATTCGAGTTGGCCGAGTTCGCCTGGCCATCGAAGTAGTAGTACTTACCATCGGCTGGTTTCTTGGTGGCATAGTTGGAATTGGCACACTGTTATTTGCGCTTTTGATCGGACAGGCTGTAGCAATGGCCTTTGGTTTAGTGGAACGCCTTAGTCCGCATACAGAACACCTGGGTTAAATAAACCAGTTGGATCGAAAACAGATTTAATTTGTTTCGCAATCTCAATGTCTAATGCTGGTCTAGTCAGCGAAAGATATTCCCGCTTGGCTCTGCCGATACCATGCTCCGCACTAACACTGCCATTGAATTCAGCTACTAGTTTTAAAACGGCGTAGTCGACTGCGAAGTCATCGATCGCTGGTCCGTCAATTTCAATATGTAAGTTGCCATCAGCCAAATGCCCGAATGATCCATAAGTGCGCACACCCTTGAAAGATGAAAGCAAATTATTTAACGAAAGCTCAAACTCAGCAACATCAGAAACTGCAACACTGACATCCAATTTATGTATTTGCCCAAGCGCAGTCCAACTATCACTTGCTGATTCTCGATATTGCCAATAATTTCTTTGTTCAGTTCGATCAGAAGTTCCGAGCGATAGTTCTGGGAAATCTACGTTCAATTCGGTGCCTTCAAGTTCAATCAATAACGCTATGGTTGGGGTAATTTTCCAAAGCGGCCGCAATTGAGTGCGAGCCAAAATTATTTCCATTGATTTAGCATCGATATATTCAGCTGCTAGTAATTGATTTCCTGATCCTTGGGCTCGCACCAATAATTCATGTGCGTGTGCCAAGGATTCAGCTGGGATTACAAACAAGGTAGACCGCGCAGCAGGCCGTATCAACTTGATTCGAATTGCCGTAATAACTCCCAGCGTTCCTTCGCTTCCGATAGCCAGGTCCTCAACTAGATATCCAGTGTTGTCCTTAAGCGGTGCTGCTAAGTTCGTCAGGACTCTACCGTCAGCCATAACAAGTTCAACTCCGGCAACACTTCGCTTGGTCATGCCAAAGGCACAGACGCGAACTCCACCAGCATTTGTCGCCGCCAGGCCACCGATTGTGGCACTCTCCCGAGATGCCAGATCGATAGCGAAGTCCCAGCCATGAGGTCGAACAAAGTCTTGTAATGCCTTGACAGTTACGCCCGCACCAACCGTGATGTGACCAGAAACCTCATCAAACTCCGTAATCGTCGTGAGATTTGTAGTACTTAAAACACAAATTTCATCCGTTGAGTCTGGTGGGACCGAACCACCAACTAAGCCAGTGTTGCCGCCTTGGATTTGGATTCGAGCTTGATTTGCTGCGCAGGCGCGAACCAGCGTTACAACTTCAGCAACGTTCTTGGGGCGGGCGATGACGGATGCGGTTCCAGTAAATCTTCCAGTCCAGTCCGTTAGGTACGACGAAATAATTTCAGGATCAGTAACAATCGACTCGGGCAGCTCTGCACTTAATTGCACAATTAACTGCGAAGTCATGCGTTCAGTCTAAGTTAATTGGCTTCACTAAGGGGCAGTGGTTCATGTTCTTTTTGCTCTCGCGCACGCTCGGCAACCACGATCCCTACCAACATAATCGCGCCGCCCAACATTTGTACCGGAACAAAAATTTCACCCAGTACGAGCCAAGCTGCGATTGATGCAATCGGAGGTTCAGTCATTCCCATGATGCTCGCACCTGGGCCACCAATGTGACGAATTGAATTGATTACCAAAATGTACGGCGTTAATGTGCCAATCAAAACCATGAAGGCAAAGAATGGCCAAATTGGGTAAACCTCAGTGCCACCCTCGAAAGGAGTCACGTGCGCATGGAGTGAATCCCACGGAAAACTACCCCATGGGCGCAGGATGGAAAAGAATAGCGAAGCAAAAATAAATGCCCACATAAGCAAGGACATCGGATCGCGACCCTGGCTGGCTTTATCGCCAAGTAAGTACATAAATACGAGTGTGGTCATAGATGCCAAGGCATAAAGCACGCCAATTTTGTTTAGCGTAAAACCATCCCAAACTTGAGCCACCAGAGCCAAACCGATAACTGCTAGCGCAAGTCCAAGCCACACGGTGTTCTTAACTGGGACATGCATAACGAATCGGGCATAAAGCACCACAAAGATTGGTGCCATGAATTCGATTAGCAAGCTAATGGTGATTGGCATTCGAGAAATTGATTCGAAGTAAAACCATTGACACATTGCCACGCCAACAATTCCGTAACCGGCTAGCAGGAATGCTTCTTTTGGTTTAATTCGAAATGCTCTGCGATTCGTTAGCGCAACAAAAATAACGAGAATAACGGCAGTACCTGTGCCACGGAATTGCGATACCCGTAATGGATCGCCAACTTCCAACAGGACTACTTTGGCTACCGTTCCATTAAGCGCCCAACAGGTTGCAGCCACCAGGTAAAGCGTGTAACCGAGTTTCGGTTTCTTTTCATGTGCTTTAGCGTGCCGAGACATTTACTTTGGAAAACTTTCCGCTAGGCCGAAACATTTATACGAAGTTGCATTATCAAATACGGTTACCAGACTTTGGATCTGGCATTCCAATTCTGCTCCTGGTTCGCGGGTTTTGAACAATTGGGTGGAAGTTCTACCCGAAACGACCGGAAATGTAATCCTCTGTTGATTTTTCGCGGGGGGCAGAGAAAATCTGGGTAGTCGGGTTAATTTCAATCAACTTGCCTGGCTCACCAGTAGCTTCCAAGTTAAAGAATGCAGTGGTCTGGCTAACTCGCGCAGCCTGCTGCATATTGTGAGTGACAATCACAATAGTGAATTCATCTTTAAGTTGGTGGATTAAGTCTTCAATCGCGATAGTTGAAATTGGGTCCAGCGCTGAACATGGTTCGTCCATGAGTAGCACGTCAGGTTCAACGGCGATCGCGCGCGCAATACATAAGCGCTGTTGCTGACCGCCGGAAAGTCCCGCACCTGGTCGATCCAGACGATCTTTCACTTCTTTCCATAAATTTGCTCCAGTTAAGGAACGTTCCACAATTTCTTCTAACTCGATCTTGGAATGCCTCTTACTATCTAATTTGATGCCAGCTAAAACGTTTTCCCGGATTGACATAGTTGGGAATGGGTTTGGACGCTGGAATACCATGCCGATTGTGCGGCGAACATTAACGGGATCAACGCCAGAACCATAGATATCTTCGCCATCTAGTTCAACGGAACCTGTCACATAAGCGCCCGGGATTACTTCATGCATTCGGTTTAACGAACGCAGCACTGTCGACTTGCCACAGCCTGATGGCCCGATGAAGGAAGTCACTGACTTTGGTTCGATCGTCAGGGATACATCTGCTACAGCTCTGAAGTTTCCGTAGTAGGAATTCAGGTTTGTGACGTCAATTCGCTTTGCCATGTGATTATGCCTTCGGTGCGTAGTAGCGGGCGATTAGTTTTGCTGCGCCATAGAAGAACATGACGAGCAAGATTAGGGTTAGAGCTCCAGCCCAGGCACGATCTAAAGATGCCGGGGTGGAACTTGAAAGTTGATCCCACACGAATGTTGGAACCGCAGCTTGCGGCCCAGCAAATGGGTTGTTGTTTATGGACTGGGATAAGAATGTTGTAAGCAACAATGGCGCCGTTTCGCCAGCAACGCGTGCGACTGCAAGCATGACACCAGTAATAATGCCACCGATAGCAGTAGGTAAGACCACCCGAATTGTGGTCTTCCACTTCGGAATACCTAGCGCAAGCGAGGCTTCGCGCAGATCGTTAGGAACAAGTTTCAACATTTCTTCTGTCGTCCGAACGACCACGGGAAGCATCAGGATCGCTAGCGAAAGTGCAGCCGCCATTCCAGAACGATCAAAACCAAGGGTCAAAATCCAAGCCGTGTAAATAAACAAACCAGCCACAATGGATGGAATACCCGTCATGACATCAACGAAGAAACTGATTGCCTTAGATAGTCGCCCACCGCGTGCATGTTCAACTAAATAAAGTGCAGTCAGGATGCCGATTGGAACTGCAATTAATGTGGCTACTCCAACTTGCTGCATTGTTCCAATGAGAGCGTGTAAAACACCACCACCAGGCTTCAGCGGGCTGACATTACGCATCGAATGTGAAAGAAATGCAAGGTTGAATACTTTTATACCCCGAGTAAATACTTCAAATAGCAAGCTCAAAAGTGGAGCTGCTGCCGCAACAAAAGTGGCATAAATCAAAGTAGTCGCTACTCGGTCTACTGCATGGCGACGTCCTTCGACTGCAAAACTCCATAATGTTTGAATTGCTATAAAAATAAGTACGGCCAAGACAGACGTGCCAGCAGTTCCAGCCACAGCAGTAGTATTCGCAAGTGCGATAGCGACCCCGATTGCGATCGCCAGACTCGCTATCGGTGCCCACTTTGGAAGGGTGTCGCCTTTAAGGGTTTGAGACATCTGCTACTCCGTGAATTCTTTACGGCGGGCAATGATGCTGCGGGCGACTGCGTTAACTGAAAGTGTGATGATGAATAGCACTAAGCCAGAAGCAATTAACGCAGATAGGCCATTTGGTCCAGCCTCATTCCACTTAAGAGCAATGTTTGCTGCGAAGGTATTCCCACCAGGCTCGGTGATGTGGATGTTGACGTCGAATAGCGCGGAAAGAATTACTGCAACGGCAATAGTTTCACCCAGTGCACGTCCTAAGCCGAGCATTGCTGCGCTAATAACACCAGCGCGCCCAAATGGTAGAACTGCCATCCGAATCATTTCCCAACGTGTTGCGCCAAGTGCAAGAGATGCTTCCAGGTGGCTTCGTGGTACTTGTTTGAAAACTTCACGACTGATTGCGCTAATAGTTGGCAGAACCATAATCGCAAGCACCACACCAGCAATAAATAAACTTTTTGTGTAGAGCTCTTGATCATTCTTAAAAATTGGAATAACGCCTAGGTAGTCACTTAACCATTTAGCAATGCCACCCATGTGTGGCATTAAAACTTGCAGGCCCCAGAGTCCGAAAATGATTGAAGGAACAGCAGCTAATAAATCGATAAGGAAGGCCATTGCGCCTGCTAGACGACGAGGTGCATAGAACGAAATGAATAATGATGTGCCAATTCCAACTGGAACCGCTATCAACATCGCAAATAGTGCAGCAACAACTGTGCCGAATGCTAAAGCGGCAATTCCGAACTTAGGTGGATTCTGGTCTGGAAACCAAACCTTTTCAGTTAAGAAATTAGCTGAGTTATTTGAAAATGAAGGTAGCGCTTTCCAAAGTAAGAATGCTGCAATCGCGCCCATTACAAGCAGAATTATTACGCCAGAACCAACCGTGATTCCCCGAAATATTTGGTCGCCACGACGAACTGAAGACCCACTGATCGATGATTCTCTGATCGGCGCTTGCTGGCTCATCAATCTCAGCTTTCGAATTGGCACTAAATGATGGATTTGGAGTTATCCATTTTTACTTGCAAATAACTCTATTTCTTGCCTTCACTCTGTCAGATATTGCCCTATAGAACACAGTGATCCGGTGGAAATTTCTCCCACCGGATCACTGTTGTTAATTGATTTATTATGCAATTGCTGCGATCGCGGCACGGACCTTGGTCAACAGATCACCTGTGATTGGAACGTAGCCGGAAGCTGCAAGCGCTCCCTGTGCTGCATCGGAGGCAGTGTAGGTAAGGAACGCCTTAACTAGGGCTGAATCAGCGGCAGCTAGACCAGTTTCGCAAGTGATTTCGTAAGTCACTAAAACAACTGGGTAAGCAGAACCATCAGCGATTTTGCGATCGATATTAAGAGCTAAGTCATTGCCGGTGCCCTTGACTGTTGCCGCTGCGATTGTCTTTGCAGCGTTATCAGATGTCGCTTCGACTGCACCGCCACCGTTGTCGATAGAAGCGGCCTTTAGGCCCTTTGACATTACGAACGACAATTCCATGTAACCGATTGAGTTTGGTGTACTAGATACGCCAGCTGCTACGCCATCGCTACCTTTTGCACCTTGGCCGCCTGGAGCAACCCAGTCCTTGCCACCCGCAAATGCGAATGCATCTGGAGCTGTTGCAAGTAACCACTTTGTGAAGTTATCAGTGGTACCGGAGGAATCGCTGCGGTGGAACTGAGCAATTGTTGCGGCTGGCAAAGTTACGCCAGCGTTAAGTGCAGCAATTGCTGGATCGTTCCACTTGGTGATAGCTCCGCTGAAGATTCCAGCAGCAGTCTTTGGATTAAGTGTTAGAGAGTCAACACCAGCAACGTTGAAAGCAAGTGCAATTGCACCGCCAACCATTGGAATGTTGATTGCAGTTCCACCAGCACAACGTGTTGAAGCTGCGGTTGCCTCTTCTGGCTTAAGTGCTGAATCAGAACCTGCAAATGAGGTCTGTGAGTTGTTGAAGTCTTGGATACCTGCGCCGGAACCATTGGCCTGGTAGTCGATAGTGACTCCGGAATTTGTGGTCTGGAAAGCGTTAATCCATTCCTGCATTGCGTTCTTCTGGGCACTTGAGCCCGAAGCCTTGAGGGAACCGGTTAGACCGGAACCTGCGGATCCGGAAGCACTTGGGGATGCTGACTCGGATGCACATGCGGATAGTGCAAGGGTTGATGCAATTGCCACTGCGGCTACTGCTGAGCGGGTGAACTTCACCTGCGGCCTCCTAGGTTGATGTCTACTGACAACTAGAAGGTAAACAAGTTAGGCAAATGGAACCTAGATTGAAAATGAACGTAAGGTGAATTAATTTACCTATTTAGCCTAGAGCTAGTGCATGTGCCGTTCAATGGCGATAATTTCGTTTAAATCATTGGCATTTCGGTGGTAAACGACAAATGAACCAGGTGTCAATGCTGGATCAAAAGCCTTCTTTATTTCAGGGTCTGTCAGCACGAAAAGTTCACCTAAAGTCTGCATAACGCTAGGTAATACTGGGCGATGAGTGCAAAGGACTAGTGGGTCAGTACTTCGCGCTAGCTCAAGAACTCGCGAAGTTGCCTGCTTTGGTGCCTCGGTATGGCGCTCTTCGCTCATGGTTTGCTCTAGCGTGATCGCCAGGCTTCGGGCTGAGGCATACGGACCTACCGTGTCCCGGCAGCGCCGAGAGTCAGATGAATGCAGTTTGCTAACACCATAGGCGGCTAGGGCATCTACTAACCCATTTGCTTGCATTCGCCCCACAGCAGTTAGCGGTCGGCTGGCATCTACGACGGAAAGTTCCTCAGCTGAAACCGACCACTCGGCACGCTTAACTGCCTGAGTATGGCGCATTATTATGAACGGATTTGTTGCGACTGCTTGCTGTGCAGCAGCGAGCACATCTTGGTCGTGTTCGTAAGTTAGTTTCTTCTTTGCATCTTCGTATGACAGCCATTTAATTTCGTCTACTTCATCGTTCGGCAAAAATTCTCCTTCAACCAGCTGAGCATGCCAGTAGTGAGAATCCTTAACATTGCCATTGACTTTGTAGGTCTGAGTTGGAAGGGGAATTCCTAACTTAATCGCATAACCGGTTTCTTCACGGACTTCGCGGACTGCGGCACCGACAACGTGCTCGCCTGGATCAAGTTTGCCTTTAGGAAAAGTCCAGTCGCTTCGGTAACCGCGATGAATTAATAAATACTCAGTGCCCTCACTACCTGGGCGAGTTACTACCGCGCCAGCGGCAACTATATGTTTAGTGGCTACCACGACGACTTACCTTATTTAAGATTGTGTCGATTCGTCGCGGAGTTGGAACATCGGCTGCCGAACGTGCAACGGGGTGCTGATTAATTAACAACTCTTGGTAATTAACGAGCGGTTCGCCGTCAGCATCTTCGTGATGCCTTGTCCAGGAGCCGTCACTATTTAGATGCCAAGAAGCAGTTGTATCGGCCATACCAAGTTCAATTACTTGGGTTATTGATTCGGCATCTTTGGGATTAATTCGAACTAAGGCTTCGACCCGGCGGTCTAAATTGCGATGCATTAAGTCAGGGGAGCCCATCCAGGTTTCGCGATCCCCAGCATTTGCAAAGTCATAAAGCCGGCTATGTTCCAGGAATCGGCCAAGGATGCTCCGGACTCGGATGTTTTCGGAATATCCAGGTACCCCAGGACGCAGCGCACAGATTCCGCGAACCAAAATATCAACCTTCACGCCGGCAATTGAGGCGCGGTAAAGCGCATCGATTATGGTTTCATCCACAATGGAGTTGCACTTGAAGCGAATGTAGCCCTCGTGACCGGCTTGGACGTGCGCTATTTCGCGATCGATCCGATGAACTAGCTCAGAGCGCAAACCTTTCGGTGCAACGATAAGTCGGTTGTATTCGCCCTGGACCCCATAACCACTTAGGTGGTTAAACAGGCTGGCAACGTCTTCACCAATCTTGGGATCAGTTGTCAGAAGGCCATAATCCTCATAGTGGCGTGCAGTCTTTGGGTTGTAGTTTCCCGTGCCGATGTGCACATAGCGATTAAGTTTCCCGTGATCGTTTCTAACTACAAGGCAGAGTTTCGCGTGCGTCTTCAGGCCGACTATTCCGTAAACCACATGGACACCAGCTTCTTCAAGTTTGCGAGACCAGTCGATGTTGTTCTGTTCATCAAATCGTGCCTTGATCTCAACCACCGCTAGAACCTGCTTACCGTTCTGGGCTGCATCAATTAACGCATCAACAATCGGTGAATCACCTGAGGTGCGATATAGCGTCTGTTTGATGGCCAGCACATTCGGATCGACTGCGGCCTGCTCCAAGAACAATTGCATACTTGTGGAAAATGAATCGTACGGATGATGCAAGATAACGTCGCGATGGCGCATTACTTCAAGTACGTCGGGAGCCGTTGCGCTCTCTACTTCAGCAAGCGCAGTGCTGGTACGAGCTATAAATGCCGGAGCCAGTAAATCTTCTCGATTTAACCTCGATAATTCATAAAGTTGCTGAAGGTCAAGTGGTCCAGTTAAACGGAATACTTCATTGTCTTGAACTCCAAGTTCGCTGACAATCAAGTCCAGCACATGTGGGTCAATTGAATTTTCAACTTCGAGGCGAACTGCTGGACCAAACCGACGACGCATCAATTCCCGCTCAAGGGCCTGCAGCAAATTTTCTGCGTCATCTTCTTCAACTTCAAGTTCTTCGTTACGAGTTACGCGGAAAGTATGGACTTGAATTACTTCCATTCCTGGGAAAAGCAGATCCAAGTGACCCGCCATGATGTCTTCAAGCGGAACGAAACGTTCTTTTGAAACCTGAATGAATCGCGGGAGTGATGGTGGGACTTTAACTCGGGCAAAAAGTTCGCTACCCGATTCCGGACTCTTAACAAGAACCGCCAGGTTTAGTGACAGACCTGAGATGTATGGGAATGGGTGAGACGGATCAACTGCAAGAGGTGTTAGCACTGGGAAAACTTGCTCTAGGAAGAGCTTGCTCATATCTTCCCGTTCTTCTGAAGTTAGCTCTTCCCAACGCAGAATTTCAATTCCGCTAGCAACGAGTGCAGGAAGAACAGAGTTATTGAAAGTAGCAGCATGCTCTTTCATAAATTCATAGCTTTCAGCTAAGACCGCATCGTGAACTTCGCGTGGCAATAGACCGCTGCGCGTCTTCTTCGCTATTCCTGCAGCGATTCTTCGCTTCAGGCCGGCAATCCTAACCATAAAAAATTCATCAAGATTGCTGGCAAAGATTGAAAGGTACTTAACGCGTTCGAGCAATTCCATGTCTTCGTCTTGGGCAAGTTCCAAGACGCGCTTATTGAAGGCAAGCCAAGACAACTCGCGATCGAGAAAGCGATCGCTGGGTAGGCTATAAACCTGAGTATTAAGCGAGGAAGTATCGGACATAGTGCCTGAAGCATTTCACACTTTGGTTAACAACTTCTAACCCCGATTTTCGCCAAGGTGAACAAAATCCCATAAAGTGCAATGATTTACCAGTGGGTAGACAAATTGTGGTTATGGGCTCCGGGGAGACCAGCCCAACTATGGTCACGCCGCACCAGCAGATTTTGGCCTCGCTGGGAAAGCTAGATCAACTTAAACTAACCATCTTGGACACCCCATTTGGGTTCCAGGAAAATGCCGATGACTTAACCGAGAAGTTAATCGATTTCTTTTCCCATTCGGTGGGGGCAACTCCGAAGGCAGTTTCACTGCGAGATAAGTCCGTCCGTGGTGCGGCACTAGGCGAGGCCGTGAATGCGATTCGCGAATCAGACTGGCTGTTTGCCGGACCAGGAAGTCCGTCGTACGCGCTGAATGTTTGGCAAGAACTAGGCGTAAGCCCTCACTTCGATGAAGTGTTGGTGGACGGAACGATAGTTCTAGCATCAGCTGCTGCATTGACTGCAGGCTCACACACAATTCCGGTTTATGAAATGTATAAAGTCGGAGAAGAGCCACACTGGCTTCCCGGTTTGAATTTAATTGAACGTCATACTGGAATGCCCGCCACCATAATTCCGCATTATGACAATGCTGATGGCGCTAATCATGACACTCGATTTTGTTACATTGGCGAACTTCGCTTGCGCACCATGGAAGCATTGCTTCCAGTTGAAGTTTTCATTATTGGTGTGGATGAACACACCGGAATTCGTTTTGATTTAGATGAACGCATCGCACACGTTTTTGGTCGAGGTGCAATGACTATTCGCCATCATGGCGAGTCATGGACTGTAACTTCGGGTGAGAGCGCAACATTTGAAGAAATTATTTCGCATACTGGAAGTTCCATAGTGCTGGGCGAACCAGCCCCGCTGTTTAAAGTCGATCCGCACAAAGTTGAAGAACTACTTGATGCCGGCAAAGTCAGTGATGCGGTTGACGCCTTACTAAACCTGGATGAACTTGATCGTGATACCGAAACTCGCGCAGCGGTACACTCGCTCGTTACGCGCCTAGGTCATATTGCAGCAAGTCCAAAGGTTGACATCATGTCCGTCGTAGGTCCGTATGTCGATGCTCTACTGCAGGCTCGACAGGCAGCGCGCGCTGGTGGTCGTTGGGATGATGCCGATGCAATTCGCGATCAGTTAATGGAGATGAAAGTAACCATTAAGGACACCAAAGATGGTTCCTCTTGGGATATTGAAAGTTCATGAGTCCAGGTCCGATTGCATTAGTTGGTTCCGGTGAATACTTGCCGATTATGCAAGAGATTGAAGCTCAATTAATCGCAGGTCGAAACCCAAAGTATGTGCAGATTCCAACTGCCGCAGCACCCGAGGGCGAAGCTTCCCTTTCAAAGTGGATTAACTTAGGTAAAGCCCAAGCTGAGCGAATAGGTGTGGAGCCAGTTTCAGTTATTGCGCATGATCGCAACGACGCAGAAGATCCACGAATTGCCGAACTAGTTCGAGGCGCTGGCCTAATTTATTTGTCGGGAGGCAATCCGGCGTTCTTGGCTAACACAATTCGTGACACTTTGTTATGGCGCGAAATTGAATCAGCTTGGCGAGATGGTGCGGCCTTGGCGGGATGTAGTGCTGGGGCAATGGCACTGGCGGATCACATTCCGACATTACGGCTACCAACACACCCAGCAACAAGCGGTTTCGGCCTACTGCCACACATCCGGGTTCTGCCACACTTCGACAAAATGTTTGCGCGCGTTCCGGACTTCATGACTCGATTCATGAAAGTCCCAGACGGGGTAAGTGTTGTCGGCATCGATGAGGACACCGCAATTGTTGGTGGCCCATTTGAATGGGAAGTTCAGGGCCGTCAATCAGGTTGGCTTTTTGTTGATGGGCACCGCGTTGAGTATGGCCACGGCCAGACTTTAGTTACGCCTGCTCTTTCCTAAACATCACGTCGGTATCCCAGTGCGCAAAACCAAGGGATTCATACAAACTAATTGCTGCTTTATTGTCCACGTCCACGTAGAGCATCGCTGCTGGCAAACGATGGTTTCGTAAATGTTCCAGACCTCGGATACTTAGCGCCCTAGCAAGTCCCGTGCCACGTTCGCTCGGAGAAACACCAAGCACATAAATTTCCCCAATTTCAGAATGGCCGTGTGAACCTTGGCCACCGTGCACTTTGGTCCAGTGGTAACCCACCATCTTGCCGTCACGCGTTGCAATTAAGAATCCTGCTGGATCAAACCAAGCTTCGGACATGCGTACATCCAGATCTTCACGAGCCATCCGGCCCTGTTCTGGGTGATCTGAGAAAACCTGGGAATTTAATTCCAACCAAGCATCTTCATCGGCTCCAACTTCGAAAGTTCGAATGATTACTTCCGGTAAGAATTGTGCTTTAGGAAATGGAGCGAATAGCGAGCGGCGCATTTGCCAAAGCTCGCGGTTCTTTTCAAAACCAAGCTCATCGGCTAAACCGTAAGCACTAGATAACTCACCATGTGCCCAAAGTCGGATGCGTGAATCGCCAGTTCGATCTATCGCAGCTTGCACCAGTGCTTTACCGATTCCATTTCGTCGTGCCTCAGGATGAACCACAACTTCAAGTACGGGACCTTCAACTGCATCAGTTGAATCAAGGTGTAAGTACCCTTGGATTTCACCAGTTTGATCAATAGCAATCATGTGCTCATCATGGGAATCGCCACCATGATGTAAATGAATCAGCACGTGTTCGGAAAGCGGTGCCATTTCATCAACGATGGCAGCATCGAGCGTAATTTGATTCACCCGCGCAGTTTGTTCGGGAGTTAAATGCGAACAGACCTCAATCGAAAATTGCATAACTTAAACGAGGACTTCATGTGATTGCGATTCGGCAATCGGAGTCGTGACGTATCGGTAGCCAACGTTGCGTACGGTTCCGATTAAGTTTTCATTTTCTGGACCGAGTTTGGCACGCAGGCGACGAACGTGAACGTCGACTGTGCGCGTGCCTCCGAAGTAGTCGTAACCCCAAACTTCGCTGAGCAATTGATCGCGTGAGAAAACCCGACCTGGGTGTTGTGCGAGGAACTTAAGAAGTTCAAATTCTTTGAAAGTTAGATCTAGCGTGCGACCGCGAAGTTTTGCAGAGTAGGTAGCTTCATCAATTGAAAGTTCACCAGCTCTAATTTCACCGGAGGATTCAAACTGTGGCTCGATCAAATTGCGAGTCGTTGCTAACCGAATTCGAACTTCGATTTCAGCTGGGCTGGCATCGACTAGCAAGACATCAGTTAAGCCCCATTCATGGTTAACTGCTGCAAGTCCACCTTCAGTCGTGATCAAAATTATTGGTGAAGTGTTGCCAGTGGTTTCCATCAAACGGCATAGGCTGCGCACGGCCGGTAGGTCAGTGCGACCATCAATCAAAATGACATCAACTTCGGGCGCCATAATTAATGCAGTTGGCTCCGGAGACATTACCTTGATTTGGTGACTTAGTAGTTCCAGACCAGGAAGTACAGCGCTGGATGGGGTTAGCGCACGAGTAAGTAACAGGACTTGAGCCATGTCATCACCTACCTCGTCGATTTATCACTTAAGTCTAGAGCAGATCGTAGGGCCCTAAATTAAGTGGGTTTAATGGATTTACGAGTCGATAATCAGGTCGGATACCGCGTTTACTAGGTCAACCCGCTTTGGCACGCCAACGGCTCGGAAATGAACTGTGCCTTCCTTATCAATAATTAAAGTGGTTGGCGTCCGAGTAATGCCGTAGGTCTTAACCAGATCCATGTGCTCTAATACGTCTAGTTCGATGTGGCATATGGCAGGGAAGCTGTTCGTAACGACTTCCAAAATCCCAGTGGTCACTCGACAAGGCTGACAAAATTCGGAAGAGAATTGCAAAAAAGTCACCTGGGGAGCGTGCTGGTGATTCAAATGAAGGTGCTCAATTAGTCCGAGCTTCGGCGGCACAATCTCAACTTTTAGCCGACCGTCACTGAGTTTTCGATAAATTCCAAAGCCTGCGGACAGCACCAGAACGGTAACTAGGACGTAGCCACCGGTCGACATCCAAACTCCTTATTAAATAGGTAGTAATGAACTTAGGTGAAATTTAGGTATTAGCCAATTTGGTCTCGTACTGCGAGATCTTTGCAGTTGCTATTTGTGGGTTTACCTGGAAATGGAAAGTCCACTAAGTTTATGGGCATGTCACAAAGCGCAGTTCTTATCAAGCGTCGGGTCGTTGATTACGGCCGCCTTGGCTCCGCCATGTGTATGTGCTCCTAATTCCGCAGCTACCCTGCAAGCTGCGTTGAAACACTGAGCGATACAAATCTGAACGGAAATAGGAAATTATGAGCAAGCAAATCGATCCACGCGGCCCTCGTTTTGGTGCTGCCATTACCACTGTTGTGCTGGCAGTAATTCTGTTAACAATCCCATCAAGCGTTTCTATCTTGCTGTTAGGAATCCAAACAGTTGTGTTTGCGCTTGGCGCATTTGTTGGGTTGCAAGCGCAGCCTTACGGAATCGCGTACCGAAAGTTTGTTGGACCAAGACTGGCTAAGCCAACTTCGCTAGAAGCCGTTGAGCCACCACGCTTTGCCCAACTGGTTGGCTTCCTATTCGCAGTTGTTGGACTGGCTGCACTTCTATCAGGAGCGGATTTAGCTGCAACTATTTCGGTTGGCTTTGCACTTGCAGCCGCATTCCTAAATGCAGCCTTCAATTTCTGCCTCGGGTGCGAAATGTATTTAATTGGCAAGCGAATTTTTTCATAACAAAATTTAAGAATCTAACTAGGAGATATAAATGAGTAATCAAGCACTGATCGACGCCGAATGGGCGCTGGCTCACCTTGATGACGCAAATGCAGTTTTCATCGAAGTAGATGAAGATACTGATGCTTATGCCGGCAATCACATCCGTAATGCAATTGCACTTAACTGGAAAACAGATCTGCAGGATCCAGTTCGTCGCGACTTTGTAAATAAAGAGCAGTTCGAAGCGTTATTAAGCGCCAAGGGTGTAGCCAATGACGACACTGTCGTGCTTTATGGCGGAAACAACAACTGGTTTGCTGCTTACGCATATTGGTACTTCAAGCTCTATGGCCATGGCGATGTTCGGTTACTTGATGGTGGTCGCAAGAAGTGGGAACTAGATGGTCGCGAACTTGTGAGCGAAGTTCCAAGCCGCGCTGAAACTAAATATGTTGCGAAGGATCAGGATCTTTCAATCCGCGCGTTCCGCGAAGATGTGCTTAGAGCAATCGGCACCCAGAATCTGGTGGACGTGCGCAGTCCGGATGAGTACGCAGGTCGATTACTTGCGCCGGCTCACCTTCCGCAAGAAGCAGCGCGTATCGGTGGCCACATCCCAACTGCAGCAAACATCCCATGGAGTAAAGCTGCTAACGAAGATGGCTCCTTTAAGTCCCTTGCTGAACTAAAGGCAATTTATGAAGGTGCTGGCGTTGATCTTGGTAAGGACACCATCGCTTACTGCCGGATCGGCGAACGCTCTGCGCACTCCTGGTTCGTATTACACGAACTACTTGGCGTTAAAAATGTAAGTAACTACGACGGTTCCTGGACTGAGTACGGCTCACTTGTTGGCGTACCAGTTGCTGTTGGCGACGAACCAGGCACCGCATGAGCAGTTGCGGCGCTGTAGTTGGCGGAGTCTCACTCGATCTGGTTGATGTATCAACTCAATCGGTAATTCAGGGTGTCGTTAGCAAGGCTGGAGCACCAGCGAAAGTTGGTTACGTCCGACTGCTGGATACGTCTGACGAATTCGTGGCCGAAGTTCCGGTCTCGCCGCAAGGAGAATTTCGATTCTTCGCAGCGCCTGGCAAGTGGAATGTTGTGGCATTGATTCCTGGCGGATCGGCACGTACGACTGTTGAAGCACACCTGGGAAAAATCGCGGACTTGGAAATTTCAGTCAGCTAATTAGATTCTGGTAATCGACTTTTATACAGCGATCCATGACAACTTTCATGCCTGCCTCGTGTGCAACTTGTGCTACCTCGTCGTTGCGAATTCCTAGCTGCATCCACCAAGTTTTCCCAGCAGAGTTTGCAGCTATCGCTGGGAATTCTCTTTCATAAACCCCAGGCATGTCATCGCCCTTACGGAATACATCAATGATGTCTGGATTTACCGGAAGTTCTGCGAGCGATTTGTAAACCCGCTGGCCCAAGATGTCTTCAGTTGCAGCGGGATTTATCAGGTACACATCAAAGTGAGTCTGTTCGATCAAGTAGGCAGCAACTTGGTGACTCGCGCGGTCGGGCTTACTCGAGACACCAATTACTGCAACTGATATAGCGTCGGTCAGGATCCGTTTAACCTCGCTAGTTGTTGCTTCTATGCTCATATACGTTTCCTATCGGACTCGAGATTTTCCACTCAGTACGGACGTTACACGCCCGCTAGACTTAACATCATGGTTGAAACGTTTTACACCGGCCTTTTGATTTTGTGTTCTGCTGCCATAACCTGGTTTGCAAGTCGGGTCGTTTACAAACTATTTAAGGGGCAATCCTGAACGCCAAGCTGCACCCTGATTTGGCTCCGTTGTCTTGGCTTGTTGGCACCTGGGTTGGCGTTGGTGTGGTCGGATACCCAAGTATGGAATCCGACATTCAAGTTGGTCAGGAACTTAGTATCTATAGCGATGGTCGACCATTTTTGATTCACTGGTCACGCACTTGGGAACTTAGTGAAACTGGCGAGCGGCTTCGCCCACTTGCAATTGAAACCGGTTTTTGGCGCCCACTTCCGAACAACGAAGTTGAATTGTTACTCGCTCACCCAACTGGAATCATCGAAACTTGGTTTGGCAAGGTAACGGTCACTGGAATTGAAAATGCAGTTATCACCGGCGCTCGCGTCGAACTTAAAACCGATGCAATAGTCCGCACGGCCTCTGCAAAACAAGTGGATGCTGGTGAACGAATATATGGTTTGGTAGATGGCAACATCGGTTGGGTTTATGACATGGCAGCCGAAGGCCACGTTATGAAGTCGCATTCCTCATTCCATTTAACGAAGTCTCTAACGGAAGAATCAGGTGCGTAATGGCTCGCGATTGGGATGAAGTTTTACGTGACCAGGGTTACCGGATTACGCCACAACGCCAACTAGTGCTTGAAGCGGTCAACACTCTTGGCCACGCCACCCCAGAAGAACTTTTGGCTGAAGTTCAAAAAACTGCAGCAGCGGTAAACCTTTCTACGATCTATCGCACCTTAGAAGTCTTGGAACAAGTCGGGTTGGTAACTCACGCTCACATTGGTCATGGTGCGCCGACGTATCATTCAGTCGAAGAAGATGCCCATATTCATTTAGTGTGTGACACCTGTCAGGATGTGCAATCAATCTCGGTTGATGCTGCTGAATTATTTATTCAGGCGCTACGCGATAAAGCTGGATTCGAAACCGATGTATCTCACGTATCTGTTCACGGCCAGTGTGCAAAGTGCATGGATCGCCAAAAACTTCTATAACCGTTGACAATTCGCTTGCAGAGAACGAACTAGGCGATTCGCCTAAGTCTGCGAGACAATGAATCATGACCGCAATTCCGCATATGGACGACGCCAGCATTGATGCTGGCGTG
This sequence comes from Actinomycetota bacterium, assembly GCA_947452765.1. Taxonomy (GTDB): domain Bacteria; phylum Actinomycetota; class Actinomycetes; order S36-B12; family UBA5976; genus UBA5976. The sequence goes on along the minus strand of CANGDR010000005.1, from coordinate 9,940 downwards.
CCATGGCATTACGGCGAACCATTTAAAGAACAGCGTGCACTAGTTGCAGGTAACGGACGAGTAGACCTTTCACATCGTGGTGTTGTCACAGTCACAGGTGCAGATCGCCGAACTTGGCTACATTCCCTAACTACTCAAGATTTTGAATCGCCATCAACGACCCTTAGTTCCCTAATCCTTTCGCCGCACGGTCACATTGAACACGACTTGCATGTCGTTGATGATGGTGAAACAACTTGGATAAGTGTCGAGCCCGGGACTGCTCCTGACCTAGTTAAGTATCTAGATTCGATGAGGTTCATGATGCGAGTCGAAGTCGCGGATGTCAGCGACCAGTACGCAGTCATCGGCGCACCTGGTTGGATCGAAGCTAGTGATTTTCCAGTTTGGCATTCACCATCAGCATTCCTAACTTCAACGCCAGCCGATAAGTACATCGCTACTCGCCCAGCTGATTGGCAGGTTAGCGAAATTATCGTGCCACGGGATCGCGTTGGGGAAGTTATGCAAGGTCACGAACTTGTTGGTACTTGGGCTTGGGAAGCGCATCGAATCCGCGGTGGCGTCCCACGTTTGAATTTCGAAACCGATCATAAAACTATTCCGCACGAAATTGGTTTGATTTCTTCCTCAGTTCACTTGAACAAGGGTTGCTATCGCGGCCAAGAAACAGTGGCACGGGTTTATAACTTGGGTAAACCACCTCGGCGCATTGTGCAATTAATGCTCGATGGCTCAACTAATGACACACCAATTGTTGGTGACTTAGTAAGCTGGGATGGCAAAGAAGTTGGTCGAGTTACCTCAGTAACCCAGGACTACGAAAGCGGTCCGTTGGCACTTGCTGTGATTAAGCGATCGGTGCCAACCGATGCTGTACTAACTGCCGGAACGGTTGCCGCCAGCCAGACTGCGATTGTCGTTTAGTTAGACCTCAACTGTGACAGTCATCGGACCATCACAAACTTGCGTAATGCGCATGTCAGCGCCGAACTTTCCAGTCTCGACAGTTGCGCCTAGGTTGCGAAGCTCAGTAACAACTTGATCAACTAAAGGTTCGGCCTGCGGGCCACGCGCAGCTTGTTGCCAGGTTGGGCGGCGACCATTTGAAGTATCTGCAAAAAGTGTGAACTGACTAATTACTAAGATAGGCAAGTTTGCATCCGCGGCCGCAACTTCTACCGATTCAGAATTCACGGTGAGCCCTCGGGACTTAAGAACTTCTGATTCAAATATCCGCAGCTTCCAGATCTTGTCAGCTAGCGGGGCACACTTACTTGCATCGTCATCAACACTTACCCCAACTAAAACCATCAAGCCTGGGCCCTGAAATGACCCGATGACTTTGCCCTCGACTTCAACCGAAGCCCCATCAACTCGCTGGATTACTGCACGCATAACCCTATTGTTGCGTATTGCGGTCACGCTGGCATTCGCACTATGAGCATAGGAGTGGAACGATAGAGGAATGTCTGAACCTTTGGCCTATGTAGTCCGCAGTGGAATTGTGGAAGGTGCGCATTTTGGCAGCGCTGTTGTAGTTGATAACGATGGCTCGGTTATCTGGTCGACTGGCGACATTAAGTCACAAATGTTCCCGCGTTCCTCAAATAAATTAATGCAAGGTTTGGCAATGGTTCGAAACGGCTTGCCGTTAAAGAATGAACTCTTGGCCTTAGCTTGCGCCTCACACAGTGGCGAAGATTTTCACATCGATGGTGTGCATTCGATTCTTAACGGAGCTGGTGCCGATGTTGACTTGCTGGCGTGTCCGCCAGATTGGCCACTTGATGAAGTTGAGCGAGACACCATGCTTGCCTCCGGTGGAAACAAAGAGGCGATTTACATGAATTGCAGCGGAAAGCATTCCGCCATGATTTTCACGGCGATCCTAAATGGTTGGGATTCCGCTAAATACTTAAAACACGATCATCCAGTACAACTAGCTTGCAAAGGAACGATTGAATCCGTAACCGGTGAGAAGGTGCAGCATGTCGGCGTTGATGGCTGTGGCGCACCGCTAATGTCCACCTCACTCCTAGGTCTGGCAAAAGCGTTTTCCCAATTCGCTGGACCAAGTGCGGATGCGGATCAAAAGAAGATTGCCGAAGCAATTCGCGCGAATCCGCAGTACTTAGGCGGCACTCGACGCGATGTCACAAAGTTGATGCAAGGCGTACCAACATTGTTGGCTAAAGATGGCGCTGAAGGCGTTTATGGAATTGGTCTAGGCGACGGTCGGGCATTAGCCCTAAAGATCGAAGATGGTGCGGACCGAGCTCGGATCGTTGTAGCGATGGCAATCTTGCAAAAAGTAATGGGAGTCGTCTCCGCTGAAGTTGATCGCCAATTGGACAGTCAAGAACTATTCGGCGGCGGAGTTCACGTTGGAAAAGTTATTCCAGCGTTCTAGGTCGAACAAAATTTCGACTTAATTTTATAAATTATATCTAAGTTGCTCGCGCCTGCGACAATTAAGGCGGTTTGGTTATTACCGTGAACTTGTGTCCGGTGTAGCTCGTCCAGTTGGCCCTGAGGAACCTCAGGTTTATTGGCGTCGCCGCGTTCTATTTGGAATCGCAACCCTATTGACCGTCTTGCTGATTGCAAAATCTTTCATGGGTGGTGGAAGCACACCAGTTGCGGTGTCAACCGAAAGCGCAGCCCCAACTAACTCAGTTTCAGTAACTGCAACTGATACGCCCCTTAATGTCGAATCACCAGTTCCGGCACTAATTCCCACCACAGCACCAACAGTTCCAGTCGTTGTTTCTGGAGAATGTTCCGATGCTGATACTCAAATAAAGGTTGCCCTCGATAGGCCGAATACAAAAGTTGGGGTTGGACTACAAATCACCATGACAGTAAAAAATATATCTTCAAAGGTTTGTAAGCGAGATGTTGGTAGCGGAGCTAACGAGATCACTGTGATTTCTGGCCCAGCATTAATTTGGTCTACCGATCATTGCAACAGCAGTGATGAAAAGAATCTAAAGGAATTTCAACCCGGCGAAGTTTGGTCAGTCACTGTTAATTGGATTGGGAAACAAACGGAAAAAGGCTGCAAGATTAGGAATACGGCAAGACCTGGCGTGTACTGGGCCCACGCACGTAATGGCAGCCTAAATAGTGATGGCGCCCGCTTCGAAGTTCAGTAACTCCCAAAACTTCTTCAGTATCAGAGCTAACTAGACGTAACGCTCTAACAAGCTAGCTTCCGCAACACGCGATAAGTTTTCGCGGATTGCGCGCGCGCGAGTCTCACCAACACCTTCAACATCGCGAAGTTCTTCAGCGGACGCAGACAAAAGATTTTGTAATGATCCAAAGTGTGAAATTAAACTTTCAAAAATTACTTCTGGTAACCGAGGAACTCTTGCCAAGAGCCGGAAGCCGCGTGGGTGAATTGCATTATCCAAAGATTCGGTATCGCTCGGCAGCCCCATAATTTCGGCGATGTTTGAAATATCAAGGAGGGCACCGGCATCGAGTTGGCCCAATCCGCCCATGACAGTTTCCAATTTGTTGGTACGGCGGCCGGTTGGCAGATAATCCCGGAGCACGTAACGTAAGTCGTCTGCAGTACCAGAGACAAGTTCTTCTAGTTGCAAAGATAGCAAGCGGCCATCAGCCCCAAGTTCAATCACGTAAGCCGCGATTTCATCGGAAATTCGGCGCACCATTTCATGGCGCTGAATTACGGTTGCGACATCTCGCGCGGTAACCAGATCTTCTATTTCTAATGTTGAGAGAGACCCTGCGACTTCGTCTAGCCGACTTCGATATCTCTCCAGGGTCGCTAAGGCCTGGTTTGCTCGCGAAAGTATCGAGGCAGAATCTTCCAATACGTAACGAAGACCATTTAGATATAACGCGATGATGTTCATCGATTTACTTACGCTTATGACCGGCAAATTTGATTGGCGCGAAACACGATCAGCCGTACGATGACGAGTTCCTTGCTCATTAGTGGGGATCGACGGGTCAGGAAGTAATTGCACGGCAGCTGAAATGATTCGAGTTGCTTCGCGATCGCAAATAACCGCGCCATCCATCTTTGCTAACTCCCGCAACCGAGTAGCCGAAAATTCGATGTTGACATCAAAGCCGCCAGAGCTAATGGTATTAATGATTTTGTCTTGACCAAGCACGATCAACGCGCCGGTACTACCGCGCAAAATTCGCTCTAGGCCATCGCGCAATTGGGTGCCAGGGGCAACTTGGGCAAGTACGGAACGCAGAAGTTCAGCGGAATCGGTTTGGTCCTTGACGGCCACAGGAATTCTTTCTCGAGCAGGATTGTCTAGAGTCTAAGCGTTCCTTGGTCCGATACAACGTACTTAACCCAATGTTTATCTTTGTGGTGATGTAGTTCAAACTGCGTTTACGGCCTCGGCTAGAGAGGCGACTTCGATCATGCGAAGTCCCTTCAACCCGGCTGACAACTTGGTGCCTTTTGGCACCAGCGCAGTCTTGAATCCGATTCGAGCGGCTTCACTTAAGCGTTGGTTCATGCCAGGAGAAGGGCGAACGTCGCCACTAAGCGCCACTTCACCAATGGCTACTAGGTCAATAGGCAATGCGGTATCTCGGGCTGCTGAGGTAATTGCCAAACACATAGCCAAGTCAGCGCCAGGGTCAGAGATCTTGGCGCCAGCCACGGTTGCCAAATAGACATCCTTATCCCAGAGCTTTAGTCGAGCCGCGCGCTCGGTCACAGCGATCAACATGGCGGCTCGAGCATTATCAAACCCAGTCGTTCGCCGCATTGGGTTATTGCCAGGACTCGTGGTTACCAAGGATTGAACTTCGACCAGAAGCGCGCGCCGACCTTCGAGGGTGATTGCGATGCAGGTACCTGGGATGGCGTGGTCACGCTGGGATCGGAAAAGTGCGGATGGATCCGTAACTTGGCGTAGGCCATCATCAGCTTGTTCGAAACATGCAACTTCATCAGCTGGCCCATACCGATTTTTGTTGGCGCGAAGTAACCGAAGTGGGGTGCCACGATCACCTTCAAAAGTTAAAACAGTGTCGACTAAGTGCTCGAGGGAACGCGGACCAGCAACTGAGTTATCACGAGTTGACTGTCCGATTAAAAGTAACGGCATCCGGCGACCTTTAGCAGCGCGCGTAAGGACCTGGGTTACTTCGTGCACTTGGGCAACGCCACCAGCACGTCCGTCGAGTTCGGATGATGCAATAGTTTGCACGCTATCTACGATCAATAAATCAGGATCGACATCTTCGACATGACCTAACAAAACAGCTAAGTCGGTTTCATCGGCGATTAATAAGGTTTCGGCGTTAACACCAATCCGACGAGCGCGGATGCCAATTTGTTCCGCAGATTCTTCACCGGATATGTAAAGTACTTTTCTTGGCTTGCCTGAAGCTCGGGCAAACTTATCGGCAGCTTCTAATAACAAAGTTGATTTACCCACACCTGGCTCACCGGCAACCAGCACACATTGGCCAGCGACAAGTCCACCACCAAGTACTCGATCGAATTCTTCGATGCCAGTAGAAGTGCGCTCAACTTCGCCAAGCGGGATGTCACGCACTGCCCGAGCAGGTTTACCAGGCGCTACACCAGCCGCCGATGTCCGAAGGCCAGCGCGAGCTGGAGCTACGGATGTTTCAGAAACTGAACTCCAGGCTTGGCATTCCGGGCAACGGCCAACCCATTTTGGGCCAGACCAACCACACTCGGTGCATTTATAAGAAGCGCGCGCTGCTTTGGCCATGTCCCTAGGGTACGCGTTGCCTCCGACACCCGCAGGTATCGGTGCACAAGGTTGTTAAACCAGAACTGTTATTTAGGTGTGGCTGGATGAATTGCGAGGTACTTGATCGCGCGAGTGTCACCCGATGCTTTAGTAGCTGCAATTACGTCTTCGCGAGCCTTGCAATGCTCGGCCAGAATCTTGTAAGCCTTCTTGCCCATCAAAGCAGTTAGTTCAGGTTCGTAAGATTCGTAAACTGCGCGCGCACCGACATGAGCTTCAGTGGCGGTGGTGCAGTACCAATCTAAATCTGCGCCGCCTGGACCCCAACCGCGACGGTTGTATTCCTCGATACCAATCACAATGATGTCGACATCGTCTGGGCGCTTAACTTCTTCGAAGGTGCGACGAATCGGAAGTTCCCAACAAACCTGTGGCTTAGTAACAAGTGGGTTCACACCTAGTTGTCCAGCAAGGATGTGGAGCGAACAACCGTCACCACCTTCGAAACCATTGCGGTTATGGAAGATGCAGGCACCATTAAATGCACGAGTCTTGCGATCGCCTTCATCGTCCTTTTCGAACATACCGTTCTTGTTGCCTTCTTTATGGTTCTGCCAAATTTCTGGGGTCAACATAGCGGCGTACTTCTTGGTGTTCTTGTAATCTTCTTTATCGGCGATATGTGCGCCAAGGTTGCAACAACCAACGTCTGGGTTTTCTTTGTCGATACCTTTACATCCATTACCCCAGATGCAGGTCCATCGACTGGTTAACCAAGTCAGATCGCAACGATACAAATTAGTGTCATCCTCAGGGTCCACAAACTCAACCCATGCGCGAGGGAAATCAAGATTCTTTTCAACCACGACACAAGCCTATTGTGTTTGCCCTCATTGCGTGACCGCGGTCAAGGAAACAAGTACCGTTACGTGTGTGCGCATGGCAGTGTTAGACGTCGGTTCAAATACCGTCCACCTTCTAATTGTCGATGCCCATAGTGGCGCCGCCCCAATCCCGTTTTTGTCGCAAAAATACGAACTTAAATTGGCCGAACGTATTAACTCCGAAGGCAACATCCGCAAAGCGGCAGTCAACGAGCTCATCGAAGTTATGCATGAGTGCCAGGCTTATGTAACTGAACATGACTGCGTGGAGATTCTGGCATTTGCTACATCAGCTGTGCGCGACGCTGGAAATTCTGATGACATCTTGGATGCCGTAAGAACTGAAACCGGTATTGACCTCCAAGTCCTAGACGGCGACCATGAAGCGATTCTGACTTTCCTAGCAGTTCGTCGGTGGTACGGGTGGTCATCTGGCCGGCTTTTGGTTGCAGACATCGGTGGCGGTTCATTTGAAGTAGCCATTGGCACCGATGAAAATCCCGAGCTTGCGACATCTATGCCCATCGGTGCGGGACGCCTGACACGTGATTTCTTTACCGCGGATCCGCCAAGTGATGGCGAGGTAAAAGCGTTGCGCAAATACGTGCGAGAAGTGCTGGAAGGTCAGTTATCGGAAATTTTGAGCCACGGCAAACCAAATCACGTGGCAGCAACCAGCAAAACCTTCCGGCAACTTTCCCGGATCGCAGGGTCGGCCCCATCTTCAGAAGGCGCTAGAGTCCAGCGATTGCTCACGGCAAACGACTTAGCTAAATGGGTGCCACGCCTAGCCGAGATGCCGTCAAGTGATCGAGCCAAACTTCCTGGCGTTTCAGTTGGGCGAGCAGAACAACTTCTAGCTGGCGCAATCGTCGCGCAAGAGGCTATGGAGTTACTGCAGGTCACCGAGTTTGAAATCTGTCCTTGGGCGCTTCGGGAAGGCATCATCCTGCGCCGCCTGGACTGGTTCTCTGACGATGTCTAGCCCTTATAAAACAGCGTAAAGTTGATCTCAGATCCTCGATGGATCGCTTGCCTGTGGGAGAGTCATGCTTCGCGAATTACTGGTTTCAGCATCACGTAACGAAACTTTGGAAAAATTTGTTTCCACTTCACCATTGAGCCGTGGCGTAGTCAATCGTTTCGTAGCAGGCACAACAACTGCCGATGTTGTTGCCACAGTTGAGGACCTGGATAGCAAGGGTTTACTGGCAACCATCGATCGCCTAGGTGAAGACACCCTAGATCGAGCTGCTGCCGATGTGACAGTTGCGGATTACAAAGAAGTCCTTCGCGCATTGGCTGACAACGGTTTAACGGGTGCGGCTGAAGTTTCCGTGAAGCTTTCCGCAGTGGGCCAGGCATTAGGTGCAGATGGCGAGAGCATTGCACTTGAAAACGCGTTAACTATTGCCCGCGTTGCCAGCGAAGTTGGCACAACTGTCACATTCGATATGGAAGATCACACCACAATTGATTCAACACTTCGTATCGTTAGTGCAGTTCGTAAAGAATTCTCATTCGGTGGCGCAGTTCTGCAGGCGCAACTGCATCGCACCGAAGATGACGTGAATGCACATTCGTACGCGGGTTCGCGCGTGCGCCTGTGTAAAGGTGCGTATGCCGAAGGTCCCGATGTTGCATTCATCGAACGCGGTGACATAGACAAGGCATACGTCCGCAACATGCGCACTTTGCTTGATTCTGATGCCTACCCAATGTTGGCAACTCATGACCCGCGCTTGATCGAGATCGGTCAGGCTTTAGCTCTGCGTAGTGGCCGTGCGAAAGATACTTTTGAATTCCAGATGTTGCTTGGCGTTCGACCTGACGAACAGATTCGTCTTGCTGAACTTGGCCATAAAGTCCGGATTTACGTGCCTTATGGCACAGAGTGGTACCCCTACTTAATGCGTCGCATGGCTGAAAAGCCCGCGAACTTAAGTTTGTTCCTCCGCTCCCTCGTATCCAAAGGCTAAAAATATGACAACCGCAATTATTGGCGCTGGCGTCATGGGCGAGACTTTGCTCGCGGGGTTACTTCGCGCCGACGTACCGACCTCAGAACTACTTATCGCAGACCGACGCATCGAACGTTCGGCTGAAGTAACCGCAAAGCACGGTGTTAAGAACGGAACTAACGCTGAAGTTGCAGCCACAGCTGACACCATCGCGTTGGTTGTAAAACCCCAAGACATGGGCAGCGTGCTCGAAGAAATTGCAGGGTCGCTAAAGCCTGGCGCATTAGTTGTCTCGCTAGCGGCTGGCATCACGACCGAGTTCATTGAAGCGCGACTACCTGCAGGAACTGCTGTAGTCCGCGTGATGCCGAACACCCCTGCGTTAGTTGATGAAGGTATGGCTGCAATTAGCCAAGGCACCAACTCAACGGAAGAACATCTCGATCGCACGGAAGCCTTGCTAAGAAGTGTTGGTCATGTAGTTCGAGTACCCGAGAAGTACCAAGATGCTGTGACTGCAATTTCAGGCTCAGGACCGGCTTACATCTTCTATGTCGTTGAGGCCATGATCGAAGCTGGCGTAATGCTAGGCCTACCGCGCGATGTTTCAACCGAACTTGTCCTGCAAACCGTTTATGGCGCAGCAACGATGCTGCGCGAAACCGGCGAACACCCAACCGTGCTGCGGGAACAGGTCACCTCGCCGGGCGGCACCACAGTTGCAGCCTTGCGTCAGTTTGATGACTTCAAGGTCCGGGCCGCATTCCTCTCGGCGATGGAAGCTGCCCGGGATCGCTCGCGGGAACTTGGTGCCCAGTAGGGGGATCCTCGATCCAGACCTGTAAATATCCAAAATGTCCGAATATCCCAACTGGGGCATATGTCACACGAGTTATTTCAGTATCTGGGATGGCTTGAAAAACCAATAAACTCAGGGGTTATTTGCCAAAAAATCCCTTCATCTTTACCGTGTCTTTACCCTTCTCAAGTCCACCCAAGTCAGGTTCCTTAGGTAGCCTAAAAGTGAAGGTTTCAACAGAAACCGGCTCCCGCAAGGCGCCAAATCTCACCACTTGCGGAGGGTGATCCAAACTTTGGTGAGTGTGGGGAAACCACAGGTAAGCCGGTCCGTAAGGACCTAGGGGTGAAGCCAGGAAACTGGCCGGATGACTTCCCAGTCCGAACCCGACAGCTAACCTCACCGGCGCCGGGAGCAATGTATGTCTATTGCCAGGCCACAAGCCTTACTCAGGCGCGCTGTTGCGGTGCCGGTTGGCGTTGTCGGTCGTATTGATGCCGTGCTTGATAATGCCATGGCTCGAGTCGATACTCGGATCGATTCTGGGATGGGCTCAGTTTTCAACGC
>CANGDR010000004.1 GCA_947452765.1 Actinomycetota bacterium | reverse complement strand
GGACTTGGCTGTATGCCAATGTCGTGGGGATATGACGTCGAAAGTGCCGATCCAGAGGAAATGCGAGCCATGGCTCATCGCGCAGTTGAACTTGGGGTTACGTTATTCGATACCGCTGATGCTTATGGCCCATTTACCAATGAAGTATTGGTCGGGGAGTACTTAATGGCAGATGGGTTTCGAGATCAAATTCAAGTTGCAACTAAAGTTGGACTGATTCCGACCAGTAGTACTTCCTATGACAAAAATGGAAAGCCTGAATACATTAAGCAGGCTTGCGACGATTCATTGCAAAGACTTCAACTTGATTACATAGATCTCTACCAACTGCATCGCATCGATCCAGAGATTCCCGTCGAAGAATCGTGGGGTGCCATGACGGAATTAGTTCAAGCGGGAAAAGTAAGGCACCTTGGCTTATCTGAAGTCTCGGTGGCTGAAATTCAGCGCGTTCAACCGATCCATCCGGTAGCGAGCGTACAAAGTGAGCTTTCGATCTGGACAAGTGAAAACATTGAAAATGGTGTTGTTGCCTATTGCAATGAAAACAACATTGGCTTCTTGGCATTTTCGCCGTTAGGACGTGGCTTCCTAACGGGTGAGGTAACTGCTGGAAACATCAAGGAAGGCGACTTCCGAAGCAACAACCCTAGATTCACCAAGGACGCAATTGAGGCAAACCAAGCAATTGTGGAAGGCATAGGGGAGGTTGCTAAGCGACACAACGCCACGAATGCTCAAGTTTCACTCGCTTGGACCCTGGCACAAGGGCCAAATGTAGTTCCAATTCCAGGAACTAAGCGCCGAAAGTGGCTGGAGCAAAATGTCGAATCGGTTAACGTCACACTTACTGCGCAAGACCTTGCAGATATTGCAGCCCTGCCTAAGCCTGTAGCTCCACGTTACTAAATTTTTGCAACTTGTTTGAGCTAGAGAAGTGGATAAGAACCATCCTCGTCATGAACTTCAGTTCCGACTAATGCTGGGGTAAAAACACAAATAATTCTAAGTTTCGTGTCCGCGCGCATCTGATGTTTATCTTTTTTATCAAGCGTGTATGTCATACCTGGGCGAACTTCGAATACTTCACCAGTATCCAAATTAGTTAGTTCGCCGGTGCCTTCGATTATGTAATTTGCCTCAATGTGATTCTTGTATTGGAGTTTTGTAACTGTCCCAGCTTCAAGTTCGGTGTCATGGAATGAAAAGCCAACCCCATCTTCACGGGTGAGCATTCGCAAACTTGTGCCTGTTGAGACTTTGCGGTGACGTGGGCCACCGATCAAGTCCTCTTTGTAAGTGACAATCATGGCTACCCTCCTTCGGCAAGTTTTAACATTCTATTAGATGTTAACTCAAACAATTTTCGGGCTTGCAAGCTAGAAAAACTGATGCGAATTCAAAATCCGAATTGTAGATTTAATCCACTATGTCCGAAATTCTTTTTGGGCCTGCCATTTAAACCACAAATCCCCGCAACCAATAAGGTCGCGGGGATTTGGATCAGAATCTAGAGATCGTAGTAAAGCTCGAACTCTGCTGGATGTGGACGCAAGCGAACGTAATCAATTTCAGCAGAGCGCTTGTATTCGATCCAGGTCTCGATTAAGTCTTGGGTGAATACGCCACCTTCCATCAAGTAGTCATGATCGGCTTCCAACGCAGCAAGTACTTCTGGAAGTGAGGACGGAACCTGAGGGATGTGTGCGGCTTCCTCAGGAGGAAGTTCGTAAAGATCCTTATCGACTGGTTCGTGTGGCTCAATCTTGTTCTTGATTCCATCAAGTCCTGCCATCAACATGGCAGCGAACGCCAAGTATGGGTTACTAGAAGGATCCGGACAACGGAATTCAATGCGCTTGGCCTTCGGATTGCTGCCCGTGATTGGGATGCGCAAGCATGCCGAACGATTTCGCTGTGAGTAGACCAAGTTAACTGGTGCTTCGTAGCCCGGTACCAAGCGATGGTAAGAGTTCACGGTTGGGTTAGTGAAGGCAAGTAGCGAAGGTGCATGCTTCAAGATGCCGCCGATGTACCAGCGCGCCATGTCTGATAGCCCTGCATAACCACGTTCGTCATAGAACAACGGAATACCATTACTCCAAAGTGATTGGTGCACATGCATGCCGGACCCGTTGTCACCAAAGAGTGGCTTTGGCATGAATGTCGCAGTCTTGCCAGCTTCCCAAGCCACGTTCTTGATGACGTACTTAAACAACATCACTTCGTCAGCAGCCTTTAGCAGGGTATTGAACTTGTAGTTGATTTCCATTTGTCCTGCGGTACCAACTTCATGGTGGGAGCGCTCGACCAGGAGGCCTACTTCGGCAAGCTTGACGACCATGTGGTCGCGTAGATCTGCCATCTGGTCAGTTGGTGAAACTGGGAAATAACCGCCCTTGATGCGAGTCTTGTAGCCACGGTTGTCAGAGCCATCAGCTTCGTATTCATTTCCTGAGTTCCAGGCGCCTTCAATCGAATCAACGTGGTACATCGAGTGGTTGTTGCTGGTTATGAAGCGTGCTGAGTCAAATACGAAAAACTCTGCTTCAGGTGCAAAGAATGCAGTGTCGGCGATCCCGGTGGAAGCTAAGTAAGCCTCAGCCTTTGCGGCCACGTTACGTGGATCGCGGCTGTACGGTTCATCAGAGAATGGATCGCGAACTGAGAAGTTAATGACAAGCGTTTTTTCTTTGCGAAATGGATCAACAAATGCCGTAGTTACATCAGCAAGCAGTTTCATGTCAGATTCATGAATTGACTGGAAGCCACGAATGGATGAACCGTCAAACATCTGGCCACCTGCGAAGAATGCTTCGTCAACTGATTCAACCGGAACGTTAAAGTGTTGCATTACGCCAGGCAGGTCGCAGAAGCGAACATCTACGAACCGAATGCTGTTGTCCTTGATGTACATAAGTGCATCAGCAGGGGTTTTGAGTCCCAGGTTGGACATTTATCCTCCAGAATTAACTAAATCCGCCAGTCCACCACCAGCGGGTATGACCTCAACTTATAGGTGGGCGGTTTCCATGCCGTGTCTCACGTGTTTCAAGTTTGTTACGAAATGTCACATGTGCCGTTCTAACGTATGGTGGTTGAGTGGACAGGCGAGATATCGGCTCTTGGTTGCAAGGGCCAAAAGCCACGCTTTCCGAGCAAGGTATCGAGTTTGGCTATGTCGGTGAGCGGCTAGGGTTTCCTGAAGCTGGCCCTAATTCGGTAGCTCGAATGGGCCGCAGATTGATTGCACTTTGTCTCGATTGGTTCGCCTCGATGGCGGTAGCGGGTCTGATCTTTCCAGCGGTAACCTACAACACCAAATCGCTTCTGATCTTAGTAATTTTTGCACTACAAGTATTTGTGCTTACAACTTTGACCGGCAGTTCATTTGGCCAGCGCATATTGAAAATTCGAATTATTAATATTTCTGGATCGCGCCTAAGTATGCCGAGAGTTTTAGTTCGCACCTTGCTACTTTGTTGGGTGATACCAGCTCTTATTTGGGATCGCGACGGGCGAGGGCTACACGATCGAGCAGTAGCATCTGTTGCAGTCAGAATTCGCTAAAGGCCAAGTAGCGACTTGATGGAGTCCAGATAACCTTTGGAATCCAAGTAGGGAAGTACCACAACTACTAGTAAGCCAAAAATTACGGCCCACTTGATTAACTTCTTCGCTAAGAAGAAGACGACTAGGACTATTCCGAGCCAATTTAGGATTGTGAAGCTTCCAAGAAAATCTTTAGCTTGAGTAATTAAGTCTGACATTAGCGTCGTGTCACCTTTCGGCCTTGCGGCATTGGACCCTTCGGAATGGGAATTGCATTTTTGGGAAGCGCTTCAAGTCGACGGCGTACATCCGTAACTTCAGCGGGCCGGAGACTCTTAGGTAATTTTCGCACGGTCTTTTGGAGTGCGAGGATTGTTGTACCTCCCTCCCCAACAAATAATTCGTGAATTGGTACGCCAGGCGCAAATCTCACGTGAGCTTTGCGCTGTTCTGCGATTAGCGCACCTGGGCGAGCGCCTTCACCTACCAATATGATTCCGGGGCGACCCACAACTCGATGAACCATATTTTGATTTTTGTCGATGCCAACTGCTGGAGTGGTGAACCAACCACCACGGAGTGCATTTAGCACCGAGGCTGCAGCCCCGACTTGACCTTCGATTGAGGAGTATGCAGCTTTTTCAGCAATCTTGCCAAAGATATATGTCGTTACAAGTAATCCAGTGCCGAAGCCTAGAATGCCAAAAAGTACTTTTAGGCCAATTGCAATGCCGATGCCAAAAATTACCGCAAAGGTAAGTGCAAAGATCGCCAATAAGCGCAACCACAAAAACGAAACTTCCTTAGCGGTAAACCCATAGGTTTCCTTAAGTTGCACGTACCACTTTTGCTTATCTGGCTCTTGGAGCTTCATTGACATGTAATCACCCTATGCGCTGGAAGTGCTACGTGCTTCGATTGCTTGCTTATATAGTCGGCCGGCGCGGTAGGAGGAGCGGACCAAGGGTCCACTAAGGACGCCAGCGAACCCAATTTCCTCGGCAACTTTTGCCAACTCGACGAATTCTTCAGGTTTAACCCAGCGGGCTACTGGATGGTGCCGCAGTGATGGCCTTAGGTATTGCGTAATTGTGATCAAATCGCAGCCCGCCTCATGCAGGTCGCGCAAAGCCTCATGAACTTCAGATATTTCTTCGCCCATTCCTAGAATCAAATTACTTTTTGTGACTAGACCAAAATCTCGAGCCGAGGTAATAACCCCGAGTGAGCGGTCGTATCTAAATGCAGGACGGATTTGCTTGAAAATTCTTGGCACAGTCTCAAGGTTGTGTGCAAATACTTCCGGTCGAGATTCAAAAACTTCTTGGAGTAATTCTGGTTTTGCATTGAAGTCAGGTGCAAGCATTTCTACGCCACACCCAGGTACGACTTCGTGGATCTGGCGAATAGTTTCGGCGTATAGCCAGGCTCCACCGTCCGGCACATCGTCTCGAGCCACTCCAGTGACTGTTGCATATCGCAATTGCATAGATTTAACGGATTCAGCAACACGTCTTGGTTCGTCTCGATCTATCGGCTGCGGTTTACCTGTATCAATCTGGCAGAAGTCGCAACGCCGAGTGCATTGATCGCCACCAATTAGGAAGGTCGCTTCACGGTCCTCCCAGCATTCAAAAATATTTGGGCAACCAGCTTCTTGGCATACGGTATGTAAGCCCTCGGATTTAACCAGTTCCATAATTTGGGTGTACTCGGGCCCAGTTTTTAACTTGGTTTTAATCCACTCGGGTTTACGTTCAATTGGAGTGAGCGAGTTTCGAGCTTCAATCCTCAGTAATTTAGGGCCGTCGCCGTGATCGGCTGGCTGGTCTATATAAGGTGAAGTCACAAATGTCATTCTACTTGTTGAGTGATTTAGCGGCTTGATTAGGTACTAGTGGATCGAATACTCGATGTAGGTGCCTGGTCAACGGATCAATTAGATCTATTACCGAAATGTCTCTACCGAGCTCCTTGGTAAGTGTGGTTACTCCTGCATCCTGGATACCGCACGGCACGATGCGATCGAACCAAGATAAGTCGTTGTCACAATTGATTGCAAAGCCATGCATTGTCACGCCTTGTGCGACCCGGACTCCGATTGCTGCGACTTTGCGATCTGGGCTAGCTTGGTTTCCAGCTACCCATACGCCACTTCGGCCCTTGATTCGCTGCGTTTCAAGGCCTAAGTCATGGCACGCGCCAATAATTACGTCTTCAATTCTTCGTACGTGTGAAACTACATCCATTGGGGAGGGCAGGTGAAGGATTGGATATCCGACTAATTGGCCTGGCCCATGCCAAGTGATTTTCCCACCGCGGTCAACCTCTACAACTGGTGTGCCATCGGTTGGCTTTTCGAAAGATTCAGTTCTGCGACCGGCCGTGTAAACCGATGGGTGCTCAAGGAGCCAGATGACGTCAGGTCGTTCAGTTGCGACTACAGCTGAATGGATTTCGCGCTGCAGTTCCCAGGCTGTTTCGTAGGGTATTTGGCTTTTGCCCAAATTTTCGTGTTCGATAACAACGCCCATGAGTACAGCCTAAATGCTTTGCTGCAACTGCGATTCCAGCCCCACACTCAATGTGCTGACCAACCACCAAGGCCGTAGAATTGCCGTACTAGCGAGTAAATCGAAAAGGGTATTAAGCCAGATGTCAATAGATTCCAAGAACGAAATAGTTAAATCCGAAAAAAACGGCCGCAAACTTCTATGGGCTGCAATTGCGGCGATTATTTTCTGGTTTGGCGTTAGTGGGGTAACTGGTCCACTGTTTGGGAAGCTATCCACGGTTCAGCAAAACGATAATTCTGGATTCTTGCCCAGTTCGGCAGAATCAACTCGAGCTTCCGAATTGGCGACAAAATTTACGGCACAAGATGCGTCCATCCTGCCTGCTTTAGTTATTTTCAGTGGCGATGCCGGACCAGCTGGCCTAGCAGCCGTGGGTCAATTTTCTTCCACACTTGCCAGTACGCCAGTTGCAGGATCAGATAAGACTGTTGGTGACTACCTGGCTGCAGGCTCGCAACTCATCCCAATCCCATCGCAGGATGGGAAAGGCATTTTGATGTCAGTACCGCTAGATAACAAAGCGATCGCTGAAACCTTAAAGAATAACTCGCCCGCGTTGCCAGCAGTTGTTAAGGCAATCCGCGCCCAAGCGGCAGCCGTACCAGGGTTCGAATCTCATGTAACTGGCATTGGTGGCATCTTGGCTGACCTGTTTTCAAGCTTTGGTTCAATCAGCACGTCATTACTTGGAATTACATTCGGCGTAGTTGGAATAATTCTCATATTTGTTTACCGCTCACCTGTGCTTTGGATCATCCCGCTTTTTGGAGCGCTAATCGCGTTAACGGTTTCCGGTGGAATTATTTATCTCTTGGCAAAAGCTGGAACTCTTAAGCTGGATGGCCAATCGCAGGGAATTCTTTCAGTCCTGGTGATTGGTGCAGCAACGGACTACGCGTTGCTGTTGATCGCTCGATATCGAGAAGAGTTGCATCACTTTGAAAAGCGAACAGACGCCATGGTGGCTGCTTGGAAAGGCGTAGTCGAGCCGATTGTTGCTTCGGGGCTAACTGTGATCGCTGGCCTACTCGTACTTTCACTATCGGACTTAAAATCAGTGCGTTCGCTTGGTCCAGTCTCTGCGATCGGAATTCTTTCTGCACAATTTGTAATGCTCACCTTGCTACCAGCAATTTTAGTTCTGACCGGGCGCTGGGTGTTTTGGCCTAAGCGTCCGAAACATGATGAATCTGATGAAAAACTTTCTGGATTTTGGTCCAAAGTCGCGGGCCTGATTGCTCGCAAACCACGCGTAACATGGTTAGTAAGCGCAGCATTTTTGATTATTTCCATGTCGTTCGCTTCTCAGTTGAAAACTGGCGGGCTTGCCCAAACTGATGCATTCACGGGCCACCCAGATTCAGTCGTTGGATTACAAAAGCTTTCTGAGCATTTTCCGGCTGGATCAGGCAATCCAACAATTGTGATTGTTGCAAGCAAAGATACTGAGGCAACTATCGCAGCGCTTGCGAAAGCCCCTGGCGTAGTTGATGCAAAACAAACCAAAACACCAATGGTTCCGGGTGGGCCAACACCGACGCCAGTTGTAATTGATGGGTTAACTCAGGTTGAAGTTGTACTTGATAAACCAGCCGATTCGTTGGCATCGCAAGCATATATTCCTGGAATCCGAAGTGTGGTACATGGCATTAATCCTGATGCCGTAGTTGGTGGCACAACTGCAGTTAGCTATGACATCCAGCAAACAAATAAGCGAGATCGGGACTTGATCATTCCAGTCGCGTTGTTAGTAATCGGAATAATTTTGGCACTCTTGCTTCGCAGTTTGGTCGCGCCAGTAATTTTGATTCTGACAACGGTGATGTCCTTTGGCGCAACTTTAGGAATCTGTCACCTGGTATTTACTCACCTGTTTAAGTTTGCGGGAACTGATGGTTCTTTCCCATTGTTTGCATTCGTATTCCTGGTAGCGCTTGGTATCGATTACAACATTTTCTTGATGACTCGAGTTCGCGAGGAATCGAAGAAACTTGGTACGCGTCCAGGCATTTTGAAGGGCCTAACTGTTACTGGTGGCGTAATTACTTCAGCTGGAGTGGTGCTAGCAGCCACATTCGCTGTTCTTGGAACTCTGCCATTGGTGTTCCTTGCTGAACTTGGTTTTGCTGTTGCGTTCGGAGTCTTACTGGACACGATAGTGGTTCGCAGTTTGCTAGTTCCTGCACTGTCTTATGACATTGGCCAGAAAATCTGGTGGCCAAGTCAATTAAGTAAGAGTGAAGGCCCACTTGAGGTTAAAGCCGAGAGCCATACATCATGACAAACCGCTATGTAGTTGCCTCCAGCGGAGGGTTTATCCAAACCGATCGCTGGGGTGTAATGAAGCCTGGAGGAATTTTCAATCGCGCGCTTGCACTAACAGGAAAGGACCGACCTCGGGTGCTATTTGTGATGACCGCCACGGGTGACAATGACAGCTACATCAGGTCTAGTTATCAGGCCGTTTCAAACATTGCGGTAGATGCTGAACATTTAGCCCTGTTCACCCAACCGAATGTTCCAGTTGAAGAAGCTTTTGGCCGAGCCGACTTAGTTTGGGTAGGCGGCGGTTCAGTTGCGAATTTATTGGCGCTATGGAAACTACATGGCGTTGATGTGGCAGCTCGCGATGCTTGGGAGCGTGGCGTGGTTATGGCTGGGGTGAGTGCTGGATCAATCTGCTGGCATGTCGGCGGTCCAACGGACTCATTCGGACCCAAGTTGGAAACTGTAACTAATGCACTTAGCTTGATCCCTTATGGCAATGGCGTGCACTATGACTCTGAAGCGCAACGCCGGCCACTTTTGCAGTCATTAGTGGCTGACCAAACTTTGCCACTTTCGTATGCAACTGACGATCATGCGGCGATCATCTACCAAGGTGAGGATCCGATCGAGGTAGTGATTGACACGCCTGATAGCAAGGCGCGCGCCTATCGAGTTGAGAAAATTGGCAGCGAAGTTAAAGAGACTGAACTTGCAGTAGGAATTCTTGGCTAAAGTCCATCAGTTAGCAGCGCTTCAGCAGCGCGACGTCCGCTAATAAATGCGCCATTGATCGAAGATACTTGGCGGTAATCGCCTGCTAAATAAACGCCTTCATCTAACCGAATGCTTGACTCGATGTCGTGAGGTGGGATCATGGCCGGCAAGGCATCAGGAATTGGATATGTGGCAACATGCGTCCAGCCAGTTGTCGGAACTTTATACAAGGCAGCTAGGTGAGTACGAACTGCAGCCTCTGATCCAACTGAATCATGAACCCCAAGCGCGGATGAAGATACTAGAACGCGATTGTTCGATGCATAACTTGGTGCGTTGTTGGTCATAACTACAGTGTTAACAAGTGGGCGATTCGCATCGACTTGATGCCCGTTGTAGCGCTTTCCATCGACGATAAGGGTGCTTTGGCCATTGGTTAGATCTTGCTTATCGCAATCTGCTAAGTGATACCAAGTCGTAACACCGTGAGATGGTGGAGCTGCCAAACTCGGAATAAGAGTTTTTGCGCTTCGTGCATTAGTGGCAATAATTACGGATCTACATCTAATGTCCCCACTATCCGTTCGAACCATTGAGCGGGAAACCGAAAGCGCTGTTGTATTTAGATGGATTGCCCCTGCCGGAAGCTGCGCCTCAAGTTGTCTTGGAATCGATTGCATTCCACGTACCGGAACTCCTGGTGTCCCTGAGATGAATGACTTCAGGGCAATATCAAAAAACCGCTTTGAGGTAGCTAGCTCGTCTTCGAGGAAAACGCCAGCCAAAAAAGGACGCAAAACTTTATCGGTGAATTCAGCGCCAAAATTATGACGCAGGAATGCTCCTGTACGCTCATCATATTTTTTTGAGTCTGGTTGCGATAACGCTAGTTTCAAGGCGTACTTAGCGAACTTAAGCTTCGCCGATAGCGAGCCAACTGGGGCTAGCAAACTATCTACCGCCCAAGTGGGTTCGCGCTTTGGGTCGCCAATCCGGTAATTGCGCCCATCGATGGCAACTATTACACCTGGAGAAAAATTCTTTATGTCAAGAGTTTTTAAATCCAGAATTCTGGCACCTTCATCGTAAGCAGGGTTGTAAAGCTGGAAACCGCGATCCAGGAATAGACCGTTAACTTCATCGGTGCGCACGCGACCCCCGATGTCGTCGCTAGCTTCGATTACCGTTACCTGTCGCCCGGCTATGGCCAAAAGCCGAGCAGCGGCCAAACCGGCAAGACCAGCACCGATAACAACCACATCGGTATTTTGTGGCAGTTCAGTCATACTTTGTTGCCCGCCAGATTTTCCATCGCAGATTCAATGTTTGGGTCTTGGAAAACGAAGTCTGCGTCAAGCAATACCTGCGGAATTACCCGAGAACTACCGAGCACTTCTTGCGAGAACTCGCCGAGAACCAGTTTCAATGCAAATGCGGGCACGTGCGCCAGAGCGGGACGATTGAACGCTTTCGCCATCGCCTTAGTGACTTGCGCATTTGTGGCTGGTTGTGGTGCCGTCAGGTTAACTGGGCCACTTAGGGAAGTGTTAGTAAGTAAATACTTCAGAGCTGCAACTTCATCACGCATCGAAATAAATGACCAGTATTGCTTGCCACTTCCTAGTTTGCCACCAAGACCAAGTTTGAAAAGTGGCAGCAACTTGCCCCAAGCGCCGCCTTTTGGTGAAGAAACCAGTCCGGTGCGAGGGTGTACTACTCGGATGCCAGCAGCTCGCGCTGGATCGGCTGCGGCTTCCCACTGGCTGACGACATCAGCCAGGAATCCTGCACCAACCGGAGCGGTTTCATCAACCTTGCGGTCCGCAGTATCACCGTACCAACCGATTGCACTTGCACTGATGAAAACTTCGGGCTTGATTTCGGCTGCAATTCGAGCGAGCAGGGAAGTGGTATCAACTCGTGAGCTTAAGATTGTTTTCTTATAAGAATTGCTCCAGCGGTGGTCACCAACACCGGCACCAGCCAAATTTATTATCGCGTCGACTTTGCCAAGGGCAGCAACATCAAGCTGCTGGTTACTTGGATCCCAGGAAACTTCAGTTGGGGCAACGGCTTTTCTTCGCACCAATCGAATTACTTCAAGACCATCAGATCTCAAGGACTCGACCAATTCAGTGCCAATAAGTCCGGATGATCCCGCAATAATAATTCGCATAGTTCTACTCTGCTACACCCAATCTGCTTGCGCTCGTTGGGTGGCTATTACAGACCAAGATCGGCTTCGAATGAACCTTCTTCAAGGCGAGCTTTAACGGCAGATAAGAATCTAGCGGCGTCCGCGCCATCGACGAGTCGATGATCGTAAGTCATAGCCAAGTAGACCATTTGACGAACTGAAATCACGTCAGCTCCGGTGTCGTCAACTGTGACCACTGGACGCTTAACAACAGCTCCGGTACCCAAGATGGCGACCTGTGGCTGATTGATGATCGGCGTATCGAACAACGCTCCGCGACTTCCAGTGTTAGTGATTGTAAAAGTTCCGCCACTTAATTCGTCAGGGGAGAGTTTGTTGGTGCGAGTGCGTTCGGCAAGATCATTGATCTTGCGGGCTAGGCCACCGATGTTTAAGTCTCCAGCATCGCGAATAACGGGAACTAGAAGTCCTCGTTCAGTATCAACTGCTATACCTACGTGCTCGGCATCGAAGTAGGTGACGGTGCCTGCCTCTTGGTCCAATGTGGCATTAACATTTGGAAATTGCTTTAGTGCTTCGCAGGCAGCCTTGGCAAAGAATGGCAGGAATGAAAGCTTTACACCTTCACGCGATTCAAATGCCGCCTTGGAACGATTTCGAAGTGCTGCAATTCTAGTTACATCAACTTCAACTACGGAAGTTAACTGAGCTGAGATCTGGAGTGACTCAACCATTCGCTCGGCAATGACTTTGCGTAAGCGGGTTAGGGGCTCGGTGCGACCTCGTAATTCACTTGGCTTTGCTTCGCGCATTGCGGCAGCAATCGGAGCTGCTGGTGGAGTGTGCGGGGTAGAGGCCACAGGACGGTCGCTAGGCACCGCTACTGGTGCTGCAGTTACAGGTGCTGCAAGAATATCTTCTTTTCTAATGCGGCCACCAACTCCAGTTCCAATTACTTTCGAAAGTTCAACACCACGTTCGGATGCCAGCTTTCGCACGAGCGGAGTTGCGTAGGCTCCACTGTTGTCAACTGTTGAAACACCTTCGCTGGCCGCTGGACTTGAAGCGGCGGGTGGTGCAACAGTTTCGGTGATTACTTGAGTCACTGCTGGAGTTGGAATACTTGGTTCCGGGGCTGGCGTACTTGGTGGAATTGGTGTGTTGCTAACAGAAACTGAACCGATAGTTCCGAGCTGAGCGCCTACCAGGGCTACACCATCTTCGCCGACGGTAATTTCCAACAGGATGCCACTAGCTGGGGCTGGAATTTCAGTATCAACTTTGTCGGTAGAAACTTCTAATAGCGCTTCGTCGACTGTGACCTGATCTCCAATTTGCTTCAGCCATCGAGTTACGGTTCCTTCAGTGACACTTTCACCTAATTGCGGAAGTAGGACTGGAGTTACCAATCCACCCGTTGATACTGGGGCAGGCGCGGCAGGTGCCACGACAACAGGAACCGGAGTCACTGGCGATGCAACTGGAGTTGCAGGCTTTGGGTCGGCTGGAATTTCGACAACTGGTGCACTAGATGCGGCGCCAGATTCAGAAATAACGCCTAATGCTCCGCCAACTAGAACTACCGCATCTTCGCCAGCAATTATCTCGGTTAGCACACCACTTACTGGTGATGGTATTTCAGTATCTACTTTGTCAGTTGAAACCTCGAGTAAGGCTTCGTCTGCAGCCACAGTGTCGCCAATGGCCTTAAGCCATCGAGTAACTGTTCCGTCGGTTACGCTTTCGCCGAGTTGTGGCATGGATACCGTTGTAGGCACTTTAAGTGACTCCTTCATGTGGACTTACTAGTTAAGGCTAATACTTATGCGTGCGCATGCAGAGGTTTGCCGGATAAAGCCATGAATGCTTCACCGAGAGCCTCATTTTGGGTTGGGTGGGCGTGTACAAGCGGCGCAACATCCTCAGCAGTACCTTCCCAGTTGTAGATAACTTGAGCTTCACCAATTAGTTCGCCAACGCGGGCACCTATCATGTGAACGCCAACAATTACGCCATCACTCTTCTTGCGAATGAGTTTGATAAATCCAGTTGTTCCGAGAATTTGGCTCTTGCCGTTACCGCCCAAGTTGTATTCGTAGGATTCAATATCACCGAACTTTTCTTTAGCTTGGGTTTCGGTGTATCCGATAGATGCAATTTCTGGCTCACTATAAGTTACGCGCGGAATTCCAGATTCATCAATTGCAGCTGGTTTCAAGCCGCCAATTTCTTCGGCAACAAAAACACCTTGCTGGAATCCGCGGTGGGCAAGTTGTAAGCCAGGAACTATGTCGCCAACTGCAAACACTCCTGGCACATTCGTTGCGAGTCTTTCGTTAGCAAGCACAAATCCTCGGTCCATTGCAACGCCTTGTTCTTCGTAGCCAAGACCCTCGGTGCGTGGACCACGGCCGACTGCAACAAGTAAAAGTTCCGCAGAAATACTTTCGCCAGATTCAAGTGTGATAGTTACACCTTTGTCGTCTTGCGTGGCCGACTGGAAGCGAACACCTGTCTTGAAATTAATTCCACGTTTGCGGTAGGCACGTTCCATTGTTTTTGAAACTGATTCGTCTTCGGCTGGTACTAAGCGGGGTAGTCCTTCGACAATAGTTACGTCAACACCGAATGACTTCCATACTGAAGCAAACTCAACTCCAATAACACCGCCACCGAGAATGATTGCACTTTTTGGCACGTAGTCCATAGTCAACGCTTGATCGCTTGTCATGATACGACCGGAAATTTCAAGTCCTGGCAATGAGCGCGCAAAAGAACCGGTTGCTAGTACGACATTTTTGCCTTCGTAGCGCACGCCAGCAACTTCAACTGCATTAGGTGCAACTAGTCGTCCAGTGCCTTCTACATAAGTTATTTCGCGACTCTTTACAAGTCCTTGCAAACCTTTATATAGACGGCCAATTACGCCATCTTTATATTCATTAACTTTGGTCATGTCAATGCCGTTAAATGTGCTGTGTACTCCGATTGCTTCACCTTCGCGAGCGGTGTCCGCGACTTCGGCTGCATGAAGCAATGCCTTCGTTGGAATGCAGCCGCGATGTAGGCATGTGCCTCCGAGCTTGTCTTGCTCAATCAGAACCACTGAGAGCCCTAGTTGAGAAGCGCGTAAAGCACAGGCGTAACCGCCGCTTCCGCCGCCCAAAATCACGATGTCGTACATGTGCCCTCCGCGATGTAAAAGTTGCGCATTTGGCGCACTCTTATTCTTTCACGATGTTTGCGGGTGCATTACCGCGGGGCGTTAACTTGGATCCAAAAATTACCAAATGTTAATCGAATTTAAACATCCACTGCGCCGGCAAGGACATCTTCGATAAAAGTGACCATGGTGCGAACACCAAATCCAACTCCGCCATTCGGGGTGTAGCCCCAAGCTCGATGCGAGTTATAGGCGGGACCGGCAATGTCTAAGTGAGCCCATGGCAAACCATCCTTAACGAAGTCCTTAAGGAACCAGCCTGCAGAAAGCATTCCACCTTCGCGGATGCCAATGTTGGCTATGTCAGCGACTTGAGATTCCAAAGTTGGGCGCAACTCTTCGGGAAGTGGCATTGGCCAAAATTCTTCACCAGCCCGATCAGCACTCGACTTGATTGCGTCTCTAACGACATCGTCGCCGATGACTCCAGCCGTGCGATGGCCAAGTGCGACCACTGCAGCGCCGGTCAAAGTCGCAATGTCAATAACCACATCAGGATTATCTTCGGCTGCGCGCACTAAAACATCAGCCATAACTAAGCGACCTTCAGCGTCAGTATTTAGGATCTCGATAGTTCGACCACCGTAAGCAGAGACAACATCACCTGGACGTTGCGCGCCGCCACCCGGCATGTTCTCAGCACAAGCGGCATACGCTGTTACAGCAATTGGTAATCCTAAGTCGTGGATAACTCGGATAGTTGCGATAACTGCAGCAGCACCAGACATGTCAGCTTTCATTTCATGCATACTCGCTGGTGGCTTAAGTGAAATTCCTCCGGTGTCGAAAGTGATTCCTTTACCAATAAGCGCAATGTGCTTCGTAGCGCCGCGTGGCTGGTATTCCATTCGAATCAATCGAGGTGGGCGTGATGAACCTTGGCCAACTCCGAGGATTCCGCCGTACCCACCTGCAGCCAATGCTTTTTCATCGAGTACTTCAATTTTCACTTTGGAACCAGAAAGGTGAGTTTTTGCTTCGCGAGCTAACTCAGCTGGTGGCAAGTGAAGTGGTGAAGTGTTAATCAAGTTGCGCGCAAAAATTACCCCAGTTGCAACTACGCGGGCACGTTCTAAGGCCGCACGAAACTCAACATTTCGAGAGTTGTTTGTGAAGAGTGAGATCGCGGCAACAGGACTCTTGCCACTTGCCACTGTTGCATGTTTGTGATCGGTAAATGCATAGGCACCAAGCGCAGCACCCTCGAGGATTGCACCTGCGTCACCAGAGTCATTTGCTGGAAGTGCCAGGGAAACTTTTTTGTACCCAGCCAGAGTGCGAATGGCAGCGCCAGCTGCGCGGCGAAGTGTTTCTTGGGAAACGCCTTGCTTCATCGTGCCAAGTCCAACAGCGACAACTACTTGGGCATCCGCGATCCCAGTTGCGGGAATTCGCACAACTTCATCCTTTTTCCCAGTTGCATTCACAGCAAGTAACGCTTTTAGAAGTTTTGCCGCAGCGCCTTTTGGTAGTTCTGAAACAATCGAAAATTTGCCATCTGAAGTAGTTGCCACAACTAAGGCATCCGCTTTAGCTGTTAGGGGATTGCCGGGCTTTAAAGACAGGGTGGCAATTTTTGGCTGGGCATTTGTGGTCACAGGGACTCCTTCGGTCGCAATCCGATAAGACATAGGTTGCACACTAGTGAATACGTACTGCTAACCGTACTAGTACGGTATTCATATGGCTGAAGTTCCTCTGCATTCCACTCATCTATCCCTTGGCGCGAAAATGGGTCCATTCGGTGGCTGGGATATGCCAATCGAATACACCGCAGGAACGGTTGCTGAGCACACCGCTGTGCGAACGTCAGTGGGAATTTTTGATGTGTCCCATATGGGTAAAGTTCGAATCCTTGGCCCGGGTGCTTACGAATTTGCAAATAGCGTTTTCGCAAATGACATTGATCGAATCCAGCCAGGGTCTGCCCAATATTCGATGCTTTGTAACGAAGCAGGCGGCATCATCGATGACTTGATTGTTTATTTGGTCGGCTCTGAAGAAGTTCGATTCATACCGAATGCTGGAAATGCCGCAGAGGTCGTGAGCGTCTTGGAAGAACTTGCACCGGCTGGTATCAAAATTGAAAATAATCACCTCACTCAAGGCATCATTGCAGTACAGGGTCCTAAATCAATTGAAGTAATGCAGGCTTTGGGCTTGCCAACTGACCATGAATACATGGCATTTGTTGATGCGACATGGAATGGGTTTGCCGTTTCGATTTGCCGCACCGGATATACCGGTGAGCATGGCTATGAACTAGTTGTCGAAAACGATGCGTTGGTTCCACTTTGGAATGCACTGCTTGAAGCTGGCTCTGCTTTTGAAATCCTCCCATGTGGCTTAGGTGCGCGCGATACCTTGCGCACTGAGATGGGTTACGTTCTCCATGGCCAAGATATTTCGCCTGACATTTCACCAGTTCAAGCAAAGACTGGCTGGGCAGTTGGCTGGAAGAAAGAGAACTTTGCCGGCAAGTCGGCACTAGTTTCCGAAAAGGAAGCCGGACCAAAACGAGTTGCCTGGGGTTTAGCTGCGACCGGGCGCGGCATCCCGCGCGCTCACATGCAAGTTAAGAATTTGAATGGTGAAATTGTAGGGGAGACAACGAGCGGCACTTTTTCTCCGACGCTGCAAAAGGGAATTGCCCTAGCATTGCTTTCACAGTCAATCAACGAAGGCGATTCACTAGTAATTGATGTGCGCGGTAGAGACTTGGAAGTACAAGTTACCAAGCCACCATTTGTTAATGCACAACCAAAATAGGTTTAAATAGAAAATCCCCGGTAGCTTGACCGGGGATTTTCTATTTTGCATTAAACAGTTTCTGGTTTCATAACCAAGTCATAGACGAATACCGCAAGCAGCGCGCCAACAATTGGACCGACAATCCAAACGATCGCATTACTCATGTCTCCCGCTACGAGTGCCGGGCCAAACCAACGTGCCGGATTCATGGCAGCGCCAGTTGCTGGTCCAGACCAGTAGATATCGCCAACTATTGCCATAGCAATTGGCAGCCCACCCAGGACTGCGAAGGATCCGCGGGAGTCAACCGCTGATCCCATGATGACGATCATCAGAATAAATGTTGCGATGAGTTCGATGACTACTCCAGTTGTGACGCTTATGCCGTCTCCGAGTGCAGGTACGCCAGCAAACGAACCAAAAACTAAGTTGGCAACGGCTGCCGCTGCTGCGCCACCAATAAGTTGGGCAACAATGTAGGCACTTGCATCTACTGCGGCGATCCGCTTAGTTACTGCTAATGAAATTGTTACCGCTGGATTGAAATGTCCACCCGAGATGTGTCCGAAAGCGCTGATTGCAATAAAAATTGCGAAACCGTGTGCAAGTGCAACGCCGGTTAAGCCTGCATCATTAGTAATTGCGCCGATGCCGAATAGACAGAGGAAAAAGACTCCGAGAAATTCGGCGAGCAATCGTGCTGGTGCGTTCTTCATTGGGATAACTCCTTATTTTCGTCGCTTACTGACGTTGAAATATTTGCACGCCTGCGGGCGAGCAATTTCAACGATATCAACCGCCTAACTGTTAATAGTTAGGCGGCTACGGCGAGTCGGTTTATTAAGCTGAAATACCGATAGAGAACACCATCGGGATTTGGGTTTTAGGACCGTTCGGGGATCACTATTGGACCGTTATTATCGGAAATGATCTTGACTTTTGCGCCGTAGTATTCGGCGATATTTTCTGTCGTTAAAACTTCCGTTGCTGAACCAGATTTAACCACTTCTCCATTAGCGAGGAGCATTAGGCGATCAGGGTAGAGACCCGAGACTGTTAAGTCATGCATCGTAGAAATCACCGCAATCTTCTTTTCACTCCGCAAGCGATCGATAAGTTCTAAAACCTCCTGCTGGTAACCAACATCGAGAGCGGTGGTTGGCTCGTCTAATAAAATTATTGGACTTGCCTGGGTTAGCGCGCGAGCAATCGCAACTCGCTGCCGCTCACCGCCGGAAAGATTAGCGACATCTCGGTCTATGAATTCCGAAAGTCCAAGTTCCGCAAGGACATAGTGCGCGATATCAAGGTCGAGTTTGGATTCAGTCGCCAACATCCGCAGGTGCGCGGTACGCCCTAGTAGGACGTAGTCAAAAACTTTCATCCCCTTTGGCATGACTGGTTCCTGTGCTACGTATGCAATCCAGCACGCCCGATCTCGATCTGACAGGGAAAAAATGTCAGAGCCATCAATTTTTATTTCACCTGTCGACTTAACTATGCCGACGAGGGCGCGGAGTAAAGTCGATTTACCAGCTCCATTTGGCCCAATTACGCAGACCCATTCGCCAACAGAAATGTCGATGTTAAAGTTTTTTACAACTTCTTTGCCATTAAATTTCACGTGCAAGTTTGTTACTTCAAGCCGAGTCATGAGATTGATCCATTTCGACTTGAGCCAAGTACAAAGAGGAAGAATGGCGCGCCAAACAGCGCGGTAACAACACCGATGGAAATCTCCTGTGGCG
The DNA here is from genome assembly GCA_947452765.1 of Actinomycetota bacterium. Classification (GTDB taxonomy): domain Bacteria; phylum Actinomycetota; class Actinomycetes; order S36-B12; family UBA5976; genus UBA5976. The sequence goes on along the minus strand of CANGDR010000004.1, from coordinate 62,072 downwards.
CCAAAGCAGTGCGAGCAATAATGTCAGCCAACACCAAGAAAACTCCGCCATAAATAACCGAAAGTGGTAACAGGATTCGATAGCTATTGCCAACAATTAAACGCAAAGTATGCGGCACAATAATTCCAACAAAACCAATTAGTCCAGTTACCGAAACTGCAGCAGCTGTTCCCAATGAGGCAGCAATAATTATTGCTCCGCGAGCACGAGCGACTGGCAAACCCATCGTTAGTGCTTCATCGTCTCCTACCGCGAATACGTCAAGCACGCGTCGGTACTTAAGCAAAATCAAAATACATAGGGCGATATATGGAGTAACCAAGGCAACGTCACTCCAGCCAGAAGTCGACAACCGACCAAGGACCCAGGAATATATTTCTCGAATCTTTTCGGTGTTCTGTTGTTGTAGCAAAGTTTGCAGAGCCGTAAGCAAGCTTGCGACAGCCACGCCAGCAAGAATCAGTGATGTCGAAGAGCGTCCCGCAATTGCCGATCTTCCCAAAGTATAAGTAAGAGAAACTGCACCAAGGGCACCAATAAATGCCGCTAAGGGGAGTAGCCAGCGCGGTGCAGAAATGCTGTTGATAATTGCGATAGTTGCTCCGAGGCCGGCACCCGCAGACACACCTAACAAGTAAGGATCTGCCAGCGGGTTGCGAAAGGTACCCTGATAGGCGCAACCGGCACTAGCTAACATCGAACCGACTACGAAAGCCAACAAAACTCGGGGCAGCCTGAGTTGCCAGATAATCGCCGATTGAGCAGACGTCTGATGCGAAGTAAAATTAAAAATGTGACTGGTAATTTCCTGGAATACGGCACTAGGGGCAATACTTACGGCCCCGATACTGACCCCAAGAGTTAGTGCTACCAGAACTACGACAGCACTAAGTGGCCACGCCCAACGTGGCAACCTTTGCACTGTCGTAGTTCTAGTCATCATGACTACTTAACAGTTGCCTTATTTACGCCCGCAACTATTGCTTTTACTAAGTCAACGGTCCTTGGACCCCAGCGCGACGCGATGTCGTCATTAAGTTCAACGACATTCCCGTTCTTGACTGCAGATAGCCCAGCAAATCCTGGCCTTGCTGCTAGTGCTGCAAGATTTTGAGAGCAGCACTTTATGTCAGCCAGGAAGATCAAGTTGGGATCTGCACTAATAATAAATTCTGGTGAGAGCTGCGGGTAGCCACCGGATGCATCGGCTGCCGAGTCAGCAATGTTCGTTAAGCCCGCCAACTTGTAGATCGAACCAATGAAAGTGGTCGAAGTGACTGAATAAAGTGTGTTATCCAATTCGTGATAGTAGGTCATTGCAGTCTTTGTTTTTGGCAGCGATGAAATTGCCGATGCGATTTCGGTCTTCATGGAATCTGCTAGCTTTCCAGCCTCTGGGCTGTGTCCGGTTGCCTTACCAAGCTCCATGATTTGGGAATAGGTATCGGTAAGCGTCACGGCAGCTGGTTCAACTAAAACTGGAATTTTGGCTGCAGTAAGCGAAGCCACGATATTGCCAATGTCGTTACTGACTACAACAAGATCAGGGCTCTTGGCGACTATTGCTTCTAGGTTTGGGGTGAAACCAGACAAACTAGAGATCGGTGCTTCTGCTGGGAAGTTTGATTGATCATCTACCGCAATAACCTGGGAACCAGCATTGATAGCGAATAACATCTCGGTTGCACTAGGCGAGAGCGAGATTATGCTCTTTGGTTTTGCCGCCAAAGTTATCGAAGCGCCATTGTTTTGAATAGTCATGGGATAGCTAGCAACTGCTGGAGTTGCAGACGTAGCAGTATTGGAATTTTGGCCACATGCGGTAAGTAATAGTGCGCTTACTGCCACGACCACTGGGAGCTTTTTGAACATTTAGTTCTCCTTGTGTGGTCGAAAAATTATCCGACGGAACACACAAAGTGTGGTTCGGCGAACTCTTCCTCGAGAGTTTTAACGAAAACCACGTTCCCAGGCGACCTGACTTATGATCCGAAAATCACTTCACAGTTGCGGGACAGCGTCGGAATTTCACCGAACTTCGCTGGTAACACGGTGATGCGACTGTAGCACAGGGTTCTATGTTGCTAAGCAGGGCTTAGGAGCGGTACTTATTGATGCTGCTAAGCAGGGCTTACGAACTGTATTTATTGATGTTGCTAAGAAGGGCTTAGCAACATTGGCCCGAAGACTTCTTTCTCATCTTCGTAAAGTGTCACAGCTTCAACTCCACCATCTAGCAGGTCTTGAAATGTGTCACCAATGTATTCCTCGGCAGCCTCACGCGTAGGAAATGATTCCAAGGTTGCAGATTCTGGCAGCTTCGAAGTTGGCGAGCCATCTGCATTTTGATAAATCCAAGTCCAAGACACTTTTAAGGCCTACCTTCCGGTGAAACAGTTAAGCGTGGGTCGCTACTTATTACTTCTTTAAGAACCTTATCGATGGCTGACATTATTTCCGGCTCAAGGACCACACCGCTAGCAGCAGCAGCCTCGGTAACTTGCTCTGGTCGTGAAGCGCCAATGATTGCTGAAGAAACGTTGTCATTTTGTAGCACCCAGGCAACGGCCAACTGGGCCATAGTTAGCCCGGCTTGATCTGCAATTGGAAGCAATTCTTGGACCGCTTCAAGCAAGTCATCTTTGATAAATCGATTCACTAAGAAATGTCCATTGTCGGTAGCAGCACGACTGTCAGCGGGGAAAGGTTGACCCGGCAAGTATTTTCCAGTCAATACGCCTTGCGCCATTGGGGACCAAACAATATGGCCGATGCCATGTTTGCGACAAGTTGGGTCAACTTCAGTTTCGATTACTCGCCATAACATTGAGTACTGTGGCTGACTTGAAATGAATCGATCAAGTCCCATGTCTTTTGCAATAGTCATTGCAGCTTCAATTTGAGTTGAATCCCACTCCGAAAATCCGATGTAATGCACTTTGCCAGCACGAATTAGGTCGTCGAATGCTCGCAGAGTTTCTTCAAGAGGGGTGTTGTAGTCGAATCGGTGCGCCTGATACAAATCTACGTAGTCAGTTTGGAGTCGCTTCAACGATGCATTGCATGACTCCATTATGTGTTTGCGCGATAGACCACTGTCGTTGTGCTTACCGGGACCGGTTGGAAAGTAAACCTTTGTGAAGATTTCTAAAGATTCACGCCGTTGACCGACTAGCGCCCGACCGAGCACAGCTTCGGCTTCGGTGTTTGCGTAAACATCTGCGGTATCAAATGTTGTGATGCCAGCATCTAAGGCAGCAGATACACATGCTTTTGCAGTGTCTTCCGCGACCTGGGATGCGTGCGTGATCCAGTTGCCGTAAGAAATTTCAGAGATCCGTAGACCGCTATTACCAAGGTATCTAAATTCCATAACTCGACCTTAGTAGGGAATTAGCAACCAAGCGTTACGGCTTTGGTGCCTTGACTTTAAACGGCTTGCCACCAGCACGAAGTCGCGGTGGGGGAATGCGAAAACGTCGCATTTGCAGCGCTCGTAAAACGCCGTATGAGACAGATCCTTTTCGCTCCGACTTTGTCGGAAATGACTTCTTGAGCGAAGTGGTTAGCAGAATTCCGACCAGGATCGTATCTAATACAACAAGTATTAGAACAACTGTCCAGACATACACAACAATTTTTTGTAACGTCGGATTCTTTACTAGACCAAGTAGCAAAACTATGAAAGCAACTGGCACAAAGAGTTCACCAACGGTCCGACGTGAATCAATGTAGTCGCGAACTTGGGCCCTAACAGGACCGGCATCGCGAACTGGGAAATATTTTGTGTCACCTGACATCAGTCCGGCACGGGCAATGGACCTTGCTTCGCGATCGCGATCGCGCGCAGCTTTCCGAGCCGCTTTAGGATCTTTCGGGACGGTGATTCCTTGCTTGCGAGCAGACTCAGAATCCTTGCGCTTTGGTGTCGGGCGACCTTTGCCAGTCTCGGTGGCGTTGTTTTCGTCAGTGCTCATCAAACTCAGTTCTTCCGTATATCTAATGTTTCCTAATGCTAACGTGCAGGTGTGCGTGTATTGGTGAGTCCCGACTGTTTCACCGGGACAATGACCGCAGTTGAATGCGCCCAAGCAATTCGAGCGGGCTGGCTTACCGAGCATCCAGCTGATGATGTTGTGATAGCTCCACTTTCTGATGGTGGGCCGGGATTTGTTGCCGGCTTACACCAGATCCTCGGCGGGGAACTTATTTCTATTATTGTTCGCGGACCGTTAGGCGTTCAAACGCCTGCTGTCTATTTGTTAAGGGATTCCGAAGCTTGGATTGAGTCGGCCCAAGCTTGTGGTTTGGCTCTAATCGATGCTGCACAACGCGATCCAAAGTTAACTTCCACTTACGGCGTTGGCGAACTCATCAATAGTGCTATTTCGCTAGGCGCTAAAAAAATAACAATTGGCTTGGGTGGCAGTGCGACCAATGACGGTGGTGCTGGAATGCTGTCAGCCTTAGGAGCAACTGCACATGGTGGCGCATTAGATCAAGGTGGGGTGCAACTCAAACAAATTGAGAAAATTGATTTGGGTTCAGCCCTAAAGGCAGTCAAAGGCGTTGAATTAATAGTTGCTAGTGATGTAGACAATCCGTTGCTTGGATTACGCGGTGCGACTGCCGTGTTTGGTCCACAAAAAGGAACCGACGATTTTGCCATCATGGAACTTGAAGGTGCATTAGAAAATTTTGCATTGAAGTGTGGTCGCAGATCCGATGGCAAAGATCCTGCCGTTGCGCTTGGTGCTGGTGCAGCTGGCGGACTGGGTTATGGACTGTTGCTTTTAGGCGCAACGCGGGTTGCTGGAATTGAAACCGTAATGGAAATAGTCGAACTCGATGCTGCGATCAGTCAGGCAGATCTAGTTATAACTGGAGAGGGCTGCCTGGACGATCAAAGCCTTCATGGAAAAGTTGTAGCGGGCGTTTCAAGTCACGCAGCAGCCCTAGGTAAGCCGTGCGTAGTTATTGCAGGAGTAGTTCGGCTAGGGAAGCGGGAGTGTGCTGCCGCTGGCATTGACTCGGCATACTCAATGTCTGAAATAGTCGGTAGTGAGCGATCTTTGGCGGAGCCAATCTCGGCGACTACTGAGGTGGCTGCTCGGATTGCTAGGACCTGGGGTAGGAAATAGCCTCCTAAATGGCACATTTGGGAGGCTTGGCGTAGCCTTGGAATAACGTTGACGCATGTTACGTTGGTGTAAGCAGTGCGAAAGCAACTGAAACTAGGAGCGAAATGACGACTGAAGTAGCTACCGAATCAAGCGTAGTAATTACTGAAACAGCTGCGAGCAAAGTTAAGTCACTTTTAGACCAAGAAGGTCGTGATGACTTGAACTTGCGAATCGCAGTTCAGCCAGGTGGCTGTTCGGGACTTCGCTACCAATTATTCTTCGACGACCGCAGTCTTGATGGCGATGTGCGCCAGGAAATTAATGGCGTCGGCGTTGTAGTAGATCGCATGAGCGTGCCGTACTTAGGCGGAGCGGTTATTGACTTTGTGGACACTATCGAAAAGCAAGGATTCACTATTGATAATCCGAATGCATCGGGATCGTGCGCCTGTGGCGACTCTTTCCACTAAATAAGTATTCTTAATACGCCTGCTGCCTTTGGGTAGCAGGCGTATTTTTTCTATCCAGTGCTACCGAACACAGGAATTTGTCGTAGGCTCATCAATTGTGCGTATTGCTATCACCGGCTCAGTTGCAACTGACCACCTTATGACATTCCCGGGCTTGTTCAATGATTCGTTGATGGCTGACCAACTCCACAATGTGTCACTTTCTTTCCTCGTAGATGATTTGCAAATTAGGCGTGGTGGAGTAGCAGCCAACATCTGCTTTGGGATGGGCGTACTTGGCGAGCGACCGTTATTAGTAGCTGCGGTGGGCCCAGATTTCGCAGAGTATCAAGGCTGGCTCGAAGCTCACGGCGTGGACTGTGGGCATGTACATGTATCGACCACCCAGCACACTGCAAGATTTATGTGCACCACCGACCAAGAGCAGAACCAGATCGCATCCTTTTATCCAGGAGCGATGTCAGAGTCGATTGAACTCAATTTGGCTGAAGTAGGTGAAAAAGTTGGCGGACTTGGACTTGTTTTGATTGGCGCTGACGATCCTGCTGCGATGCTGAAACACACAAAAATTTGCAAAGATTTAGGAATTCCATTTGTGGCTGATCCGTCTCAACAACTCCCACGACTCGATGGACCTCAGACCGTTGACGTGATTGACGGAGCTACGTACCTCTTTAATAACGAATACGAGGCGACCTTAATTGAACAGCGCACCGGATGGTCTGCCGATGAAGTGCTTGACCACGTTGGGGTACGCGTTACAACAATGGGAAAGAACGGTGCTCGGATTACATCAAATACTGGCATCGACATTTCTGTGCCAGTCGCACAGGAAAAGGTCATAAAGGACCCAACTGGTGTCGGCGACGCATTTCGAGCAGGTTTCTTAACTGGATTAGGTTGGGGACTTACGCTTGAGCGTTGCGCGCAAGTTGGATCGTTACTGGCAACTTATGTGATCGAGACTATTGGGACCCAAGAGTTTGATTTAGACCAAGTTGAATTCCTCGCAAGGCTTGAATCGGCCTATGGCAAAGACTGCGCAGCCGATGTGCGGGAGCATCTTTCCAAGCAGATCTGATGTCCGAAAAATTTGCAATAGATTTTCCGGATCCGAATCATGCTCCTGATGATGTTGATTTTTTGGCCATCAGCGCCCATTCATTGGATGGCTCGCAATTACAAATCAATCCAGATATTGAATGGCCAAAAGCAACAGTTTTCGGTAGTACCTGGGATCCAAAAGTCCTGATTGCAGCATATTCACGTGGACTATTTCCGATGCCATACGAAATCGATGGCGATGAAGTAGCAATTGGATGGTGGTCGCCACAACCAAGAGCAATTTTCCATCCGGATCAAATTCGAATCAGCCAGTCATTAAAGCGTTCGATGCGAGAATTCACATTCTCGATTGATGTTTGCTTTTCTGATGTAGTCGCGGCGTGTGGTGACCCAAGTAGGGCGCAAGGCTGGATCAATGAATCCGTAAAAGCAGCATATGGCCAATTACATGAACTTGGATTAGCCCATTCAGTTGAGGTGTGGGACCAATCAGGTGATCTAGCTGGCGGGTTGTACGGTCTAGAACTTGGTGGATTATTTGCAGGAGAGTCCATGTTTCATGTGCAGCGGGATGCGTCGAAAGCAGCTTTGGTGCACCTAGCAGGGCGGCTTAACGATGGCACCGGTCGAGTGATTGACAGCCAATGGGCCACCGAACACCTCGAAACCCTTGGTGTTTCAACGATTTTGCGCCGTGAATATCTCTCGCTACTTCCAGAACTAATCTCAAAGCCTGCCGCATTGGGCCAGCATTTCCAAGCCAAATCCTAATTGTGATTTGCGTCCCTAAGCCCAGGCCAAGCCAAGTTTTACTTAGCCATTGAGGTAGAGTTCCTAATAAGAAAAGTGTTTATTGGTAAGACAAAAACGCTGTTTTGGACCTAAAAAATTAAGGACATCTCTCACGTGAAATCTGTAGTGCGACGCTTTCGGTTAAAAATTGTTTTAACTGCTTTCGCTGGAACATTTTTACTGGCTGGCTGCTCTTCAGACAACAGCTTCACGCGCATGGGAATGCCGGATCCAGCAACCGTAGAGGCACCGCGAATTCTCTCTCTTTGGACTGGTTCGTGGGTTGCGGCTTGGATCGTTGGATTTTTCGTCTGGGGCCTGTTGATTTGGGCGATCGTTGCGTATCGGCGAAAAGAAGGCGACGGGCTACCCGCGCAAGTTAAGTACAACGTGCCAATTGAAATCCTTTACACAATTGTTCCGTTAATGATGGTCATGGCTTTGTTTTACTTTGTGCAACGAGATCAAACAGTTTTAACAAGTGTTGCGGGAACCAAGCACAGCGTAAATGTTGTCGGATGGCGCTGGTCCTGGGCATTCAACTACGAAGAAGAAGGCGTGTACGACGTAGGTACGCCAGGGGAGCGGCCAACTCTTTGGTTGCCAGTTGATGAAAAAGTTAAATTTGAACTGACATCACCGGATGTAATTCATGGATTTTGGGTCCCTGCATTCCTAATGAAAATGGATGTAGTGCCAGGACGTCATAATCAATTCGCAGTTACCCCCAACAAGGAAGGTACGTTCGCTGGAAAGTGCACTGAATTTTGTGGGACAGACCACTCGCGAATGCTTTTTAACGTAAAGGTTGTTAGTCGCGCGGAATATGATGCACACATGCAAGATCTAAAGGCACGTGGTCAAGTAGGAAAACTTGATAATGGTCGATCGAAAATAGCAGGAGAGTAGATTATGGCGATTTTAGATAAGCCGATACTGGAAACCCAGGTTCCCGTTATGAAGCCACCTGCCAAAAAAGGACGCATGTTCGTTAAGTGGATTACCTCTACTGACCACAAGGTCATTGGCAACCTCTACATGATTACTTCATTTTCATTTTTCATTATCGCTGGGTTCATGGCGCTAATTATGCGTGCAGAACTTGCAGTTCCAGGTCTTCAGTTCGTAAGCAACGAACAGTACAACCAGTTATTCACGATGCACGGCACGCTGATGTTGTTCCTGTTTGCCACCGCACTATTTGCTGGATTTGCAAACGCGATCATGCCATTGCAGATTGGCTCACCTGATGTGTCGTTCCCACGATTGAACATGGTTAGCTACTGGCTTTACTTATTCGGCGGCATAACCGTAATGCTTGGATTCTTGACTCCGGGTGGCGCAGCTGGTTTTGGTTGGTTTGCCTATGCACCACTTTCGAATGTAATTAATTCACCAAACGTAGGGTCTGACCTATGGATTCTTGGCCTCGTGATGTCCGGAATGGCCAGTATTTTAGGCGCAGTCAACTTCATCACCACAATCCTTACTATGCGTGCGCCTGGTATGACAATGTTCCGAATGCCGATTTTCACTTGGAACATTCTGCTAACAAGTGTGCTTGTTTTGATGGCATTCCCAGTTCTTGCTGCGGCTATGTTGATGCTCGAAGCCGACCGAAAATTTGGGGCGCAGGTTTACGATGCGGCTAATGGTGGCGCCATCCTCTGGCAACACTTGTTTTGGTTCTTTGGACATCCGGAAGTGTACATTTTGGCATTGCCGTTCTTCGGAATTGTCAGCGAGATCCTTCCAGTATTTAGTCGGAAACCGATCTTTGGTTACAAAGGTTTAGTTTTTGCAACTATCGCAATTGCTGGATTGTCAGTATCTGTCTGGGCACACCACATGTATGTAACTGGCGCCGTAAACTTACCATTCTTCTCGTTCATGACTATGTTGATTGCGGTCCCAACCGGAGTGAAATTCTTCAACTGGATTGGAACTATGTGGGGTGGCTCAGTTAGTTTCGAGACTCCGATGTTGTGGTCGATTGGCTTCCTAGCAACATTCCTATTCGGCGGCCTAACTGGTGTTATCTTGGCAGCCCCACCACTTGATTTCCACGTCAGCGATACCTATTTCGTGGTTGCGCACTTCCACTACGTACTTTTTGGAACTGTTGTGTTTGCGATGTTTGGCGGCTTCTATTTCTGGTGGCCTAAGTTCACTGGAAAGATGCTGGACGAACGACTTGGAAAGCTGCACTTCTGGTTAGTTTTCATCGGATTCCACACCACATTCCTAATCCAGCACTGGCTAGGCGTTGAAGGTATGCCACGTCGTTACGCCGACTATCTGGCTAGTGACGGCTTCACAACCTATAACATTATTTCCACAATCGGTTCATTCATATTGGGTGCTTCATCGTTTGTATTCTTTTGGAATGTTTACAAGACTCACAAATACGCCCCACTTGTTACCAGTGATGATCCATGGGGATGGGGTGCCTCATTGGAGTGGGCAACATCTTGCCCACCGCCACGCCACAACTTCATCGAGATTCCACGGATTCGAAGTGAGCGTCCAGCATTTGATTTGCATCACCCTGAAGTTGCAGGCCTAGATCATGGTGCACGAAGTGACGTATTTGAATCGGTAACTTCTGGCTCAGATTCGAAAGGTGCAGGCGCATGATTGTTGGCGGCAAAATGTTTGCGTTGGGAACGGCGCTTTATCTGTTCTTGGCATCGGTGTATTGGGTTATGAGTGGTGATGTTGTCGGAACAACGGCGCTGGCGCTCACTGGTGGTTTGGCGTTCTTGATAGCGTTTTACACCTTATTTACGTCAAGACGCGTTGGACCACTACCCGAAGATAATGAGATGGCATTGATTAGTGATGTGGATTCTGATTATGGTTTCTTTTCGCCACATTCGTGGATGCCATTAGGAATTGGATTGGCAACCTTCATTTTTATTCTGGGATTTGTATTCGCACGATGGATGATGGTTTTTGGGCTATTCACACTCATGATGGCCGTCTACGGATTTGTCTTTGAGTACTATCGCGGCGAATTCGTTAAGTAAGTAGTTCGGGCGCCTGACGTGACCGGATCCATGCGCCTGTCGTTCGCCTGCCTAGTTGGCAATTTTGCTGGCTGGGTATCGCGCATCTCTGGTCGAGGTCGAGGCGAAACTCTTCGAGGCAGAACTATTCTTGCCATAGACCCAAGGGCCTTAATTAAACTTTCAAAAGGTCGAGAGCTGGTTCTGGTTAGCGGAACTAACGGCAAAACCACAACAACGGCGTACCTAGTTCGGATGTTAGAAGCTGCTACGGGCGAACTAGTGAGTACTAGTAAATATGGCGCCAATATGAGTGCTGGAATTGCAACTGCATTAGCGCAAGGCCCACGAAATAGGTTAGTTGTCCTTGAATGTGACGAGCTCTACTTACCTTCAATGGCGCAAGACCTGCAACCAAAAGTAATCGTTCTGTTGAATCTTTCTCGAGACCAGCTCCATCGAACGGGTGAGGTTCGCAAAGTTGCCAACCTCTGGCGCGACACTTTCGTAACTGATGATGTCACATTAGTCATCGATCGAGACGATCCGTTTTTAGAGTTCGCGGCTGGAAGCGCAGGTCATGTTTTGCGCGTAAGTTTTGGTGGTCGGCGCCACCCAGATGCAGCTACATGTCCGAACTGTTTAAAACTCTTGGATTGGGGTAGCGGCGATTACCTCTGCTCCTGCGGTCTGGGGTCACAACTAGCTCAAGTGCGTGGTGATCAAAGGTTACGCGGACCGGCACGAAACGCCGTACTTGCAATTGAAGCAGCCCGCCTAATGGGCGCTATAGTGCCGATTGAATTAGCAACTGAACTAACCGAGAATGCCCCAGATCGGATCTCAAACTTTGAAATCGGCGGTCACTCCATCGCTACCCGGTTAGCAAAAAATCCAGAGAGTTGGCGCGAGGCGTTGGCTCAGGTTGAAGCTAAATGTGTCATTTTGTCGGTAAATGCTAGGGGTATTGATGGGAGAGATACGTCTTGGCTTTGGGATATCGATTACTCGGCACTTATCGGCAAGAAAGTCATTTGCACGGGGGATAGACGACTTGATGTGGCTTACCGGGTAAAAGTGCAAGGAGTAGTTGAGGTAGCAACTACCGAGACATTCGAAGCAGCAATTGCTCAGGCGGGAAGTGGTCCGGTTGAAGGAATAGCAAGTTACACCGCGTTCCAAGAACTCGCTGCCGCACAGTTGGGAATTCATGCAAGGCAAGGTGGTCGGCCATGACCTTGACCATTGTGCGTCTTTACCACGATCTTTTGGGAACCTACGGAGATCAAGGTAATGCTGAAGTTCTAGTACATCGCGCCAAGGCTCGGGAAATCCCTGTCGAGCTAGTTGAAGTAACTCCTGGAATGACCGTACCTACTTCAGGAGATATATATTTACTAGGCGGTGGTGAAGATGGCCCGCAGACTGCTGCACTGGAACTACTTCGCGCTGACGGTGGATTGAATTCGGCGGTTACTTCAGGCGCGGCGCTCTTTACAGTTTGTGCGGGCTTTCAGCTAATCGGTTCGTCACTTCCAGGTGCCGATGGCGAAACAATCTCGGGACTTGGAATCGTTGACGTTCACACGGTTTACACCAGTGCACCTCGAAGCGTTGGGGAATTGGTCTGTCAGCCGACTCGATCGCATCTCCCATTACTTACCGGATTTGAAAACCATCAGGGACTAACTGAACTTGGTCCGGAGATGCAACCACTCGGGATGGTTAAACGTGGAATCGGCAACGGATTTGCTGGGGCCGAAGGTGTTTGGCATGGCAATATAATTGGCACCTACATGCATGGTCCGGCGCTCGTTCGCAACCCAGAGTTAGCTGACGTGTTGCTGGCCAGTGCAGTAGGGGACTTGGTTGAGTTTCATGATCCATATGCTGATGCCTTGGCCAGTGAGCGACGCAAAACCTTGTGGCCTCACTCTTAGACTTTCTTCGTTGCAAACGCAGCAAGATCTAAAGGCAACAAAAAAGCACCCGGCTCAGAATTAACTGGACCGGGTACCTTTCTTACAACTTAGTGGCTGCTGCCTTCTATCTGTTTGGCTTGAGCCTGTGCCTCATGTAATTCATGTGCTGCATGCTCGGCTGCGTGCTGTAATTCCTCATCAGTTGGGACTGGAATTGTGTCGCTATAGAACCAGGCAGAAAGGCGAGCGCGGGCTGCTGATTTGGCGGCTTTCGGATTGCGAACGCCATTTGCGTCCTCACCAGATTCCAATGCCAAGGGAGCAAAGTCTTGCTTAGCAAGAATTACTGCCTTCTCGGCATCAGTAATTGGTTCATGGATTTCTAGGAACTCACCACTCGGTAGACGCAGGATCTGGCCCGTTTCGTATCCGTGTAACAACTTGTCGTTATCTCGACGTTGCAATCCAAGACAGGCACGCTTGGTCAATACGAAGGAAAGCGGAGGTAACACGAATAGGAGGATTCGTAGCGTCCAAGTGATCTGATTAATCGACAAATTGAAAGCAACGGCAATTATGTCGTTACCACCGGAAATAACCAAAATCATGTAGAACACCAATGACATTACGCCCAGACCAGTTCGCGTAGGAACATTTCTTGGCCGATCTAGTAAGTGATGCTCGCGCTTATCGCCAGTAGCCCAAGCTTCGATCCACGGGTAAAGGCCAAGTGCGGTAAACATAATGCCTGGAATTACCAACGCGGGGATAAGCAAGTTCCAACTGATGGTGTGTCCCAAAATATTTGTTTCCCAGTTAGGAGTCAATCGGACTGCGCCATCGAGCCATCCGATGTACCAGTCAGGCTGTGAGCCAGCCGTTACCTGTGAAGGTGTATAGGGCCCGTATAGCCAAACTGGGTTGATAGTTACCAAAGCAGCAATCAAAGTTGTAATACCAAAGACCACGAAGAAGAAGCCGCCTGCTTTTGCCATGTAGATCGGGAATAAGCGGAAACCAACTACGTTGCTCTCAGTGCGACCTGGTCCAGGGAATTGCGTGTGCTTTTGGTAGAACACCATTATCAAGTGGACTGTTACTAAGCCGAGCAAAATTCCTGGAATGAGCAGGATATGAATTGAGTAAAGGCGTGGAATGAAGTCAGTTCCAGGGAACTCGCCACCAAATAGGAACATGGCAACGTAAGTGCCTAGAAGCGGGATCGCTTGCACAATGCCTTCGGCAATTCGAAGTCCAGTACCAGAAAGCAAATCATCCGGAAGCGAGTAACCTGCGAAACCTTCGAGAATTGCAAGGACTAGTAGGAGAGTTCCAATTACCCAGTTAATCTCACGAGGTTTGCGGAACGCACCTGTAAAAAATACTCGCAGCAGGTGAACCGATACGGCTGCTACAAAGAATAAGGCGGCCCAGTGGTGAATCTGGCGCATCAGCAACCCGCCACGAACATCAAATGAGATGTGCAAGGTTGAAGAATAAGCCTCAGACATCTTGATGCCCTTAAGTGGCGTATACGACCCGTTGTAAATAACTTCGGTCATCGATGGGTTGAACCAAAGCGTTAGGTAGGTACCTGAAAGCAGCAAAATGATAAAACTGTATAGCGCAATCTCACCAAGCATGAATGACCAGTGGTCCGGAAAGACCTTATCTAAAAGGCGCTTGGTGAAGTTTGATGACGCTAGGCGATCATCAATGTAACCAGCAACTGAGCCACCTTTAGTTGCAGGTGCCTCATGTCCAGTAGTTGCAATGGAGGTTTCTAAATTGCTCATCCGCGCTCCCAGAAGCTAGGTCCAATAGGTTCTTTAAATCCGCTCTGGGCAATTAGGTATCCCTCGGAATCTACCGTGATCGCAAGTTGTGGCATGCGACGTGCGGCTGGTCCGAAAACCACGTTGCCCGAGTTTGATAGGTCAAACGTAGACTGATGGCACGGACACAGCAAGTGGTGAGTGCGTTGTTGGTAAAGCGAAATCGGACATCCAACGTGGGTACAGATCTTCGAGAACGCCAAGATACCTTGGTAATCCCATGCCTCTCCTTGTTGCGAGACGATTTCAGCCGGATCCATGCGTACCAAAATGATGGAAGCCTTGCCGCGCTCGTTCAGATTGCCATCTTCTTCTTCAATTTTGAGCAGGTTTTCTGGAACAGCGTTAACTAGTCCACCAATTGGAATATCTGAAGCCTTGATCTTGTTGTAGGTCACGTCGGTAACTAAATGGATGCCTTTGTCCCAGATAGTTTCGCGAAGTCGAGTGCCGGGCATCGGACCTAAGTCGCGCAGCATGACAATTAGTGGGATAGGGAATAGCGCCATTGCACCAAGCAAGGTCCGGCGAATCAATTTTCGTTCGGCAAACCCAGACTCTGCTTTACCGCGCTGGAAACTTGAGGCAACTGCCTCGCGTTCGGTGTCATTTGAAGTTAGGGCATGACGTTCTTGGATGACCTCCACGTCGGGCATTAACTTTTTCGCCCAGTGAATTGCGCCAACACCAATTAGCAAAATTGCGAGACCGAAGAAGAGGCCAATTGCAACATGATTTGCATTGGCTGCACCAAGGATCGGAACGTCGATCATTTTGGTATTCGGGATTTTTACGTACGAAACCACGAACGCAAAAACTGAAAGGATCGCGAGGGTAAACATAGTTGCAACCTGGCGCTCGGCACGAGTTGCGGCTTTCGGGTCTATGTCAGCCCGACGCATCACATGTTCTTCCATTGGGAAGACTGTGATGCCGCTTACTAAGTCTTTGCCGTCTTTTGCACCGTAGGGGTCACCTGAGTGGTGTTCTAATTCATTCATTATTTAGCCTTTGCTCCAATCCAAATCGCAGCAACGATCAGTGCGCCAAGACCTGCGATAAACAGGAATAGTCCCTCAGTCACAGGACCAAGGCGACCCAAACTAAAGCCACCCGGACTTTGATTCTTTTGAAGTTCCTGCAGGTATCGGATTATGTCTTTCTTGTTTTGCAAAGTCATTATCTTGTCGCTGAAAATTGGCATCGATTGCGGGCCAGTAACCATGGCCTCGTAAATTTCCTTACCTTGGGCGTTCATCAAGCTGGGAGCGGCGCGACCTTGGGATAGCGCCCCACCCTTTGCCGAGACGCTATGGCACTGAGCACAGTTAGTTCGGAAAAGTTCGCCACCAAGTGCCAAATCCGCACCTGAGGTGTCCACCATTTCGGAGGTTGGAATTGCCGGACCAGGACCAAGGCTTGCTACGTAGGAGGCAAGTGCCGCAATCTGCTCCTCGTTATAGACGGGGGTTTTTGGCATTGCTTGTATCGCAGGTGCAGCAAGTGGCATACGGCCGGTTCCAACTTGGAAGTCAACCGCAGCTGCGCCAACACCAATTAGTGAAGGGCCGTCGGAGGAACCTTGAGCCGCTAGCCCGTGACATGATGAGCAACCTTCGAGGAAAAGTGACTTACCCTCTTCGACTTGGGTTTGGGAAGCAGCACCAGTTTTTGGTGCGGTCCCAGTACTAATTGCTGCGTATGCAGCGCCAGTAGTGCCTAGCGCGACAGCTAGAACTGCAAACAGTGCTGCTGGATGTCTACGACTTAAAGCCACGGAAATCTTCCCTTATCTACTTTGTTGTGTTGTGAAGTTTTACTTAATTAGGTAGATCGTTGCGAATAGGGCGATCCAAACTACGTCAACAAAGTGCCAGTAGTACGACACGACAATCGCAGTCGTTGCTTGTTTGTGGGTGTAGTGCTTGGTTTTGTAAGTGCGGCCGAGAACGAACAAAAATGCAATCAAACCGCCAGTAACGTGCAAACCGTGAAAACCGGTAGTTAAGTAAAACGCCGTGCCGTATGGCGAAGAGGAAAGGGTCAGGCCGTCACGAACCAAATTGCCGTATTCATAAATCTGACCAGAAACGAAATAGGTACCCATTAACAACGTAATAGTGAACCACTTACGAAGCCCCTTTACGTCACCACGTTCGGCAGCAAATACGCCAAGTTGGCAGGTAACGCTTGAAAGTACCAAGACTGTTGTGTTTACTGAAGAGAAGGGAATGTTTAGTTTTGTTACCTCCTCGGCCCAGACACCTGGGTTTACGGAGCGCAGTGTGAAATACATAGCAAAGAGTGCGGCAAAGAACATTAGTTCGCTGGATAGCCAAATGATCGTGCCGACAGAGACCATATTTGGTCGTTCGGCTTGGCTTGGGACACGGACTGCGGAAACTGTACTCACGGTCTCGAGTTTACTCAAACCAAGGGCAAAAAACCCCACGGGGATGGCATATTTTGGGCGATGTGACATGGGTCATTAAGCGACCTTGGATTACCCCTAACCCTGCCAGTCAGATACGCTTTCCTCGTGGCTATGACAACTAGAACCCTCAAGGTGCTCGTGTACAGCAACGACTCCACAGTTCGAGCATCGGTCAGAATGTCCTTGGGACGTAGACCTTCCGAAGATATTAACGATGTGGAAATCCTAGAATGTGCCACCGAGCCGGCCGTGATTGCCGCTGTGGACAAAAAACCCTTTGATTTGATCATTTTGGATGGCGAAGCTACGCCTGCTGGTGGCATGGGTATTTGCCGCCAATTGAAGGACGAAATCTATAACTGCCCGCCGATTTTGGTACTAGTGGGCAGAGTTGACGATCGCTGGTTAGCTACCTGGTCGCGCGCTGATGCCATAGTTGCTCACCCAATCGATCCACGGGCACTTGTGGGTGCCGCTCTTGGGTTACTGCAAACGCAAGCTCACGTTTCTTAATCGACTGCGTTATGCCTGAGTACTCCTGGAAAGAAATTCTTGGCGTAATTGTCGCTCGAGATGACTTAACTAAAGAACAAGCTCATTGGGCAATGTCGGCGATGATGTCTGGCACCGCAACGGATGCGCAAATCGCCGGCTTGGTCATGGGGATGCGAGTAAAAGGCGAAGTAGCCGCAGAAGTGACTGGCATGGTCGAAGCGATGTTAGATGCAGCCATCCGAGTAAATCTTGATCGCAATGCTGTGGATGTTGTTGGTACTGGCGGCGATGGTGCACACACCGTCAATATTTCGACAATGTCAGCGCTAACTGTAGCCGGAGCTGGGTATCCAGTTTTAAAGCATGGGAACCGTGCTATTTCCTCAAAGTCAGGGACAGGGGATGTTCTTGAGGCGTTGGGCGTTGCTATAAACATGCCAGCCAAATTGCTTTCCTCCTGTCTCGCTGAAGCTGGAATAGCATTTTGTTTCGCGCCAAATCACCATCCAGCATTAAAAAATGCCGCCGGAGTTCGCAAGGAACTTGGTGTACCAACCGTTTTTAACGTGCTTGGTCCGTTAGCGAATCCGGGCCAACCAGCTGCCTCCCTTTTGGGTTGTGCCGATATTCGGTTGGCACCAGTGCTTGCTCAAGTTCAGTTAGATCGCGGATTTAGATCAATAATTGTAAGAAGCGAAGATGGGCTAGATGAAATTTCTACATCGGCAGTTACCGATATTTGGGATGTAACTTCCGGAGAGCTTCGACATGAAAAACTTAATCCAGCTGAATTGAGGATTAAGTCTGCAACATTAGAACAGTTGCGTGGTGGGGATGCCAGACATAACGCTGAAGTAGCGCGAGCCATTTTTGCTGGTCGAAGCGACGGTGACTTTGAGGCGATTCGTGATGTGGTCGCATTGAATTCAGCTGCAACTATGGTTGCGTATGACGCTGCCGTTGGATCACCGAATTTTGGGCCAGTATCGAATTCAGTCGTTTCCAGAATTTGGGCGGCGCTACCGGTCGCCTACCAATCTTTAGATAGTGGCGCTGCCGAATCCGTACTTGACGTTTGGGTCTCTATTAGCCAGCGCTACGCGCTGGCTGCCGATTAATTAAATATTTATTATTAAAGCGTCGTTTAGCTGGTCACTAATTTTGCGAAAACCGTTGTAGTTTCTGGCAATAGAGAGCCATTGCTAGGGAAATTTCTCAATGTTTGTAGGGTTTTTGTGCTCAAGTAGAACTGTCTGACCAGTTCCGTACGGTAATTAGTAACAGCGCTTAACCCTATGGAGGACTTAGATGTTGATCGATTGCGATTCTTGTGTGATGCGAAATATTGCCTGTTCGGACTGTGTGGTTACAGCCTTGCTGGGTCCTATGCCTGATTCCATTGATGACCACAAACAGATTTTGGAAGTATTGGCTCATTCTGGATTGGTTGCTCCGCTACGACTGATCAAAGGCGATGGCAAAAACGTAGACCTAATTACCGACAAGGTCTCGAACGTGATTGCCCAATAGCAAACCCATATTCCGGGAATACCTAAACACAGGGGAGGCCTTAATTAGGGCAGGATGTAGGCATGGGACGCACGCTAGTCATCACAAATGATTTTCCACCTAGACCAGGTGGAATCCAGACATTTGGTTTCGAGATGGTGCGCCGGTTTGATCCAGCATCGGTAACAGTCCTGACTTCAACTTGGGACGAGTGCGAAAAATTTGATGCTGCCCAAAGTTTCGAGATCGTAAGGGCAAGTACGCAAACCTTGTTGCCAACAAGAAAAACGCTGCACCTGGCACGCCAATTGGTACTTTCTGGAAATGTCACTCGAGTCTTATTTGGGGCAGCAGCCCCGCTTGGATTGCTTGCAAAACCACTTCGAGAGCTTGGGGTGGAACACATTGTCGGCATGACCCAGGGCCATGAAACTGGATGGGCAATGACTCCTGGGACCAGACAAGCGCTTCGGAAAATCGGAAACGATGTAGACACGCTTACTTATATAAGTGGGTATACCAAGTCAAAAATTGGGAAAGCCTTAAGTCCTGAAGCCGCAGCAAAAATGCGAGCGGTGGTTCCAGGTGTTGACGTAACTGAATTCAATCCGCGAAATAAAGTTGAAGGAAAATTATTACGCGAACAAATTGGCTTGGGTAATCGGCCGGTAATAGTTTGCGTGTCGCGCTTAATGGCTCGAAAGGGTCAAGACACACTTATTGAGGCTCTGCCAGAAATTGCCAAAGCCATTCCTAATGTGGCTTTGATCATCGTAGGCGATGGACCCTATCGGCCAGACCTTGAAAAAATGGTTTCGCATCTAAATCTAAGTGGCGACGTTCATTTCACGGGGAAAGTGGATCAAGAAAAGTTGGCTCATTGGTACGCAGCCGGTGATGTCTTTGCAATGCCTTGTCGGACGCGAATGGGCGGATGGGATGTAGAAGGATTAGGAATTGTATTTCTGGAGGGGTCAGCCACAGGGCTTCCAGTCGTTGTAGGTGACTCCGGTGGCGCAGTGGACGCCGTTCAAGATGGCGTGACCGGCTTCTTGGTGGATGGAAATAGTCAAGAAGCAGTTGCAAGTCGAATTATTAAAATTCTTTCAGATGCAGGCCTGGCAAAACAGCTAGGTGCGGCAGGTCGCGATTGGGTAACCCAATCGTGGACCTGGGATCACAGTTTTGCGCGTCTTAATTCGCTTCTGCATGGACAGGATCCGGATGCTCTTGCTTAAGAGCGCCTTTGATGTTGTCCCAACATATTTTGGTAGCAACTAGCAACGCAACAACCCTAATTAAGTGAGCGGCTGTAGGCAGAACTTCGCCTTGCTGAAATTCGATGTAAAGCCAAGGGTAAATAAGTTGGCCAATAAAGGCACTTGTAAAAATTAGGGCAACCAGTTTCTTAAAATTTGGTTGTGGCTTGAATGCAGATAGGGCCAGAACTCCAAAAACCCAGACCATATATTGCGGTGACAGTACCCTGCTGGTGCACATTGAAATTAGAACAGCCAAAAGCACGATGTCGGGTGGCGAGACATTAGTTAATTTTCCAGTCAAACGCCAAGTGATCAACGTTCCTAGTAAACCAATTCCAATCAGAGTCATAACTAGCGAAACGACTCCAGTCCCAGCCGCAACAACTTCAATTGAACCGAACTGAAACGCTGACGTAGTCGAACCCGTGCCCGCATTCCATATCATGTATGGCAACGCTCCAACAGATTCTATTTGCAGCCCACGCAACTTTTGACCTGCGATGAATGTGAAACTGTTTGGCCACCAGATTGTCAGTAATGCGCTACCCAAAAAGAAAGTACCCAGAAACCAAAGTGTGGATTTAATAAATTTTGTCGGTGGTGTGGCAATCAAATTCAAAACTGGCCACACTTTCAAGAGTGTTCCAATTGCACTAAGGCTTCCAAATGCGCGGGGAGATCCGGAGTACAACAGTGCAGCTACGACTGCCAAGGTTGGAAATACATCAAATCGACCAAGAATTATTGGACCCATTAATAGTGGAGTGGCAACCCAGATCATTACTGGAATTACGTTTCCATTTCTAGACTTAATTACTTGATTGCTCAGCAACGCAAAGATGGCAAAATCCGCCAGTAAGGCTAGAAATACAAAGCCTATGGTTTTGCCTGCAATTAGATATCCGGCCAAGAAAACTAATGCTGCTAAGGGAGGGTATTGCCACATTGGGTCATTAATCGGGAAATGGCCATCGGCAATGTTGCCGGCCCACCAGTCGTAAAGGCGGACGTCACTGAACAGGTATTGAGAGTTTGGGTAAGGCAAAATCTGGTAACCACTTGATAGTGCCCAGACTCGGGTGATAACCCAAGCGAAAGCCAGCAGCGGTAACCGTGAATTTTTTGTCAAGATGCCACTTAGCTGTAAAGACTTTCAATTTGTGCCGCAAAGTCTTTAACTACCTCATGTCGCTTAATACTCAACTTCGGGGTTAAATATCCATTTTCTATGGTTAGATCGCTTGGCAATATCACAAACTTCTTGATTGCTTCTGAATTGGACACAGCCTCATTAGCTACATTGACTGCTTTTTGAACAAGCGCCCTAACCTCAGAGTCGATAATCAAAGTTTCCATTGGCGCTGATTCGATATCATTTGCGGCCAAAATTTGCGGCAACGCGTCCATATCCAAAGTGATCAGCGCTCCGATGAATGGTTTGGAATCTCCAACCACTACGCATTGACTTACAATCGGATTTGAGCGCAATCTATCTTCAAGTACAGCAGGAGCTACGTTTTTACCACCTGCAGTGACCAGAATTTCCTTCTTACGTCCAGTTATCTTCAGAAAGCCCTCAGCGTCGAGTTCGCCGATGTCTCCGGTCCGAAACCAACCGTCAGAGGCCATGACCTCGGCGGTAGCCTCTGGGTTGTTCCAGTACCCCTGGAAAACATGGCCACCATGCAGCAATATCTCGCCATCCGATTCAATTCGCACGCCAGTGCCCGGCAAAGCTGGGCCAACTGTTCCAATCTTTATTTTTGACGGGGTATTTATCGTCGATCCAGCTGTAGTTTCCGTTAGTCCGTAACCTTCTAGAACTATTAGCCCAAGACCTCGATAAAAGTGTCCTAGTCGAGCGCCTAGAGATGCACCACCAGATATTGCATGCGTTACTCGACCGCCCATCGCGTGACGTAATTTTGAATAGACCAATTTGTCGAATACAGCATGCTTAAGCTTTAGCGACGTCGGGATTCTTCCCAATTCGATTGCCTCACTGTAGGCAATCGCAGTTGCTGCCGCTTGATCAAATATTTTTCCTTTCGCTGGACTTGCATCGTGCGCTTTAGCCGCGGAGCCGTTAAATACTTTTTCAAAAACTCTAGGTACCGCGAGCAGGAAGGTCGGCTTAAATGATTCAAGATCACGAAGTAGCGAAACCGGATTAGGGCAATGGCCAATAGTGACTCTTCCTCGGATCATTGCAACTTGAATCGCTCTTCCGAATACATGTGCAAGTGGTAAGAAGATCAGCGTGGAAGCATCCTCGCGCTCAAATACTTCTGGAATTCCATAGATTAAGGTTTCAACTTCGGTCATAAAGTTGCCGTGAGAAAGTATGCAACCCTTTGGCCGACCTGTTGTGCCGGACGTGTAAATAATTGTGGCCACGTCGTCGATTTGCGCAATTGTTCGACGCGCATCCAGATCGGAGTCAGAGATACCAGAGCCTTTGCGAATCAACTCATCAAAGGCGTTGTCGGCAAAAATATAACTATGTTTCATGTGCGGGACAGATTCAGCGATAACTTGAAAAGAATGGGTAGTTCGCTGCGCTTCAAAGAAAGTGGCAACAACATGTGCATCAGACATAATCCACTGGACTTGTTCTGGTGAAGAAGTTTCATAGATCGGTACGGTTACACCACCTGCGTACCAGATTGCGTAGTCAGCTACCGTCCATTCGTATTTAGTCCGAGAAAAGATTCCGACTCGGTCACCTGACTTAATGCCTTCGGCAATTAAACCTTTCGCCACACTGCGAATAAGCGAGCGAAACTCCAGGGCCCGAACGGGTGTCCAGGTTCCATCAATCTGGATCGAGGCTGATTCGAAGTTTGGGTGGTAGGTGGCATTAAATTCAATATGGTCGGTTAGATTTCCGTCAGATATTGTTGCCATTTGAGTCGGTTGACTAATTTCTCGCACTGCACACCCTCCTTTCGGCCTCTAAGCGAGATTAGCCGAGAGATGGCGATAACGGGCTTTAATTCAAGGAATTTAGCCAATTTGGTGTTTTGAATATTGCCGAACAGGGGTCGGGTGACTACCGTAAGTGATGTGTCTGACAGCGATAAGTTCTATAAGTTTCTTAAGAACATCGCAATTGGTCCCGCAATTGAATTAGCTTTCCATCCCTGGGTTGAAGGGTTAGAGCACATTCCAGCGGAAGGACCAGCAATCTTGGCTAGTAATCACCTATCTTTCTCAGATTCAATTTTTCTGCCAATTGCTGTGCCTAGAAAAATTACCTTTATGGCAAAAAGTGAATATTTTGAAGCACCAGGAATTCGCGGAAAAGCAACGGCCGCATTTTTTCGCGGCTCGGGGCAAGTTCCGGTTGATCGAACTGGGGGAAATGCCGGTACTGCCGCAATTTCAACTGGAGTGCGATTGCTTGAAGATGGGCACTTGCTCGGGATTTATCCAGAGGGCACCAGGTCGCCTGATGCGCGACTTTATCGAGGCAAAACTGGCGTGGCTCGAATGGCGCTTGAAGCACGGGTACCAGTTTTGCCAGTTGCGATGATGAACACCGAGATGGTGCAGCCCATTGGAAGGTCTAGACCTAACTTTGGGGTTGAGGTAGGTATTCGGATCGGTGCCCCACTAGATTTTTCCCGGTACTACGGGATGGAGGACGATCGCTTCGTACTTCGATCTTTGACTGATGAAATTATGTACAAAATCATGGATCTATCGGGTCAAGAATATGTTGATAAGTACGCTTCTCGCTCTAAGCAATAATTTGCGCACTGATACCGAGGAAACCCGATGGCTCGGTTGTCATGCCAATGCCAGAGTCATCAGAAAATAAACCGCGAGTCATTCGAGAAATTAAATAATCCACAGCTGAGCCTGAATTTAGCCTGCCGGCAGCCATAGTTCCCACAACTGCGGGATTGTGCTCTATCAACCAAGCCAATCGATGTGTCGGGGTACTTGAGTCTCCTCGAGCTGCACAGACAGCGCCTAAAGTTTCGTTATCCCAGAGCACCGTGATGTCTAGTTCACATGATATTTCGACCGCTGAAATCCGGTCGGCAGGAATTTTGGCTCCGGTCAGTAAGATCTTGATGCACTTGGTAACAGCGTTCCAAATGGCCTGAGGATCGACCTCAAAAAAATCTTCATACTTGGTTACTTGCAACGGAACAATTGCATTATTTTCAGACTTAGCTAACCTTGCGCAAACTTGTTCAGGTTGGATTTGAATCAATAGTTCAGTCATATTTAAGCGTGCAAACTCTTGCGGCCTTTTGGTTGTCCAATTTCCGCTAATAATTCATTAAACCAATCTTGTTCCGTGTTGAATGGCTTTGCACCAGCCACGCGGTCAAATTCGCAAGCCCGAATGAGATTATTTTGACTCTCGTCCCCCCCCACTAATCCGCTTACTCCAGCAAGTGCCGCATCAACCGCAACGATTGCACACTGCCGGATTAGTTCTTGGTCGCGCTCGTTGGCTGGTGCCGACCGCGCGAAGTATCCACTCTTTTGAATAAGCACCTTCTCAGCACCAATCATCGGTGCGAACTGTGCTGCAAACCACGCACCAGGATTTATCTTGTCGATCTGGACATGGCCGAATGGATCTACTGGCACTTCTTCGCCGCGAGCTTTCATTTCACCAACGATGGAATCGACTCCCGCGCCTTCGGATAGAAAAATATTTACATTTCCAACTTCTGACATAACTTTAGCTAGTCTCAAAGACTCGGGTTCTAGATCTATTTCTAGCTCAGGAACATATGCTGCGTGGATTTCGCGAGAAATACGATCAATTCCAAATTCACCAAACCAAGTAGTTTCATCCAGTAATTTCCGGTAGGCGACGGCAGTTGCTGCCGTTAGCCAGCCACAGTGCCTTCCCATAACTTCATGGACGATCAACATGCGTGGGCTGGATGTGTGTTCTGAAACTACGTTACTGAAATATTTTGCACCTTCGTCAGCTGCTGTCCATGCACCTAAAGATTGCGCGATTGGGTAAACGTCATTGTCTATTGTCTTTGGTAAGCCAACAACCCCGAGCCCGTAATTATTTTCCGCTAAGTAGCTTGCCAAATCCGCAGCTGCCGTATTTGTGTCATCTCCACCGATTGTGTGCAGTACGTCCACGCCATCAAATACCAGCTGGTTGGCAGCGACTTCCCGCGGATCTTGTCCTGGTTTTACGAGTCCACGCTTAACGCAATCAGCTACGTTCGTTAACTTGACGCGACTATTGCCGATTGGGCTACCACCGAAGGCATGTAAGCGGTGCGCCTTACTTCGAATGTCAGGTGTAATCGTGATGGATTCGCCTAACAGTAATCCGCGATATCCGTCTTGGTACGCAATGATCTCAACGTCCGGCGCTACTTCGGAATACCGCTCGATTAGCGCACCAACCGCAGAAGATAGGCAAGGGGCCAGCCCACCAGCAGTAAGTAAGGCGACTTTTTTGATCGGCATGGGTCAAATCTATCGTGCGCACCTTTGGGCACAGGTTAGGGAATTTAGTAAAGTCGCGAAACGCCACTAATCTAAAGGTGTGTCGAACATTACCTGGCCCGATCTTTCGGCCGCTCAGCAGCCACTATGGCCAGATTCAGCTGAACTTGCGCGGGCGCAGGCAATCCTTGAAACGTTGCCGCCGTTAGTTTTTGCTGGCGAATGTGATGACTTAACCCAAAAGCTCGCAAAAGCTGCAGCGGGCGATGCATTTGTTTTGATGGGCGGCGATTGCGCCGAAACGTTCGTAGCAAATACTGCCGATTCGATCCGCGCTCGGTTAAAAACTGTGCTGCAAATGGCAATTGTTCTTACTTACGGCGCATCAATGCCAGTCGTGAAGATTGGAAGAATCGCAGGCCAATATGGCAAGCCACGAAGTTCGGATGAAGAAACGATCGACGGCGTAACTTTGCCGTCATATCGCGGAGATGCGGTAAACGGATTAGATTTCACTGCTGAGTCGCGCGTACCTGACCCGATGCGATTGGTGCAGACCTACCACGCGAGTTCGGCTGCGTTAAACCTCGTTCGCGCATTTACCCAAGGTGGGTACGCAGACCTTCGACAAGTGCATGCCTGGAACCAGGACTTCGTCAGTACATCTGCACCAGGTAAGCGTTATGCCGAGATGGCTGAAGATATTGATAAAGCCCTCAACTTCATGACTGCATGTGGCGCAGATCCCGAGGAATTCCGTCGGGTAGATTTCTATGCCAGCCATGAAGCGCTCTTGCTGGATTATGAAAAACCGTTGACGCGCATTGATTCCCGAACTGGAAATCTATATGACGTTTCAAGCCATTTCGTTTGGATCGGAGAGCGCACTCGCGACCTGAGCGGAGCTCATATCGACTTTGCTTCCCGTATCAGCAATCCGATTGGCGTGAAGATCGGACCGAGCACGACCGAAAAAGATATTCTTGGGTTGCTCGAAAAGCTTGATCCAAATTGCACGCCGGGTCGGTTGATGTTTATTACTCGAATGGGTGCCAGCAAAATCCGTGAAATTCTGCCTAACTTGATTGAAGTTGTGCAGAAAACTGATCATCCTGTGGTCTGGGTGTGCGATCCAATGCATGGAAATACGCAAGAAACTGCATCGGGGCATAAGACCAGAATTTTGGATGACGTTATTGATGAAGTGCGCGGCTTCTTCGAAGTTCACCACAAGATGGGTACTCATCCTGGCGGAATCCACATTGAATTGACAGGCGATGATGTTACCGAATGTCTTGGTGGCATTGGTGGCGTGAGTGAAGATGACCTTACGTTCCGTTATGAAACGGCTTGTGATCCACGATTGAATAGAGTGCAGAGTCTAGATCTTGCTTTTCAAGTTGCAGACATGCTAGCCGAGCGTTAGCGCGACAATAAAAGATCGAACGATTAAAGCGTATTTAACGCAAATCTGCTTAAACAATTTCGAGCGTAATTAACGAACCACGTGGTGCTTGGCCACCACCTCCGGGAACTTGCGAATAAACCTTGTTCAAAATTGCAACTGGCAACTTATTCACAGTTTTTACTTGAAAACCAGCTGCGGTTAGTTTCGCGGTCGCAGCAGCTACATCCATTCCAACCACGTTTGGAACCGCTACGAGCGGTGGCCCCTTACTTACAGTCACTTTAATTTCGGTTCCCTTTGGAACCGTGGCACCAGGAGCGGGGTCGGCCGTGATGATCGAGCCTTCAGGACTTTCATTGTAAATTTGATCCGTAATTTTTAGTGACAGACCAATCGTCGCGAGAGAAGTTGTGGCGTCCGCTATGTTGATGCCAAATAGCGCTGGAACTGTCACTGGTGCTGGTCCTTTGGAAACCAAAATGGTGACGGGGGTTCCTCGTTTAACTTGCTTGCCTGCAGCAGGATCTGTTCCAACAACCTTGCCAACGGCAACATTATCGTCGTAAACCTGATTAGTTCCAGAAGCTACCAGCGTCAAAGTTTCTAGAATCTTTTTGGCTGCGTTTGGGTCTTGTCCTACTAAATCCGAAGGAATTATATATCTCTCTTTACCTTTGGAAATAGCTAACGTAATTGGTTTACTTTTTCTTGCTTTCTGGCCCGACGCTGGTTCAGTACTGATGACTATTCCAGGTGGAATGTCTTCCGAGAATTGCTCAACCACATTTGCTGTGAGGTTGCTTGGGCTCAGGAGCGCACGTGCTTGGTCGACGGACTTACCAACAACGTCGGGGACAATTTCGTAACCGCCTGACAACTTGTACCAAGTTCCGCCACCGACCAAAACTATAAGAGCTAGCAAACTTGCAATTACTCGCTTTGAAATACGATTTTTTGAACCTCCAGATAGGTCAGCACCAGAGGCTTCAGTCAATCGAGATTTGGTGACAGGAAGTGCTCCGGCTGAAATATCCGAACCACGCATCAGGGCCGGAATAATTTGAGTTTGCTGTAACGGAATTGCTGCGGTCAATGCCTCAGCAGGAGGAACCGCAGTTATTGCGCGAAGGACCCCTTCGCGAAACTCGCTAGCATCCTGGAACCGTTCGTTTGGCGCTTTGCGAGTTGCAGACAGAACCAAATGATCAACAGCTGGAGGGATGTCATGTTGGAGTGCACTCGGCGCAGGCACAGAGCTATTCACGTGTTGATATGCCACATCCAGTGGCGATCTGCCCGTGAAGGGCACACTTCCGGTTACCATTTCGTAAAGCAAAATGCCGGAAGAGTACACGTCAGAACGCTGATCAACAGTGGCTTGCTGAACTTGTTCGGGTGATAGGTATGCCATCGTCCCAAGTAGCACGCCACCAGTTGAGTCGCTCACAGGAGTATCGCTAATAACTCGCGCTAAGCCAAAGTCCGTTACCTTGATGTGTCCATTTGCCGTGATCAAAATATTCTCGGGCTTTATGTCTCTATGCACAAAGCCTGCTTCGTGAGCTGCGCTAAGCCCGGCAAGAACTGATGAAAGAATTTCTAAGGCATGAGCGCTTGCAAATGGACCGGTTTGCGCCATAATTTCGCGAATGGTTCTCCCTTGCACGAATTCCATAACTAGATATGGAAAACCTTCGGCTATTCCTTGATCATGGACGGCAACTACGTTTGGGTGAGTTAGGGCAGCAGTGGCTCGAGCTTCCTGAATGAAGCGTTCTACGAAATCAGGATCACTGGCCATCAAACCAGCTAAGACTTTAAGTGCCACAGTTCTACCAAGCCGAGTATCGGTGCCGCGGTAAACGGTTGCCATGCCACCGCGCGCTATTAACTCATCAACACGGTACCTACCATCGAATACTTTCCCTAAGAATGGGTCACTCGGTGGGGTAGTGGTCACTAGGCAAGTCTAGATCGTGGGTTGAAATGTGGGGCTTATCCCACGTCAAGGTATGTTGTTCACCAAGGTAGAAAGGCGATTCGATGGCACAGTACTCATACTTCGGAGTTCTATTAGTTTGTCTTTTGGGCACAGCTTGGCTGGAGTTTCTGCTTCGCACTCGGGTCTATCGCCGAGTGATTCGCCTTAGTCTTGCGATTTTGCCGGTTTTGATAATTTTTTCGATGTGGGATTCCTATGCAATCGCGGCGGGCCATTGGACCTTTGACACGCATTTTGTGACGGGGTGGATTGCATATTCCGGCATCCCGATAGAGGAAATATTCTTTTTTATTGTGATTCCAATCTGTTCGATACTCACTTTGGAGGCAGTTCGAAGTGCCAAGGGATGGGTTGTTGGCGACGAGGGATCTGAAGGATGACCTACACCCAGCTAAGTATTTCGGCCGTAATTATTGCAATTATTTTCGATCTAGTTATTTTCCGAACGATGTTGCTCCGACGTAAAGTTTTCTGGACCTCTTACGCAATCATCATCATTTTCCAATTGGTTTCTAATGGCATCTTGACTGGATTTCGAATTGTACGTTACAACGGCAAAGCAATTCTCGGAAGTTCCACGCCACTTGATCGCGCACCGGCTTTCTTGGGCGATGGTCGGATTGCATTTGCTCCAGTTGAAGATCTCTTTTTTGGCTTTAGTTTGGTGTTGCTAACACTTGTAACCTGGGTTTGGCTCGGAGGATTAGGAATCCAGCGCGAGCCCAGATCTGGCCCGCCACATAGTAAGGTTGCAAAATTTTTCGATTAATTAGCGCCAGAGTTTACGGGCACGCCACCACGCTGGAATAGCAACTTGAAGCCTCCGCGGGAGCGAAACGCTTGCCCTTCGATCGAATACCTCATAGTCAATACTTTCGACCGCATCCACAATTCCGCAGTAGAGAATTCGGGCAGTCTCGATGCATGGCTGAGAGGATATTCCAAGCATGGCGATTCCAGCTCGTGATTTTTCTTCTAGCTCTCGCACTCGAGCGATCTGAAATTTTAGTGCAGCTTTTACCGCGGGGGTAGCTATTCGTTTCTCAAGATCACTTCGACTTACGCCAAAGTCAGCAAGCTCCGCTAAAGGCAAATAAACGCGTCCACGGTCCAAATCTTCACCAACATCGCGAATAAAATTGGCTAATTGGAATGCGATTCCCAATTCAGTGGCATGTACATACGCCAACTCATTTGTAGGATCAAGGATTGGTACCATCTGTAAGCCGATTACGGCAGCCGAGCCATAAACATATTCATAAAGATCATCAAACGTTTGATATTCAGTAATTGTTAAATCCATTGTCATCGAATGCAGAAAAGCTTCAAAGTGTTGCTTTGGAATGTTCCATCGGCGAACGGTATCAAGGACTGCCTTGCACACCGGATCAGAAGTAGATCCCGATTCGAACTGATCAAGAAATGCCTGACCCCAGTCGCTTAGGGCTTGCGCTTTCTGGGCGTCAGACAAAGTAGATGCTAAGTCATCCACTATTTCATCCGCATATCTAGCAAATCCATAAAGTGCGTGTACATAGGGCCGTTTAGCCGGGGGCAAAAGTAAGGTGGCCAAATAATACGTCTTGCCATGTTTGGCATTTAGCTGTCGACAAAGCTCGTAGGAAGCTCTGAGTTCTGGTTCCGTGATACCGGCAGCATCAAGATCTCGCGTGGACACAAAAGTAACCCTATGCAACTTGGCCGTAGCCTGCACGGGCGGGAGGGCGATCGCAGATTCGATAACTACTTGCACACCGCGTAAAGTGAGAATCACTAGCAACTCAACTCGAAAGGTGTTTCGTGGTTCGCCCTAATTCTGGACTTTTGGCCGCAATGTTAAAGAGTGATCGATTGTCCGGAGTCTTACGCTGGAAAATTACTTTAACTCAAGATTTACTAGCGCAAGAGGCGGCAATTGCTGGCTGGAAGAATTACTGGGTTGACTTGCACGGCTTTTCCAAGGCAGAAGAAGTAACTTCGGAGTTTGGTCGATGTTTACAGTTTCCAAGTTATTTTGATGGCGCAGTAGGAAAACTCTCCACGCTGATGCCAGATATTTGTGATGCGCAATCCCACGCTGTAATTGGGATTTCAGGCTGGCAGGAATTTGTAAAAAAGGATCCATCGGCTGCGTCTGAGTTAGCTGATGCGCTCGAACTAGGTGCGATGAACTCTCGAATAGTGGTTATTGTTTCAGATCCAAGCGGAAGTTATCCGGGCCTTTCCGAATTAGCTTTGGCCTAACCGCTAGAGCTGAACTGCGTCGGCGCTAGCTTGTTCGTCTAGCGACCTAGGAAGCATGTCGATTTCATATTCGTCACCCAAAATTAACTTTCGTTCCGAAGGTGACGCGATTACCGCAAAGCCAAGTGTGACTGCAGCTAGCAGCATTGCTATGCCATCGCTTAACTCAAGAAATGTGTCGGCAGTCGCACTTGAATTAGCTATTGCATGCACAGTAAACGCAGCCAGCAATAGCACCAGGATGCGTACCTGGCGATGTGTTAAGCCAGTTGCAGCTAGTAACGGAATTGACCAAAGGAGGTACCACGGCTGGACAACCGGACCGAGAATTACTAAGGCGGCTAACGAAAGTGCAGTTCCACGTGCACCACTTCTGCCTTCAGGTTTAGCAATCAAGTAGATAAGAACAATGAGCAGGACGACTGAACCAATCGCGCGAGTGATAGCAATGGCAGTATCAACATGGTTTCCAAATCCAAGGAAGCGAATTGGGCCGCCGATAATCATTCCCGCAGCAGTAGTTGGTGAAATCCAACTCTTTACAGTTCCAGGCGTAGACAGCGAAGCCAGCCAGCCGAATGGACCTGTGCCAGCGACAAAGGAAAGCGCAAAAAGGGTTAGGAAAGAGCTTGTTGCCGCAATTGCACCAAACCGAATTCTAACTTTCCAACTAGCCCCAGCTCCGGCCGCAGTGAGAGCAATAAACGGCAATGCAACAATAGCCACTGGCTTAATAGCAAGTGCAAAAGTGGCAATCAAAATGGCAAACAAAAACTTGCGATCAATCGAAAGAGAAAGTGCCATGCAAAGTAAGCCGACCATCAAGGCATCATTATGTGCGCCTGCTATGAAGTGCATAATGACGAGTGGATTCATCACGCCAAGCCATAGTGCAGTGACTGGATTAACGCCATGCTGGCGAGCTAGCTTCGGAATGTAATAACACATCAGAATTACGCCACCTAGCGAAGCAAA
The DNA here is from genome assembly GCA_947452765.1 of Actinomycetota bacterium. Lineage (GTDB taxonomy): Bacteria > Actinomycetota > Actinomycetes > S36-B12 > UBA5976 > UBA5976. The sequence continues at coordinate 30,086 of CANGDR010000004.1, read as the reverse complement.
GCGAAATAAGTAGGCGGCTAACATTGCTGATTCGCCCGATAGGTAGGCAACGATTCGTTCAATTAGTAAGAATGCGGGTCCATACGGGGTAGGCGAGTCGCCCCAGAGCGGATCAACGCCGCTCTTGAACCATCCGTCGAGCACAGCAACTCCGGAGTTGTATGGGTTGAACCCAGCAAGCTGCATCCGTCCTTGCATGTAATACGAATAGACATCGCGGCTAAATAATGGCGGAGCAAAAAGTATTGGCAGGCACCAAACAAAAAAAGTTACCAGCAAGGTGCCAGTTTCAGATATTTTCTCGTGCAATGCGTCCACGCCAACTACTAACCAGGCTTGCAGTAGAAGCGCAGCACCGACGACAACGAAAGATCTAGTTAGTGCAAGTCCAAAAGTTTGAGTTTGTAGGAATTCAATTACGTTCCATTGCAGAATATTAATGGAGAGGGGAAACCAGCCCACGCCTAGCGCACCGACCGTCATGAGTAGCGAGCCCACGAATCCTGGAAGCGCATACTGACCAAACCAGCCAAAGTCGGTAGTAAACCAATTTCGGTAGCTTGCTCCAGCGATTTTGGTCTGCATACCTTTTACAGTACTTGTCAGAATGGCAAGTTTAAAATAAGGCGCTATTAGCGCTGGGCGCGTGAGCGGTAATTTTTATCTGGTCCAGTTATTCTCTCGGCAGCCAGTCGCCCAGAAACTAAAACCATAGGAACGCCAACGCCCGGTTGAGTTCCGGATCCAGTGAAAATAACGTTGTCCCCATACATATTGCCGGGCCGGAATGGTCCGGTCTGCAGAAATGAATGAGCAGCTGCAAACGGGGCACCTCGCTCCATGCCCCGATCTGCCCAATCTTGCGGCGTAGTTATGTGCTCAACTTCAATGGCATCCCCAAAGCCCGTATAGCCCCTGGCTTCGAGTGTGGAAATTACTTGCTCGCGATACCTTGGTCCAGTTAGCTTCCAGTCGATATCGGCGTCAAGATTTGGTGTTGGGAAGAGTACGTAATAAACCTGCTTACCATTCGGAGCCAAACTTGGATCACTAAAAGTGGGATTAGTGACTAAAACACTTGGATCTGTCATAAGTACTTTTTGATCTATTAGTTCATCAAATACACCGGACCAACTTTCACCAAAATGAATGTTGTGATGAGCGATATGGTCGTACTTAATCGAGGAGCCAGCAAGCATTAAATAGCAAGATGGCGAATACTTAAGTCGCTTGACACTCCAAGGTTGAACTCCAAGAAGGTCGCGATAGGCGACGGGTAGATCTGGATTAAGCACAACTACGTCAGCTGGTATGAATTCTCCAGAACTAGTTTCCACTCCAGTTGCACGTGAGCCTGACATGCGGACCTTTGTTACTTCAGTGTTGTATTGGAATTTGACTCCGTGCTTTGCAGCTGCGGATGCCATAGCCTGCGGTAGCGCATGCATCCCACCTTTTGGCGCAAAAACTCCTGCAACTGAATCCATGTACGCGATGACGGCATAAATTGCTAGCGCGTCATAAGGTGAAAGCCCGGCATACATGGACTGGAATGAGTAAATTCGCTGAGTGCGCGGATCCTTTAAGTACTCACTCACTTTAGGCGCTAATTTTCGAAATCCACCTAATTTAATTAGCTTTAATAAATCAGTAGAAATTAGATCAAGTGGGGAATCAATATTGCGATCGATAAAACTTTTCATTTCGTACTTATATAAATCGGTAACAAAATCGACGTACTTTAAGTAGCCCGCGGCTTCTCCAGGTCCAATGACACTTTCTATTTCTTGAGCCATTTGATTTGTATCAGCATGCACGTTTAGCACGCTCTCATCGTGATAGAAAGCACGATAAAGCGGAGCGACAGGATCCAATGTGAGCCACTGGGTCATGTCTTCACCGAGACAATCGAATGCATCAGCGATTAGGTCAGGCATTGTCAGAACTGTTGGTCCGGTATCGAATTCAAATCCACGATCGCTAATGCGGCCGGCTCGTCCACCGGGAATACTCTCGCGTTCAACCACTGTTACTTTGCGTCCAGCACCGGCAAGGCGCATGGCAGCAGAAAGTCCTGCTAGGCCGGCACCGACGATAACCACATCGTCCGTCTTTCCCGAAACAGTTCGTTGCGTGCCTGGTAACCAGCGCATGATGCTAGACAAGTTATGAAGCCCTTCTCGTAGCCATAATTGCAAGTTCGTGCAAAGCAAAACGCGCCTCATCTGGAATATCAATTACTTCTATTGCATTTGTTGCAGCCATTGTTTTCTCTGAAATCTGTTTTTCAACTAGGTCAAGAGATCCACATGTGATCAACATCTGCTGTAATTGTTCGATCGATTCAGCTGATAGTTCAGCATCACCAAGACTGGAATTTAACAGCGCTAATTGTGGAGTGGTTGCCAAGCTGAATGCATGGGCAACCAACATAGTTTGCTTGCCTTCGCGCAGATCGTCACCCGCAGGTTTCCCAGTAGTAGCCTGATCGCCAAATACTCCAAGGACATCATCGCGAAGTTGGAAGGCTTCGCCAAGGGCCAAGCCATAATCACTCAGTGCTTTGGAAATACTTTCTGAAGATCCAGCAATCGCAGCCCCCATTAACAATGGTCGCTCAATCGTGTACTTGGCACTTTTATATTTAATTACGGTTGCTGCCCGTTCTACCGTTATGTTTCCGCGTACTTGTTCAAGCAAATCTAAGTACTGACCTGCCATTAGTTCGGTACGCATTTCGTCGTAAATCTTTTTTGCCCTCGCAATTTGCTCGTTGTCTAGGCCGCTAGTTAACAGAAGTTCATCCGCCCAAGAAAGCGCTAGGTCACCAATCAGGATGGCCGAACCAATTCCAAAGTCAACGCTAGATCCAGACCATTGATTTCGTACGTGTAAATTCTCAAACTGTTTGTGAGCGGCGGGCTTTCCACGCCGAGTGTCGCTGGCGTCCATCACGTCGTCGTGTATCAATGCGCAAGCCTGAAGAAATTCGAGACTGGCGCACGCCGAAACTACTTCCGAAGTATCGCTCCCACCTGCTGCGCGATAGCCCCAATATGCAAAGGCAGGGCGAAGTCGCTTTCCACCTTCAAGTAACTCAGCCAAGGAATCCACCAACGGCAGGGTATCCACTGAAATTTGCTCCATATCCAGCCTATGACTGGAAACAAAGGTCGTCAGAACTGTGGCAACTCGATTTCGCAAGTCCATAGTGTCTAGTGGATTTTGTTTCACGTCATCCAGAGTATTGGGTCACATGGCTGATCGCACTTCAGCCAGCGCCTGATTGCCTTAGTTATGACCATCGATACGGGAGAATCGGAATATGACATTTGAGTCCTACTTAGCGCAGTGGCAGGTGCTACACGGCGGCGCGCAACCGAGCTGGCTTGTTCGGACTTGGCTAAAATTAGCATTCTGGGTGTCTACGCCATTCCTGCGGTTAACTCCAAATGCAATCACAGCAACTCCCATATTGATCCTCTTGGTTGTCGTAGCAGGGGTTGCGACAAGTTCGAAGTGGTACCTAGCTGGCGCTGCCGCCATTTTGTTGGTGGGATTACTGGACAACATTGATGGCATAGTTGCAGTTCGGACTAACCGAGTTACCCAGTGGGGCGCTTACCTTGACGCAATGGCAGATCGCGTAACCGACGTTTTGATCGGAGTAGTGCTAATTGCAGCTGGTGCGAATGCCTTGGTCATTGCACTTGCCGTCACCGTTGCCTTGGTTCACGAATATATGCGAGCCCGCGCTCAAGGTGTTGGCTACTTGGAAGTTGGCCTGATAAGTGTTGCCGAAAAACCAGTTCGAGTAATTTTGGGTTTCGTTGGCATGTTGCTGGCCGCTATTTCACCATTCGATTCAGACGTGTGGACGACTTTGGCAGGCTTGGCTTGGCTAGTAGTTGGAGTTATCGGTGTCGGGCAACTTTTCTGGCACTTCAGAAAAGTTTTGCGCGCTAACTAGCCCTTCCAATGTGGTTAGCCACGATCTCAGCCGACATTCCAACTAGCGGAAGTCCGCCACCCGGATGTGAAGATCCGCCGACCAGATACAAGTTTTCAATTGCGGTCACGTTTTGTGGCCGGAGAAACGCCGAACGCACGCCGTTGCTGGACGTTCCGTAGATAGATCCACCTGGAGCGTAGGTGCGAGTCTCAAGGTCGGCTGGAGTGATTACTTGCTCCCAACTGATTCGTTCTTCAAAATTCAATCCTCGCCTACCAAGTGTCCCGATGACATGGTTGCGGTAACTTGAAATCAGGGTCGAATCATTCCAGTCAACACCAGAATCAGGTTCGTGACGGGGAGCATTGATGAGCGTAAACCAAGATTCGGTACCTGTCGGCGACATTTTTGAATCTTTGGGAGCGCAGATATAAACGGTTGGATCTTGAACGGGCCTTTTAGGTCCAGCAAAACCAAATACTGAATCAAATTCGTTCTCGTAGTCAGCAGGGAAGTAAACATTGTGGTGTTCGAGCCCAGGTGTAGTTCCCGAAAGCGCAAACAGCAAAACAAATCCTGAAAGCGATGGAGTTGATTTGGCAAGTGAATTGCGAGCCGATTTTGTTGCTGAAGATTTTGGCAACAAATGCTCGTAGACATTTGCTGCGTCAGCATTTGCTACAACGATGTCAGCTGCGAAAAATTCACCATTTGAGCTTGTCGCACCGTGGACTCGACTTGTCGCTGAAATATTTTCTATCGACGTGTTGAACCTAAATTCAATACCTAATTTTTCACAACGTTCAAATAGCGCACGACCAAGTTCACGTACGCCACCGGATATGTGGTACGCGCCGAACATTTGTTCAATATAGGGAACCGTGGCAAGAGCTGCGGGAGCTTTGCGTGGATCTGAGCCGGTGTAAGTTGCGTAACGATCAACCAGAGTTATTAAACGCGGATCAGAAATATATTTTTCAGTAATTTCTCGTAACGTCGCAAATGGTGCAATTGTTTTTATATCGTTAACCCGCCAAGCCATCGACAACAAACTTTTCATACCGTTTAGTTCTGATTCCAGGAATGGCTTTCGCGTTACTGCCCATACGTCAGCTGCGCGCTTCATAAATGAGCGCCATTGATCGGCACTATCTCCACCCAGGCAATCGCCAATCGCGTCGGCACACTTACCAATACCTACCCCAGGCATTTTCAGAACCGTGCCATCCGAAAATTGATACCTGAATGCGGTTTCTAGGTCGACCATCTCGATTGAATCTTCTAGCGGTGCGCCTGTTTTTAAAAATAGATCGCGATACACAGCTGGCAGAGTGAACAAACTTGGTCCCGTATCAAAGACATGTTCGCCGTGGCGTACTAAGCCAAGTTTCCCGCCCCAGGTGTCGCTCTGTTCAACGACAGTAACGCGATGACCCTTGCTAGCTAATCGAGCGGCACATGCCATGCCACCCATGCCTGACCCGATAACCAATACTTTTGCCACAACTTCACCTTAGGACACGTTTATGTTGCGGTCTTTCCAGGTGATTGTTCCTCGCAAGTGCCGTTGCCACGAGACGACATTTAGCCATACAAATAACGCAACTGAAATCGGATGTCCCAGCGCATCGGGAAGTATCCGACTTTTTGTTTTTTGGGCACAGAATGCTCGGCCGATAACGCCACCTAAGTAGGCGAATGTAGCCAATCTGATCTGGCCAGTGCTGAAGCCGATCAACGGAAAAATGTAAACAAAACTAAGAAAACCTAGGGTTGCCACCGAGCCCATCCAGCCCCCGAATGCTTGCCAGAGACTTTTGGCGTAACCAGATACCAATTCCTGATTAGTTCGATACATGTGACAAGTTGCCAGTTCAGTGCCGTCAATCACTGTGCCTGCCAACCCAGCCCGCAGGAATAGGCGCAATAGTTCAATGTCATCGAACACTTCACTTTTAATCGCCTCGTGTCCTCCAACAGATCTATATGCAGCCGCATCACAAATTAAGAACTGTCCGTTAGCAACTGCCAAACTAGGGCGCTTCGATCGTCGCGCAAAGCTTAGTGGCACCGTGGTGAGCCATGACCATTGCAAAAGCGGTTGGATAAAACGATTAAGTAAACCGTTAGCAATTTGCTTGGGATAGGGACTGACCAGCTTCAGATCGTATTTCTGCATAGCCTTGATTGCACTTGCGATCGCAGAGGGGCCAAGGGTCACATCTGAATCAAGGAAAACTAAATATTTTGCATCGGCACTTTGTGCCAATCTGTGACAGGCAAACGGCTTACCAAGCCAACCACTTGGCGGCTCAACCTTGCTAGAAATAACCGTTAAGTTCGCACTCGATATATGCGTTAATTCATGCGCAGTGCCATCGGTGGAGTCGTCGTCAAGTACATAGACGCGAAAATTTGTTAGCAATCCTTGACCTAGCGCAGCACTGACCGCGCCACCGATGACTAATTCTTCGTTCCGTGCAGGTATCAGAATCGCTATCGAATCAGAAACTACTTCAGGTGGCTCCGAAATTAAGAATCTCTGGTTCAGTATTGAATGTAATGTGAGCAGCCAAGTTATTACTGTGGCAATTAGAATTAGCGAGCTGACCATCGTTGCCTCGACCACGGGATAAGAACGAATCCCATCCCCACAAAACCTTGAATCGCAACGAGTGGCTGAGCTAAGAACGGACTAATTGGAACGATATTTGCCAAGAAGCTACCTAGCCAAACCCACATGATCGACACATAGGGGGCTTGCGCAACGTAAGAGCTAGGTTGTTTGCTGAGCCATAAGTTTTCCGGAATAGTTTTTGAGGTAAGCCACAATACGAAACTGGCCGCAGTAAACCAGCCCAGAAAATTACTAATTGGGATTTCACTTACCGGACTGCCGGCGCTAAACCAGGTCCAGTATCCTTCGTTGACCATTTGTGGATCTAGAAATAGATCCCAAGTGGCCATAAGTAATCCACCAATAAAAACAGTTAGCAGTGGCCTTTGCTTAAATTCTCGCGCGACTAATGAAGCTGGATAAATCATCATCATCCAGGCGAATGGAATCAAGAATGGAACGCCCGCTGCTGTAGGACCTAGGCGCAACATATCGTATTTGTATTCGCCAAATGGAAATCCTGTTGATACTCCGAGGATTTCGATCGCCAAAGTAAGTGGCAGCACAGTAGCGAGCAATCTAATTGCAAACTGCGATCCAAATCTGGTGTAGGCATGCAATGTCGAAGCAAGGGCGAACATCAAAACTCCGGCAATCGTCACAAAATCACGACTAGACCCAGAAACGAGGGTCCAAATTATGTTGAGCAATATCGTCAAAAGTGCAGCAAGCATCGAAAGGGGATAGCCAATTTTGCTCAGTCTCATTACGAAGATAAATCTATCCCGTTGAAAGATCCGTGAGATTTTATAACTTTGAATCTGGCAAATAACTCTTCGGAATACCAACCAGTCTCATGCGTCCTCTTTATAACCGCCTGATGGGGCGCTTGCTTAGATGCAAATTGCGTAATGCTCTCGTTATCTCGCCAAATACTAAAGGTTCCTTGTAATCCAACGGGTGCTTCACCAATTCCTAAACTTGTAATCAGTCCCGGGGTTTGATTCAAGTCAGCTGATACCGGAGGCACGCTTCGCCAAAACTCACGCCAAAATTTTGGCTTAATGGCAGCCCTAGTTAGAGCCGCAGTCGTACCCGCCCATTTAGCTGGAACTGGGTCACCGAAAGGCTTGGCTTTTGCCCACGTTCCTCTTGCGGATAGTGCAGACATGATGAGGTAACAATGCTCATTCTGTATCTTCTCCCAACTACCAATTGCAACTGAGTCTCCGAAATTTTCAGCACCGATTTCCTGATCCCAAACCGTGAGGACAGCCCAATGATGGAGATCGGCATCTCGAGATGTAAACGTTTTGCCGGAGCCAGTTCCAAGCAATTTCCAGAACTTGATGTCAGGGTTTTTTCTTAACACCCGGCGCTGGGTTCCCATTAGCAAAATGGCTTTTGGAATATTTGCAGTCCTTACTTGAAAGACATCAAGTCTGACTATTGGATCGGACATAGCTCTAGTCAATCGCGGCGGCAAGTGGAGTGCCGCCAGTAACGCCAACGACATCATCGAAGGTCATACTGCACACGACATCGTGTAACCCACATGCGGCCCAAATAACCTGGTAGTCCGCAAGCGCGGTATCAACTATTGTGATCGGCTTAAACGATTCTCCTGCGTGAATCCAGCCAACGGGACTCACGCCACCAATAGCAAAGCCACTCCATTCCCGCACAAAGTCGGCATCAGCTCGACCAAGTTTTGGCAAACCCGCGGTGTCCGCGACCAAATTCGTATCCACGCGGTGGCGGCCTGAAGTTACTACGAGAACTGGACGGTCGCCTTCGGGAGTTGAAACCTTAAAAACGATAGAAGATGCGATCTGACCAACCTCAACACCAAGAGCGGCAGCAGCAAGTACCGCGGTACCCGCACTTTCATCAAGGTGCTTTATGTCCGTGGCTATTCCCGCAGATTCGAGCGCAGCACGAACTCGACGAACCGAAGCATGCTCGTGCTGGTCGGACATTTGAGAAACCCGCTTAGTTAAGCAGTAGCTTCTTTGAATTGTTGTTCGATGATGGTTAGCGCATCTTCGAGTAAATGTTCCGGCATTACCAAAGGCGGCAAGAAACGAAGTACGTTGCCGTAAGTTCCAGCTGTTAATACGACGACACCGTTTGCATGACAGGCTTTGGCAATCTTGTTGGTCATCTCAGCATCTGGTTCGTCGGTGCCCTTTTTCATGATTTCAACCGCGATCATGGCGCCACGACCCCGAATGTCAGAAATGACACCGGTATCAGCAGCAATCTGCGCCAGTCGAGGTTTCATAATTTCTTCAATTCGCACTGCCTTAGCATTTAGATCCTCAGCCTCCATAGCTGCGATCGAGCCCAATGCTGCAGCACATGCCACAGGATTACCGCCGTAAGTTCCGCCTAAGCCACCAGCATGAACTGAATCCATGATTTCAGCTCGGCCAGTGACTGCAGAAAGTGGCAAACCGCCGGCAATACCTTTGGCAGTTGTAATTAAGTCAGGAATGATGCCTTCGTGTTCGGATGCGAACCAATTTCCGGTTCGACAAAAACCAGTTTGAACTTCATCGGCGACGAATACGATTCCGCTGTCGTTCGAGTACTTAACCAAAGCAGGCAGGAAGCCTTCGGCCGGAACGATAAATCCACCTTCACCTTGAATTGGTTCAATTACGATTGCCGCAATATTTTCTGCGCCAATTTCCTTGTTCATGCGACTGATTGCATGTGCTGCTGCTTCTGCACCGCTAAGACCATCATGTGATGGGTAGGAAAGCGGCATGCGATAAACCTCGGGAGCAAATGGTCCAAAGCCCTGCTTGTAAGGTGCAACTTTTGCAGTCATGGCCATCGTCAAGTTTGTTCGGCCGTGGTAACCGTGTTCGAAAACGACGACTGCTTGGCGCTTGGTATAAACACGTGCGATTTTCACTGCGTTTTCTACAGCTTCTGCACCGGTATTGAATAGTGCAGAACGCTTCTCGTGATCGCCTGGTGTTAGGCGATTCAAAGCTTCGCAGACCTCAACGTAACCTTCATATTGCGTCACCATGAAGCAGGTGTGCGTGAAGTTATTGACTTGCTCAACTACTCGATCGACAACTTCTTTGTTCGAATTACCAACACTGGTTACTGCAATTCCTGAACCCATATCAATGAGAGAGTTGCCATCAACGTCAACTACAACGCCTCCGGCGGCTTTGGTGATAAAGATAGGAAGTGTGGCACCCACACCTGCGCTAATCGCGGCAGTGCGTCGAGCCTGGAGGGCCTGAGATTTTGGCCCAGGAATCGCGGTTACTAGGCGACGCTCTTGGACGAGGCCGTTAAACATTTCATGGTCAGTATTTGCAGTCATGGAGTAATGGTAGACCTATTTCGCTAGCAGGCCACAGTTGAGTGGGTGTAAGGGAAGCCAGCCATAATTAGGCGGGTCCGACTTTGGCAGATGCCTTAATGAGGCGTACCGTAAGGACTTATGACAACAGTTCATCCGTTTTGGATCGCCGGCAAATCCGCAACCAGCTCCCAAGTAGCTGACGTAACTCACCCAGGTGATGGGAAGGTTGTGGGCCAGTACTGCGTCCCAACTTCCGACCAAGTGGTTCAGGCAGTGCAGGCTGCTTGGGATGTTCGCCATGAGTTCCGCCGAACAACTGCAGCGCAACGAGCTGATGCCTTGATGTATGTCTCCAAGCAATTAACGGATCGCGCTGAAGAAATTGCACAATTGATCGTTGACGAGAACGGTAAGCCACTCATTTGGGCCCGTTCCGAAGCCAGTCGAGCTGGAATGGTTTTCCGATGGGCCGCCGAAGAGGTGCGTCGCTTCTCAGGCGAAATGCAGCGACTTGATACTGAAGCAGCTACGGCTGGTCGGATGGCATTAATTCGTAGGTTCCCGCATGGTCCGGTGCTTGGTATTTCACCATTTAACTTTCCAATTAACTTAGTTGCCCACAAAGTCGCACCAGCTATTGCAGTTGGAGCACCAATCGTGGTTAAGCCAGCACCAAGTACACCGCTTAGCGCATTGCTGCTTGGCGAGATACTTGCGGGAGCAAATTTGCCAGAAGGTTCTTGGTCCATACTTCCGATTGATAACGCAGATGCGCCAGCACTTGTAGCTGATCCTCGGCTGCCAGTGGTTTCGTTCACTGGATCAGACAAAGTTGGTTTCGAGATTCAGAAAGCGGTGCCTCATAAGCACATCACACTTGAACTTGGTGGCAACGCTGCCGCAGTAATTCTCGAAGATTGGAATTCCGAAGCTGATCTAACCTGGGCAGCTTCGCGCATAGCAACCTTTGGAACATATCAAGCTGGTCAGTCTTGTATTTCAGTACAGCGAGTTTTGATTCACGATTCGTTATTCCCAGAACTTTCGAAGCGAATTGTGGCGGCAGTAGCGGCATTGCCAAACGGAGATCCGCGCGATGAGAAAACTATTGTTGGCCCAATGATTAATGAAGCCGCTGCAATGCGAGTCGAAGAATGGGTCAATGAGGCTGTTGCTGCTGGTGCGAAGATTTTGACCGGCGGAACGCGAAACGGTTCCTACTATGACCCAACAGTCTTAGTTGATGTGCCCAAGGATGCGAAGGTTTCATGTAATGAAGTATTCGGTCCTGTCATTGTGCTGAACTCGGTGTCATCCACTGACGAAGCTTTCGCAATAGTTAATGACTCACCGTTTGGACTTCAAGCTGGCGTGTTTACTCATAACGTGCAGGCAGCTTTCCGCGCTCATTCGGAACTCGAAGTGGGTGGCGTAATTATTGGCGACGCACCAACATTCCGTTCCGATCAGATGCCATACGGTGGCGTAAAGGCCTCAGGTGTCGGTAAAGAAGGTCTGCGTCACGCAATGCAGGACTTTACTCATGAACGCATCTTGGTTCTCAGTGGCCTTGATCTGTAGTTGATACCTGTGAGTGCCGTTCGACGTGTTACCGTTCTGGGCTGCACCGGAAGTATTGGAGTCCAGACTCTCGACATAATTCGAAATCAAGGATCCAAATTCAAAGTTGTTGGGATCTCGGCTAACGGATCTAACCCAGCGCAACTAGCGGCTTATGCAATCGAATTTGACGTTGAGTATTTAGCAATAGCGCAGGCAACTGCAGCCCAAGATGTACAACTTGCGCTTTACGCGGAAGCAAAACGTGCCGGCTACGCGGAAGGAAATTTCACACTCCCGAAGCTTTTAATAGGGCCGCAAGCTGCAACTGAGTTAGCAGCGATTCCAGTTGACGTAGTAGTTAACAGTATTTCCGGTGCAGTTGGTTTGCTACCCACCGTTGCAGTTCTTAAAGCTGGATCAACTTTGGCATTAGCCAATAAGGAGTCGTTAGTAATTGGCGGAAGAGCCGTCACGAGCCTGGCGCGAGCGGGACAAATAGTTCCAGTTGATTCCGAACATTCGGCTATCGCACAATGTTTACGTTCCGGTAGCTCTAGTGAAGTTAAACGACTTGTGCTAACTGCTAGCGGAGGTCCATTTCGCGGAAAGTCACGTGCTGAATTGTCAGAAGTCACTCCTGCTCAAGCTTTAGATCATCCAACGTGGTCTATGGGTCCAGTTGTCACGATAAATTCAGCAACCCTAATGAATAAGGGACTAGAAGTTATCGAAGCTCACCTGCTCTTCAATATCCCAATTGAACAAATCGATGTAGTGGTACATCCACAGTCGGTAGTACATTCAATGGTCGAGTTCAGCGACGGATCCACGATTGCGCAAGCTAGTCCGCCTGATATGCACTTACCAATTGCATTGGGCTTAGCTTGGCCAGATCGGATTGCTGACGCTGCGCCTGGTTGCGACTGGAGTGCAGCCACTGCGTGGACGTTTGAGCCGCTAGACGACGGAGTTTTCCCAGCGCTGAATTTGGCCAAGCGCGCCGGCAAGTTGTCAGGCACAGCGCCAGCAGTGCTAAATGGAGCTAATGAAATTGCAGTAGAAGCATTTCTGGCGGGAAAAATTGGATATCTGCAAATCGTTGAATTTGTTGAGAAAGTTCTCGAAGAACACCTAGTAACAAACTTTGTGTCAGACCTAGACCTCACAATAGAAGAGGTTTTAACTGCTGCACGTTGGGCAGAATCCAAATGCCGAACACTCGTAACTCCAGTTGAATAATTACAGATCGTAAAGAGGGCAAATGTTAGAAGTTTTAGGGATTTTAGTTTTTGCACTCGCACTACTTGCTTCGATTGCACTGCATGAGATTGGCCATCTAGTTCCAGCAAAAAAGTTTGGCGTGAAGGTACCGCAGTACATGGTTGGGTTCGGTCCGACCATTTGGTCGCGCACTAAAGGTGAAACTGAATACGGTGTGAAAGCAATCCCAATGGGCGGCTATATCAGGATGATCGGAATGTATCCGCCTAATCCGCATGGTGATAGTCAAACAAAAGATCTGGGTCGAGTTGGTCTCATGATTGAATCTGCTCGGAGCGAAGTCCTATCTGAAATAGCACCCGAAGATGAGCCACGTACTTTTTATCGACTTTCGGTGCCAAAGAAATTAGCAGTTATGTTCGGCGGGCCATTCATGAACTTGATTATTGCCACCGTGCTATTTGCATTTGCATTTTCAGTCATAGGTCGCGGTCAGGTAACTACGACTGTGCGCGAAGTAGTTGCGTGCGTCCCGAGCACCAGTAACCCAACCGGAATAGCTTCAAATAACGGTGGTTGCGGTGATGGCAAAGTGACGGCAGCACGTGCGATTGGTTTGGCAACGGGGGATAAGGTCATTGCGATTGACGGGACACCCATTTCCTCATGGACCGAGTTGGGACCCGCATTAAGTTCGAAAGCAGATAAAAATATCTCGGTCACATATATTCACAACGGAGAGCAAATAACTAAATCGGCAATTGCGCCATCTGCTCAGATACCAGTTGTTGATAGCAACGGAGTGCCGACTGGTAAATACCAAACTCGAGGTTTCCTTGGAATCTCGCCAAGTGTTGAACTTATCAAAGCACCTGTTACCCAAGTTCCTGGTTACATGGCATCGCTAACTGCAATGACATTTCAGTCCATGGCGTCTTTCCCTGCTCGGGTATACGAACTAGCAAGTCAACTGTTTACTGATGCCCCGCGAAATCCAGAGAGCCCAGTAAGCGTGGTGGGTGTGGGTCGGATCAGTGGCCAGATTGTCGGAAGTCAGGACATCACTGCGAAATACAAAGCTGTCGACCTGATAACGCTGATTGCTTCGCTCAATCTGTTTCTATTTGCGTTTAACATGGTTCCGATTTTGCCGCTCGATGGCGGTCATATCGCGGGCGCAATCTATGAGGGTTTGCGGCGTCAAGTAGCGAGAATACGTCGGAAGCCACTTCCTGGGCCAGTGGATACTGCCAAAATGCTGCCAATTGCATATGCGATGTCACTCTTCTTAATCGCGATGTCGCTAATTGTGCTCGTGGCCGACTTTATAAAGCCGCTTTCGTTCTAACCTTGCAAATTGCCTTTGGTTGGACTGGTCGGGCGGATTTCTAGTCAGGGGCGGATAATAGAAGCATGACGGTTAATCTTGGTCTTCCTGAACTACCACCTCCAGTCCTTGCGCCAAGACGCAAAAGCCGACAAATCATTTTGCGTCATGCCACCCACCCGATCTCAGTTGGCGGTGATGCTCCGATAAGCATTCAGTCCATGGCAACTACTTTGACTGCAGATGTGAATAGCACGTTGCAACAGATTGCAGAACTCACGGCCTCGGGCTGCCAAATAGTACGAGTAGCGGTGCCTAGTCAAGATGATGCCGATGCACTACCAGCGATCGCAAAAAAATCTAGCATTCCGGTCATCGCAGACATTCACTTCCAACCCAAATATGTTTTTGCAGCTATAGACGCTGGGGTTGCTGGTGTGCGGGTGAATCCCGGCAACATCAAACAGTTTGATGACAAAGTTAAAGAGATCGCAAAAGCTGCGGGCGATGCCGGGATTCCTATCCGGATCGGTGTAAACGCAGGCTCGCTAGATAAGCGGCTGTTAGAGAAGTATGGAAAAGCAACGCCTGAAGCTTTGGTTGAATCCGCGTTGTGGGAAGCCTCGCTGTTCGAAGAGCATGGCTTCGGCGATATCAAGATTTCGGTCAAACATCACGATCCAGTCGTTATGGTGCAGGCGTATCGATTACTAGCGGCTAAGTCGGATTATCCGCTGCACTTAGGCGTAACAGAAGCGGGACCAATCTTCCAAGGAACGATCAAGTCAGCGGTTGCATTCGGTGCGCTTTTGAGTGAAGGAATTGGAGACACAATACGAGTTTCGCTGTCTGCTCCGCCCGTAGAAGAAGTAAAAGTTGCGAATCAAATCCTAGAATCCTTTAACTTGCGCCAACGCGGGTTGGAAATCGTCTCATGTCCATCTTGTGGTCGAGCTCAAGTTGATGTTTACACCTTGGCCGAACAAGTTACTGCAGGTTTGCAGGGACTTGAAGTTCCATTACGTGTGGCTGTTATGGGATGTGTTGTCAATGGCCCAGGTGAAGCTCGAGAAGCGGATCTTGGGGTAGCAAGCGGCAATGGCAAGGGCCAAATTTTCGTCAAGGGTGTAGTGATAAAGACTGTCCCAGAATCAGAAATTGTTGAAACGCTCATTGAAGAAGCCATGAAGCTAGCGGATTCGATGGATGCTGAAGGCAAACCGATAGTTTCTATTTCTTAGCATGGCTCATAGCATTCGAGCGATCGATGTAAATTCACTAGCTCAGTTGCAGGAAATTATTTCACGCGACCCAATTCGCCATTGTTTAGTTGCATCGCGCGTGGACGCGGGAGCCCGCGGAATTTTTAAACCTACATTTCCAGACATTTTGGGTTACTTCGACGACGGACACTTGCTTTCAGCGGTTCTAGTTGGCGCGAACGTAGTGCCGATTAATACTTCTCAAATCGCACGTAAGGAAATTGCAGAAATGCTTCGAAAGAGCGGACGCCGCAGCTCTTCAATCGTTGGACCAGCACGAGAAGTATTAGATCTTTGGTCGATGCTAGAAGCTAGTTGGGACAAGGCGCGCGAAATTAGACAAAATCAACCAGTGCTGTCGACTAAACAAAGATCGCACGTGCAATTTGATGACTCAGTTCGCTATTCCAGCCTCGCAGACTTAGACACTTTAATGCCAGCTTGCATTGCCATGTTCACTGAAGAAGTGGGAGTAAGTCCTCTGGTAGGAGGTTCGAGTGCGTCATATCGCAATCGCATTAGTGACTTGATTTTGCAGCGTAGATCTTTCATTCGAACTGTTGGCGATGAAGTTATGTTTAAGGCTGAAGTTGGAACGGTCGGTGCCGGAGTGGCACAAATTCAAGGGGTTTGGGTAAACCCAAAGTATCGGGGCAACGGTATTGCAATTCCAGCAATGGCAGCAGTACTGAAGTATGTCCTAGATGACATTGCACCAGTCGCTTCACTATATGTAAACGATTTCAACGAGGCTGCGTTAGCAACTTATTTTGGGACAGGATTTGAGCAAGTAGATACGTTCGCGACAATCTTGTTTTAGTTGAAAATCCTTGCCTGCGAGGTTAACTTCACTGACGACAGTACGATTGAGTCATCTTTTAAGCACGATTTCTAGGAGTCCAAGTGTTACGCATGTCTAGCCTCTTCCTTCGCACTTTGCGCGAGGATCCTGCTGATGCCGAGGTGCCTAGTCATCGACTGCTAGTTCGCGGTGGCTATGTCCGAAGGGTAGCCCCAGGAATTTGGTCCTGGCTTCCACTTGGATATTTGGTCTATCGAAATATTGAACAAATCGTTCGTGAAGAAATGAATCGGGCTGGTTCTCAGGAAGTTCACTTTCCAGCATTGTTGCCGCGTGAACCGTATGAGAAGACCGGCCGCTGGGAAGAATACGGCGATAACTTATTTCGCCTCCAGGACCGCAAGAAAGCAGATTACCTGCTTGGCCCAACGCATGAGGAAATGTTTACTCTCATGGTTAAGGGCGAGTACTCGTCTTACAAAGATTTGCCATTAAATATTTATCACATCCAAATTAAGTATCGCGATGAAGCGCGACCACGCGCTGGCATACTTCGTGCGCGTGAATTCGTGATGAAGGATGCATATTCCTTTGACATTGATGACGAAGGTCTCGAGAAGTCATATCAAATACAGCGAGAAGCATATATTTCTACATTTGATCGGTTGGGATTGAATTACGAAATTGTTTCTGCGATGTCAGGGGCAATGGGCGGTTCGAAAAGCGAGGAGTTTTTAGCAATTAGCGAATACGGTGAAGATACTTATGTGAAGTGTCCTACATGTGGGATGGCTGCCAATGTGGAAGCAATCGTTACTCGCGTCCCACCAGAGGTTGATGTGTCAAGTACGCCAGCAGCACATGTCGAAGACACTCCTGATACACCGACGATTGCATCATTAGTTGATATTTCAAATGCAAGAACAGAATTACGACGCACGGATCGAGATTGGCAAGCAAGCGACACTCTAAAAAATGTTGTCGTCATGCAGGTTGCGCTAGACGGCACTCGAACGCCGCTAATCATTGGCTTGCCTGGTGACCGTGAAGTTGATTTGAAACGGGTTGAAGCTGCGCTGCATCCAATGGCTATCGAAGCTTTTGAGGAAGAAGATTTCAAAAAGTACCCAGTACTAGTCAAGGGCTACATCGGCCCACAGGTACTTGGCGAAAAATCCGAGTCTGGGATTCGTTACCTAGTTGATCCAAGAGTGGTCGTCGGAACGCGATGGATTACAGGCGCCAACAAGCGAGGTAATCACATATACGACTTAGTGGCAGGTCGCGACTTTAATTGGGATGGGATTATCGAAGCTGCTGAAGTCCGGCAAGGTGACGAGTGCTCCGAGTGCGGCAGCGAACTGCAGATTGCACGCGGTATTGAAATTGGACACATTTTCCAACTTGGTCGCAAGTACGCAGAAGCGCTGGACCTAAAAGTGCTTGACGAAAATGGCGAACTCATAACAGTGACTATGGGTTCGTATGGAATTGGCGTTACTCGGGCGGTGGCGACTGTTGCGGAGCAATCCCACGATGAGAAAGGTTTGATCTGGCCGAGGGAAGTTTCGCCAGCAGACATTCACATAATCGCAGCAGGCAAAGATGATGCAATCTTTGAATTTGCCGAACGCGCAGCAACAGATTTAGAGGCCCAGGGCGTTCGAGTCCTATATGACGATCGCAGGGGAGTCTCACCTGGCGTGAAATTCAATGACTCTGAGCTGTTAGGTATCCCGACCATCGCAGTTGTTGGCAAGGGCCTAAGTGATGGTGTCATCGAACTTCGTGATCGACGATCCGGCGAACAGAGCTTAATTCCAATCGATCAGTTTGTATCCGAAGTCATCGCTGAAGTAAAGATTTAGCGATGACAATCAAGGCGGTTGTTTTCGACTGGGGCGGAACATTAACTCCCTGGCACAATGTCGATCTAACCGAACTCTGGATGGGTTACACACAGATCTACGATCCAGATAATGCGCGAGAACTTGCTGAAAAGTTGGATCTGGGCGAGGCGACACGCTGGGCACACCAGTTTGATACCGCAGGTGAAGTAGGAACTGGCGTACTCGAGGAACTGTTTCAAGAAGTCGGAGTAGATACGTCTTCTCCTCTGCACCAAAAAGCACTACAAAATTATTTATCTGGCTGGGATCCGCACACCTACGCTGACGAGGATGCAATTACGTTACTTGAAAAACTACGTGGCTTAGGAATAAAAACAGCCGTGCTGTCTAACACAATGTGGCCCCGCTACCACCATGAAGCAATTCTTGAACGCGACGGAATTTTGCACCTTTTTGACTACCTGCTGTTCACAAGCGAAACTGATTCAGGGAAACCGCATCGCTCAGTCTTTGCTGACGTTCTATATAACTTGGATATTGAACCAGCTGAAGCAGCATTTGTCGGAGATCGACTTTTTGACGATATACATGGAGCACAATCCATCGGAATGCAAGGGATTTGGATTCCGCATTCCAATATCCCAGCTGCTCAATCCACTGATCTTGGTATCACGGCAGCAGCAACGATTCAGCGTCTTGCGGAAGTAGCGGACGTAGTCGCTGCGTGGAACGCTTAGTTAAATGTTTGCACTGTGGTCGGATTTATCGCCGCTAACTTTTCTTTCACTTATCGTTGGAGCTTTTACAGCAGGTTTTGTAGATGCGGTAGCCGGTGGAGGTGGCTTAATTCAACTTCCCACATTGCTCTTTGCATTTCCAAATGCTCCACTTGCCAGTGTCTTAGGTAGCAATAAGGCTGTTTCGATTGTTGGAACAAGTGCTGCGGCAGCCACATATAGAACTAAGGTTCAGTCACGCGGACAGCAGTTGCTTCCGATCATGGCGACTGCGTTTGGTGGCTCAATAGTAGGCGCCGCGTTGGCGACTCGAGTAGATCGTGCTGTGTTTGAGCCAATAATTATTTTTATTTTGATTTGCGTGGGCATTTTTACTCTCGCGCGTCCCGAATTCGGAACTATTCAAAGGTCTAAAAAGTTTCAATCCAAGTGGGCGGCACCTGCACTAGGTTTGGTAATCGGTTTCTACGATGGCTTAATCGGACCTGGGACTGGAATGTTCTTGCTATTTGGTTTGGTAGCGATTGCGGGGACATCGTTTTTAGAGTCCTCTGCTACCGCAAAATTTGTGAACGTTGCTACTAACTTGGCCGCGTTATGCATATTTGTTCCTTCTGGGCATGTACTTTGGGCCGTGGTCATATTGATGGCTCCACTAAATCTGCTAGGCGGATACATCGGCGCCAGAACAGCTTTGGATAAAGGAAGTCGTTTTGTGCGGGCAATTTTCGTTGTCATGCTAGTGGCGCTCATAATTCGCCTGGTTCTTGTGTCAACTTAAATTGTTGTCATGAAGTAATGATTTCTAGGGATTTTGAGACCCTTTAGTTCTTAGCGAATGACTAGTAGCATGACCATATAACTGTTCCACCAAATTGAAAAGGTTTCGACCATGGTTTCTATTGAAGAACTAATTGGATTACTAACTCCAGTCGTCGAAGAATTTTCTGTGGATCTGGATGATTTAACTCTTTCAAAAGCTGGAAAGCGGCGGGTCTTGGATGTGACCCTGGACGGCGACAACGGGGTTGACCTTGATGAAGTTGCAGCAGTGTCACGCGCTATTTCAGAAGTTCTTGATGAAACAGATGTGATGGGAAGCCTGCCCTACACATTAGAAGTAGGGACCCGGGGCGTAAATAACCCATTGATCAAGCCAGTTCATTGGGCACGCAACGTTGGCAGATTAGTTGTTGTAGCCGGTGACGCAATCAATGCAACTGGGCGAATTATTGGATTTGAGGATCCGATGGTGACACTAGAAATCAGTGGGAAAGAGCGTACGTTAAGCATTGCTGAAATATCACGGGCAAATATTGAAGTTGAATTCAAAAAGCGAGAACCAATTTTGCTGGCCGATGAAGAATTGGTAGAGGACAACTAATGGATATCGATGTCTCAGCACTAAAGGCGTTATCTCGGGAGCGCGGGTTTTCACTTGACTTTGTAGTCGAAGCAATTGAGCAAGCATTATTGGTTGCCTATTTACACGCGCCCGGCGCACACGAGCGCGCGAGAGTTGAGTTGGATCGAACGACTGGCCACGTCGTTGTAATTGCGGATGAATTGGATAACGACGATAACAAAATTGGCGAATTCGATGCCACGCCAGAGAATTTTGGTCGAGTAGCAGCTACGTTGGCGCGCGGCGTAATCACACAACGACTTAAGGCGGTTGACGACGACGCGACCGTAGCGGAATTTCAAGCAAAAGAAGGTGACGTAGTTTCCGGTGTGATTCAACAGGGAAGCGACCGACAACTTGTGTTTGTAAATCTTGGAAAAGTTGAAGGCGTACTGCCACCCGAAGAAAGTGTGCCTGGTGAAGATTATTCACATGGGACTCGGATTCGTTGTTACGTAGTTACGGTTAAAAAAGGCCCTAAGGGTCCAGTAATTACGTTGTCGCGTAGCCATCCGAAATTGGTTGAAGAACTATTCAAGTTTGAGGTACCAGAAATTGCTGATGGCACAGTGGTTATCGAAGGACTTGCCCGCGAAGCTGGCCACCGCACGAAAATAGCCGTATCCACCAAAGCTTCAGGAGTTAATCCAAAAGGTGCATGTATTGGGCCGCTCGGTGGTCGCGTACGTGCAGTCATGAGTGAACTAGGTGGCGAAAAGATCGACATTGTTGACTACAGCGATGATTTAGCCGAGTATGTGCAACACGCGCTTTCGCCTGCCAAAGTAATTTCAGCAACGTTGATAGACGAAGAAAATCGAATCGTTCGAGTAGTTGTCCCTGATTACCAACTCTCACTGGCGATCGGACGTGAAGGTCAGAATGCTCGCTTAGCTGCTCGCCTTACTGGAGCCAAGATCGACATCAAATCTGATGCCGTTATTGCCGAATAGGGGCATTTTCAGCCGAATCCCGGGCACCGCTAGGAATTGGGCTAGACTGGTATCGCAAGCCTCATTGGTTTGTGGTCAGTAACCGTTAACTACCGCTGAAAACGGGAGTGTTTATGTCAATCGCCAGGATTGCGTTCTAAATATGAACGCCAACAGGCAGTGTGCTCAGTAATGAGCGCCAGAAAACAAAAGACGGTCCGAATCGACTAAATAGTCCTCGGACCAGACTGGAGAAACGTGTCCAAGGTCCGAGTGTATGAGCTTGCAAAGGCGCTAGGCGTCGAGAGCAAAGAAATCATCGCAAAGCTTGAAGAAGTAGGGGAGTACGTCAAGTCGGCTTCGTCGACTGTCGAAGCTCCAGTAGTTCGTCGCTTACATGCGAAGTTCCCAGAACTGAAAGAAGCAGCAGCTAACGCTCCGGCACCGGCTAAGAAAGCGCCTGCCAAGAAAGCCGCCGCTAAAAAATCAGCGACCCTAGAAGACGCAGTGCCAGCAGAAGTTTCTGCACCAGAAATTGAAGTCCCTTCGGCTCCAAAGGCTGTTGCCCCACAAGTTGATGCATCAAGTGCAGCTGCACCGACAGCACCTAGTGCAGTACCCGGTCCACGTCCAGGCGGCCCTCGTCCGGGCAACAACCCATTCACTTCGGCACCTCGTGCCGCGCGCCCTGGCAACAACCCGTTCTCAACAGGTGCGGGTGCAGGCCCTCGGCCAGGTGGCGGAGTAACTGGAGCGCCACGCCCTGCCGGCGCACGTCCAGGTGGACCAGGTCGTCCCGCCGGTGATCGCCCAAGTTTTGGTGGCCAGCGTACGGGTGGACCAGGTCGTCCCGCCGGTGATCGCCCAAGTTTTGGTGGCCCGCGTACTGGAGGTCCAGGTGGCGATCGCGCAGGTAGCGGTTTCGCACCTCGCACTGGTGCGCCAAGTGGCGGACCTGGTGGTGGAGCTGGTGCTCCGGGCGGTCCTCCGGGTCGTCCAGGTGGTGGCCGTCCGAATGCAACTGGCGGACGCGGTAATACGGCTGGCGCATTTGGTAAATCTGGTGGACGTCCATCAAAGGGACGTAAGTCAAAGCGTGCAAAGCGTCAAGAGTTCGACAACATGCAAGCCCCAGTCACCGGTGGTTCGTCGGTAACCATGGGTCGCGGCGAAACTATTCGCCTAACTCGCGGTTCATCGTTGAGCGATTTTGCGGACAAGATTAATGCCGAGCCAGCTTCGCTGGTTCAGATTCTCTTCAAGATGGGCGAGATGGTTACGGCTACCCAGTCAGTCAACGAAGAGACTCTGCAACTTCTTGGAGTTGAACTTAATTACGAGATTCAAGTTATTTCACCAGAAGATGAAGATCGTGAACTACTTGAGTCTTACGACCTAGAGTTTGGCGACGAGGGTGATGACGAAGCGCTTGTGATCCGACCGCCGGTTGTTACTGTTATGGGTCACGTTGATCACGGTAAAACTCGCTTACTGGATGCGATTCGTAAGACAAATGTCCTCGAGCGCGAAGCTGGCGGAATTACTCAGCACATCGGTGCTTACCAAATTCACCACATGCATGACGGAATAAACCGCGCGATCACGTTCATAGATACCCCGGGCCACGAGGCATTTACTGCCATGCGTGCCCGTGGTGCACAAGTAACAGACATCGCGGTTTTAGTCGTTGCGGCAGATGATGGCGTAAAGCCACAAACGATCGAAGCACTTAATCATGCGCAAGCAGCTAACGTGCCAATCGTTGTCGCAGTTAATAAAATCGACAAAGAAGGCGCAGATCCAACAAAAGTACGTGGACAACTAACTGAATACGGCTTAGTGCCCGAGGAATATGGTGGCGACACCATCTTCGTAGATGTATCAGCCAAGTCAAGCCTAAACATCGATGAATTGATTGATTCAATTTTGTTGACAGCAGACGCTGGACTTGATCTACGGGCTAACCCAGTTCAAGATGCGCAAGGATTCGCCATCGAAGCCAACCTTGACCGTGGTCGTGGACCGGTTGCAACCGTTTTGGTTCAACGTGGAACGCTTCGCCCCGGTGACTCAATAGTTGTTGGTGACGCATTTGGCCGGGTTCGCGCAATGCTCGATGAAAATGGCGAAACCGTAACCGAAGCTGGACCAGCACGTGCAGTCCAGGTACTTGGTTTAACTTCTGTACCAGGAGCTGGTGACACCTTCCTTGTAGTTGCCGAAGATCGTATTGCCCGCCAAATTGCACAAACCCGTGGTGCGCGCGAACGTAATGCCGAATTAGCCGCTCGTCGTGGCCGTCACACCCTCGAAGATGTTCTCAAGGCGCTTGAAAAGGGTGAAGTTGCAGAACTCAAGATCATTATCAAGGGTGACGTATCTGGTTCGGTTGAAGCACTGGAAGATGCGTTGTTAAACATTGATGTTGATGACGAGAATGTAATCCTGCGTGTCATCCACCGTGGTGTTGGTGCTATTACCGAGAACGACGTTTCGCTTGCAGCCGCATCTGATGCAATGATCATCGGATTCAACGTAAGACCAGAAGGCAAGTCACGCGATTTGGCCGACCGGGAAAATGTTGAAATTCGTTACTACAACGTCATCTATGGCGTCATTGACGACATCGAATCATCACTTAAGGGCATGCGCAAGGCTGAATACGAAGAAGCTGCTCTTGGCTCTGCCGAGGTACGCGACGTATTCCGTTCCAGCAAGTTCGGAAACATTGCAGGTTGCATGGTTCTCAACGGCGAGATCAAGCGCAAGGCTAAGGCGCGATTGGTTCGTGATGGCGCAGTCGTTCAAGCTGACCTCTCAATTGATACCTTGCGTCGCTTCAAAGATGACGCCACCGAGGTTCGCGAAGGCTTTGAATGCGGAATCGGACTTGGATCCTTTAACGACATCAAGGTTGGCGACATCATCGAAACATTTGAAATGCGTGAAATAGTGCGCGCTTAGGTGCGCACTATTTTTGCAATTCGTTAGGAGAACACATGGTAGATGCAGCGCGAGCGCGAAAACTTGGTGAACGGTTTCAGGAAATTGTTGCGGAAACTTTAGAGATGAAAGTTAAGGATCCTCGACTTGGATTTGTAACGGTTACAAGTGTTCGTGTCTCTCCAGATCTTCGGGAGGCTACGGTTTTTTACACGGTATTTGGTTCCGAAGCCGAAGTTGAAAGTACTTCTGCCGCTTTGAGCTCGGCCAAGGGATTGGTTCGCACGGAAATTGGCAAGCGAACCGGAATAAAATTCACACCCACCGTCGAGTTCATTCGCGACGCACTTCCAGAGAATGTGCGCGTGATCGACGACTTGCTGCATATGGCCGCGCAAGCCGACAAAGAATTGCATGAACGGTCTGCTGGCGCGCGTTATGCCGGAGATTCCGACCCTTATAAGAATTCCGATTCGGCTGCCGAGTAATTCAAATGGCAAATTTTGCTAAGACTTTAGACTGGGATGCTGCCCTGGATGCGGTATCCAAGTCCAAATCCGTGTTGTTGCTTGCGCATGTAACGCCGGATGCTGATGCCCTCGGCTCGGCGCTCGGACTCGCACACGCACTACTTGAGCTGGATAAGTCAGTTCAAGTATCAGTAGGCGAGGAAGGCTTTCAAACACCTGAGTCTTTGAATTTCTTACCAGGCGTCAATCTGGTAGTTTCACCTGAAAATATTGTTTATCCAGACTTGGTTATTTCTTGCGATGTTTCTTCGGAAAATCGATTGGGCACTCTCGCTGGCGTAATGAAGAATGCAAAACAATCAATTGCAATCGATCACCATCCATCATTCACTGGTTTTGGCTTGATTCACTTGGTAGATCCAAATGCTGCTGCGACTGCCGAAATTGTGCTCAATTTTGTTGATCGACTCGGTGTCGAGTTGAACGGTGACATTGCATCGCTTATTTATGCGGGCCTGGCGACTGATACTGGTTCATTCAAGTATCAAGCAACCACAAGCGAAACGATGCGTGCTGCGGCTCGACTTCTAGATGCAGGAATCGACCACAGTGGCTTAGCTAGATTGTTGTTTGATGATGAGCCTATGACCGCCATAACCATGATGGGTGAAGCGATTGGTCGGGCGGTCCTTACCAAGAATGCAGCCAATGGTGCAGGTTTGGTCTATACGTCAATCTCGATTGCACAACGGGGGAATCAATCAGAACTTGCTATGGAGCGAGTAATCGAGGCAATTCGAAGGACTACGGAGGCGGAAGTTGCGGCTGTATTTAAGCAAGCTGACGATGGGCACTGGAATGTCTCACTCCGAAGTAAAACTTTGCTCAGCGTAGGTGAGGTTGCACTCAGCCTTGGGGGCGGTGGCCATAGATTTGCTGCCGGGTACAGCACGGGCGCGTCTTTGGCTGACGCAATTGATCAACTTATTGCCAAGTTAGCTGAAGTCGCAGGTAACTAGTTTTGGCTATTGAAGGAATTGTGCTGGTTGATAAACCAGAGGGACCAACATCGCATGATGTAGTTGCAAAAATTAGAAAAGCTTTCGATACGCGCAAGGTTGGCCATGCTGGAACTCTTGATCCGATGGCTACTGGAATGTTGGTGATTGGTATTGGCAGGGCGACTCGGCTCCTTGGATATTTGACTGCGCATGACAAGGAATATTTAGCAACAATGCGGCTGGGCATCGCCACTGATACGGATGATGCAACTGGTGAAGAAATATCCAGGGCGGATGCATCCGCAATAACGGAAAATGGGATTTTAGAGGTCGTCAGGAACTTCCGTGGACCTATTAGCCAGCAGCCAAGCAAGATCAGCGCGGTCAAAATCGACGGACGTCGTGCTTATGCGCGAGTACGCGATGGCGAAGAAATAGAAATTCCTTCGCGTGACGTGATTGTTCAAGACTTGGAGATTTTAGAGATCCGTGCATTACCTGACTCAAAATTGATAGACGTTGACATCCGGGTAGTTTGCAGTGCTGGAACATATATTCGAGCGTTGGCGAGGGACATCGGCAGCGAATTGAATGTTGGAGGCCACCTAACTCACCTCAGGCGAACTAGGTCAGGACAGTTTTCCAAAATGACACCACTAGCCCAGCTCCAAGAGAATCCTCAGCTTATTTCACTATCTGATGCCGTACGCATGGCATTTCCAGAATCGAAGATATCTGCTGAGGCTGCGTCGAAAGCTCGAAATGGAGTTCGCGTTATGGTGCCGCCCGATTCACCGATGGGGATAGTCGGCGTATTTGATTCAAATGGCGAAGTAATTTCGATTTCAGAGACCAAGGACGGCGAGTTGGTTCCATTGGTAGTGTTTGCAGCAAATGAGTGACCAAGATTCAAGGGTAGTTGTAACTATCGGAGTATTTGACGGTGTACATGCAGGACATCGCCAAGTACTTGCGATTGGGCGACGTATTGCAAATGAGTTAGACGTTACATTCGTGGCCGCGACATTTGATCCGCCACCGAAGCAGTTTTTTAATTTAGAGAATTATCGTGGGTTATTGACTCTGCCAAGTCGGCGGGCGAAATTACTTTCCGACAATGGCGCTGATCAAGTAAAGATTCTTAAATTCGACAAGCAGATGTCAGAGATGGCCCCAGAGTCGTTTATTAAGGATGTTATCGTCGGGGAGATTGCCGCCAAAGTTGTAGTTGTTGGCAGCAACTTCAGATTCGGCAAAGAATCAGCTGGCTCGATAGAAACTCTTCGGGATTTTTCCACGAAGTATGACTTTGAAATTCACGTTGTCGAACTAGTCGGTGATACTCAAACCTGGTCTTCGACTCGAATTCGAACTGCACTAGTTAACGGGGAAGTCACCCACGCGGCAGAAATGCTTGGGCGGCCACATCGGATAACTGGTGAAGTAGTTCACGGCGATCATCGCGGCCGCGAACTTGGTTACCCAACAGCAAATTTGGACATCGAAGGCGACCTATTAATACCGCAAGATGGCGTCTACGCGGGATTGCTAACAGTCG
Organism: Actinomycetota bacterium; assembly: GCA_947452765.1. Taxonomy (GTDB): domain Bacteria; phylum Actinomycetota; class Actinomycetes; order S36-B12; family UBA5976; genus UBA5976. The sequence continues at coordinate 3,115 of CANGDR010000004.1, read as the reverse complement.
ATGGCGAGGTTCATCCAACCGCTGTGAGCATTGGTACGAATCCAACCTTTGAAGGCGTTATCGGTAGGAGAGTCGAAGCATACGTGTTGGATAAAGCAGGCCTAGATCTCTACGGTAAAACTGCAGATCTTGACTTTTTGGCACACATCAGAGGTATGGCAGCATTCAATTCGATTGATGACTTGCTGATTGCAATGAATTCTGACGTTACAAAAGCACGCGAAATCACCAGTAACTACTTAAATAGTCACTAGATATCGCGATTTCTACTTAACCCACATGGCTGTTACCCTTATCTAAGACGAATGCGGGGCGGGCGCCCCACATCTCGTGTCCATTCATCGGACTGATTTATTCATTCCTTCACGCGCCCGAGAGGAAAAACAATGCCGTTAGAAGCATCAGTTAAGCAAGAAATCATCGCTAAGTATGGAACTAAGCCAGGCGATACCGGAAGTCCAGAAGTACAAATCGCATTGATGACACAGCGCATCAACGATCTAACTGGCCACTTAAAGATTCATAAGCATGACCACCACAGCCGTCGCGGATTGCTTCTGCTCGTAGGTCAGCGCCGTCGTCTTCTTGATTACTTAACCAAGACAGACATCAATCGTTACCGTGCAATTATCGAGAAGCTTGGTATTCGTCGCTAAATTTTCTGGGTTCTCACTAGGGGATCTGGGTCGACAAGAGCAAGTTTTCACTTGCACTTGTCGGACTTAGCAAAAAATTTCTAAACCTAAAGATCGCAAGATACCGCCACCACGAGGTGGCACCGCGGATAACACCGCATATTCGAATAGATCGGTCGGTCCTCGGTAGTGAAGTTCGGCTCAAGAGCCGCGCTTCTCGATCGAAGATCGACACAAAAGACTTGATAGCAAGTCACAAGTTCGGTGTACGAGTGTTGTCCCTTAAAAAGAGGGAGGTTACCCATGGAGGGTAACGAAGTACAGACCAGCGTTGCTGTGATTGACAATGGGTCATTCGGAAAACGCACTATCAAGTTCGAAACCGGACGCTTAGCGCGTCAGGCTAATGGAACTGCCGTTGTCTACTTAGACGACGAAACAATGTTGCTTTCGGCAACTACCGCAGGTAAGTCACCTAAAGACCAATTCGACTTCTTCCCATTAACGGTTGATGTCGAAGAACGCATGTATGCAGTTGGTCGCATCCCAGGATCATTCTTCCGTCGCGAAGGCCGTCCAACTGAAGATGCAATCCTGACCTGTCGCCTGATTGATCGTCCATTGCGTCCGTCATTCGTTAAAGGACTTCGTAATGAAGTTCAGGTCGTAGTAACCGTTATGGCATTAAACCCGGACGAGTTGTACGACGTAATTGCAATCAATGCCGCATCAATGTCCACTCAACTTGCTGGCTTACCATTCTCTGGTCCGATCGGTGGCGTTCGCGTTGCATTGATCAAGGGTCAATGGGTCGCTTTCCCAACACATACTCAACTAGAAGATGCCGTGTTTGACATGGTTGTAGCTGGCCGGGTAGTTGACGGTGACGTTGCAATCATGATGGTTGAAGCAGAAGCTACCGAAAACACAATCGAATTGATTAAGGGTGGCGCAACTGCACCATCTGAAGATGTTGTTGCTGCTGGACTAGATGCTGCAAAGCCATTCATCGCTGAATTATGTCGTGCTCAATCCGCACTTGCTGCGGTCGCTGCCAAGGAAACTGCGGAATTCCCAGTCTTCCTCGACTACGAAGCAGACGTATTTGCTGCCGTTGAAACTGCAGTCTCTGATGCACTTGCTAAGGCACTTACTATTGCCGGTAAACAAGAGCGCGAATCAGAACTTGATCGAGTTAAAGAAATGACGATCGAAAAGGTCGCCGGAAACTTTGAAGGTCGCGAAAAGGAAGTTAGTGCTGCACTTCGTTCACTAACTAAGAAGTTGGTTCGCAAGCGCGTACTCAAGGACAAGATCCGCATTGATGGTCGTGGACTTCGAGATATCCGTTCGCTTTCTGCTGAAGTTGATGTTATTCCTCGGGTTCACGGTTCAGCTTTGTTCGAGCGCGGTGAAACTCAAATTCTTGGAGTAACTACCTTGAACATGATGAAGATGGAACAGCAGTTAGACACCCTGTCACCTGTAACGCGCAAGCATTACATGCACAACTACAACTTCCCGCCATACTCAACCGGTGAAACTGGCCGAGTTGGTAGCCCGAAGCGTCGCGAAATTGGTCACGGCGCGCTTGCAGAACGTGCGCTAGTTCCAGTATTGCCAAAGGTTCAAGATTTCCCTTATGCAATCCGCCAGGTATCTGAAGCTCTTGGCTCAAATGGATCAACCTCAATGGGTTCGGTTTGTGCATCGACACTTTCATTACTTAATGCTGGCGTGCCACTTTTGGCTCCAGTTGCAGGTATTGCAATGGGTCTTATCTCCGATGAGATCGATGGCAAGATTGAATACGTTGCGTTAACTGACATTCTTGGTGCTGAAGATGCCTTTGGAGACATGGACTTCAAGGTTGCAGGAACTAAAGACTTCGTTACTGCACTTCAACTTGATACCAAACTGGATGGCATTCCAGCATCAGTTCTTGCTGGTGCACTGACACAGGCTCGCGAAGCACGTCTAGCGATTCTTGAGGTGATGCTTGAAGCAATTGATGCTCCTGATGACATGTCGCCATTTGCGCCTCGCATCATCACGGTTAACATTCCAGTCGACAAGATTGGTGAAGTAATCGGTCCAAAGGGCAAGATCATCAACCAGATTCAAGAAGAAACTGGTGCGGATATCTCGATTGCTGACGATGGCACGGTTTACATTGGTGCTACCAATGGCGAAGCTGCAGAAGCTGCTCGAGCACAGGTCAATGCAATTGCAAATCCAACCATGCCTGAGATTGGCGAGCGTTACATGGGAACTGTTGTTAAGACAACAAACTTCGGTGCTTTCGTTTCGCTGTCACCAGGTAAGGATGGATTACTTCACATTAGTCAACTTCGTAAACTTTCCGGTGGAAAGCGCGTTGAAAATGTGGAAGACGTCTTAAAGATTGGCGACAAAGTTCACGTTGAAATCGCCGAAATTGATCCGCGTGGAAAGCTATCGCTAGTTCCAGTAGTCGAAGG